>CAMUML010000028.1 GCA_947089855.1 uncultured Eubacterium sp.
ATCATGTTCTCACGGAATGCGCAGTTTATGCGCATTCCTGGCCCATGAATAGTAACGTCCAGCCAACAAAAAGCCATAGAAAGAAAAATTTTCATAATGACAACCGGATAGAAACGTGCTATACTATAGCCATTGTAACAAACGGCTGTCAAATGTTCCAAAAAATGACAATTATCCAAAATTAAATGGCAAAAAAGAAAATTATCTGAAAATATATAGCGTTTTCTTCTAAAAAAACAACGATACAATGCAAAAAAGTCATACTCATTAAGATTTAAATATGATACAATGAGTTGGATAAAGTGAGCAGGGGGCCGGGGAGTTTGGATGAATGAGAAAAAAGGGTTAAATGAGCGTCTTGCACATAAAAAGCGGATACAACGTATGAAAACGGGCTTGATATGGTTTCTGCTGACATGGATCGTTGCGGGGATGGCCATATCCATTGCGTTGATTGTAAAAGTACATTCACTGCAAAAACAGATTGACCTGCTGACCGAAAATACGATACGCAGCCAACAGGTCAACCAACAGGAGAACCAATCCGGAAAATCCAATAGTGTGCATAAATACGCAGCCTCGGCGCAGGCAGACGGCGGGGACGGGAAAGATAAAGGAAATAGCCAGGAAGATGCGGGGACCAAAGGGGAAAGCGGCTCAAAAAAAAGCGGCAGCCAAGGGGATGCAGATGGAAATGGGCAGCCGGCTGCGGTGCAGGCAAATGCTCTGACGAAGGCTATAGACGATGGGGAAGACGTAAAAAAAGTCTATCTAACGTTTGATGATGGGCCAAGTACGAATACGGAGAAAATACTTGACATCTTAGATAAATATGGTGTAAAGGCGACGTTTTTTGTAACAGGCCGGGAAGATCAGGCTTCTTTGGATATGTATAAAGAAATCGTAGACCGCGGGCATACGATTGGCATGCATTCCTATTCACATAAATATGAAGAGCTGTACAGCTCGTTAAAAGCATTCAAGCAGGATTTTCAGAGAATAAAAAATACGGTTGAAAAAGCTGCAGGCATCGAATGCAGCCTGTACCGTTTCCCGGGAGGGAGCAGCAACCAGGTCAGCGGCCTGGATATGAAGGAGTTTATCCGCTATCTAAATAAGGAAGGGGTTACCTATTTTGACTGGAACGCTGCGTGCGGGGATGCTACATCAACGCCTTATACGGTAAAGCAGCTGGTTGCAAATGTGATGGAAGATGTGGAAAAATACCGTACTTCGGTCGTACTAATGCATGATGCGGCCAATAAGCCTAATACCGTAAAGGCATTGCCGCTATTGATTAAAAAGCTGCAGGCATCCGGGGCCAAGGTCTTGGCAATTGATGAGGATACGGTGCTTGTGCAGCATATTCAGGCAGACAGTGTAAAATAGATGCTTTCAGTTGTTTTGGCATGTTTTTGCAGATTGTGTGGAAGAATGACTACATACGGATAAATGGAGGTAAAAAATGAGTTTTTTCAAGGATTTCAAGGATGACCTGTCTATGGCGGTAAATGAGCTTTTGCCAGGGGAAGGGCTGGAAAACGAAGATGAAATGGAGGAATCCCCGGATATAATGGTAAATACGCTGGAAGGGGAATTGGACATTGAATCGGAGCTGTCAAAGCTGGATGGCCTGCTGGAACACGTGGAGGTAAAAGAAGAGCCAAGGCACGTGCAGGTAAAGCCGGAAATGCCGGCAGTGGAAGAAGCGCCAAGGCCAAAGCCACAGGAACGTAGGCCGTCGGCAGCGAAAAAGGCGAAGCCGCCGGTACCTGCTGCAGCCCCGCCAAGGGAAAGGAGCAGGGCAGAACATCCAGCAGACGTAGCGTTGGGCCGTTTTGCCAGAGCGCAGGACTTAGAAAAGGAGCGGGCGGCCCAGGTTCATTTTTCTTTTGACACACAAGAAGATACGCAGGTGCAGCCGCCTCAGGAACCGGCTGTGGATCTGCCTGCGGAACCGGTTTCTTTGAACAATAGAAACAGGAAACCAAACACAACGATTAAGGAGGAAATACCAATGAATGAAGATTTGATGAAGGAGTCAGCAGGATTAGTGATGGAAGAAGAGTTAGTTGCTGATACGCAGGAAGTGACAGATGAAGTATCCATTATTACGCCAGGCACGACAATTAAAGGTAACTTGTCTACGACAGGTTCATTTAGTATCAATGGCCGTGTAGAAGGCAATGTGCAATGCAATGGCAAACTGGAAGTGACTGGCACGATCATTGGCAATAGTTCTTCATCCGAAGTATTCTCAGATGCTGCGAAGATAGAAGGTGAAATTGCAAGTACCGGTACCGTAAAAATTGGCCTTGGTTCTGTTGTGGTGGGCAATATTTCTGCAACATCTGCTGTGATTGCAGGTGCGGTAAAGGGCGATATTGATGTACAAGGGCCAGTTGTTGTGGATACTTCCGCAGTGATTGTAGGCAATATCAAATCCCGGTCTGTGCAGATCAACAATGGCGCCGTAATTGAAGGCTTCTGCTCCCAGTGCTATGCAGATATTGATGTTGACAGCCTGTTTGGCGGGGAGAATAAGAAAGGCAAATAAAAGATGAAGAGAGTTCTTTTGAAGTTGAGCGGGGAAGCCCTGGCCGGTGAAAAGAAAACCGGATTTGACGAGGAAACGGTAAGGGGGGTTGCACTGCAGGTAAGAAAGCTGTTAGATAGCGGGATCCAGGTTGGCATTGTAATTGGCGGCGGCAATTTTTGGCGTGGCAGGACCAGTGAGGCGATCGACCGTACAAAGGCTGACCAGATCGGGATGCTGGCGACGGTTATGAATTGCATCTATGTGTCTGAAATTTTCCGGTCCGAAGGCATGAAGGCCAATATCTTGACCCCGTTCGCGTGCGGCTCTTTTACGAAACTGTTTTCCAAAGACCGGGTTGAGAAATATTTTGCACGCAATATGGCTGTTTTCTTTGCCGGGGGGACGGGGCATCCGTATTTTTCCACAGATACGGCTGCGGTACTGCGCGCGGTTGAAATTGAAGCGGACGGGATGCTGCTGGCGAAGGCGGTTGACGGCGTCTATGACAGCGACCCGAAGCTAAACCCCGATGCAGTCCGTTATGATACGCTGGCCATTGACGAAGTGATACAAAAGAAACTGGCTGTCGTTGACCTGTCGGCCTCTATTTTATGTATGGAAAATAAAATGCCGATGTATGTGTTCAGCCTGAATGAGCCGGACAGTATTGTAAAAGCAATCAGCGGCAATTTCAATGGAACTGTCATTACTGTATAAAGGGTTTGCCGCAACGGGATGCATCAAAACAGTTGCGGCATCTAACACAGGAGGTTTTTATGGATGACAGATTAGTTCAGTATGAAAATAAGATGCGTAAATCGTTGGGGAACCTGCAGGAAGAATACGGCAGCATCCGTGCCGGCAGGGCAAACCCGCATGTACTGGACAGGCTGCGTGTTGATTATTACGGGACGCCTACGCCTATCCAGCAGGTTGCAAATGTCAACGTACCGGAACCAAGGATGATCCTTATCCAGCCTTGGGAACCATCTATGGTGAAAGAAATCGAAAAAGCAATCCTTACTTCCGACCTGGGCATTAACCCGACCAATGACGGCAAATCGATCCGCCTTGCTTTTCCGGAACTGACGGAAGAAAGGCGTAAGGAACTCGCGAAGGAAATCAAGAAAAAAGGGGAGTCGGCCAAAGTGGCTGTCCGCAATATCCGGCGCGATGCGAACGATGCGTTTAAAAAACTTGGGAAAAAGGAAGATATATCGGAAGATGAAATTAAGGAGCTGGAGGGTGAGATCCAAAAGCTGACAGATAAATATATTGCTGATGTCGATAAAGCGGTAGAGGAAAAGACGAAGGAAATTATGACTGTTTAAGATCATCGGGGGACATAGCCGCGGCAATGTCCCCGTTTTCCATATATAAGGATAAGGGGAAAGGGATGGAAATGAAAATA
Source organism: uncultured Eubacterium sp. (assembly GCA_947089855.1). Classification (GTDB taxonomy): domain Bacteria; phylum Bacillota; class Clostridia; order Lachnospirales; family Lachnospiraceae; genus Eubacterium_J. The sequence continues at coordinate 3,951 of CAMUML010000028.1, forward strand.
CCGCAGCACGTTGCGATTATTTTGGACGGGAACGGCCGCTGGGCCAAAAGCAAGGGGATGCCGCGCAATTATGGGCATAGGATGGGTGCGAAAAATGTGGAAAAAATCTGTGATATTGCAGGGCATATGGGAATAAAATATCTTACAGTCTATGCATTTTCCACAGAAAACTGGGGCAGGCCAGAGGGGGAAGTAGACGAGTTGATGAAGCTTTTGGGCAGCTATATGAAAACCTGCCTAAAAACAGCAAAGAAAAACAATATGCGGGTACGTGTCCTTGGCGATATTACAAGGCTGGCCCCAAAGCTGCAGGCGCAGATACGGGAACTGGAGGAAGTATCCAGCCAGTATGATGGATTTTATTTTCAGATCGCACTTAATTATGGAAGCCGTGATGAGATGCTGCGGGCGGCAAAACGGATATTTGCCGATATAAAGGCAGGGAAGCTGGCCGAAGATGCGGTTACCGAAGAAGTGTTTTCCAGCTATCTGGATACGGCAGGCATCCCAGATCCGGACCTTTTGATACGCACCAGCGGGGAACAGCGGCTTTCCAATTACCTGCTTTGGCAGCTGGCATACAGCGAGTTTTATTTTACCACGGTCCCTTGGCCGGATTTTGACGAAGAAGAATTAAAGAAAGCCGTTGCATCTTATCAAAACAGGGACCGCAGGTATGGCGGGCTTTCAGAAGGCTGAGGTGGATTCATGTTTAAGACAAGGCTAATAAGCGGTATTGTATTGGTAGCGGCGGCGCTTGCTTTGGTCATTACAGGCGGGGAAGTGCTGCTGGCAGCATCCTGTATCATATCGTTGATTGGGATGTACGAGCTGTACCGTGTATTTAAAATAGAGCGGACTGCAGCGGCAGGCATTGGCTATGCGGCTGCCATCCTCTATTATTTGGATTTATACCGCCCGTGGCTTCCACAGGAAATGCTGTATGTGCTCGCTTTACTAACGGTGCTGCTGGCAGTTTATGTATTTGCCTATCCCAAATACCATGCATCGCAGATACTGGCCGTATTTTTTGGCGTGTTTTATGTGGCTGCTATGCTCTCCTGTGTCTACCAGGCCAGGGAGATGGCGCAGGGCGCCTATATTGTATGGCTGATCTTTATCTGTTCCTGGGGCTGTGACACCTGTGCGTATTGTGTAGGTGTGCGGTTTGGAAAACATAAGATGTCGCCTGTCCTGTCGCCAAAAAAATCGGTGGAAGGGGCAGTTGGCGGGCTTGTAGGGACATTTTTGCTTGCCTTGTTATATGGTACGGCCTTCCAGGCACAGATGGGCATTACCAGGGCCCAGGTTTTGGTAATGGCAGCCATCAGCACAGTTGGGGGAATGGTTTCCATGATAGGCGATTTGGCTGCATCCGCCATTAAACGGAATTATGAAATCAAAGATTACGGGACATTGATACCAGGGCATGGCGGTATCCTGGACCGGTTTGACAGCGTGATCTTTACAGCGCCGGTTATTTTTTACCTGGCAAATTATATCTTAATGGAAGGGGCAGGTTTTTGAAAGCCAGCTGTTATTTCAGGGTGAGTGGTAAAGGTGGTAACATGAAGAATATTGCGATTCTAGGTTCGACTGGTTCGATTGGTACGCAGACGCTAGCGGTAGCAAGGGAACAGGGCGATATAAAAGTATGGGCGCTTACCGCGGGCAAAAATATTGATCTGCTGGAACAGCAGATACGTGAATTTGGTCCAAAGCTTGCAGCTGTATGGGACGAAGCGGACGCTGCACGCTTGCGGCTGCGGGTAAAAGACTTGCCGGTGCGCATTGAAAGCGGCATGGATGGCCTAATAGATGCCGCTTCGATGCCGGGGCCGGATATGATTGTAACAGCTATTGTCGGTATGATTGGCCTGCGCCCGACGGTAGCGGCTATCCGTGCAAAAAAGGACATTGCATTGGCAAATAAGGAGACACTGGTGACAGCCGGCCATTTGATCATGCCGCTTATTTCGGAATACGGGGTTTCCATCTTGCCGGTTGACAGCGAGCACAGTGCTATTTTCCAGGCAATCAACGGGGAAGCTGAAAACCAGGTGTCGAAAATCCTGTTGACTGCGTCTGGCGGGCCGTTCCGCGGCAAGACACGTGGGCAGCTTGCCCATATCCGGGTGGAGGATGCCCTATGCCATCCCAACTGGAGCATGGGAAAAAAGATTACTGTAGATTCTGCGACAATGGTCAATAAAGGGCTGGAAGTAATGGAGGCGAAATGGCTGTTTGGCGTAGAATTAGGCCAGATCCAGGTCGTCGTCCAGCCGCAGTCGGTCATACATTCTATGGTGGAATTTGAAGATGGCAGTATTATTGCGCAGCTTGGCACCCCAGATATGCGCCTGCCCATCCAATATGCCCTATATTATCCATACCGTCGGCCGTTGTCCGGAAAACGGCTGGATTTTTTTGCACTTGGGAACATTAGTTTTGAAAAACCGGATACCGATACGTTTGAAGGGCTGGCGCTTGCGTGGCGTGCAGCCGGGCGCGGCGGGAATATGCCGACGATTTTAAATGCAGCAAATGAGCGTGCGGTTGCAAAATTTTTGGATGGAAAACTAAAGTTTTTGGAAATTACGCAGGTAATCCATGAGTGCATGGAAAACTGCCATTATATAGAGCATCCAAGCCTGGATGAAATATTGGAAACAGAGCAGGCTGTTTATGAATGGATAGAAAGCAGGTGGTAAGTTGAACATTATTTTGGCATTGATTATTTTCAGTGTGATTATTTTATTTCATGAACTTGGGCATTTTCTGCTGGCAAAATTCAATGACGTAAAAGTCAACGAGTTTTGCTTAGGGCTTGGGCCTACCCTAGTTGGTTTTACCAAAGGGGAAACCAAGTATTCCTTAAAGCTGCTGCCGTTTGGCGGAGCCTGTATGATGGAGGGCGAGGACGAGGAAAGCGTAGATGCACGCAGTTTTAACAGCAAGAGCGTACCGCAGCGTATTTCCATTGTAGCAGCAGGGCCAGTGTTTAATTTTATCATGGCATTTGTATTTTCGCTTATTATCGTTGGCAGTGTCGGGTTTGACCGTCCTGTGCTCAAAGATGTTATGGACGGCTATCCAGCCAAAGAGGCAGGGATCCAGGCAGGCGACGAAATCGTAAAGCTGGGCAGCAAACGCATCCATTTATACCGGGAAGTTTCCGTGTATACGTATTTCCATGAAGGGGAACCAGTGGAAGTGACATACAAGCGGGATGGCAAACAGTATAAAGCTGTTTTGACGCCAAAGTATAACGAAGAAAGCGGCAGCTATTTAATGGGCTTTTACGGCTCCTCCGCACGCACCAAGGGGACGCTGTTAGAAACGCTCCAGTACAGCGTTTATGAGGTAAAATACTGGATCACATCTACGGTAGAAAGCCTTGGCCAGCTGGTGAAAGGGCGTATCAGCGTTAACGAAATGTCAGGGCCTGTGGGTATTGTAAAAGTGATTGGGGATTCCTATACACAATCTAAGCCGGATGGGGCGTTTATGGTATTTTTAAATATGCTTAATATGTGTATTTTGCTGTCCGCGAACCTGGGCGTTATGAACCTTTTGCCAATCCCGGCGTTAGACGGGGGCAGGCTGGTGTTCTTAATTGTCGAAGCCGTGCGCGGCAAGCGCCTCGACCCGAACAAGGAGGGGGCATTGAATTTTGTATTTTTGGTGGCTTTGATGGCTTTGATGGTTGTGATTATGTTTAATGATATTCGCAAAATTGTGATGTAGGTTTTTGAGGGCTGCAATTAGGGAAGGCGGCTAGCTGGGGCTTTAAGTGGCTGTCCGGACGCTGCATCCAGAAACTGGGGCTTTCCTGCTATGCCGCTGCGAAATGCAGGAACCTCTAAGCATTCTGTGCCAAGGTTATAGGTACCGGACGAACCGGGGATTGACCCGCCGTCCGTGGCGGCAATCCCCTTTCCCGGGCATCCGTGCCCGGAAATTCTGGCCGTGTCAGGATGCTAAGAGGTTCCAGCATTTCTCCGCAAGCATAGCAGGAAAGCCCCAGTTTCTGGATGCGGCTGTTTTTGGCAACGGTATGGATGGCTTTTATCGCCAAGGTTCACCTGCTGGCAGGGAAGTTATTTATCATACTTGTGTTAATACCCAGCAGCCTGCTGCGTTTCGAAAAAGAAGCTAGGATGCGATAACCCACAGCTTGTTGCGTGGTGGTTTATTGGCATGGCTGCTCTATGGTTGATAGGAATTATAGTTTTGTGTAAGGATAATTTGCGCTATGGTAGATTTCAATTTTTAGTTCATGTGTTAGTTGTTGTTAAAATTTTGCTTTGTACGGGGCGTCTTTGAAAGGTGTGGTGGAGTATGGAACGGTTTTATAATTATCGGGATATGTCACTTGAGCAACGGGAATCTGCTCTCGTTTCTTTAAGTTCCATTGGTTTTCTTCCTGCATATGGAAGTATAAAAACAATGCGCCGGATAATGGATGGGTCAGTTGGGGAAAAATTGCCGCAGTTCTATTTTGTTTTTAGAAACATGGAACTGTTAGGATATATGTTTCTGATTGGTGATCATAAAATGTTTCGTGCATTTCCGTGGCTTGCAATTGATAATCTTGATGAATTACCAATGAGGGTGGTAGAACCATTAATGGATCTAGCAATTAGGGCATGGAATAATGAGGATGGCGATATTATCAACGCGGACGGTAGTATTACTGGGAAAAGCCGGATTGCCCAAAGCTATAAACAACGTTTAGAAAATTACAGGCATGGAATTGGACGACGAAGTGAAAAAGAATGCCGCTGACAGTTCCTTAGAAAGGCCTTAGAGAATATTTGATGGGTTGGCTGTAATCTGAACCGTTATAATCCATATGAAAATAGCGGTGAGCCGCAATTTAGAAGTGAAAAGGCAAATTGGTTTTGAGCAGCAGGTAAAGTTGTCTGTATAGAATAGTGAACTGGCTTTAGGCGGTGGGTTAAGGCAGCCAAAAGTAATCAACATAGTCCGCTATGCGCCTGATTTTTGCTCTGCACTCTCGAAGAAAAATCCTGCGCACTATTTAAACGTTATTTCTGGACAGTTCCTAAAGTTGTTTTTTCACAGTTCTTAAGTGTACCTCTGCCAAAAAATAGCCGCATCCAGAAGGCCACTACCACCCCCCCCCTCTACAGCCCCACAAAAAAAACGAACACCCCCAATCAAAACAAAACCAAAACCAATACGGAGGAGCACAACATGGAAATAGCAAGGAAACATACGAAAAAAGTCAGTATAGGCAGCCGCACGATCGGCGGCGGCAGCCCAATTTTAATCCAGTCTATGACAAATACCAAAACCGAAGATATACCCGCTACGGTTGCACAGATCAACCAGCTTGCAGCCGCAGGCTGCGACATCATCCGTTGTACTGTTCCTACAATGGAAGCGGCACTGGCGTTGGAATCGATCAAAAGGCAGGTGCAGATCCCAGTGGTGGCAGACATACACTTTGATTACAGGCTGGCTATCGCAGCTATCGAACACGGTGCAGATAAAATCCGTATTAATCCGGGGAATATTGGTTCCAGGGAACGTGTAAAAGCAGTTGTGGATGCGGCAAAAGAACGCGGGATACCGATCCGGGTCGGCGTCAATAGCGGTTCGTTGGAACAAGCGGTTGTGGAAAAATACCACGGCGTTACCGCAGAGGGGATTGTGGAAAGCGCTTTGGCACAGGTAGCATTAATTGAGGATTTGGGCTATCATAACCTGGTTATCAGCATTAAGTCTTCGGATGTTATGATGTGCGTGCGGGCACATGAGTTGATTGCGGCGAAATCCAGTTATCCGCTGCATGTAGGCATTACAGAAGCCGGGACTATTTTGAGCGGCAGCATTAAATCAGCGGTTGGCCTGGGGTTGATCTTAAACCAGGGGATAGGGGATACGGTCCGCGTATCGCTGACCGGCAGCCCTTTGGAAGAGGTCAAAGCTGCAAAATTGATTTTGCGGACGCTGGGGCTGCGCCGGGGAGGGGTCGAAGTTGTATCCTGCCCGACGTGCGGCAGGACGAATATTGATTTGATCGGGTTAGCAAACCAGGTGGAAGAAATGGCCGCGGATATTCCGCTGGATATAAAAGTAGCTGTGATGGGCTGCGTAGTAAATGGGCCAGGGGAAGCAAAGGAAGCGGATATTGGTATTGCTGGCGGGGCCGGGGAAGGGCTTTTAATAAAACGTGGGCAAGTTGTGAAAAAACTCCCGGAAGAACAGCTGCTATCCGCATTGCGTGAGGAACTGCTGCATTGGGGGAGCAATTGATTAATTGTATTGGCCGGCTGCTTGGGGTGAATCGATATGTCCAAAAATTTTTTTGAAGTGTTTCCTGTATTGCAGGTCGGCGGGGAAATGAAGCGGCTGCTTACGGATATGGATGTGCCGCGTGTCGTATCCAACCAGGCGCGCACCCATCTGCGTATTTACCTGCATGGCACCCGGTTGATCCATAAGAAAAATATATTTCAGCTAGAAAAAAATATTAAAGACCAGCTGTTTCCAAAACAGGAGATAACGGTAAAAATCATTGAGCGTTACCAGCTTTCTACGCAGTATACGCCGGAAACGCTGCTGGAATTGTATAAAGACAGTATCCTGGAAGAACTAAAGGCGTACAGCCTTTTGATATACAACCTGTTCCGCTGTGCCAGGACGGAGTTTGCCGAGCCGGGGCAGATGCGCCTTTACTTGGAGGATTCTGTTGTGGCACAGGAACGTGCGGATGAGCTGCTGGAGATATTGTATAAAGTCATCCGTGACCGCTGCGGGCTGGATGTTTCGATTGAGCCCGTATTTGAACCAAAGAAAAAGAACAGGCGTGAAGATGCTGATCAGCAGATTGCATATGAAGTCCGCCGGGTCCTTGGGCAGCTGCCGCATAACAGCGGTATGGAAGGCTATGGGCAGGCATTGGGCCAAGGCAGCATACCGGGGCAGGCGATGGAGGGCCCTGCTGCGCTGCAAAAAGCCACAGGCGCTGCGCAAGGGGCCGGTATGGAGGGCGGCATACCGGAAGACGGCATTACAGGCTATCTGCCGGATGAAGGTTTTTCCGATAGTATGCTGGAAAACTGGATGGCAGGCTACGTGCCCGAAAACAGCATGGAGGATGGCATGCTAGACGGCATGGCAGGCTATGTGCCGCAAGGCGGCCTGCCCGGTGGAGCGGCCATCTATGGGCCGGAAAACGGTATACCGTCAGGCTATCCGCCACAAAGCGGGGTATCTGGTGCAGCAGCAAGCGATGCGCCACAAGGCAGTGTATCTGGTACGGCAGCAGGCTACCCGCCACAAGGCAGCCTGGCAGGGCAAGTATCAGGGGGCGGTGCAGGAAATGCTGCACCACCGGGCAGCTATGCAGGCGCCCCGTCTTCAGGAGGTACACGCAAAGGCACGGGCAGGCAGGCGTTTAAAAATGGCGGAGGCCGCAGGGATTATCCATTAAAGCGTTCGGATAACCCAGATGTCGTCTATGGGCGGGATTTTGACGAAGAAATAACGCCGATTAACCAGATCACTGGGGAGATGGGCGAAACTGCTATCCGTGGGAACGTCATTGCCGTCGATACGCGTGCATTAAAAAGCGGCGAGAAAAGCATTGTGATCGTAACGTTGACGGATTTTACGGATTCGATCATTATAAAAATATTTGTGAAAAACGAGCAATTGGACGAACTGCTAAAAGATGTCAAAAAAGGGGCTTTTCTAAAGGTCAAGGGCGTAACGGCCTATGACCGGTTTGACAGCGAGCTGACGTTAAGCTCCATATCCGGCATCAAGAAAATCCCTGATTTTACGGTACGCCGGCTGGATACCAGCCCAAGGAAGCGCATAGAACTGCATTGTCATACGAAAATGAGCGATATGGACGGTATTTCTGATGTTGGGGATATTATTAAACAGGCCATTTCCTGGGGGCATCGGGCGATTGCAATTACCGACCACGGCGCGGTGCAGGCATTTCCAATTGCAAACCATGCGGTGCCGGACGGGGTGGATTTTAAATTGATCTATGGTGTGGAAGCGTACCTTGTGGATGATTTAAAAACGATTGTTTTTGATGCAAAAGGGCAGAGCCTGCAAGGGTCGTATGTGGTATTTGACTTGGAGACGACGGGGTTAAGCCCGAATGTCCATAAGATCATTGAGATTGGTGCGGTGAAAGTAGAGGATGGCCGGATTGTAGGCCGTTTTTCCAAATTTGTCAACCCGAAGGTGCCGATCCCGTTTAAAATCGAGGAACTTACGAAAATCCGGGATGATATGGTCGCTAATGAACCGGCCATTGACGTGGTTTTGCCGCAGTTTATGGAATTTTGCCAAGGCTGCGTGATGGTGGCGCACAATGCGGAATTTGATATGGGCTTTATCCGCAAAAATTGTGCGGACCTGGGCCTTCCATGCGGCTTTACCGTTGTTGATACGGTGGCAATGGCAAGGTACCTGCTGCCGCATTTAAACCGTTTTAAATTGGATACCGTGGCAAAAGACCTTCAAATATCGCTGTTCCACCACCACCGTGCGGTAGATGATGCGGAATGTACGGCGGAGATTTTTGTAAAATTTATCGCTATGCTTAAAAGCCGCGGCATTGAAAACCTGGACGCACTAAATGAAAAAGGGAAAGCGCAGCCGCAGCAGATACAGAAAATGCCGACCTACCATGCGATCATCCTGGCAACCAACGATTATGGGCGCGTGAATTTGTACCGGCTCGTTTCGTTGTCGCACCTTACTTATTTTAACAAACGCCCAAGGATTCCAAAGAGCGAGCTGGTGCGTTACCGGGAAGGGCTGCTGCTTGGTTCCGCCTGTGAGGCTGGGGAGCTGTACCAGGCGCTGCTGTTAGGAAGGCCGCAGGCGGAAATTGCAAGGCTGGTCAATTTTTACGATTACCTGGAAATCCAGCCAAACGGCAACAATGCATTTATGCTGCGGGAAGAAAAATATCCGGTGGAATCTGTGGAAGATTTGCAGGAGATCAATAAAAAAATCGTAAAGCTGGGCGAGGATTTCCATAAACCGGTTGTGGCGACCTGCGACGTGCATTTCCTAAACCCGCAAGACGCCGAGTACCGCCGGATCATTATGGCCGGGCAGGGGTTTAAAGATGCGGAAGAGCAGGCGCCCCTGTATCTGCATACAACCGAAGAAATGCTGGAGGAATTTGCCTACCTGGGCAGCCAGAAGGCGGAGGAGGTTGTAATTACAAACCCAAACTTGATCTGTGACCTATGCGAGCCGATTTCCCCGGTGCGCCCGGACAAAGCGCCTCCGGTGATTGAAAATTCAGACCAGCTTTTGCGGGATATATGCTACAATAAGGCGCATGAAATGTATGGGGAAGACCTGCCGGACATTGTTTCAAAACGGCTGGAGCGGGAACTGACATCCATTATTTCCAACGGCTATGCCGTGATGTATATTATTGCACAAAAACTCGTGTGGAAGTCGGTGGAAGACGGCTACCTGGTTGGTTCGCGTGGGTCGGTCGGATCTTCGTTCGTAGCGACGATGAGCGGAATTACGGAAGTGAACCCGTTAAGCCCCCATTATTACTGCGGGAACTGCCATTTCAGCGATTTTGATTCCAAAGAAGTAAAGGCCTATTCCGGGCGCTGCGGCTGCGATATGCCAGACCGGCTCTGCCCAAACTGCGGCAAGCCGTTGGTGAAGGCAGGGTTTGACATCCCGTTTGAGACTTTTTTGGGGTTTAAAGGGAACAAGGAGCCGGATATTGACTTGAATTTTTCCGGCGATTACCAAAGCAAAGCACATAAATATACCGAAGTTATTTTTGGCGCAGGGCAGACATTCCGGGCCGGTACGATTGGCACGATGGCGGATAAGACGGCGTTTGGCTATGTAAAAAAGTACTATGACGAGCGGGACATCCATAAACGCTACTGTGAGATTAACCGTATTGTGCAAGGCTGCGTTGGCATCCGGCGCACGACCGGGCAGCATCCGGGCGGTATTGTCGTGCTGCCGGTAGGCGAAGAAATCTATTCCTTTACACCGATCCAGCGTCCCGCCAATGATATGACGACGGATATAATAACGACACATTTTGAATACCATTCGATCGACCATAACCTGTTAAAACTAGACATCCTTGGGCACGATGATCCGACGATGATCCGGATGCTGGAAGACCTGACCGGCCTGAATGCAACGGAGATCCCGCTGGACGACCCGGCGGTAATGTCGATTTTTAAAAGTACGGAAGCATTGGGCATTACACCGGAAGACATTGGAGGCTGTACGGTTGGTTCCCTGGGCATCCCGGAGTTTGGGACAGAGTTTGTTATCCAGATGCTAATCGATACAAAGCCGCAGTCCTTTTCAGACCTTGTACGTATTTCCGGCCTATCGCATGGTACGGATGTATGGCTGGGGAATGCGCAGACTTTAATAGAAGAAGGAAAAGCGACGATTTCAACGGCGATCTGTACGCGTGACGATATTATGATCTATTTAATTGGGATGGGTTTGGAAAGTGAACTTTCGTTTACAATTATGGAATCGGTGCGTAAAGGCAAGGGGCTAAAGGATGAATGGATTACTGCCATGAAAGCGCATAATGTACCAGACTGGTATATCTGGTCATGCCAGAAAATCAAATATATGTTCCCAAAAGCCCATGCAGCGGCTTATGTTATGATGGCATGGCGCATTGCCTACTGCAAGGTATTTTACCCGTTAGCTTATTATGCGGCTTATTTTTCAATCCGGGCAACCGCATTCAGCTATGAAACCATGTGCCAGGGCCCGGAAAAGCTGGCGTACCATCTGCGCAACTATGAAAGGCGCAGGGACTCCCTTTCCAAAAAGGAACTGGATACGATAAAAGATATGAAGATCGTGCAGGAGATGCATGCCAGGGGTTTTTCGTTCTGCCCGATCGCATTGGATAAAGTAAAAGCACGCCATTTCCAGATCATAAACGGAAAGCTTATGCCAGCGCTTAGTGCCATTGAAGGGCTGGGCGAGAAAGCGGCGGATGGGATCGTAGAAGCGGTCAAAGACGGCCCGTTTTTATCCAAAGACGATTTTAGGCAGCGGTCAAAGGTGAGCAAATCAGTTGCAGATTTAATGGGGGAGCTTGGTATTTTAGGAGGGATACCAGAGTCTAACCAGATGTCGATTTTTGATTTTGCATAGCAGTTTTGTAAAAGCGGAGTTACTATTCAAGGGCCAGGAATGCGCATAAACTGCGCATTCCGTGAGGACATGATCCGCTTTTTTTGTCCATCCGGCTGTCAGCAGCAGTCTGACATAGAAATGACAACGTTTGTAAAATCCCGCATCTGTGAAGTTATGGCCCGGTTCTGGTTATGGCACAGGTAAAAATAGCGTTTCATCGAAACATCTTCGATTAGGCAGGATGCTACTTCGCCTTTATCTACATATTCCGCTGCGCACTGCTGTGACAGGATGCCCAGGCCGAGGTTATGGCGTACTGCGTCAATGATGGCGCATCGCCCGCTGCATTCCCATTTGACTACATATGGGATATGGTGGGCCAGCATTATATTTTCAAAAATGGCCCGGGTGCCGCTCCCTTTTTCCCGCAGGATAAAATTTTGGTTGCGCAGGTCTTCCATTGTGATCGAATTCCTGGAGGCAAACGGATGGTTTTTCCCGCAGATCAAACATAGGGAGTCTTCCATCACGGGTTTTGTAATAATGTCCTGGTGGACGATAATGCCTTCTGCCATTGCAATGTCCAGTTCGTCATGAAGCAGTTTTTGTTCGATAATTTTTGTGTTGTTGACAATTACAGTCGCATCAATGTCAGGATAGGTTTTTATCAGCTGTTCTACAATGGAACTCATTAATATATTTCCGATCGTAATGGTTGCGCCGATCCGCAGCGGGCGTAGGGAATTGACATATTTCATAGACTGTTCCAGCTGTTCGCTGACCGCAGTGATTTCGCGGGCATGGCTTAATAGAAGCGTCCCTGCCGGGGTGATCTCCAGTTGTTTGGAAACCCGGTTAAAAAGTTTTGCGTGATATTCATTTTCCAGGTCGGATATAACCTGGCTGACTGTTGGCTGGGAAATATAAAGCTTTTTGGCCGCTTCGCTCATTTTTTTATATTCTGCAACTGCAATAAAAGTTTTCAGCTGTTTTAGTGTCGCCATTTTCCTTATCTCCTAAATGTAAAGCAAATTTTGTAATACCATAGCCGGTTGAAGGTTCCAAGGCCATGAAAACGATAACGGAATGGGCATTCCATACAAACGGGTGCCGGTTGGGTATAGGAAAAACCCTATACTATGTCTTAGATTTTACTATTTTATTTTTTATTTATCAAGTGTTATTATATTCTAATAAAACATTGTCTTTTTTTGCCATTTTTTTTTACAGTTTTTAACGGTGAGATTCAATGGTGTTACGGTTCATGGGCACATTCTTCTAATATTTGCCCCAAATGGTTAGCAGGTGTCCAAAGGCGTGCAGGAGGGCAATGGTTGTGCTAGGGCAGCTGGCCCGGCTTGTCTGGGCTGTTGTGATAAATACAAGGAGGGTATCAGATGAAAGTTTTAGTACTTGGCGGTGTCGCCGCAGGGACCAAGATCGCGGCAAAATTAATGAGGGAAGACCGCGGCAATGAAGTGACCGTGTTAAACAAGGGCAAAAATATTTCTTATGCAGGTTGCGGGCTGCCTTATTATGTTGGCCATGTGATTGAGGACAAAGGGCAGTTAATTGTAAATACGCCTGAAAAGTATGCAAAATTGACCGGTGTAACGGTACTGACGGAAACAGAAGCCGTGAAAGTGGATACACAGGCAAAAAAGGTTACGGCCCGTAATCTAAAGACAGGGGAAGAAAAAGAGTATGGCTATGACAAGCTGGTCATTTCGGTAGGGGCAAGCCCAGTAAAACCTCCGATCGAAGGCTGTGGCCTGGAAAACGTATTTTTTGTAAGGACCCCAGAGGATGCCATCCGGCTGCGCGAAGTAGTGGATGCGGGGAATGTGAAACGTGCGGTTGTGGTCGGCGCAGGCTATATTGGGCTGGAAATTGCAGAAAACTTAAAGCTGCAAGGGGTGCGCCCATTTGTCTTGGATATGGCGCCGCATGCGCTGCCGGGCTTTGACGCCGAGATGGCAGAGTATGTAGAAGGCAAGCTCCAAGAAAGCGGCATCCCGGTTGTTACTGGGGTTGCAGTTACTGGCATTGAAGGGGACGGCAAGGCAGAAAAAGTGTTGACAAGCAAAAAAGCCTATAAGGCGGACTTGGTCGTACTTAGCGCAGGGATCCGTCCAAATACCGCATTTTTGGAAGGCAGCGGCATTGAGATGTTTAAAGGGACCGTGTTAACCAATGCACAGGGCGAGACAAATATCCCGGATGTCTATGCGGCAGGCGACTGCGCAATGGTACATAATGCTTTGACTGGAAAAGAAGCATGGTCGCCAATGGGCTCTACCGCCAATATCCACGGGCGCCTGATCGCACAAAATATGATGGGTGCAGGGCTTTCCTACCGGGGCGCGCTAGGGACAGCCGTATGCAAGCTGCCGGGTATGAATGTGGGGCGCACAGGGCTTACGGAAGCGCAGGCATCGGCGGAAGGCTTCCAGCCAGTCAGCGTAGTCACTGTTGTAGATGACAAAGCACACTACTACCCAGGCGCAGGTTCATTTATTATTAAGATGATTGCAGATAAGGAATCCTTAAGGCTTTTGGGCGTACAGGTAATCGGGGCCGGGGCTGTAGATAAAGTGGTTGATATTGCAGTTACGGGCATTATGCTAAAAGGTACGCTTACCGACCTGGCGGATATGGATCTGGCTTATGCGCCGCCATTTTCGACCGCTATCCATCCGTTTGAACATACGCTGAATGTGCTGATGAATAAGATTAACGGCAAATTTGAAACCTTTACGCCTGCCGAATATGCCGCTGGTGCAGCAGAAGGCTATAAAGTCATCGACGGCTGCCTGACGCCTTCGATCGAAGGGGCGCCGTATGTGGATCTGACCACCGTAGAAGGGCCAATTGAAGGGTTTGGTACAAACGACAAGATCCTGCTTGTCTGCAACAAAGGGAAGCGGGCGTACCTGCTGCAAAACCGGCTGAAATTCTATGGGTATCAGAATACGAAAGTGCTGGAAGGCGGCATTACCTTTAATGACGTTACAGTGTAAAAGCAGCGCCCGGCCTTTGGCGGGGCAAGGCTGCATAATGAAAAATAGAATACAATACTAGGAGGATACAAGTATGGGATGCACAATAAAACCGGAAGACATCAAAAGGGTAAAAGCGCTTGGTTTTTTAAATAATAAAGGGACCGACCTGTTCAATGCAAGGATTATAACGGTAAATGGCAAGATCACTTCCGAACAGACCCGGATCATTGGCGAAGCGGCACAAAAATTTGGCAGCGGCGAAGTAGAATTTACCACACGCCTTACCGTTGAGGTGCGCGGCGTGCATTATGACAATATCGAGCCGTTCCGGGAGTATATTGCACAGGCTGGGCTGGAAACCGGCGGCACAGGTTCGCTGGTACGCCCGGTAGTAGCCTGCAAAGGGACGACCTGCCAGTATGGGCTTTACGACACGTTCGCATTGTCCGAAAAAATCCATGAACGTTTTTACAAAGGCTACCGTACCGTGCGGCTGCCTCATAAATTTAAGATTGCAACCGGCGGCTGCCCAAACAACTGTGTAAAGCCGGATTTAAATGACCTTGGCATTGTAGGCCAGATGGTCCCGAATGTTGATGAAGATATGTGCAACGGCTGCAAGAAATGCCAGGTTGAGTCTGCCTGTCCAATGGGTGCGGCAAAGATGGAAGACGATACGCTTGCCATTGACCCGGATACCTGCAACAACTGTGGACGCTGCATTGCAAAATGCCCATTTGACGTAATCGAAGAAGGCACGCCAGGCTACCGTATTTACATTGGCGGAAGGTGGGGCAAAAGGACTGCGCACGGCCAGCCGTTATCCAAGATCTTTAAGACGGAAGAAGAACTACTGGATACCGTTGAAAAAGCAATCCTGCTGTTCCGTGAACAGGGCAAGACCGGAGAACGGTTCGCAGATACCATTGATAGGATTGGTTTTGCAGAGGTAGAAAAACAGCTGCTTGCAAACGATATACTGGAAAGGAAGCAGGAAATTTTAGATGCCCAGCTCCATTTGGTAGGAGGAGCAACCTGTTAATGGCCATTTATACTAGTGTGCAGTAAACTTTGCTAATTTACGCCGACTCACGGGCGTTACTGCCTCAAGCTATATGGCAAACTTTATCGCTCGTGAGTATAGAAAGAACGAGGCATCTATTTATGGAATCAAAGAAAAAATATGGCGCGATCATTTTGTGCCTGATTATTGGATTGTTGGCAACCAAGTCTACGGATTTGCAGTCGTCTTTATTTGGTCGTGTGGTCATGGGCGGGCCGATGGTAGCATTGCTGGTTTCTATGATTATATGCAACCTAATGCCTTCCATAGATAAAGATTTTAAAGAAGGTACAACTTATAGTAGTAAACAGTTCTTGAACTGGGGGATTATTTTAACAGGCGGTACGCTGAGTTTTGCTTCCATTTTGGGGACAGGCGTAAAGGCTTTGCCGCTCATTTTGTTCAATATTTGCCTTTCCTTTACCATAGCATTCTTGGCAGGGAGGAAGATAGGGGTTACAAGGAATACTTCCGTCCTAGTAGGCGGCGGTACTTGTATCTGCGGCGGTACAGCGATCGCTACGTTAAGCCGGATCATTAAAGCGACGGATGCAGAGATCGCGTTTGGTATGGCAGCAATTTTCCTGTTTGATACAATTTCAGCTTTTTCCTATCCATACATAGCGCCTGCTATCGGGTTTACGGACAACCAGTTTGCGTTTGTAGCTGGTACGGCTATCAACGATACATCGTCTGTAGCAGGCGCACAGGCTACGTTCCAGGCAATGATTGGAAACCCGGATTTTAACGGCGCTTTGAATGTCAAGCTGGTACGTACCAGCATGCTGATCTTCGTAGCCGTCGTCTGGTCCGTTTTAATGGCGCGCGAAGCGAAAAACAGCGGGGAACTGGGCAGCAACGACAGCATCTTAATGGTAGTAAAGAAAACATTCCCGATGTTTATCCTCTGGTTTGTAGTAATGGCCGGGCTGAACACAGTGGGCGTGTTTACCGAAAAAGGGATCAGCCTGTTAACGACAGCAAGCAAGTTCCTGTTTGCATCCGCGCTTGCAGGCGTAGGGTTTAAAATCAAGTTTAAAGATGTATTTTCCAAAGGGTTAAAGCCAATTGCCCTTGGCGGGATTACCTGGGCTTGCGTCGCGGCGGCTTCTTATATCTTTGCGTTTGTATTCGCGGGATATATAGGGTAGCCAGTTATCTTGCCTTTGGACGTTTTTTTGACAAACACCGCTGTATCCTTGTTACTATTCACGGGCCAGGAATGCGCATAAACTGCGCATTCCGTGGGAACATGATTCAGGAGTGAGGGGCGATTTTGCGGAGCAAACTTCCAATTATCGCCCCGAATGGTTACTATGAGCGGCCCGTTACTATTCACGGGCCAGGAATGCGCATAAACTGCGCATTCCGTGAGGACATGATTCAGGAGTGAGGGGCGATTTTGCGAAGCAAACTTCCAATTATCGCCCCGAATGGTTACTATGAGCGGCCCCAGGCCGTGAATAGTAACGTGTTTGCCGTATTGACATTAAGAAAAAATATGTTATACTTTAGATAATTGAATAAATAGCATACAGGTGTCAAAACAATGCATGAAATAAGCGTTGGTTTTGGTGAAAAGGGAAACAGGTGCAAATCCTGTACGAACTCGTCACCGTAATTAGGGAGTGGAAGCCGATATGCCACTGGGAAACTGGGAAGGCGGCTGATACGATGATCTATAAGCCGGGAGACCTGCCTGGATGCTGTACAGAAACATTGTTTCAGGCCACGAGTAACTGGTTGTACGTTTTGGACTTACAGAAAGCATGATGGACGATTGTCCGCATCGGAGTATTCTGTAGGCTTATTTTGTGTACGAATCCTTTACCGTAGTTATGGTAGAGGATTTTTTTTGTATAAAATAATATCCTTGTGAACTGCAAGGGGAAAGAGGGGAAAAATGAAAAAGAAATTAGCTGTTGTTTTATTAACTGGTGCTATGGCCTGCCCACTGGCATTGGCAGGCTGTTCAAAGGATACTCCGGCATCCGCGGTAAATTCCGTACAGGCTGGAGATGGAAGCGATGGCAGCCAAGCCCAGGCAGAAGAACCAGGCACAGGGGATGATGAAGCTTCTGACCAGGCCAAGGCTGATGAAGTTGCTGCATTGATTGATGCAATCTATGTGCAGGAGAGGACCGAAGATACGGATGCGCAGTGTGCGCAGGCAAAAGCGGCATGGGATGCGCTGACAGATGCCCAGAAAGAATTGGTAGAAGGGGAAGAAGCTGATCCTGATTATTTTGGAAAGGATACAGGCGACGCTTCGAAAGATGATCCGAGGAACCAGGATGATATTGGAGAAAATGAAATTCTGGTAGTTAGTTTTGGAACTTCCTTTAACGGCAGCCGTGTTGAGGATATAAAAGGAATTGAGGATGCCATACAGGCAGCAAATCCTGATTGGGCTGTAAGAAGGGCTTTTACGGCACAGATTATTATTAACCATGTGCAGGCGCGGGATGGAGAATCCATTGACAATATGGACCAGGCATTGGAACGTGCGGCAGCAAACGGGGTAAAGAATTTAGTAATACAGCCTACCCATCTGATGCATGGGGCAGAATATGATGAACTGATGGAAGCGGTCGATTTATACCGCGGCAAATTTGAAACCGTTATGGTAGCGGAACCGCTCCTTGGCGATGTCGGTAAAGATGCATCGGCTGTCAATGAGGACAAGGCGGCGGTAGCGGAAGCAATCCTTGCGGCAGCCGTGGAGGATGCAGGCTATGGAAGCCTGGCAGAAGCGCTGGAAGACAGTACGGCATTCGTATTTTTGGGGCACGGCACTTCCCATGCGGCAAAAGTAAGTTACAGCCAGATGCAGGCACAAATGACGGACATCGGCTGTGTTAATGCATTTATCGGTACAGTAGAAGGGGAACCGGAGGAAACATCCTGCGAGGCAGTGATAGATGCTGTGGCACGGGCAGGTTATAAAAAGGTAATCCTCCGCCCGTTGATGGTTGTGGCAGGCGACCATGCCAATCATGATATGGCAGGAGAAGAAGAGGATTCATGGGTTAGTATGTTCAATGCTTCCGGAAATTTTGAAAGCGTGGATGTACAGGTAGAAGGGCTTGGTTCCATTGAAGCAATCCGGCAGCTTTATGTAAAGCATACGGCAGATGTAATGAAGGATAAATAGGTGGGGATAAAGCATGAAGAGAAACAAAATAATTGTCATTTCGCTTCTTAGCGCTATGCTGTTTGTAGGTTGTGGAAATAACAATAACGCACAGAAATCATCAGAAATGGTACCAGAATCATTACCGCAAGGGCCAGCGGAAGATAGGCCTAAAAGTAGTGCGGCAGGAAAGCAGGATCAGGATACAGTGGAATTGCCAGATGGGGTTTATACAGCAGAGTTTACGACGGACAGCAGTATGTTCCGTGTCAATGAAACTTGTGAAGGCAAGGGGACGCTGACCGTAGGGGATGGGGAAATGGCCATTCATATTACGCTTGGTTCAAAGAAAATTTTAAACCTTTATCCTGGACTGGCTGAAGATGCGGCGAAAGAAGGGGCGAAACTGCTTTTGCCGACAGAAGATACCGTCACATACAGTGATGGAATGACAGAGGAAGTCTATGGTTTTGACGTGCCTGTCCCTAAGCTGGAAACAGAATTTGATTTGGCGTTGATTGGGACAAAGGGAAAATGGTATGACCACAAGGTCCGTGTGTCCAATCCGGTTCCGTTTGAGGATCATGGACAGTTAAAGGATGGTACATACAGCATGGAAATTACCTTTGAGGGCGGAAGCGGAAAGGCAGAAATTTTATCTCCCGTATCGGTAGCCGTGTCAGGAGGAAAAGCGACGGCAACGGTACAATGGAACAGCCCTAATTATGATTACATGATCGTGGACGGGGAAAAATATTTGCCGGTAAATACGCAGGGGGATTCGGTATTTGAAATTCCGGTCCTGAAATTCGGGGAACCAATAGAGGTTATTGGTGATACTGTGGCGATGAGTAAACCTCACGAAATAGAATATACCCTCACTTTCCATTTAGATACAGCGGTTAAAGGGCAGGGAGGAATGTGACGGATAAGATGAGGGGAAGGAAAAAGGCGTTCGCTTTGCTTCTTTTTGGGCTGCTATGGCTGCATGGCTGTGGCAGGACAGATATAGGGGGAGGATTGGAGCCAGGTCTTGATATAGGAAAAGAACTGGTTTATGAGGGAAGCATAGAGTTGCAGTATGCGGAAAATTTTAGAGTTGATTTTTATAAAGGCGGTTATACCCTGTTGACGGTGACAATGGACGGTACACAGTTTTTGATCGTACCGGAAAATGGGGAAGTGCCACAGGCTATCGATAAAGAAATTGTGGTGCTTAGGCGTCCGGTCAAAGACATTTATCTGGTGGCGTCTTCTGTAATGGATATTTTTAGTGGACTGGGCGGATTGGATTTTATTGCTTTTTCAGGGCAAATGGAAGACGGCTGGTTTATTGAAGCAGCCAGGGAGGAAATGCATAAGGGGAATATCCTTTATGCGGGTAAATACAGCAAGCCGGATTATGAACTGCTTGTTTCAAACAACTGTGCGCTTGCTATAGAAAACATGATGGTTTCACATTCACCTGAAGTAATAGAAAACCTGGAGAATTTTGGAATCCCTGTTATGATAGACTATTCCAGCTATGAGCCGCATCCCCTTGGCAGGGTAGAATGGGTGAAATTTTATGGGGCGCTGATTGGAAAGGAAGCGGAAGCAGAGAGGATATTTGCAGAGCAGGCAGCAATGCTTGAGGACGTAAGTGCATCTAAGGGGACAGGTAAAACAGTAGCCTTCTTTTTTATTACTTCGAATGGTATGGTACAGGTACGCCAGCCATCTGATTATGTTCCAAAGATGATAGAACTTGCAGGTGGAAACTACATCTTTGAAAATCTAGGCGGTTCTGAAACAAAGCGCTCTACCATGAATATGCAGATAGAAGAATTCTATGCCAGTGCGAAAGATGCAGACTATTTGATTTATAACAGTTCCATTGACGGCGGTGTTTCCAGTGTAGAAGAATTGCTCGATAAATGTGGGCTGCTTGCGGATTTTAAGGCTGTAAAGGATGGAAATGTGTGGTGTACTACTAACGATATGTACCAGCAGTCCCTTGCAACCGGATATATCATTGAAGATATCCATGCGATGATACAGGGGGAAAATGATAATATGCATTATCTTTATCATCTGGATTGAAAGGCTGGCAGAAAGGGTAAGATTCTATGGACCGGGACAGAAAAAGAAGAGGCATTGCGGCTTTCTTTTTGCTTGGGGCCTGCGTTTTCATTTTTTTTATACTAAATAATTGTATTGGGAGTGCCTCGGTTGCACTATCGGATGTGGTAAGGGCATTTTGCGGGCAGGAAAGTAAGGAAACGGTAGAGAGGATTTTGTGGGACATCAGGCTTCCAAGGGCGCTTTCGGTTTTGATTCTTGGCGGGGCGCTTTCCCTTGCGGGGTATCTTCTGCAAACCTATTTTAATAACCCGATTGCGGGGCCGTTTGTGCTAGGAATTTCCTCCGGGGCGAAAATGGTGGTTGCGCTTGTGATGATATTTTGCATGGGAAGGGGAGCCAGGGTGACGTCGGCAGCTATGATTTTTGCCGCGTTTATCGGAGCAATGTTGTCTATGGGCTTTGTACTTTTGATGTCCCATAAGGTTCATACTATGTCGATGCTGGTTGTCAGCGGGGTTATGATTGGCTACATCTGTTCAGCGGTTACGGAACTGGTAGTTACCTTTGCCAACGATGCGGATATTGTGAACCTCCACAACTGGTCACGGGGGAGTTTTTCGGGGATGACATGGGAAAACGTAAAAGTTATGGCAGTGGTGGTATTGATCGTGTCCTTCGCAGTTTTTCTGATGTCAAAGCCGCTTGGCGCCTATCAGTTAGGAGATGCCTATGCGCGGAACGCGGGTGTTAATTTACAGCTTTTGCGTGTATGTATTGTAATTTATTCAAGTATTTTATCTGCGTGTGTTGTAGCGTTTGCGGGGCCGGTTTCTTTTGTTGGAATTGCGGTGCCGCATCTGGTTAAGAAATTGCTGAATACAACAGAACCAATTTGGATGATACCCGCCTGCTTTATTGGAGGGAGTGCTTTTTGCTTGTTTTGCGACCTGCTTGCAAAAACAATACTTGCGCCAACAGAACTGAGTATTAGTACCGTAACGGCGGTTTTCGGTGCGCCGGTGGTGCTTTGGATTATAAAAGGAAAAAAAGCATGAAGGAATACTATTTTTCCACGAAAAAAATGTGTGTGGGGTATGATCATAAACCACTGGTAAAGGATATAGAAATTGCACTGCAGGGAGGGGAAATCCTTAGCTTGATCGGGCCAAACGGGGCAGGGAAATCTACTGTTTTAAAAAGTATTGCGGGGCAGCTTGGACTGCTTGGCGGAACAGTATATCTTGGAGCAGATGATTTGTCTAAAATGAGGGCAGATGAACTGGCAAAGAAAATGTCTGTAGTGTTTACTGAGAAAGTAAGGGTAGAACTGAAAAGCTGCAGGGATATGGTTGCAACGGGGCGTTATCCATATACCGGGTGGTTTGGCATATTATCAGAAGAAGATAGGCGGATTGTTAATGAAGTGATGGAGCTTACCCATATAACAGGCATCAGTGGGAAAGACTTTGGCAAGATAAGTGATGGCCAGAAGCAGAGGGTGATGTTAGCAAGGGCAATCTGCCAGGAACCGGAAATCGTAATATTGGACGAGCCGACGTCTTATTTGGACGTCAAATATAAGCTTGAATTTTTGTTATTATTACAGGAAATGAGGGAGAAAAAGGGGCTAACGGTTATTATGTCCTTACATGAATTGGAACTGGCCAAAATTGTTTCCGATAAAATACTCTGTTTGAAAGGGGAATACGTGGAACGGTACGGAACACCGGAAGAAATTTTTGAGCCGGATTTTATCGAACGGTTATTTGATGTGGATGAAAAGGACTTTTATGGAAATGAAAAGCTCCTTGCGTATATCAAGCAGCTTGGGAAATATGAGAGGTAATTATGGCAAAGGTTATTATGGTTCAAGGGACTATGTCCGGTGCAGGAAAGAGCCTTTTGGTAGCGGGGCTATGCAGGATCATGAAACGGGATGGATACAGGGTGGCCCCTTTTAAATCGCAGAATATGGCGCTCAATTCTTTTGTTACAGAAGAAGGGCTTGAAATAGGAAGGGCCCAGGCCATGCAGGCAGAAGCAGCAGGGCTTGCCCCATTGGCCTGTATGAATCCAATTTTATTAAAGCCGGTGGGCCATACAATTTCCCAGGTGATTGTAAATGGGCAGGTTTTTGGGAATATGGGTGCAAGGGAATATTTTTCCTTCAAACAGGGGCTGATTCCGGATATTAAGCGGGCTTTTCGAAAATTGGAGGAAATGGCAGAGATTATCGTGATAGAGGGCGCAGGAAGTCCGGCAGAGGTCAATCTGCGGGAAAATGATATTGTCAACATGGGGCTGGCAAAGATTGTGGGTGCCCCGGTATTGCTTGCTGGCGATATTGACAGGGGCGGCGTATTCGCCCAGCTTTTAGGGACACTGATGCTGCTTGGCAAAGGGGAAAGGAGGCGTGTGAAAGGGCTGGTTATTAATAAATTCAGGGGAGACCGCTCCCTGCTGGATCCTGGCGTTGAAATATTGGAAGAAAAGGGGAGTATTCCGGTAGTAGGTGTAGTCCCCTATATGGATATACAATTAGAGGATGAGGACAGCCTGACGGAGCGTTTTGAAAAAAAGGAAAAAGGAAAGATAGATATAACGGTTGTCAGGTATCCCAGGATTTCGAATTTTACGGATTTTAATGTGTTTGAACAGATACCGGAGGTGTCTGTCCGTTATGTTGATTCTGTGGAAAAACTGGGCTCTCCGGATATGATTTTTTTGCCGGGCAGCAAGAATACGATGGGCGACCTTGACTGGATGCGCCAAAACGGGCTGGAAGCAGCGGTAAAAAAAATGGCGGAAAAGGTACCGGTTTGTGGTATATGTGGCGGATACCAGATGATGGGAGACCATATTTATGATCCGGAAGGGATGGAAAAAGGCGGGGCTATGGAAGGGATGGGATTATTGCCTGTCATTACAAGCCTGAAACGTGAGAAAGTACGCCGTCAGGTACATGGCACAATAAATAAAACAGAAGGTTTTTTTGGTGTACTTACAGGGCTTGCGTTTGATGGATATGAGATACATATGGGGGATAGCGTAGGCCAAACGCAGGCTTTCGCACCTAACACAGCGTTTGTGCCCGGAAGAAATAAAAATATATATGGAACGTATATCCACGGGATATTTGACAGGGCTTCGATTGCAGCCGCCCTTGTGTCTGCATTGGCTGGAAAGAAGGGATTATCCATTGGAGTCAAATCTTGTATTGATTATAAAGGCTTTAAAGAGAAACAGTATGATAAGCTGGCAGACGTTTTATCGGAATATCTGGACATGGAGGCAATATATGGGATACTTAGGGAGGCAAATATTAGATAGCTGCACAAAGGATACTTTGGATAAACTGGTATTAGAGGAACCAGACCGTAACATATATCATAAAGTACTGGAAAATTGGGATGCCATAGCCAAGCCCCTTGACGGGATGGGGAGGTTTGAAGCGGCTACTGCGCAGATTGGGGCAATCTTGGGTACAGATGAAATAGACCTTTCAAAAAAAGCGGTCGTCATTATGTGCGCAGACAACGGAATTGTAGAGGAAGGCGTCAGCCAGTCTGGCCAGGATGTCACAGCGGCAGTAGCAGGGCAGATGGGCAAAGGTGCATCGCCTGTAGGGAAAATGGCGCAAGCAATTGGGGCGGATACGATTCCGGTCGATATAGGGATCAACCGGAAAGAGCCGGTAGCAGGGGTGCTGGATAGAAAAATCCGCTGTGGCACCAGAAATTTCAGTAAAGAACCGGCTATGACACAGGAAGAGGCGGTTAAGGCAATTTTTACTGGTATGGAAATTGTGGAAGCGTGCAAAAAGCAAGGGTATCAAATTCTTGCAACCGGGGAAATGGGGATTGGAAATACGACAACGAGCAGTGCGGTTGCAATGGCGCTGTTAAGGTGTGGGGCAGAGGAAGTGGCCGGAAGGGGTGCTGGGCTTTGCGATGAAAAATGGCAGCGCAAAAAGCAGGTAATTACGGAGGCGGTCAAAAAGTATAAGCTTTATGAAGCAAATCCACTCACCGTGTTGGAAACCGTTGGGGGATTGGATATTGCCGGGCTTGTGGGGGTCTATATTGGCGGCGGCGTTTTTCGTATACCGGTTGTACTTGACGGAGTGATTAGTATGGCAGCGGCATTGCTCGCAGAAAGAATGGTACCAGGAACGGTACGGTATCTGATTCCATCACATAAAGGCAAAGAACCGGCAGTGGAGAAACTTATAAAGGAATTAAGGCTAGAGCCTGTGATAGACGGCCAAATGGCATTAGGCGAAGGGACGGGAGCTATTATGATGCTGTCGCTATTGGAAATGTCATTGTGCGTTTACCGGAAAAGGACCCTGTTTTCGGATATTAAAGTGGAACAATATGAAAGGTATTGATAAATTATGATGGTTTTGGTGGTTGGAGGAAGTGGGAGCGGCAAATCTTCTTATGCAGAAAAGATGGCGGCCGCCCTTGCGCAGGAGAGTGCGGGGGAAACCACTATGAAAAAATACTATCTTGCAACGATGCAGGTTTTTGATGAGGAAGGGCGGGTTAAGGTTGGCAGGCACAGGGATTTAAGGAAGGGGAAAGGGTTCCTAACGATTGAACAGCCAACGGGGATTTCGTGCGCGCTGGACCAAATGGATAAGGGAGGCCGCACCGTTTTGTTAGAGTGTATTTCTAACCTGGCGTCAAATGAAATGTTTTCAGGAGGGAAAATTAAGCCAAAAATGCAGGTTATGGAAGATATTATACGTAGTATAACGCTGTTAAAGGGGCAAACAACGCATTTCATTGTGGTAAGCAACAATGTATTTGAAGATGGAATTGCTTATGATAGGCAAACAATGGAATACATCCATACAATGGGGATGATTAACCAAAAACTTGCGGCATTGGCTGAACGGGTAGTAGAAGTGGTGGCAGGGATTCCGGTAATCATAAAATAATCTTGAAAAACACACGATGCGAAAGGGAACAAACATGCAGGCCATAAAATCCTTTTTGATAGCAGTATCCATTTATTCTGCCGTCCCTGTTCCGGGGTTTGAGTGGAAAGAAGATAATATGAAATATGTTTTTTGTTTCTTTCCATGGATTGGGGCGCTGATTGGCGGTTGTATTTACCTATGGGGCTATTTATGCAGCATTTATCATATAGGGGCTTTGTGCAGGGCTGCGGTAGCGGTGGCTATCCCGATTTTTATTACGGGCGGGTTTCATGTAGATGGTTTTATGGATACAATGGATGCCATACATTCTTACAACACAAAAGAAAGAAAGCTGGAAATTCTAAAGGATTCCCATATAGGGGCCTTCGCAGTTATTATGCTTGTTGCCTATGGGCTGGCTTTTTTTGGGGCATTTTCAGAGATAGAAAATGTAGCGTTGTTAAAAATTGTATGTGGCGGTTTTTTTCTGTCACGCTGTTTGTGCGGCATTAGCGCTGTTTCCTTTCCGCTGGCAAAAAAAGATGGAATGCTTTCCCTTTTCGCAGGCAGTTCCCATAAAAAAGCTGTGAAAGGCTCGTTATATTTACAAAGTGCAGTATGTATTTTGTTGATGTGTTATTGGTCATTTCCCGCTGGATTGACCGTGGCAGCGGCGGCTGTCGTATCGCTTGCTTATTATTTTTACCGCTGCAGGAAGGAATTTGGAGGAATTACCGGCGATACGGCGGGATATTTTGTACTTTTGTGCGAAGTATGTATGGCGGCTGCCGCGGCTTTTATTAATATGTTCCTATGTAGCGTGTAAAAAGAAAAAAAGGTTTATGTAAAGATGAAATTAGTAATAGGCGGAACTGCGCAGGGAAAATTGGAGTATGTATTGCGAAAGTATGGTTTGCAGCAAAATATGGTGTGGGATGGCTGTATACAAAATCATTTGGAACGAGATGAAAAGTTTGTAGTTATCAACCATTTCCACCAGTGGGTTAAGGGCCGTATCATAAGCGGCGGATGTCCGGAAGATGAGATTCTGCCATTTTTGGACTGCAATAAGGACTGTATTATTATTTGCGATGAGGTTGGGAATGGGATTGTTCCGATAGATCCGTTTGAAAGGGAATACCGGGAGCGTATGGGAAGGATCCTTGTACAGCTTGCAAAGAGGGCAGAGGGGGTAGAGCGTATCATATGTGGGATTGCGCAGAAAATCAAATAATGCTGGCATTGATCCGGCATGGTGCGACACAGGCAAATAAAGAGGAGAGGTATCTTGGAAAAACGGACGAACCCCTTTCGGAAGAAGGGGTAGAAATATTGAAATCCTATAAAATGCAGAAATTATATCCGGATGTGGAGTATCTTTTTACCAGCCCCATGAAAAGATGTATCGAGACTGCTAAAATTATTTATCCCACGTTACGCCCGGTTGTTATTCCAGAATGGGAAGAGGCCGATTTTGGATGGTTTGAATATAGGAATTATAAAGAATTACGGGATGACGTGCGGTACCAGGAGTGGCTTTGCAGCGGCGGCACGCTGGATTTTCCAGCGGGGGAAAGCAGAAATGAATTTATCCTGCGGTGCAAAAGCGGTTTTAGAAGAATGGGTAATGAACTGGGCCAAGTTGCAGGGCAAAATGCAAAGGGCCCTGTTTTCGTAGGTATGATTGTCCATGGCGGAACGATTATGTCATTGTTAAGTTCCTATGGCGGGACCGGTTATTTTGACTATCAGGTATCAAACGGCAGGGGCTATATATGCAGGCTGGAAGGTATGGATGGCAAGGCAGCACAGGAAGGCCATATACAGATAAAGGTGGAAGCACAAATATGAGATATGGTATGAATGGCCACATGATTGCCTTTTTCATGGGGTTTTTGTTAGATTTGGCTTTCGGTGACCCTTATTGTTTTCCACACCCAGTCCGCCTGATTGGAAAGCTGATAACAGGAACTGAAAAAAAGCTTCGGGGAATGGGGATAAGTAGAAAAGGGAAAAAGGAAGGTAAGAATGGAAAAGAGCTTCGGCAGGGAATAGGGCTGGTGCTTATTGTGATGGCTAGCGTGGCGGCAGTTAGCTCTTTTTTGCTGTTTACGGCATATTGGCTGCATCCAGCCCTTGGGGTGGCGGTAGAATGTGTTATGGTTTACCAGATACTTGCAGTAAAATGCCTAAAGGTGGAAAGCATGAAAGTCTACCATTGCCTGAAAAATGGCAATCTGGAGCAGGCAAGGCAAACGGTGTCTATGATTGTAGGCAGGGATACGGAATGTCTGGATGAAGAAGGCATTGCCAAAGCGGCAATAGAGACGGTGGCGGAGAACACTTCGGACGGAGTAGTTGCACCGATGCTGTATCTGGCAGTTGGCGGCCCGGTACTTGGGTTCTTATATAAAGCGGTAAATACAATGGATTCCATGGTTGGCTATAAAAATAACGAGTACCTGTATTTCGGAAGGGCAGCGGCAAAACTAGATGATTTTGTGAATTTTCTTCCGGCAAGAATCAGCGCATGCCTTATGATTGCCGCGTCTTTTTTGGCAGGCAGCCATTTTTCAACGAGAGGTGCATGGACAATTTATAAAAGGGACCGCAAAAAACATGCAAGCCCTAATTCCGGCCAGACTGAGGCGGTATGCGCCGGTGCGCTTTCTATAAGGCTTGCCGGTGATGCCAGTTATTTTGGAAAGGCGGTAAAGAAACCGTATATCGGCGAGGCAGTGCGAGGGGTAGAATATGAGGATATAAAACGGGTGGATGATTTGATGTATATAGCTGCTTGCCTGTGTGAGATGTTGTGCCTGTTGGTAATGTGGATGATAGATATTATAAAATGACAAACGGAGGATTATGGATGGGCATTCATGGAGGCGATGTTTATAGAAACCATGTGGATATTGATTTTTCAATTAATGTAAATCCGCTGGGCACACCAAAATGTGTGAAAGAGGCGCTTCATAGGGCAGTTGGAATGTGTGGAAAATATCCAGATATGGCAGCGGAAAAATTAGGAAGTGCAGTCAGTACCTTTCTAGGAGTGCCAAGGGAATACCTGCTGTTCGGAAATGGGGCATCCGAACTTTTTATGGCAATTGTCCATGGCATAAAACCAAGGAAAGCCGTGATACCAGTGCCTTCCTTTTATGGATATGAATATGCGGCAAAATCAGTGGGCAGCAGGATTATTTATTATGAGATGGGCCCCAAAAATAACTTTTGCATAGGCGAGGATATAAAACGTATCCTGACGGGGGATGTAGGCCTTCTTTTCCTCGCCAATCCTAATAACCCGGTTGGGAACCTTTTAGATATAGAGATGGTAAAAAAGCTGTTGCTTCATTGCAGGGATAACGGGATTTACGTAGTTGTAGATGAATGTTTTATTGAATTTTGCGGAAATCAGTTTTCTTTACTGCCCGAGCTGCGGCAATCCGGACATCTGGTACTTGTGAGGGCGTTTACAAAAATTTTTTCGATACCGGGAGTACGCTTAGGGTATCTGGCCTGTAAAAGTAAGGAGTTACATGAAAAAATAGCCGCGCAGCTCCCAGAATGGAACCTTTCTTGTTTTGCACAGGAAGCGGGGTGTGTATGCGCCGAACAGGCAGAGTTTATCCTGAAAACGAAAAATTTTATTGAAAATGAACGGCAGTTTATGGTAAAAGGGCTTATGCAAATAGGATTAAGGGCATTTCCATCAGTATCAAATTTTATCACCGTATACAGTGATATGCCTTTATATGAGAAGTTGCTCAAAAGAGGCATTTTAATCAGGGACTGCAGTAATTTCAGGGGGCTTGGAAAAGGGTTTTACCGTATTGCCATAAAGGCTAGGGAAGAAAATGAGTTTTTATTGAGGGCAATAGAATCTTTGTAAAGCATAGGCCATATTGCAGGAAAATCTGTGGGGTAATAAAATGGAACATTTTAAAATAGAATATCTGCCGCCGGAAGAAATTGAAAAGCGCAGCTTCGAGATCATTACAAAAGAACTTATAAAAAGAGGCATCAGCCTTCCAAATGAGGAAGCATTGATTACAAAACGGGTAATACATACCAGTGCGGACTTTGACTATGCCAAAACGCTTTGCTATTCCAAAGGGGCAGTGGAAATTTTGAAAGTGTTGATAGAAAACGGTGCTGACATCGTGGCAGACACTAATATGGCATTGGCGGGCATAAATAAAACGGTGCTTGCAAAGTTTGGCGGAAAGGCGCATTGTTTTATGGCAAAAGAAGACATCAGGCTTCTGGCAAAGCAAAGGAATGTAACAAGGGCAGCGGTCAGTATGGAGAAAGCGGCAACGATTCATAAACCAGTTGTTTTTGCAATCGGCAATGCGCCAACTGCACTGGCCAAGCTGTATGAAATGGCAAAAAAAAAGGACTGGAAGCCAGCCTTTATTATTGGTGTCCCAGTGGGGTTTGTTAATGTGGAACCGGCAAAAGAACTTATTATGAAAACGGATATTCCATATATCGTTAACAGGGGGCAAAAAGGCGGAAGCAGTATCGCTGCGGCAATATGTAATGCCGTATTATACCAATGTGAAAAGAAGTGCTGAGAAGGGAAAATCAAAATGCGGTATGGTTTTACGACGGGAAGCTGTGCGGCTGCGGCTGCAAAAGCGGCAGCTTATATGCTGCTGACTGGAATAAAAAAGACGGAAATTACAATAGAAACGCCAAAAGGGATTCGGTATAAGGCAAGTATTTTGGATATTAGGTGCAGCGAAAATGAAGTGAGCTGTGCGGTAGAAAAAGATGGCGGCGATGATCCGGATATTACAACAGGTATATGGATTTATGCAAAAGTTTCGTATACAGGAGGAAATATAAAAAAGGAAATCATAATTGAAGGCGGGGCCGGCGTAGGGAAAGTGACAAAGCCGGGGCTTGACCAGCCTGTGGGCAATGCAGCAATCAACCGTGTTCCAAGGGAGATGATAAAAAAAGAAGTAGTAGAAGTTTGCAGGCTGGCGGATTATAAAGGCGGCTTGCGTATTGAGGTTTCCGCGCCGGAAGGTGAAAAGCTGTGTGGACATACTTATAACCCAAGGCTTGGCATTGTGGGAGGTATCTCTATATTAGGGACGAGTGGTATTGTAGAGCCTATGAGCAGCCAGGCGCTGATTGCGTCCATCCGGGTAGAATTGCGACAAAGAAGGGCTTTGGGGTTTGATTATGCTGTTGTTTCGCCGGGAAATTATGGTTTGGATTTTATGAGGAAAACATATGGATATGATTTGGGCAAAAGTGTGAAATGCAGCAATTTTATCGGTGCAGCAATTGATATGGCAGTAGAATTGGGGTTCCGGAAAATGCTTCTGGCCGGCCATATAGGCAAGCTGATTAAAATTGCAGGCGGGATTATGAATACCCATTCCAAAGAAGCGGACTGCAGGATGGAGCTTTTGGCCGCATTTTCTATAAAGGAGCAGGTAGGGCATTTACTGGTAAGAAGGATATTGGAATGCACAGCTACGGAGGAGGCAGTTTCTGTTATAGAAGAAAGTGGGAAATTGCAGCAGGTCATGAAACGGATTGCAGGGCGTATCTGCTACTATATGGAATGCCGCGCCGGAGGAAAAATGAAAATGGATTGTATTTTATTTTCCAACCAATATGGGGAATTGGCAAAAAGTAAGGGGGCAGAGGAATGGTTTATTTTGTTGGGGCAGGAACAGGGGCAGTAGATCTGATCACAGTCAGGGGGATGCGTTTATTAGGGCAGGCGGATGTGGTTATTTATGCCGGTTCTTTGGTGAATCCAAAACTGCTTGCATATACAAGAAAAGGCTGCGAGGTGTATAACAGTGCGAAACTGACATTGAAAGAAGTGATACAGATTATCTCCAGTGCGCAAACCGAAGGAAAAACAACGGTCCGCCTGCATACAGGGGAGCCAAGTATCTATGGGGCGGTCAGGGAACAGATGGATGAGTTGGATGCGCTTGGCATCCCTTATGAGAGCTGCCCGGGGGTAAGTGCCTGTTTTGGTGCGGCGGCATCCCTAAATCTTGAATTTACATTGCCAGGGGTTTCACAATCTTTGATTATCACAAGGATGGAAGGCACAACAAAAGTGCCGGATAGGGAAAGTATCGAGGGTTTTGCAGCACATAAGGCATCTATGGCAATTTATTTAAGTGCTGGAATGATTCAAGAATTAAGCCGGCGGCTGATTGCGGGCGGATATGAGGGAAACACCCCGGCAGCCCTTATCTATAAAGCAACATGGGCTGAGGAGGAGGCGTATGTCTGTACCATTGAAACACTGTATGGCATATCAGTCAAGCATAGGATTACGAAAATGGCATTGATATTGGTTGGAGATGCGGTCGCACATCAGCACTATAGGAAATCAAGGTTATATGCGCCGGATTTTTCGACTGGGTACCGGGAGGCCTCACAAAAAGAATGGGATTAAGTATCATTAGCTTTACGGAAAAAGGGAAACAGCTTTCAGGGCGTATTGCAAAGCTGCTGGATAAGGAATTGGAAGTTAAATTGTATACAAAATGCAAGGCAGGTATAAAGGACGGTACCCCTTCCGAAATTTTATTTGTAAAAACATCCGTTGGAGATTGGGCAAGGGAACGGATGCAGGAAAGAACTGCCCTGCTGTTTATCGGGGCATGTGGGATTGCGGTGAGGGCAGTAGCGCCTTCTATTACGGATAAGCTGCGGGATGCCCCGGTACTTGTAATGGATGAACAAGGGAAATACGTTATTCCGATTTTATCAGGGCATATAGGCGGCGCAAACGGCCTTGCAAACCTTATAGCAGACAAAACAGGGGCAGAAGCTGTAATCACTACAGCAACAGATATTAATAAAAAATTTGCTGTGGACATGTTTGCAAAAAGAAATAGCCTGTATATTACAAATAAAGATGGGATTGTCAAAGTATCATCCAAGGTATTAGCCGGAAAAGAGGTTACAATATCCATAGAGCCGGGGCATGAAACCACTTGCAAAGAAAAAGGCGTGCAGATTGTCCCATATCCGCCGGCAGGATTTGTGGATGTTGTAGTGACTTCCGAAGATGATGTGTTTGAGGCCTCTATTGTGTTGAAACCAAGGGAGTATGTGATAGGAATTGGCTGTAAAAGAGGGAAAAATGTGAATGAAATAGATGCTTTTATTTCGAAAACAATCAGTCAGATGGGGATTTCTATTATGCAGATTTTTGCACTTTCCTCTATTTCGCAAAAGCGTAATGAACAAGGGCTTCTTGAATGGTGCGATAGAAAAGGGATTGCGTTTTTTACATATACGGCAGAAGAATTGCGGGAAGTAAACGGAAATTTTACAGGGTCGGCTTTTGTTAAGGGCCATGTTGGCGTTGATAATGTTTGTGAAAGGGCGGCAGTAAAGCATTGCGGAAGGAATGGAAAACTGCTTGTCCCCAAAATAGCGGAAAATGGTATGACAATTGCGGTTGCTAAGAGGGAATGGAAGGTATGTTTTGATGGCAAATAGAATTTATATCGTAGGGATGGGGCCGGGCAGTGAAGAAATGATGACACAAGAAGCATTGCATATATTAGGCCAGTCAGAGGTGATTGTTGGTTACACATTGTATATAAAGCTGCTGGGCGGGCGCTTTCCCGGGAAAAAACTGTTATCCACACCGATGCACCAGGAGGAGGAACGGTGCAGGCTTTGTTTTGAGGAATCTGAAAAGGGAAAAAAAGTAGCCCTTGTATGCAGCGGCGATGCGGGAATTTATGGGATGGCGTCTTTGATGTACGAGATCGGGAAAGCGTATCCGGATATAGAACTTCAGGTTATCGCAGGGATTACTGCGGCAAGCAGCGGGGCGGCACTTCTGGGGGCGCCACTGAACCATGATTTTTGTGTTATCAGTTTGAGTGACCTGCTGACACCGTGGGAAAGGATTGAAAAAAGGCTGCATGCAGCCGCAATAGGTGATTTTGCCATTGTATTGTATAATCCGTCCAGCCATAAAAGAAAAGATTATCTGATGAGGGCATGTGATATTCTACTGTGCAGTATAGAGGATGGACGGTCCTGCGGGTATGTTGAAA
Source organism: uncultured Eubacterium sp. (assembly GCA_947089855.1). Taxonomy (GTDB): domain Bacteria; phylum Bacillota; class Clostridia; order Lachnospirales; family Lachnospiraceae; genus Eubacterium_J. The sequence continues at coordinate 37,378 of CAMUML010000028.1, forward strand.
ATATAGGAAGGGACGGGACAAAGGTGGAAACCTGTACCTTAAAGGAGTTAAGGGGCCGTAAAGCCAATATGTTTACTACGGTATTTATTGGGAACTCAGGAACGGAAATCATAAATGGGAGGCTAATCACGAAACGGGGCTATCAAATTGAAAAAAGTACTGATATTTGCAGGGACAACTGAAGGAAGAAAATTATCGGAATATCTAGCAGAGGCTGGAATAAACCATACAATCTGTGTGGCAACGGAGTACGGCGAAATTGTTTTAAAACAGCATCCCCTTGTAAAAGTACATCAGGGGAGGATGGACCAGGAACAGATAGAAAGATTCCTGGCCAATGGAAAATTTGACGTTGTAGTAGACGCGACACATCCTTTTGCCAAGGAAATTACTTGTAATATACAGGCAGCATTGAAAGAAATGGAGCAGATTGGAATAGTAATCCCTTATTTAAGGTTGAAAAGAGGCGGCATTGCGGAAAGGGAAAACGGCATTGCTTATTTTGCGTCAACCGAAGCATGTGTGAAAGCGTTAGAAGGTACGGAGGGAAATATTCTCCTGACTACGGGCAGCAAGGAATTGTACAAGTATTGTGTTTCTGACAGGATCAAACATCGGTTGTATGTAAGGGTACTTCCAAGTGTGGAAAGCATTTCCCTTTGCATGGGGCAGGGCATCCAGGGAAAACAGGTGATTGCAATGCAGGGGCCATTTTCTACAGAAATGAATGAAGCTATCCTCCGCCAATATGGAATCGCTTATCTGGTAACAAAAGAAAGCGGCGCCCCTGGCGGTTATCAGGAAAAAATAAACGCCGCAAAAAGGGCCGGGGCGAAGATATTTGTAATAGGCTGCCCGGAAGGGGGCGAAGGGTACCCTTTTTCAAAAATATGCCAAAAGCTCGAAGAAATAGGTGTGGAAATATTCCAAACGGAGAAGCAGATAAAAGGGAATATGGAAATCATTCTGGCAGGCATTGGTATGGGGCATGCAAACTGCCTGACGAAAGAAGTAGAAAAGGCTATTGGCGAAGCGGATATTTTATTAGGGGCAGAGAGGATGCTTCAGGCTGCCTGTTCGAAAGCGGAAAAACATCCTTTTTATCAGGCAGAACAGATTATCCCTTACCTACATGATATACAGAGTGGAAATTTATGGATGGAAAATAAAAAAGTGGTGGTCCTTTTTTCAGGGGATAGCGGATTTTATAGCGGATGCCAGTATTTATATCCGGTGCTGGAAAAAGAAATCTTAGAAGGGCGCTTGCGGGCGTCTTTATGTAGCCTTCCGGGTATTTCCTCCGTATCTTATTTGGCCGCCTGCATTGGGGAAAGTTATCAGGATGCGGCTATATATAGTATGCATGGAAAAAAATTATGCAACCTTGTACGGCGGATTAAAAACAGTCCAAAAACATTTCTAATTACATCTGGGGTGAAAGATATAAACCAGCTGGGGGAAATGTTGATCGATGCTGGGATGCAAAAATGTGAAATAATAACAGGGTACCAGTTATCCTATAAGGGGCAGCGGGTGGAAAGGCATACGCCGTTAGAATGTATGGGGTTGAAGGGGGAAGGTTTATATACATGTCTTATCAGAAATCCGTATGCTATGCGCGCAAGATTGACACATGGTATTGCAGATGGACAGTTTATCAGGGGCAGGATTCCTATGACAAAAGAAGAAATCCGGGAGGTTAGTATTTGTAAGCTGCGGTTAAAAAGCGGGGCGGTTGTTTATGACATTGGCAGCGGCACAGGTTCTGTTGCAATAGAAATAGCGGGCATTTCTGACGATTTGCTGGTGTATGCGGTGGAACAAAACCACGAAGCAGTTTCTTTCATTGAAAAGAATAAAAAGGAGTTTGGGCTGGTAAATATAACAGTGGTAGAGGCGGTGGCGCCGGAGGGGCTAGCCGGGCTTCCAATGGCGACGCACGCATTTATAGGGGGAAGCAATGGCAGATTAAAGCAAATACTGGCGGCGCTGCGGCAGATTAACCCTAATATGAGGGTTGTGGTAAACGCCGTCAGTATGGAGACAATCTGTGAGATGCGGGAGGTTTTATCAATGGATGGTATGGTAAATGAAGAGGCTGTACAATTACAGGTAAGCAGGGCAAAAAAAGCAGGAAGCCATCATTTAATACAGTCCGGGAATCCGGTTTGGATTTTCGCATTTGATTTTAGCGGCGGGGGTGCTAAATGCCAGCAGTGCTTGCCCCATGCGGACCAAAATGGAGTGTAGGGCCAAAAGGAAGGTGTGTTATTTGCATGAATTTAAAAAGGATTATGATTGCTTCCACGAAAAGTGGAAGTGGGAAAACAGTAGCTACCTGTGCCTTGCTTCAGATATTAAAGGATTGTGGCTGGAAGGCCGTTTCCTATAAATGTGGGCCGGATTATATTGACCCGATGTTCCATGAAAAGGCCATCGATATTCCGGCAAAAAATCTGGACACGTTCTTTACAGGTGAAGAAAAGACAAGGGAACTTTTTCAAAACAGTGCACAAAATATGGACTTTGCAGTTTTTGAAGGCGTTATGGGGCTATATGATGGATTAGGGGGCGTTAGGGAAGAAGGTTCTTCCTATCATCTTGCCGAAGTGACAAAAACACCGATTGTGCTTATGGTTGATGCGAAGGGGATGGGGCGGTCCATGATACCGTTGATAGCAGGATTTCTTAATTATGATAAGAAACATCTGATACAGGGCATCATACTGAATCGGGTAACAAAGGGATACTATGAAACATTAACCCCATTGATAGAGGAAGAGCTCAAAACCAGGATAATTGGATATTTGCCCCAAACGGAGGAATTTCATATTGGCAGCAGGCATTTGGGGCTCTTTCTGCCGGATGAAGTGAATGATATAAAAGAAAAATTGCAGGCAGCTTCGGAATTATTTTCAAAAACAGTTTCCATAGAGCGTATCAAAGAAATAGCTAAAAGTGCGGCAGAATTGGAAGAACCGGCCAATGGTTTTATGGAAGGGGCTGCTTTCATGGACACCCGTCCAACGGTTGCAGTGGCAAAAGATGAAGCCTTTTGCTTTTATTATGCAGATAATATCCGCTTATTGGAGGAATATGGTGCAAAGATAACGTATTTTTCTCCGTTACGGGATGAAAAACTGCCGCAAGGATGCCATGCCCTGTTATTCGGGGGCGGTTATCCGGAGCTGTATGCAAAGCAGCTGAGTGAAAATATGGGCATGCGCAGGGCGGTCAATCATGCGGTAAAAAATGGAATGCCGATTGTGGCGGAGTGTGGCGGTTTTATGTATTTGCATTCTTTCTTAAAAGATAAAAAAGGGATTTGCTATGATATGGCAGGAGTTATTCCTGCCACTTGTTTTTATACCGGAAGGCTGGTCCGTTTCGGCTACATAGAACTCCGGGAAAAACAAATGCATTTTCTGGCCAATGGCGCGTGTATCAAAGGGCATGAATTCCATTATTATGACAGCACCTGTAACGGATCGGACGTAATGGCAGTGAAACCGGCAACGGGGAAAGGGTATTCTTGCATTATCGAAAATAAAACGCAGTGGATGGGGTTCCCGCATTTATATTATCCGTCAAATCCTGTGTTTGCATGGGCGCTAATTGAGAAAGCCAAGAAATATGAAAAAGCAATGGTATAAGGCAGCAAAAATAGCGGCCAATCAATACTTGAAATTTCCCGTAATAAGTAATATGATAGATACAGTAAAAAGCACCAAAAAATAACCGCTTATCATCTGTTAAATTAGTAACTATGATAGGCATGGAGGCAAACACGTGAAAGATTTAAGTATCATCAGGGAAGAAATTGACCAGGTAGATAAAGAAATAGCGGCACTGTATGAAAAACGGATGCAGCTTACCTCAGAGGTTGCAGCGTATAAAATACAGGCAGGGAAAAAGGTATATGACCCAGAACGGGAGCTAGAAAAGCTGGAAACGCTGTCGGGGCTTGTGCCAGACGGTTTTTTAAGGAAAGGCATCCGGGAATTGTTTGCGCATATAATGATGATCAGCAGGAAACGCCAGTACCAGCTTATGCAGGGCAATGCGGGGGCGGCGGATGGCTTTACGCCAGTGCCAAAAATCGATGCCGCGCATGCCCGCGTGGTATTCCAGGGTGTGGAAGGCGCCTATGCGCACATTGCGGTAAATGAGTATTTTGGCAGCGGAGTAGGCAGTTTCCATGTGGAGAGCTGGCGGGAGGCGATGGAGGCGATCAAAAACGGGGAAGCGGACTATGCTGTGCTCCCGATTGAAAATTCCACTGCAGGGGTTGTAGCGGAAAACTATGACCTGCTGGTGGAATATGGGCATACGATTATCGGCGAATCCATCCTGCCGGTCAGGCATTGCCTGCTGGGCCTGCCAGGGGCGCGGCTTTCGGATATAGAAAGCGTGAGTTCGCATCCACAAGCGCTTGCCCAGTGCAGCCAGTATCTGCAGGCACATGGGCAGTGGAAATGCAGCCAGGAGAACAATACTGCGGTTGCGGCACAGCATGTGAAAGAAGCAGGGGATAAAAGCAGGGCTGCCATTGCAAGCGCACTGACCGCACAATTATACGGGCTGCAGGTCCTGGAAAAAGATATTCAGACAAACAGCGCAAATTCTACAAGGTTTATTATTGTTACGAAACAGAAAATATTTTTGGCCCATGCATCCAAAGTGAGTATTTGCCTGACTACAAAACATCAAAGCGGTTCTTTGTACCATGCATTATCGCACATTATCTATAATGATTTAAATATGAATTTTATCCAGTCCCGCCCGCTGCAAGGACAGGACGGGCAAAACTGGCGGTACCGCTTCTTTATTGATTTTGAAGGGAATTTAAAAGAAAGCGCTGTCAGGAATGCTTTGTGCGGGCTTACCGAAGAATGTGAAAATGTACGTGTGCTTGGGAATTACTAATGCAGCTGGCAAAACGGCGGCTAAAGGTGCAGGCCGGAAAACACCAGGGCAGCAGTTTGCCGGGGCGGCAGGGGGAAAATATAAAGAAGAGGAGAAATTATGGCAATCATAACATTTGCGGCAATTTATATCGGCTCCTATGAGGTGAGCTTAAAGATTTTTGAATTATCCGGGAAAAAGAAAATCCGCGAGATTGACCACATCCGCTCAAGGATGGAGCTTGGCCGGGATACGTTCCATTCCGGCGTGATAGGGTATGACCTGGTGGATGAACTGTGCGATACCCTGCTGGATTTTGTCAAGATCATGCAGGGCTACAAGGTAAAGGAATACCGGGCGTTTGCAGGGAATGTCGTTGGGGAAGCCAAAAACCGGTTTTTTATTTTAGACCAGATCAAGACAAAGACAGGGCTGGATTTTGGGACATTGAGCAACTCGGAGCGCCGTTTCCTTACCTATAAAGGGGTTGCGGCAAAGGAAGGCTTTGATGAGATGACAAAAGACAGTGCCGCAGTCATTGATGTCGGCGGCGGCAGCCTGCAGATAACGCTTTTTATGGGTGGCAGCGTCGTGACGACACAGCACCTCGCGATTGGGAATATGCGCCTGATGGAAATGCTGTCTGGAATAGACCAGAATGTGCAGCACTTAGAATACCAGATGGAAGAATTGGTGGATAAGGAGCTGGCAGTTTTCCTGGCGCAGTATATGAAGCCGGGAGAAGAAATTAAAAACGTAATCTTAATGGGTGCTTTTATAACGGAGATTATGCGCAAGATTAAAAAAAGCAGCGAAAATAAAAATATGGTGGAAGCAGATAAATTTATCAGTTTCTTGAAAAAGCTGGATAAAAAGAGTGTAGAAGAAATATCGGAAGAGCTGAATTTGTCCAACGAAAATGATATGCTGGTGCTTCCGTCCGTGATCTTGTATGCGAAGCTGACACAGGCTATGCACGCGAAAAATATCTGGTTTCCGGATGTGGACATTAGTGACGCTATCGCATACGATTATGCGCATACCCATAAAATCGTGCATCCGCTGCATGATTTTGACGAAGATATTTTGTCGGCGGCGAAAAATATGTCCTTGCGCTATATGAGCTATTCGCAGCATATCGACGCATTGGCCGAAATGTCCGTCCTTTTGTTTGACGCTATGAAAAAAGTACATGGGATGGGGAAACGGGAGCGCCTTCTGCTTAAAGTAGCAGCCATTTTGCATGACTGCGGGAAATATATTAGCCTTGCCAACAGCGCTATGTGTGCCTGCCAGGTAATACGGGCTACGGAAATCATCGGTTTGACGCAATTGGAACGTGAAATTGTAGCAAGCGTCGTGTTGTACCATTCTACGCCTTTAGACCCTTATGAAGAGTTGGCAGACCGGATGGACAGCCACAGTTATATGGTAGTTGCGAAATTGGCGGCCATTATGAAAGCAGCGAATGCGATGGACCGCAGCCATCGGCAGAAATTTAAAAACGTCAAGGCGGTCATTAAAAATACGCAGCTGGTGATTACGATCGAATCGATGGACGACATTTCCCTGGAGAAAGGGCGCCTGGCGGCAAAAGCGGGTGATTTTGAAGGGATTTTTGGATTAAAGCCGGTGATACGGGAAAAACGGGTTTATGATTGACAGCCGCAGCATTGTTCGGGATGCATCGTTAGAAAAGAAAGGGAAGATACATGGAAAAAACAATTACATATGGAAAACCGGAATATTTTGAAAACCGGGAGCTAAGTTGGCTCAAATTTGAACGCCGGGTGTTAAATGAAGCGCGGGATAAAACAATCCCGCTGTTGGAGCGGCTGAAATTTATCAGTATTACATCATCCAATCTGGACGAATTTTTTATGGTAAGGGTAGCTTCCCTAAAAGATCTGCTGCAGGCAGGTGTAAAGACGGTGGATATAGCAGGCATGGACGCGGCAAAGCAGCTGGAACTGGTGCTCGCGGATACCAGGGAGCTGGTCAATTTACAGTATTCGACGTATAACCGTTCGCTGCTGCCGCTGCTGAACCAGGAGCATATTTATATTATCGATGCCTATGAAAACTTGACGCCGGAACAGGCGGCGTTTGTGGACGATTACTTTATGAACGAGGTATATCCGGTTCTGACGCCGATGGCGGTAGATTCCAGCAGGCCGTTTCCGCTTATCCGAAACCGTTCGCTGAATATAGCGGCTATTATCGAATCAAAAGGCGGCGGGCTGCTTGGGCATAAGGATGCAGAAGGCGCCGGGGAAGACGAGATGGAGGCACGTGCAGACAGCCGCGAGCAGGCTTATAGCAGGGAATGGGAATGGGATAGGCAGGAGCAGGCATTTGGACAGGGCAAGGATAACATTGACATAGATACAGGAATCGGCATAGGGCCAGAGGCAACCGGTGGCCAGCCAAAACAAGCGGACGGCAGCCAGCAGGGGGATAGCCAGGGTAACGGGCCAGACAGCATGCAGCAAGCTGGCAGCCAGGGTGGCCAGCCGGATGGCAGCCAGCCAGGCGGCCGCCCGGCAAATGAAATCCGGCCAGGAAGCAGCCAGGATGTCCAGGCATGCGGCGCGCAGCCAAGCGGCAGCCAAGGCCAGGGCAGCCCGGAAAACGGCAGCCAGGTATTTGCCCAGGGGCGGCAGGATGGAACGGCTATCCGTGTCCAGGAGCCGTACATTGCAGGGCCGCAGGAAGGCAAAAAAAAGAAAAAACATAAGAAAAAATCCAAAACGGAATTTGCCACCGTCCAGGTGCCGGCAGGGCTGCCAAGGCTTGTGCCGGTGCCGTCCAAAAATCCGGATGAAAAAGTTTTTATCCTGCTGGAACAGGTAATTGAAAAAAATATAGAAAAGCTTTTTTCTAATTATAAAGTGGTATGCGCCTATCCATACCGTATTATGCGTAGCGCAGATATTTCGATTGAAGAGGATGAAGCGCCGGATTTATTAAAGGAAATCCAAAAACAGCTGAAAAAGCGGCAGTGGGGCGAAGTCATCCGCCTGGAAGTAGAAGAGGGGATTGACAAAAAGCTGCTGTCGATTTTAAGGGAAGAGCTGCATGTGGAAAATAAGCAGGATATTTTCTACATTAACGGGCCGGTGGATTTTACGTTTTTAATGAAAATGTATGGGCTGGAAGGCTTTGACCATTTACGCTACGAGCCGCATAAGCCGCAGCAGGTGCCGGAGATTATGCCTGGGCAAAATATTTTTGAAGCGATCCAAAATGGGGACATCCTTTTGCACCACCCATACCAGAGCTTTGAACCTGTGATCGAGTTTATCCGCCAGGCGGCAGGCGACCCGCAGGTGCTTGCAATTAAAATGACGCTTTACCGTGTCAGCGGGCATTCCCCGATTATTGCGTCTTTGGCGCAGGCGGCGGAAAATGGGAAGCAGGTAACCGTGCTGGTAGAGTTAAAGGCGCGTTTTGATGAGGAAAATAACATTGTATGGGCGAAAAAACTGGAACAGGCAGGCTGCCATGTTATATATGGCATTGTGGGCCTAAAGACGCATAGCAAGATTGCGCTGATTGTCAGGCGGGAAGAAGAAGGCATACGCCGCTATGTACACCTTGGGACTGGGAATTATAACGATTCTACGGCAAAATTATATACGGACTGCGGTGTGCTGACCTGTGCCGAACCGGTAGGGGAGGATGCTACAGCAGTATTTAATATGTTGTCCGGCTATTCGGAACCGTTAAGCTGGAATACCCTTGCAGTAGCGCCGCTTTGGCTGCGTAAAAAGTTTTTAAAACTGATCCAGCGTGAAACTAGGAATGCGAAAAGCGGACAGCAGGCGTATATCCGTGCGAAGATGAATTCGCTTTGCGATAAAGAAATTATCGAAGCGCTATACGAAGCTTCTGCTGCAGGCGTCCATATCCAGCTTCTAGTGCGCGGCATCTGCTGCCTGAAAGCGGGCATTGCAGGTGTCAGTGAAAATATCCATGTGCGTTCGATCGTAGGCAATTATTTAGAGCATAGCCGTATTTTTGATTTCTGCAATGGAGGGCATACGGAAGTATATATGGGAAGCGCCGACTGGATGCCGCGCAACTTAGACCGCAGGGTGGAAATCGTCTTTCCAGTATTGGACGAGGCATTGAAACAAAAAGTATTGCATATCCTGGATGTGGAATTTGAAGACAATGTAAAGGCACATGTCCTCCAGGCAGACGGCTCTTATGAAAAAATCGATAAGCGCGGAAAAGTCTTGATCCATTCACAGGAGATTTTCTGCAAAGAGGCCGATATGGCAGTACCAAAACAGGAAAAGGCTTACCAGGAGCGGGTCTTTATTCCCGCAGAGCCGGTGGAATAGGCCAGTGAAAGCCCTCGCCTGCCTTTTGGCCTGGGTAGTATGGATAAAAATTAGGAAAAGGGGCAAAAGAGGATGGTACAGGCGAAAAAAGCCCTGTTCTCAGATTTGGACGGGACACTATTAAACGATCAAAAAGAAATAGAAGAAAGTACAAGGGCCGCAATAAGCGGTATGCTAAAGCAGGGGCATATTTTCGTACTCTGTACCGGGCGGCCGCTTGCAAGTGCAAAGAGGGTGGCAGGCCAGTTTGGGCTGGATACACCAGGGTGCTATATTGCCGCCTACAATGGCGGCGTGCTGTACGACCCGGTGCAGGACCATATTATTTCCTATGCATCCATCCCGCTGCCTTATGTACACCGGATGTTTGCGCAGGCAAAAGCCGCCGGGCTATATGTGCAGACCTATGACCGCAAGGATACGGTATTGGCAAACGGGTATACAAAAGAACTGGATTCCTACATCCAGCATACCAAACTTGCGCCAAAGGCTATGGGGGATGTATTGGAAGGGCTGGCCGACCCGCCAGCCAAGATGATTGTCATAAGCCATGAAAGCCATGAGGATTTACGAAGGTTCCAGGAAGAAAACGCTGCATGGACAGCGGAAGTTATGAACAGCTTCTTTTCCTGCGAGCAGTACTTGGAATATTGCCCAGCCGGCATTTCAAAAGGCTCGGCGGTGCGCCTGCTTTGCGAATATCTGGATATTCCGCTGGAACATGCCGTTGCGGTAGGGGACGAGCGCAATGACTGCGCCATGCTTCAAACCGCCGGCATCGGCGCTGCCCCGCGCCAGGCACACCCGCAAGCGCGTGCCTGCGCAGATTATGTTTGCAAAAAAGATAACAATGAGGGGGCGGTGGGCGAAGTGGTCCGAAAATTCATCGATCGGGGACAGTAAATTAGAAAAAAGGAAGCTGCCGCGCTTGTTCCGCGGCAGCTTCCTTTTTGTGTTAAATGATGCTTAATGGACGTATTCCCTGCGTTTTTCTACATGGTGGTAAGCAAGGCCGGTTTTCGTATATCCGCTTGCGGAATAAGAAATTTCCTTTTGCTGCGTATCCTCGCATGCCTGCTGTAAAGCATGTTCAAAACTTGGGGCTTTTTTCTTTTCCCGTTTCTGCTGCTCCTTGCGCTTGGAAACGGAGTCGTGAAGGCTGGTTACTAAAATTACGTGTTCAATCCGAAATAAACTACTTCCATTTGCTGCTTTACTCCCCTCCCTGGTTGTAAATTTCAACAGTTGCGGCATCATTTGTGCTGGCACATGCAAAATTCCTTTTTTGCAGTGCATCGAAGTTCTTAATATAATTATCGTCTGAAAATACCGGTTCCTTTAGGATATTTTTTTCAAATCTTTAAAAGCTGCCAGCAAGGCATAAGGGATATGCAGGCCCCCTTTGCCGGTACCAAGGCGGATGTCCGGCTTATTGCTTCCATGAAAATCAGACCCGCCGCTGATTAACAGCCCAAAATCCGCAGCCAGGCCCCGCATCCGCTGTTCATCGTCCGGGGTGTTCTCTGAATAAACCGCTTCCAGGCCGCACATGCCAGCTTCTTTCATTTCCTGGACCATTTGCCGTAAAGCGCTGTCCGTTAGGCTGTATAATACCGGGTGCGCCAGTACAGCCAGCCCACCGGCATCCCTGATTAGGCAGGTAGCTTCTACCGGCGTGATTTTTGGCCGTTCGATATAGCAGCGGCAGTGTTCACCAATATATTCGCCGAACACCGTTTTTATATCCGCAACCTGCTTTGTGTCGCATAAGTAGCGTGCAATATGGGCACGGGTAATCACGCTGTCTGGGAATTGTGCGGCTAAACGGTCCATCGTAATGGCAAAGCCTTCTTCCTGCAGCCGCTCAACCATACGTACATTGCGGGTTGCACGGAAATTTTGGAATTCTTCCAGTTTTTGTTTTAATGGCGGATAATCCGCCGACAGGTAATAGCCAAGGACATGGACTTCGCAGTCCAGGTATTCTGTAGAAAGTTCAACGCCTGGAACAAGTTCCAGCCCCAATGCACTGGCGGCTTGCTGCGCTTGTGCAATACCGTCCATCGTATCATGGTCGGTTAAAGCCATCGCGCTTAACCCGGCTTTTTTTGCTTCTTTTACAAGCGCGGCAGGGGAAAACGTGCCGTCTGATGCAGAAGAATGTACATGCAAGTCTATCATACGTGTATCAGCCATCTTTTTGATCCCTTTCTTTGCAGCAGGCGTATACTTTGCAGTAGGCATACCGGGTACAAGGTATGAAAACTGCTGTTGCTGCTGCACCATATTATATACAACGCTAGGTTGGAAAGCAACTGGTTTTTGGCAAGTTTTCCCGCAAAGCTGTTCTCAGAAAACTTCATCTGCACCTCGCACGAAGCAATACTCCGTATTTCCAAAAGCCTGGTTATCCGATAAATCAACTCCATATTTCTCACTGATTTTATTCCATTGCCTTGGTGTAAAATGCCTGATTGACATGCCAATTCCATACGCATCCCTATCAAAATAGATCTGTATGCTGTTTTCGCCATCTCTATGATTTATTCGAATATCCATTCCGCTTAACCAGACTTTGCTGTCAGCATCTTTTGCCTTTGGAAAACTTTTCTTGAAATACTCAACATCAGAACACCACACAGCAACACTGGCTCCAGGATCAAATAAACAAAAACGTACTTTATCCTTTTTTCTGATTCATGTTCTCCAATTTCCGAAACAGGCGGACAAGGACAAGGATGGCTGCTGTTGCCAGAATCAGTTCCGCAGCCAGTTGGGCGTAGGCAAGCCCATACAGCGGAAATAATTTGTTTAATAGATAGAGGGCCGGTATTTCCAGAACAATTTTACGGAGCACGGCAAATATCAGGGCATTTTTTCCAAGCCCGCACGCCTGAAAGACACCGACGGCAAGGAAATCTATGCACAAAAATGGAATACCGAGGCACAGACCGTGCAAAAATGCTGTTCCATAAGCTACTATTACCGGATTTTTCATAAAGGCGGTCATGAGTGCGCCTGCTCCAAAATAATAAGAAACAGATACCACAAGCATAAAAGAAAGAGCAATTTTCAGGGAGAACAATAAGGTTTCTTTCATGCGCTTTGTGTTACCGCTGGCATAATTATAACTGATCAGGGGCATGATCCCCTGCCCTAATCCCATAGCGATATAGAACGGAACCATGTTGATTTTCTGTGCGATTCCCATTGCCGCCACAGTGTCCGCCCCATAGGAGGAAGTGAAATTATTTAACACAGTCATTCCGGTTACATTCAAAAGGTTCTGGATTGCAGCAGGTATTCCGACAGCAAAGACTCCAAAGGCTATTGCCCGGTGGAATCCAAACATCGACGGTTTGATACATACAAAAGTATGGCCGCGTTTTCGGTATAGGAGAATGAAAAAGTAAATGCAGGCCACACAATTAGATAAAAACGTGGCAAGCCCTGCACCTGCCGCCCCCATATTGAATCCCCACGGCAAAATGAAAATCGGGTCAAGGATAATATTCAAAAGACAGCCGCTCATGGTTCCGATGCTGGCATGAAGCGCCGAACCCTCTGCGCGTATCATGTGGGCCATAACGACATTCAGAATGGCCGGAACTGCACCAAAGCTGGCAGTCCATTTCAGGTATTCCCCTGTGGCAGCGGCGGTTGTGGTGTCCACACCCAGAATATTTAACAAAGGAATGTGAAACACCGTAATCAATAGGGAAAAGAGGATGCCGCTAAAAAGTGAGAGGTAAAAACCAAATGCCGAGCTGCGGTACACGGTTTCATAATCCTTTTTTCCAAGTCCCCGGCTCATCATGCTGGATGCGCCAACACCGAATAAATTATTGACAGCGTTAAAGGCCAGCAGAACCGGAGCCGCCAGCGTAACGGCAGAATTTTGGATGGAGTCATTCAGCATACCGACAAAATAAGTGTCCGCAAGGTTATATATGACCATAACAAGAGAACTTAAGATTGTCGGAACCGCCAGTGTCATAACGGCTTTTGGAACAGATGTCTGTTCAAATAACTGGATTTTTTTCTTATCTTCCATAATGTTTTACTTCCTGTCTTATGCTATTTTTTTCTTTCTATTGTGTATATGGCAGGGCAACTTCAAAAATAGCTCCCCTGCCGGGAGCGCTGTGAACGGTTATGGTGCCTTTACACAACTCTACCATTCGTTTTACAAGCGCAAGGCCAAGGCCGTTTCCCTCAGCTTTTCTCGAACTGTCACCCTGATAGAATTTTTCAAAAATTTCCAGTGCGTTCAGGCTTTGATTGTGGCTTTATCGGTGCCAGACAAGGCACGCTTTTTCTTTTTTGCGGCTTTTACTTCCCAGTCCAGCTTGCAGCGTTCCAGTTCTGCAGCGAGGTTGGAAAAAAGCCAGTCTTCTATGGCTTCTTCACGTATATTGCGGTTATGTGTGCACCTGCCGCGATGGAAATGCTGGTTGCAGCGGGTAATAGCAATTATTATTTGTTCTATATCCAACAAGCTTATGGCTGCATTCATTGCATGTATTTCCATGACTTTGTAATAGTCGGCAACGGACTGGAACCACCTGTCAAGGCGGCAGAACAAAAGCACGTCAACTTCATCACGCTTGACAGATTCAATCATCCTTTGAAATTCAGCCCGCTTGTGTATATTCTTCCTTGCGGTTTTCGCAGCGTCAATGTATATTCCTGTGATCAGCCAGCCACGTTCCTTTGCGTATGCTTCCAGTGAAAGCCCTTTTATCTTTTGTTCTTCCCCTGATACCCGGATATATAATGCAGCCCTCACAAGCCCTGTGGTTTCTTTGCTTTTTCTCATATAAATACCTCCGGCATGTCGAAAAATATTGGAAAAAACAAACTATCGGTGCTGGCATTATGCGGCACCTGTTTCGGGATTGGATATACGATAGGATTTCATCATGGAAAGACACAAAAATAGCCGCCCCAGTCTGGAAAACTAAGCGGCTATTTTGCCAATTATAATCCGGGCTAACCGTCTATCGGTGACGCCCATTTCATGTATATGGCTGATAATTTCTACTCGCGACCTAAATATAGCACAGTGCCAGGAAGATTTCAAGCCTTTTCCGCTAGTCCCATGCAGTTTATTCAGTTTTTATTTTTTCCTTGGATTTCCCGCCTGCAGGTGTTATAATAGAACTGCTGGCGGGATGTTGTATCTGATATGGTTGATATACGCTTTGCATGGCGGCAGCAGTGTTCCACGCACTGCTGCCGTGCCTTTTTCGGAAAAGGTGGAAAGGCTTTGCGCTGTTTAAAGGTTTGCCAGTTTTTCCAGATTTTCTGCATGGGCTTTCTTAAATTCTTCAAGCATGTGCAGTGCAGGGGCAATTTCAGCATCCAGATGCTTCCGGTATTCTTCAGATGTAAGATTTCTGGTCAGTTCAGAATGTTCCAGCCTGATAGCGTGGATTTCATCATTTGTCAGCGTGATATTGTTTTCCATAATTAAAATCCTCCTAACATCATACTTGGTGAAAATATATCTACTGTGGACAGGTTCAGGGATAGGTTAATCAGATTTACAGCCTTGATGGTCTTTGGATTTACAAAATGCTTAAAGTTCCAGCTTACGATATAACGGCAGCCGCTTAACGTGGCATTTGCAATATGGACAAGGTCATCAATGCTTTTTTCTTTTAGTACGCCGTTGCACAGGTAGGTTTTGGCAAGGAATTTTTCTTCATCCGTAGTTTTGGTAAGGGTATCTTTCAGTTGGGACATTTCTTTAAAAATGCGCAGAAAACTAGCAGCAAAGCCAAACTTTGTTGTCCCCAATCAAACAC
>CAMUML010000029.1 GCA_947089855.1 uncultured Eubacterium sp.
AAAACTTTTTAAACATTTTTCATTTTACCCATTGACATTTCTTAGCTGGACTTATTCGGCTACCCCGTTCACTTTCCTGCTCATTTTATCACGGCAAAAAGCCGATGTAAAGGCCAGGGGAAGGATAGAAAAATGCAAGTAAAGATATTGATGTCCAAACTATGAAAATAAGGAATAATGGCAGATAAAAACCGGAAATTTACCTGTTTGTTTTAGAATATTTTGGGTTAGATGATGAATTTGATAAGAAAGAAGTATCATATGTCAGCTGCTTGGAAATATGCCTTAGAAGAAATTGCGAATATTTCAGGGCTTTCCCTTAAAGAAGTAAATCAACTGAAAGCAAAAAAACGCATAAAGCGCAATCATAGAGCCAGGCATCTTAAATAAAGGTTTCTGGCTCTATTTTTTATAGCCTTACTGGCTCTGGAATTAATACACCCATCCCAACAGACGAAAATATACCGGAACCACAGGCCAGGGATGCAGATGACCGTCCCATTTTAAGAGCGGCGATTGTGGCAAAGGCTGATGCCCTGCTTACTGGCGGCAAAGATTTTCTGGAATCTGGTTTTGAGATTGGCATGCACACAAATCCTGCGGCACCACTTCTTCAAAATACGTATCTGGACGGTTTTCATCGAACGGTTCATTTGCCCACATAACAGTGACCAAGTTTTCAGTCTGGCTTGTATTTGTAATACTATGCGTATACCCTGGAAGGATCTGGACTGCGCGCAGCTCTTGCCCATCCACTTCAAAACAGTGCACCGGATACGCCCGTCCGGTTTGTGGGTCAATCCCTACCTTGCGTTCCTGGATCAACCCATGCCCAGCAACAACAATAAATATTTCCCATTTGCTGTTATGCCAATGCTGCCCCCTGGTAATGCCTGGCCCTGCAATATTGACCGATACCTGCCCGCAGTCTTTCGTCCGGATCAATTCCGTAAAATTCCCACGCCCATCTATATGCGGACAAAACCCGTAAGACATACTGCCTTCTGGCAAATAAGAAAGATAAGTACTGTACAGCTTTTTGGCAAAAGAATGCTCCGGCAGCGGCGGTACCATAAGGGTTTTTGGCATCGCAACAAAAGACTGCAGCAAACGGTCGATTTCCCCCAGCGTCTGATAGCAAGTACCAGGCACATAGCAAAACCGGCCGTTGCTGTCCGGCACCGGATGCAGCCCCTCATATCCGCAATGGTGCTCTTTGCCCTCCAGCGCATCCAGCATTCCGTCTACAAGGCCGTCAATATAAAGAAGCTCCAGCTGCGTAGACCTGTCATGAATGTTGTATTCCAAGCCATTTGCTGCCGCATGGCAAAAAGTAGCGACTACAGAGTTATAACCTGGCCTGCACCATTTGCCAAATACATTTGGGAAACGGTAAACCAGCGCCTTTGCCCCCGTATCCGATGCATACTGGAAAAACAGCTCCTCCGCCGCCCGTTTGCTCTTCCCATACGCAGAATCTGCATACCGGCCAATGCAGCTTGCCTGGATGGAGCTGGCCAGCATAACCGGGCAAGTGTTGTGGCAGTTTTTCAACAGCTCCAAAAGTTTTGCTGTAAAACCAACATTTTCAGAAAGAAATTCCTGCTGGCCTTTTGGCCGGTTGACCCCGGCAAGGTGGAATACAAAATCTGCTTTTTCACACGCTTTTTCCAATACGGCGCTGCCTGTATCCCTGCTGTATTCAAAAATATCTGAAATGTTAAGCCCCGGCCTTGTCCGGTTTTTGCCGTCGCGGATATTTTTCAGATTTTCCGTTAAGTTTTTTCCAAGAAACCCTTTACTGCCTGTGATTAAAATATTCAATGAATACCCCTTTTCTTTTTCCATTTCTTTTTCAAGTTGCCCCAGCGCAACCGGTAATAATCCCAATAGGGCCTATGCTTTGCATAACGGCGGATTAAATCCTTCTGGATACGGGCCTGCCCAAACGCGATCAAACAATTTGGCACAATCAGGAAACGCCCTGTTTCCCCCGCCGCCTTTATATCCATCCTGCGCTTCTGCAAATGGATATATAGATATTCCTTTTTCGTAATCCCCCCCCCAAAATTAGCAGCCATATACCGGTATAACCCCTTTGTTTTTCCATTTCCCTCATAGCAAAAGATACTCGGCACATGCCTGCGGTCGCTGTTTACATGAAACGCATAATGCCGAATGGAAATATCCGCAATCATATCCTGCTTTTGATAGATCTTTTTGCCCTGTGCCAAAAATACGCCATTTATCCCATCTTCAAACCGTTCATCATAGGTGCAGTTTTCCGGATCGCTCATTACTTCCCGATAGCGGCCGCTATTTTGAAACATCATGGCTGAATCCCTATTATTGCGCATAATGCTGATATGGCCCCTTGGGAAAACCTTATCATACGACAAGAGGATGTCACGCGTAAGGAACTTGCGAATATTCCCAAAAATCAGGTCCACATCGCAATAACCCCAGTAATCGTACCCTTTTAGCTCCTCTTGGAACAAAAAGCCATACATTGGCCGGAAATCACATAGTTTATAAGGGCGGCAGACTACCGCCGGGGCATCCAGCTTGGCCTGTATCCGCCTGCAAAACTCCCCAAACGCCATATACGTTACGATTACATTGCCCGGGTATGGATACGCAGCCCTATCATCGGTAAAGAGGAGGAAATCAATGCTTGCGTTATCCCCTGCCGACCGCAGCCAAAAGGGAAAATAATTGGGCAATGTCCCAAAATACGTGACCAGCAGCGCGATCGAGCCTTCTGTTTTTTCCATCTGTTTTCCCCTATCCTATCTTCCAATCCGCTCCCTGACATAGTCCGTCGTCAAAATCTTTGCTGCCACACCGTCAATATCCAGCTGCCCCGTATTGTGGCTGGTGTATGCCTCCATAGCCTCCACGTCTTCCTGCCCGTTAATAAAGTATTTGTCATAATTCAGGTCACGGCCGTCCGCCGGAACGCGGTAATAACCGCCCATATCCTCCGCACGCAGCCGCTCTTCCCGCGTCAAAAGCGTCTCATACAGTTTTTCCCCATGCCGGGTACCGATCACCCGCACCCCGGTATCGCCAAACAGCCGCTGCACGGCCTTTGCCAATACGCCAATTGTACTTGCCTGCGACTTTTGGACAAATAAATCCCCCGGATTCGCATGCTGAAACGCAAACTCCACCAAGTCTACCGCTTCATCCAGGCCCATCAAAAACCGGGTCATCTGCGGGTTAGTCACCGTAACCGGTCGGCCGCCTGCAATCTGGTCCATAAAAAGCGGTATAACCGAACCCCTGGAACACATAACATTCCCATACCGCGTACAGCAGATTACAGTGCCTCCCCGTTCCGCAGCCACCCTGGCATTTGCCCTGGCTACATGCTCCATCATCGCTTTTGACACGCCCATTGCGTTAATTGGATACGCCGCTTTGTCCGTGCTAAGGCACACCGCCCGTTTTACTCCTGCTTCGATAGCTGCATGGAGCACATGGTCCGTCCCTTCTACATTGGTCTGCACCGCTTCCATTGGGAAAAACTCGCAGGACGGCACCTGCTTAAGCGCCGCTGCATGGAATAGGTAGTCTACCCCGTCCACCGCATCGCGTACCGACTGCGGGTTTCGTACATCCCCTATGTAAAACTTCACCTTTTTGGCATCGTCCGGATAATCCACCTGCAGCTTATGCCGCATATCGTCCTGCTTTTTCTCATCGCGGGAAAAGATCCGGATCTGCCCAATATCTGTCTGTAAAAAATGTTTTAACACTGCATGCCCAAAGGACCCTGTCCCTCCGGTAATCAACAGTGTGGCTTTGCTAAAACTGCCCATTGGATGGCCCACCTCCTTATTTATATACCTTGCAGGCTGCCGTTATGCCCATTATTTTTTCATAAACTGCCCCTGCCGTTTTGTTTACCTTATTATCCTGGATGCTGATGTTTCACCACCCATCCTTTCCGTATCAAATATGACAAAGACCCTATCACAAAATGAATCAGCAAAAGAACCCATAAAAACCAAACCGTATTTATATCCACATCCAGCCCAAAAATGCGCACAACCATATAGATTGCTAGCAAAATAGGCAAATTCCAGACATATATATCATAAGAAACATCCCCTAGGTACCTGATTGCCTTATTGCCACAAATATGATTTAGAAATTTTGATTGTAAGCAGGCCACAAGAAACGGAGGGTAGATAAGAATATCCACAAATAAATTTAAGTTATCTATAGAACCCCCTAAAAGCCGAAGCCCGCCCCAAAACAAAAACCCGGCCAAAAGTCCCCCCCCCCGCCCGCATTTTCCATCTACGTGAACCACAGGCTCCTGATTTATAAATAAGATAACCTATAAAAAAAGCGATCAATCCTCTAGAAACATCAAAGTTTAAAATTGGAAGGCTGACAGCATCCACTTGTACCACAATTCCAATTACAACCATACAATAAGCCACTATATTGGTATGATACTTTTTTTCTACCTTTACCATGAAAAATGCAATGCAATAACACAACAGTAAAACATTTAAATACCACAAGTTTCCATTCAATGTTTTCCTCTGGTTAAAAACACTGGTTCCCATAAAAAGCAAATTTAATATCAGATCGGTCGTACTCAGGGAGCCACATTGGCTCCACAAGACGCCTTGTATACGATACAGCAGCCATTCTAATATAAAAAAGGAAACCGTCGATGCACCTGCCATTGGCCACAAACGTAAAAGCCTGCCCCTTATAAATAATTCAAACTGGCTTTTGCCATCATAGATGCTTCTACTGTAAACTTCACCAAAAAGGAACCCGGAAACCATAAAAAATAATTCTACCAGCAAATAGGAATATGCTGTAATACCCCCGATGACACGCATACTATAGAGAAAGCTTTCCCTTCCAAACGATGCTACAAAATGGACGGAATAATGCAAAAAAACCGCAATCGCGATAGACGAAAGGAACCTTATCATATCCAGGACCGGATATTCCTTGGCCCTATTTTTTCTTCCCATATTCCCTTAATTCCCTGTCAATATCATATTCAAACGCAAATTTACTGACGCCCCTTTTTTCGTGCCATTCCAGATAATGGACGCCTAATTTATAAAATACTTTACTTCTTTTCAAAACCTGCCTAAATATTGATTTGTGCCTGCATGGCATTTCCTTTTGATCCCAAAGCGGCAAATAATCGCTCTGCTGCACAACCAGCCCATTTTTCGGAATCGCCCCAACCCTTTTTGCCAGTACAAGCAGATAAGTCCTACAAGACGTCTGCAACATCAACCGTTCCCCTGTCTTTGTATTGTCTTTCAGCCTATAATACCGTGTCTTTGTACCATAGAACGTATTTTTCTCTACAATAGCAGTCATATCTAAAACACGGAAACCATTTTTCCTATTCAGCACAGAGAAAAACAGTTCCGGGGAAAACTGGTAAAAACCATGCCCACATTGATTATTAGCCGGGGTCATCGAAATGAGATACCCCCCCCCCCCGAAACCATGCTCATAGTATTATGCAATGCCGCTGTATAGTCAAATACATGCTCCAATGTCCCCCCCGTCAACCACCACCCCATATTTGTTTTTATACTGTCCTGGCAGTGGAAGGTTCATATCGTGAATAACTGTCGCATGTTCAAATCCTGAAATGTCAAAAGAATCGATATTTGCCTTTTTCCCTGCTAATACAGACCAATAAGTTTCGGAATAGCCATCGCATTGCATTGCCTTTTCCACATCAAAAAACTGTGCTAAATTTTTGTCATTTTCGCTGATATACAGTGTCTGCCTACCCAATGTCGCAATATTAGAATAGTCTATCTGATACTTATTTTTCATAAGCAGCATCCATTTTGTATGCGCTGCACGGATCCCCATAGTTTCCTCCTTCCTAGCACACGATAAAACCTCAAAAATTTACAAGTTTTGCTTTATAAAATCCTTAAAATAAACAAACATCCCTTTCACAGTGTTCCAATAACACCCTATAAGCGCGGCCATACATATGAAATATCCAATTACAGTAAAAATATTGAAAGAGGCAAACGTATTATAAAAAGCATACGCCACAGCCAGGAACGTAATTGCATAATACGCCTTCAAGTGAATGCCAATATGATAATAATGAAAACCCAACACTGTCCTGGCCGTAAAAAATACAATATAAGAAAGGCCCGTCGAAATTGCAGCCCCTTTACCTCCTAAGACTGGAACAAGTACCAGGTTCCCTGCCAGGTTGCAGGCACAGGCAGCCAGTGGCGGAATAACCTGCATATTTGATTTTTTCTTAAAGTAAAGCCCCAAGACCGTTGTCTCCGAGACCGTCCCCATCACCGGCTGAAACAGCAAAAATGGAAGCAGGCAAGATGCCTCTCGGTATTTCCCGCCAAGCAGTATTACAAAAATATCCTTCGCCAATATCATAGTAAAGCCCGCCGCAAACACAATGACTGTTATAATATTATGTCCTGTTTTATACAATTCCTTATCCTTTGGATCCTGCTCATAATGTTCCAAGGCTAATGGCGGCCACAACGTACAAAATGTTGTCTGGATAACGGAAAATACACTGGCCAAACCCAAGGCAGAGGAATAAATACCTACATCTGCATAGGTTCCAAATGCATGGATTGCCATCTTATCCGTAAAATTGAAAAAAGCGCCAATTCCCCCAGATACAATAAAAGGGGCGCCATACCGTAAAAGGTCCGCTGCTGGTACACACATGCTGCCGTTACGCCCTTTTACAAAATTCCAGTAGTCCCGCCCAGCCCAAACATTGACCGCCATACTAAGCAACGCTGCGCAGATCGTAGCAATGACCAAAATATTAGGCCGATACCCCTCTACCAAAGCAAGCAGCCCAGCCGCAACCACTAGGTAGGCCAATTTTGAAAGGATGCCGGACATAGAAAACATTTTAGACCTATATGTCAGCCGCAGCAGCAGGGAAGCAAACCGGTCAACCACAAGGATCAAAATATAAATACACAGGCATACTACCATCCATAACCCATAGGTAACGTTAAGGGCACCTGACCACTTCAACACTATTACAACTGCCCCTGCAACACTACATAAAACCAGCGGATATTTGATACACCGGTACAGCAACGCCCGTTTATATCCATCCCCTTCCCCCGCATAGAAAAACCGCAGCAATGCCTGGTCCTGCCCTAAATAAAGAAATGATGCCGCCAACGACGCATACATATTAAATACGGACTGGACGCCATATTCACCCGGCTCGACCAGCCTGGTAATCAGCGGTGCCGTTACCAAGTTGACCAGTAAAATAACAACCGTACCGCCTCCAATTGTTGCAAAATGTTTTAGTATGCCTTCTTTATTCATATCCCTTTGCCAACCACAACCATTTGATCCCCCCGCCAGCTTTTATACCAGAAAGGTTTTTTTCGGACTTTTTCCAAAATAGCAAATACTTTGTTTGTATACCTGTTGGCACCGTTCCCCCCCCCGGAAAAACTGGAAAACAATAGTTTTTCTGGCTTTATCCCTGCTTCCGCCATCACTTTACTTATCGTATAAGGTGTAAACCAATATTTGTGGTCTGAATTAACCACTTCTATACCCTGCCTAAAACTGCCATTTCGCGGCATGCTTAATGCATTAGGGACCGTGATAATATACTTTCCCGTAAATCCATACAAATCCAGATTCCTTTTTAAACTTTCCAAAAAATATACCGGGTTATTAACATGTTCTACAATTTCACCCAGAATAACAAAATCAAATTCATACTTCGGAAGCTTACACATAGCACCTGGTGCAGTTATATCCAAACAGTATACTGGATATTTGCTGTACCGCCTACTGTTTACATAATCAACTGCTTCCTGCTCAATATCAACGCCAACTACCAATCTGCAAGATGCATCCAGCAGCCCATGCAGCCATTCCTGTTTCTTTCTTTTGCCTTCAATGAGTGGAATATGGTCGCAGCATCCGACATGTAGCACCCTTTTGCCCTCGGTAAGCCTAATAATGGCTGTAAGCCTGTCGTATAATATATTTTCACGTAATTTCATATGGTAGGCATTAGAAAATTTTCCGCCATTTAAATAACCGTAATCCTCTTCTTCAAATTTCATTCTGCTTCTCCTTTGCCATTGCCTTTATACGGTTAAAAAAAGCATTATAATTGGCTTCTGCCATAAAATACTTCTGATAGTGGGAATATGCGTGCTCCCGCAGCTTCCGGTAATCATCCTCCGGCATTTTGTATATAGCGGAAATAGCCTCCCGCAGCTCAACCGCCAAAGCCTGCCCCTTTAACAAAATGCCATTCTTATTATTTACAATTTCTGCATTGCCTCCAACTTTCCTTGCGACCACCGGTATCCCAAATGACATTGCTTCCATAATGGATACTGGTATCCCTTCCGAATCACTGCAATTTACAAAAAGGTCTACATGGCTGTTTTCATAAAAATGGTAAACCTCCCGCTGCGGCAGGTACCCCTTCCATTCGTAGCTTACCAGCGGATTCCTTTTTAGCCCCTCCGCCTGCCTCCTTATCTGGCTGCCCAGAATACCATCGCCAATATGTATCCACCGGACCGGAACTTTAATTTCTAAAAGCGCATCAATAAGCAAATCCAGCCGTTTCATTTGGTTAATAGACGAACAGCTCACAACCACAAATTCATCTGACCCCTTACTGCCCATGTCAGGCGCCCGGCGGCCGCCTAGAATACCTAGCCTAGATACTTGTATATGGGAGCCGGAACACCGCGTAAATGGGACAATCCTGCGTTCCATATCCCGTTTCCCTGCTTCGCTGATACTGAATATACCATCCAGCCCTTCCACCGTTTCCCTGCGGAACGGCTGGTAAGACTCCCCGATAAAACAGTCGTACCGGTGCGCCCTGCTTATTTTCAAACACCCCTGCTTTTGCTGCGCCAAAAAATAAGCAGGGGCAGAAAGCCAGTAGCTGTAGAGAATATCCCCTTCCCCGATGCCTGCCAGCCGGAAAACCCGTTTTAACAGGTTTTGGTAATAATAATAAACAAATATTTCTTTCAGCATATGCCTAGGCGTTTCCTTGCTTTTTAGCAGCTTCCTGGAAAAATACAGTTCACGGGCTGTCCTATAACCACATAACCGTAAAAAAGACTTCAGAAATATCCACAATTCATACCTGGACTTCCTGGCATGGATAAGCCGGGCATTTTCCGGCACATACCTTGTAACCGATTCCCGGAAATGCCCCGACATGGAAATTAACAAAACCTCATCAAAGTGCTCCTTTGCAACCTCCAGCTCCTGCCTGCAAAAAGGCTCCCCTTCGGTATACGGATAATCCAGCGTTATTTCAACCAGCCTCATAAGCCACCTTTCCCCATACTTCCTTATCTTTTGCCCCAACCATATATTCCTTGGAAAGATAAAACAAAAAAATCATGACCCAAAAAACTTTAAACTTATTAATACTGCTCGACACAATACTTGCCATAACCATACTTGGTATCAATGCAAAATAAATGCAACGGATTTTTTTTGGTATGGACACGTCAAACGCCCTCCTCCAAATACTCCATACAACCAGGAGCACCCCAGTAAAAACGGCTGCCCCATATTCCACTAATATTTCTACAAAAAAATTGTGCAGGTTCATTTTTACCAGGTAGATACTCTGCCCCGCACCGACACCCAATCCATACGTCCCTTTAAAATAGCCCATCCCATCACGGATCAGCGTCAGCCTATATAAATCCGATGTATAGTTTCCGCTGCCAGAAAAATGTTCAACAAACCATTGCAGCAAAACAGGGAGCATCCCCTGTACTGCAAGCAGCCCCAACACAGACAATGCCAGAATCAGCAGGCACTTTGCAAAGGCCGCCTTTCCTTTTGCCATATAATAAAATTGGATGGCTCCATAAGCCAATGCAAAGATAATAACTGCATATAAGATCCCCCTGCTATTGGAAGACAGGATACAGATACAGGAAAAAACAATGAATAACCACCACTTGAACCCCAACTTCTTTTCAAATGCAAAAAAAGCAAGGCACATCAAAGAACAATAGACAGTTGTCGCATATTCGTTTGGGTTGGCTGAAAATGCCCTGGCACAATCTGTATTCCACACAGATTCTGATTCTACAAAATGGATGCCCGTAACTACTTCAAACATACCCAATACGACATTTACCACAAGTACCCCAATCATGGCATGCTGGATCAAATAGAACGTTTTTCTATTGTGTATGGTGTATCCAGCAAAAAAAACAATCACTGTATTTGTTACAAGTTGCCGAAAAACAATTTTATATTCTTCCCATGATATATTTACAATTTGGGTTTGAACCAGTGCATACAACACCCACAACATAAAAGAAACTATAAACAACCCCTTTTTCCCTTGAAAGCACTGCCTAATCCCCCTTTTATCCTTTATCATATCTATAAAAATAGCCCCAATAGAAACTAAAGACATAATATTAACAATGTTAATACCTGCGATATATAATACAAACCCCAATCCATTGGTAAAGATACACAAAGCAGACATCCATTCGCAAAATTTATATCTATGAACTGTCAACATTTTCCCACAACACCCGCTCCCTTAAGCTTTTCCATAAGGCCCTCCCTAGCTTTTACGGCGCCTGGCAGGATTCCCTACAACAACTGCCCCTTCTTCCACTGGTTTTGTAACAACTGCCCCCATACCAACGAGCGAACGGCTTCCCACCGCTAACCGGTTTTTTACACTTGCATTCATTCCAAGGTATGCGTGGCTAAAAACCTCTACAAACCCTGCTAAAGTTACCCCTGCCGTTATAACTGTATTTTTGTGCAGATATGCTTCATGCCCTATATGTACTAGGCTGTCAAGCTTGACATAATCCTCCAATACCGTATCCCCACAGCATCCGGCAGCTATATCACTGCCAGACCCTACTTCCACATTATCGCCAACCACTACATGCCCAAGCGAAGGGATACGTACTTTATTGCCTGCTCCATCCTCTGCCATGGTAAAGCTTGGACTGCCAATAACCGCATTCTCATTACATAGAAAGCGATTCCCTATCGTGGCATGCTTAATCACGCTTCCCGCCATAATCCTAGCATCCTCGCCAACCACTACGCCATGCCCAATCAAAGCCCCCGGCTCAATCACCGCATTTTTTCCTATCGATACCTGCTCTCCCACATAATAGCCGCCTTCCGTAAGCGTATAGCCTGCCGCCAGTTCCTGTGCCTTGATTGCCTGTTCCATACCTTGTGCAAACAGGGCATATTCATATGCTGGGTTACTAGAAAAAAGAAAGGCATTGCCCTGTTTCAAACTTTCCGGTACATCCACGCCTTCTTCCAAAAAACACAGGCAGTTTTTATGGCCATGTAAATTGGCGACAAGATATTCCACTTTCTTGGCAATATACATTGCCGTATGATCCCTTGGCCTTCCTGCGTAGGATACCCCGTTAACCGTAAAATGGCAGCCCTGGCACACCTTGCCTACATCAAAATCCACCAAATCAGCCCTCCTAGCTTCCAACTGCTTTGCAACCAGCTATTTCATCTCTTTGCGTGTTCCAAACCGCCCTGCAAAATCCATTGTAGAGCAGCCCTCCAAAGGCAGCTTTACCGGTCGGCCCTCTACAGCCGATTTGTAGATTGCCAGTACCAGTTCCAGCGCCCGCCTGCCTGCCCAGGCATCCACATATGGTTCCCTGCCTGACTTTATAGCATCAATTACATCCGCATACAGCGGCGTATGCCCAAAACCGTAGACGTTTGGCGGATCCTCAGCAAATTCAGCAATCACAGCGCCTGGGTCATCCAAGGCATCGGAAAACCGCCATTCTTCAATCTTGTTTACACTCTGCCCGCCTGCTTTGACCGTCCCTTTTTCCCCAAACAAATACAATGTTTCTTCCAAGTTTTCCGGATACAGGTCTGTCGTCCCTTCAATGATTCCATAAGCGCCGTTTCTAAATTTTACTAATGCAGCCCCAAAATCTTCTGCTTCTATATAATCATGGTTCAGCCTGTCGGTCATCCCCATAACCTCGTCTATTTCATCACCCATCATCCACCGAAGAAGGTCAATGTTATGGATACACTGGTTCATCAATGCCCCGCCATCTTGTTCCCAGGTTCCCCGCCAATGTGCCCTTGCATAATACTCGTAATTTCTGCACCAGCGGATATGTGCCGTCCCATAGAACATCCGCCCAAACCGCCCTTTTTCCACAGCTTCCCTTATCTTACATATTGATTTGTTAAACCGGTTCTGATGGCTGGCACAGACTTTTACACCTTTTCCTTTTGCCTTTTGGATAATGGAATCCGCATCTGCAAGCGATAATGCAATCGGTTTTTCGATAATCAGGTTACATCCAGCTTCGATACAATCACACGCTATTGCGGCATGTTTACCGCTTTCGGTTGCAATTGCCACCAGATCTGGCTTTTCTTTTTCCAGCATTTCGTGGTAGTCGGCGTATGGATGGACGGCGCCAAGTCCGAACTTCAACACTTTATCCTTGACCATAGGCCCATCTATATCGCATAGGCCCACAAATTCCAAATGATTTGCCTGTGCTGCAGCTATGTGGTTTGGCGAAATCCTGCCACACCCAATTAATGCATACTTCATTTATTTACCCTCTATGGTATTTTTAACTCGATAAATTTGCCCTGCTTTCAACTTTTTCCTTACAGCACTTCTATATTGCCGCATCCTTTCATACCGCCCATAACATTTTTCGTATCAAAAATAGCTTTAGCATATTTTTGTACCATACTATAATCCACATTATGGTGCGCTGCTGTCACCATCACAAGGTCAAAGCCTGCCACAACTTCTGGCGTAAGCATAGGAAGGCCTTTACCGCTTAATCCATACATATTTTCAAATACAGGCACATACGGGTCATAATATTCCACATCCGCGCCTACTTTACGCAATTCCTTCATCACACGGATTGCAGGGGACTCCCGGCAATCATCAATATCGTTTTTATAAGAAATGCCAAGCAGCAGCACCTTTGCCCCATTCATTGCTTTCTTTTGGCGGTTTAAGATATGCATTGCACGTTCCACACAATACGCTGGCTGGCTATCGTTAATCACCATTGAATTTTCAATCAAGGTAGTATGGAAGCCGTATTCCCGCGCTTTCCAGGCCAGATAATATGGATCCAGCGGAATGCAATGCCCGCCAAGCCCTGGCCCTGGATAAAACGGCTGGAATCCATAAGGTTTTGTTTTGGCCGCTTCAATTACCTCCCAGACCGAAATCCCCATTGCATTGCAAAGGCGGCCCATTTCATTAATCAGGCCGATATTTACGTTGCGGTACGTATTTTCCAGTATCTTCTCCATTTCTGCTACCGCAGGGGAAGAAACGGTAAATACCTCCCCTTCCAATACTGCCTGGTACATAGCGCTGATAGCTTCTGCCCCATCTTTACTGCAAGCGCCAACGACCTTTGGTGTATTTTTCGTCTTATAGATCAGGTTCCCTGGATCCACACGTTCTGGGCTAAATCCGAGATAAAAATCTTTGCCGCAAGTTAAACCAGAACCTTCTTCCAAAATAGGCTTGATTAATTCTTCTGTTGTACCCGGATATGTAGTTGACTCTAGCACCACCATTGTTTGCGGTTTTAAATATTCCGCAACTGCCTTTGCCGAATCCCTAACATAACGGATGTCTGGTTCCTGATGGATGTCCAATGGCGTAGGGACACAAATAGCAATAAAATCTACCTCTTTGATAAAAGAGAAATCATCCGTGGCTGATAACCTGCCACATTTGACAAGCTCCGACAAATCAGCATCTACTACATCCCCAATATAGTTATGTCCCTTGTTTACCATTGCTACCTTTGTAGGCTGAACATCAAATCCCACTGTCCGAAACCCTGCTTTTGCTTTTTCCACTGCAAGCGGCAAGCCAACATAGCCAAGCCCGACGACACCCGCTACAATCTCCCTGTCCTTGATTTTTTGTAATAATTGCTCTTTCAACTTTCTCTCCATTTTTTAGCTTTGCCTGTTCCAAACCTACCTGTTATACCGTATTATGCCAGTATACTGTTACTTTAGTTCAGATAGCGCCTTGCCAGCTTCCGGTAATCCAGCTTTTCTTCTGCACATATACGGCCCCTCTTTTTATAGCGCTCCAGATATTTTGCATCTTTGGAAACTTGCCGGAAAATACGCTCCAGTTTCTGCTGGCTGTCTGCATAAATGACTGCCTTTCCATACATTTCTTTATAAGATGGGGTCGGGGCAACGACCTCGGCGCACCCACAGCATAATGCAATCTGTGAAGTTGCCGACTGGCTTCCTGGCTGTAAATACAAATCCGTAGCATTTAGTATATCAATAATATCCTGTCCGGATTTCCAGCCCAAAAAATGTACCCGCCCCTCTTTTTTGATCAAAGGCACCAGCTCTTTTTTCTGATCTTTTGGTATACTGCCAAATATCAGTAAATGCATATTGGAACTGGACGCTGCAATAAACGCCCGGATAAGCTGTGCAGTTTTCTTTTCTTTGGATAGCTTCCCTGAATGGGAAAAAAGAAGTGTATCCGGCGGAAGGTGCAGCCTGCCTATATACTTTTTACGTTGTTTTTCTTGCTCCTTTCTATCTTGCAGGATTCCGCCAAGCGGGTAAAATTCCAGCAAGCTATCCGGCAGATGGTACATTTGTTTTAAATAATCTTTTGCCCCTTTAGAAAGGTACAACACTTTGCTGATATAGGGGATTGCTTTTCGGACATAACAGCCGTGTATATATTTGTATGCAAATTTTGCAAGCGGTGTCTTTGCCGTATTTGTAAAATCAGCATGGGAATCCACATAAAACGGTATACCATATTCCTTTACATAATCTGCCACAGCTAATAGCCCATACCCGCACAATCCATGATACATAATCGTATCTGGCCGGATTTCTACCAGTATATTTTTCAGATTCCGAACCTTTTGTATTCGGACGGAGATAAATTCATGAAAAACAGTTTCATATTCCACCCGGATTAACCGCATCCCATTTTCCAATATCCGGTCTTGGGCTTCCGTGCGTACCAGGCTGCCATTTTTATATTGGTAAGTGTCCGTAATAAAAACAACCTCATGCCCATCTTTTATATTCATATCAGGAAGGATATTATCCTGATAAGCCATTCCCTCTGTATAGTGGCTTGCCAGCCCGATGTGTAATACACGCATTCATGCACCTTCCTTTTTCAATCATCCATTTGTTCCTAGATCTTCATATAACGCCAGATAACTGCCCATTGCCTCCTTAACATCTACTGCCGCACCCTGCATTTTTACGCCACAGGCATTTTTCACAGCTTTTGCAAGCCCCCGCACATCATGCTTCTTAACGGTTATGCCAAATAGGCAAGCCCCTTCTGCACTGCCTCCGGTTTGGTAAGTAACCACCGGTGTCCCGCAGGCAATAGCCTCTATATTTGTGGTCGGATAATTATCTTCCAGCGTCGGGTTCACATATACATCCGCCAATGTATACCATGCTGCTAGTTCCTTAGCGCTGTCCAACCTTTCCAGGCCAAGGATGCCCACGGGCAATTTCTTTATCTGCCGTTTTGATAAACCAATCAAAACGATCTGCCAGCCTTCACCCAATGCTCCAGCTAGCGCAATAAAGCTGTCTAGGCCCTTTCTTCCATCCCAAACTGCAGCAACCCCTAAAATTACTTTTTTACCATTTAAATAAAATTTGCTCCGTAAATTGCTGCTTGTTGGCCGAAAAACGGAAGTGTCTACCCCATTATGGATCACAACCGTCTGATAACTACGCAAATACGACTGTTTGGCCAGCTTTGCAAGCCAATGCGAAGGCGATACCAATAAAAGCCCATCTATTCCGCTAAACAGCCGCTTCTTTGCAATATAATTCCTGTTGGAACAATCCATCAGCCAGCTTTTGGGATATTCTGACCTCTGCGGACAGCAAAAACACCCGTCTTTCCATCTGCGGCACCCTATATAATCAAAATAAGCACAATGCCCCGTCATCGGCCAGCAATCGTGCAGTGTCCATATCACTTTTTTGCCACAGTCGCGTAAATAGCCAAACAATAAGCCAATATGGATATAATATCCATGCAGGTTATGAAGGTGGATAACATCCGGGTTATATTGTTTTATCCATTGAATCAATCTGCTTGTCGCATTCCTGCTTCCAAACCCCGACTGGTCAAATAGCCTGGCTTTAACCGCATGGACAGCCACATCCATTTTCCCGCCAATTGGAACCGCATATTTTTGGAACTGTTTTGGCACTTTCCCTCTCCCATATGCGATTTTCACTTCATGCCCCTGCTGTTCCAATGCTGCAGCAAGGTTTGCACAGATCCTCCCTGTGCTTAGAATACCGCATACAGAATTGATCAATAAGATCTTCATTTTACCGGCCTTTTCCTATATCTGGTTTTATAATTTTTTCTAGAAAGCGCGGATGCAATATATCCATCCATCTCATCCATCAGCTGCCCTTTCCGAAAATGCCCTTTATAATACTTCCTGCTGTTGTTTTGCATCGTTTCTAACACAGTGCCACGGCCTGCATCCATCAGCCCCTGGATCCCTTGCGCCAAAGCCCGGCTGTCGCCAATATCCACGCAGATGCCGCACGCCGCTTCCCGGACGACCCGCTGCGCCTCGCCTTTTGCCGCAGCAATCACAGGCATCCCGCATGCCAGATAAGACTGGAGCTTTGCAGGGATTGTCTTTTCAAACAGCGCATTGTCCATAAAGGACAAAAATGCAGCGTCGCAGCAGGCCAGCAGTTTTGGCACCACCTCCGCTGGCTGTCGCGGGATCAGGATAAACATTTCCTCCACGCCCCTTCGTTTTATATCTGCTTCCAGCTGCCTTTGGCACCTGCCGCTGCCAATTAAGATAAACCGCACCGCTTTGTTTTTTAGTAGCCTAGCCGCCTCCGGCAGAATGGAAAGCCCCTGCGCCGCACCGATATTCCCTGTAAATGCAATACGGAAATATGCACTGGAAGGGATTTTATGGACTGGCGATGACTTAGCCGCGCAACGCCGGACATCCGCTTCCGTAAACGGCTGGTAAAAATCCTCTGCATACTGCGGCCAATAGTGGACTTTCCGCTTTGGCACCGGTACGTTCCGATTTACGACCGCATCTACAAAACTTGGGCTGGTAGCAAAAATCCGGTCTGCATTTTTATAAATATAGTCCACTATTTTCCCTATCAACCAAAGTACGGCCCTATTTTGAATACCCGCCACCGATTCCACGGTTTCCGGCCAAAGGTCTTGAACATATAACAAATGCGGTACCCGGTGCTTCTTACTGTACCAGCACCCCACCAAAGCCTGCGTCATTGGGGACACTTCAAACGTAAATACCAAGTCAGCCTTTATCCCGCCCGCCAGGTTCCAGAAAAACCCCGCCAGCACAAAAGAAGCATAATTGGCCGCCAGCCCAGCCGGGCTGCTGCCCCTGGGCAGTATCGGAATCCGGATGACCTCCACGCCGTTCCACCACTCCCGCCGCCTGCGCCGGTAGCCGTAGCCATCAAAAAATACCCCCTGCGGGTAGTTTGGGATGCCAGTCAACACCGTAACCCGGTACCCACGCTTTACCCACTCCTTTGCCATATCGTTAATGCGGAAACTTTCCGGGTAAAAGTATTGGGAAATAATAAGAATATGCCTGCCCGCAGGCGGTTTTGCTTTTCTCAACCCTGCCTCCTAAAACACTGGTAAAAATGCCACTGCTCCAGTGACTGCTATGCCATTTTCCAAATAAAAGCCCATTGCATCGTCAACCATCCGGTGCGTGGTCGTGCCGATCCGGCATACCATCAGCACCTGCCCGGTTTTCGCCAGGCTATCCCATATATCCGTATCCCCCAGGGCATTGTCCGCCAATTCCAGCTCTATGCCAAAGCCCTTTAACTGCCCTGCCAATGCCGCCAAACATTCTTTTTCCTGCCTTTGCAGTGGAAAATCAGATGCCGCACAAAGTTTTGCAACTCCCTGTTTCTTGCAGGCCAGCCGTATCCGGTTGCATACCTTTGCATACTCCTGCCCGCCTTGGATTGCGGATGCACCCGGCAAGCCTCCTTGCTTTGCCATTTTTCCCAAAAATACACGGCCAGTTTTCACGCCCGCAGCCGCCATCGGTATCCCGCCGTAACACGGGAATGTATACAGCCGCTTCATTTCTGCTACGCTTTTTACAGTATCACGGAGTACATACCAGCATGCAAAGGCCCCGCAATATGCAAACACACCTCCAAACAGCCCCAGTACGATATATTTAAAAGGGATCCCAGACTGGCTGCCCGTTTCTTCTTCCAGCGCTTTTTGCTTTTCTTTTTTATCCATACCGGCAGTATCCAGGTATACGGCATGCTGCTCCTTGCTAAATGCATCCGTCATAGCTTTTAAATTGGCCTGGCTGGTTGATAAAAGCGCCCGTTTCTCCTGCTGCTGTGCCTGCAGCCCGCTGTCTGCGGTTACATTTTTGGCGCTGCTTATCAGCGTCAGTTTATGGCTGCCTGCCGTTTCTTGAACTTCTTTTGCATGCCTTGCCAAAATTTCCTGCATATCCAAGGCCATCTGTTCGGCAGCTTTGGCATCTTGGCCTGTAATTTCTACATAAAACAAGGATTCTGAAAACATACCGCTGGCTGATGTTTCCGCTACGGCTATCTGATATGGGGAACTATAGGTTTTCTGATACGCCGATACCAGCTCCGACAGGTAGCTTTTATCCATTTTCCAATCTTTGCTGCCGTATGCTTCGAGTGCATCCGCTGCACCGCCATTTAATAGAAAATTCAGGTAGCTTTCGGTGATCCTGGGCAATTCCTGCCTTTTCGCATGGTCAATGCAGTACAGCATGACATATTTATCTTTATGGTAGGCATCCAGCTTCATTAGGACAGAATTGTCCAGGTATTCTTGAAGGCTGTCCACATCCTTTGTAAGCTGTACTGCGTCCGCAACGCTTTTTTCCTCTTCTTCTGTTAATTCTGCTTCCTGCGCGGCCCCTTTTTGTGCGGTATCCTGTACATCGCGCCCCTTAAGCCATCCATATCCGCCTAATAGGGCTGCCGCTGCCAAAGCACAGGCTGCAAGCTGCTTCCATTTCCCGCAAAGCCTGCGCAGAAGGTCTGCCAGGTCAATCTCTGTCTCTTCCGTGCGTTTCCAAGTATATGGCTTGTCCATCCTGGTATTTATCCTTTCCTAATCCTTTGGCCGGTTCCGGCTCCCCGCTGTTTTTGCTTGTCTTGCGCATATGCCTGCAGCCTGCATGCATGAATGCCCCTTTATACTTCATTCATAATTTCCGCCACTGACTTCATAATCCGGACATACATGGCATAGCTGTCCAGCGGCTGCCCGGTTTCCCTGCGCGGCTTTCCGCCTGCTTCCTTTTTTACGCAGCCCCATATATCCATGACAGCCCCGGAAGGCCCTGCCTCACCCCACAGCAGCTCATCTGCCCTGGCATCCAGCTCGTTGCAGATACTGGCAAAAGTGTCCATGCTCATTACCCGGCTGCCGCGCTCGATATGCCCTAAAAAGGACATGCTGATCCCGCATCTTTTCGCTAATTCCTCTTGCGACCAGCCTCTTGCCTTTCTGGCCTGGCGTATCCGCATTCCAATTTTGCTGTAATCTAATCCATGCATACGCTTTCCACCTTTATTCTTGTTTTACTAAATTTATGTATTTTGGTTTTTTCCTGTTGGTTTTTGGCTGCCCGGATATGCCACAGCTACCTAAACAGCTGGCCTGCCATACATAACATTTTCTTATATTTTGTTATGTGCAGCCAGACGGTTTAAAGGCGAAAAAAGCTAGTATTTATGCGGCTTTGCGCAAAATGAATGATAAAATCTATACTTTGGAAAGGATACAGTTTGCAATTTTTGTATGTCGTATTAAATTTTTTTTATAGTTTCAATCTGCAAAAAACGTTGTGGATTTTATACAAATAACGGAAGGAAAAAATGGGAAAAATACATTAAAAACTGGAAATATATACAATTTTTTCTTTAGGGTTGCAAAAGTCAGCGGATTGATATAGAATACTTCTCAGATAACATTTTATAAGAAAATGTTATCAATAAGAAAAATTCTGTTGGAATCATTCTCTTTTATCCGTTTCCACTCCGTTTTCTATAAAAAAACAGGACGTAAGCTAAATAATAGACTTACGCCCTGCTACATTTACTATTTGATCCCTGATAATTTATTTTTTGATCTTGTCAATATCTGTCAAGTTTACACCTGCTACCTAAAAAAACTTTTAAGATACAAATATCTATCCTCCAGCTTTGCATATATTTTTAGTGAATTTTCTTCTTTCGCCAATAACATATACTCTTGGATTTTTTTAAGTTTTCCATAGCGTCCATTATTTATTTCAAGGCATGCCTTAAAGCGTGTTTGAAAAGCAGTTACTGATACCTGCCCTGTATCGCAAATTCATGATGCCCTGTACCACGCCCCAATTCATAGCTCCCATAGCAGATATAAACCTTCCCTTTGCCTATCTTAGTGTATTTATTATACTCGATACCGGGTGGAAAACAATAGTAATATTCACTTAATGTTTAACATTGCGGTACTGGATTAAGCAGTATTCGGAGGAACGCTATAAACAGCATTTAAGGAAATTATCTGTCAGAAAAAATTGAAAGCGGATATTGCCGGAAATACAAAAATATGGTATATTGCCAATATAGGAAACCGGAAATCCAAAGGCGGCTTTCCCCCTCTTTTTTATTCGGAGGGTTCAAAGGAGCCCTCCAGACGAAAGAAAGGAGGGCGATACAATGATTACATATTCAGAGCTTATACAGACTGGTATCTTCGTTGTTGCCCTTGTGAGTCTTTGTTATCAGATTTTCTAAGTCGTTCACAGCAAATACAATTCATAAGATATTATAGATTTGAAGCCTATCGTAATAATATTGTCATGGGTGAGAGCCATAACAATTTTCTAACAAGCATATACTCTATTTAAAAAATCAGTACTTTCCAAGTACCCACTTTTTAAATCTATAATATCAAACCCTATCCATATCTAACCACATCATTCAATAATCATATCAAAATCTAAAGCGAAAATCTGCTTAAGCTATTTCAGGAATCCCTCTGTATCTATACCTATACTCAATTGAAGAAATTACCATACCCCTATTGAGATTGCTTTAGGCATTGATGCAGAAGGAAAACCACAGCAAAGAAGTTGTATGAATTTCTGGAAATGCGACAAGAGGACTATGCCAGATGGTATAAATCTAATATTTTAGAAAACCCATTTGCCATAGAAAATGAATGTTTTTGGTACAATTTTTTCTTGCATGGACAAATCCCATAAAATCAACATCCTTGTTTCTTAAAAATGTTTCAAAAACGTATCATAATCTATTGACGTTTTGATACGTTTTTGATGCAATTCTAACATCAAACAACAAAACAAATATAAAAGGGGTTTTTAAGTATGAAGATAGCTGACATAGTACGAAATACAGAGCTGTCCAGAAGCACAGTAAACCGTATTGTTAAGAACCACAGCAGCAAATCAGAAATGACAGCAGTATGAAAATGATACAAGGGTGTCAATGGTTTTGACATCCTTTTTGTATGTGATGAAGAAATGAAAAATATTGAAATATTGTTGTGGAGTGTCAAAAGATGTGTTATAATCCCAAAAGAGCAATCGTGTTACAGGGTGCGTTGACCTCATTCTAAAAAGAATGGGGGTGATGCTATGAAAAAGAGAAAACATAAGAAATACAAGGTTCATATTTCTCTTATGGAATTGCTGACATTTGGCATATTCCTTCTGGCATTGCTTACATTCGTGTTTACGTTTTGTAAGTAGCTATACATAGCAAAAGCCACCCTGATACTTTGGCCGGTAGACGGGTGGCAATGCTATCTAATCAACGGTCAACCCCTTGTGGGCGGTTGCTCTTTTTGTGTCTATAATATAGCATATCTTGGTTCTAATTGCAAGAGCCTTTTTACAATGCAACTTAACAACGTATAGGTGGTTACTATTCTCGGGCCAGGAATGCGCATAAACTGCGCATTCCGTGAGAACATGATGCAAGAGTGAGGGGCGATTTTGCGAAGCAAACTTCCAATATAGCCCCGAATGGTTACTATGAGCAGCCCCCAGGCCGTGAATAGTAACTATAGGTGAGAACGATACATTTACTAAAGTTGAACGCAATTTTGCACAGCGAGAACAACACGTTTGTTAAAGGTAAACGCAATTTTGCGTTCACCAACAAAAGATACGGCGCAATATTGTATTCTGTCGTGCACGGTAATGTTTTTATGATTGATATTATTTCAGATGTTAAGAATCCAAACACGCAATGCATCCGGCAAAATAAAAGTGTAAAGCACACTGGCCTAATCCGTTGAATCGGCTGTGTGCTTTACACTCTTTATTTTTGGTTGCAGCTGTGGTGGTTATGAAATCTTTTGGAATTTGTCACTGTGTTCACATACGACATCTTTAATTACATCAACATCCATTTGAATAGCGTCAAGTTGTTCAACGCCTGATTGGTAACGCTTGAATGTATCTGTGTAACATGATTCAATATTTTGTAAGCGCGGCATGATTTCATTCTCTTGATAAAGTTTTATTTTCCCTATTTCAGATTTCATTTCAGATTTCATTTTGCGCATTTCATCCTTTACAGGCTTTCGCTTCTTATCCATCATATCAGATATAGCAAACAACAGTTCGTTATCTGTCATTGTATCACTCCCCTTTAATATTGTTTGGCATGTTTGCGTTCTGGATGGCCTTCAACAAAATAATATCAACGAATTTATAGGCGCAAGTGAACACCAATCAAAGAGAGGCGGTAACATATGGATTTACAACAAAACCAACCAGAGCAATACCAATACAACCAGCGTAATTACACTTACGGAGGTTCAAAACGGCAGCACAACATTCAAGACAGATTCAAAGGCATATCAAGCCTTGACGCACTTACAGAATACGCTATCAGCGCATTGACAGGGATAGCACCATCATATTTCCATGAATACGGGAAGGCATTTACAAAAGCAATCCTTGATTATGGTACTGCACTTATTCAGGATGGCAAGGGTGGGAGGCTATTAGAATTGACAGATGAAGCAATGCACGAAGCAGTAGAAAATAGGATAGGCAATACCCTTGACGCTTCCTGCACATTGAACCATGAATATTTCAAAGCTGGCATCTGGTTTGGTGCATGGATGGTGGTGCAGCTATTCATTTAACCATATAAGTACCGCCCCCACCGGTGGGTACGGGGATATGGGCATAGATTAGAGATGCAGGGATAAATTTAATGACAATGCTTTTCAGAATTTACCAGAAAACAGGGTACCTTAAAAACCACTACTATTCCACGATGAATAAAATGTTTGCAGCAAACAATGATGCAGCCCCATATTTCCTTGCTTTAGACTGGATATTACATAGCGGTAAAGGCTGCCAGGATGATTATACAGTAGTGCGTGGTTATGAACTGCTGTCAAACCTTGCAGAAAATGGAAACTGGCTTGCCAATTCCTATTATGATGGAAAAGGATGCCATGAAAACACAAATGGGATGTATAGGGAAACGTGCGGGCATGATTTGTGGGAAACAGTGTTTCAAAGTGACACCTTTTTTATATTCTACATAGTTGCTATGGGCTGCAGCAAATGGCAAGGCAAACGAGCCTGCGAGTGCGCCAGCTTTATATAAGGCCAGGGATCCTCCCCCGGTTCACCCCACTCGCTTTGCTCATTCGGCACGCCCCTCAAGGGGCTGAACCACGGACACTCATAAATTCGTGCCCATATTTATTGTAATTTTAAATTTCAATCTTAAGTACTAAAAATTCAATCAGAAAAGGAAGGTACAGCTATGGGCAGACGTAAAAAAGAAGCAGTATCCGCAATACCCAAAAAGAAATGTCTGCATTGCGGCATAGATTTGGAATACAAGCAGTTTCATAAATCGGGCAGTGGTATTTATATGGGAAATGGCAATCTAGTTCCAGTGTGTAAAGGCTGTTTCAAAATACTGTATGAACAGTACAGGATCCAATACATGGATCAATTAAGATACAAATATGCATCCTTCAGCTTTGCATATGTTATTGGTGAATTTTTTCTTTCGCCAATAACATACATATACTCTTGGATTTTTTTAAGTTTTCCATAGCGTCAATTATTTATTTCAAGGCATACCTTAAGCGTATTTGAAAGACAGTTACTGATACCTGCCCTGTACGGCAAATTCATGATGCCCTGTACCACGCCCCAATTCATAGCTCCCATAGCAGATATAAACCTTCCCTTCCTCAAAATAGAACTTATATTTTTTGGTATTTTTTACAATGCTATAAGCCGCCATATCATCTTTGCAGTACTTTTTCGCCGCTTTTTGTATCTTCGCCTTTGCATTGCCCCCAACCGCATCTTTTACCGTTAATTTTTTTCCAGTGCTTAAATCATAATTCAGCCCATATTCATATTGGTTATGTACCCCGCCTGCATACCATTCTTCTGTCATATGGAAGCTGACGATGCTGCCTTTTGCATAAGCCATCTGGCAACCAGTCGTCCAGTAATACTGCTGCGTATCATCATAAAACCGGCCGCCTTCCATAGAATATTTTGTACTCTGCCTGATATTTTCTGCATTTTCCGACTGGAAATAACGCTGGCTTTTCTTTCGAAGCTGGCGGTTTATTTTGGCAATAGCTGGCGAGCTGCCGGTAAATTGCGGGTATTGGAAAGATACTACGCCCCGCACTTTGCCGTTGCTATCCTTGTATTCTATTTTATCTTCTTTGACTTCATATCCTGGCACTGCGGCAGCGCTGCCTGCAGACACGGCCTGGGGCACACGCAGTAGAAGCACTGCCGACACCATACCTAAAAATATACAGCAGGCCGCTATTTTCTTACTTTTTCCCATACCTTTTGCCCCCTTCTTCTTTTTGATAGGCTTTTGCATCCTTAATAAAGCTGGCAATGATCAGGATAATGACCATCCCAATTGGAAACGCTGCGATAATCGAAACAGTCTGCATATTCGCCATGCTGCCTTCGCTGAAGATCAGGGCTATTGGCAGCACAATCAGCAAAGCTGCCCAAAACAGCTTGACCCCTTTCCCCGCTTCTTCGCCTTCTTCAAATTTCTTATAGCTGTACTGGGACGCTACTAAAGTAATACTGTCAAAACTGGTCGCATAAAAAGCAACCATTGCTACGATCAGAAGCACCAGTACGATCCCATCGGCTGGCAGTGTATGGATAATGGCTATGACGGACTGGTAAAGGTCGCCGCTTTCCTCATAAAAACCGGCTACGTCAAAAATCCCCTGCATCTGCAGCCCCAGCCCATAGTTCCCCAAAATAATAAAAGAAACCAGCGTACTGCTTACGCCAAAGGCATATGCCCCAAGGACCACCTGGCGGACGGTCCGTCCCCTGCTGATACTTCCCATAAAAAATGGGCTGGCTACACACCATACCATCCAATAGGCCCAATAAAAAACCGTCCAGTTCTGCGGGAATGAACTTGTCCTTAGCGGGTCGGTCCAAGTGCTTAATCCTATAAAATTTTGTACCATATTTCCTACCGCACTAAACCCTGTTTCTATGATATAGCGTGCCTGTCCGCCAAAGAACAGGACATACAACAAAAGGGATGCAAACAATACCATGCAGGCATCTGCAAGCCAGGATACGCCTTTGGCCCCTTTTACGACGGCAACCGTGTAAACCAGGCAAGTGGATAACAACACCGCAATCGTTACAAACTTTGAATCCGGCACCCCAAACAAGCTGGTTGCTGCGGCCGACAGCAACGGGGTAGCGACGGAAAAGGTGGTAGCGGTACCGGCGATCAACGCAACCACCGCCAGAACATCGATCATCTTTCCCAGTACCCCGTCTGTCTGGCGGCCCAGCAGCGGGCGGCAGGCTTCGGAGTACTTTTGTTTTTTCACACCCCGGACATGAAGCATAAAACCAAAACAAGCAGCCAGCACCGCATAAAAACTCCATGGGATCGGCCCCCAATGGAACAGCGGGTATGTACTGGCCCAGTCTTGTATAGATCCAAGCCCAGCGATCCTTGGTTCGTTTGCATAATAAATCCATTCACAAAAGCTGTAAAATAATATGTCTGCCGCCAGGCCGCAGGTAAACACCATTGCGCCCCATGCCCAAAAAGAATACTGCGGCTTTTCATCCGGCTTCCCCAGCTTTATCATCCCAATATCGGAAAAAGAAATCCAAATAGACACCAGCAGCACGCCCAGCCCGGCCGCAAGGTAATATACCCCAAATTCATCTCCCAGAAAGGCCCGGATACCGGACAGGATGCTGGTAGACGTTTCGGGATATACGATAAAACAGATGCCAAGGGCTATAATTGCCAGAAACGGAACCACGGTCGTTGCCGGGTCAAGGCGCCTTAGCATCCTGCCCCACCCTTTTTTCATTTGATTATTCCTCCATCTTTTTTCAACCAGTTAGGAACTCGCAAAATACTGTCAGAAATAGCCCTGGTACCTAGCGTCCAGGGATGCCAGTTCATCCAGGCTGTCGATTTCCACTACATCCCCTTTGTGCATTTCATAAATGCCCAGCTGGTATTCCTGTGGATAGCAAAACAATGCCAGGTCATCCCAATAAAGCTGCTGGTTCTTTTTTTTGATAAATTCCCACTCCAGATGGCGCTTTAGCTTTTGCCCGTCTTCCTTTGTCCAACGGCTGATGCTGTAAAGCTGCCATCCCCTTAAACCGCCGGTCCGGGAACAGGATACGACCACCCCATCCTCCACGTCCATCAGCCATTCACTGGTCTGGCTATCCGTCCAGACAACATTGTAGCCGGAACGTTCAAAAGCAGGCGTAAGGACGGATGGGCGGTAGATGACCTGGTCGCCGTCCAGGACCATAGCCTCCTCCAAGTGCTCCCGTACCACGTATAGGCTGCTGATATTATTGCATGTTTTGTAATAGGGGTTTTCTACCAGCACCAGGCCCGGATGGGTTTCTTCCAAATACCGGAACTGCCCTTTTAAATGCCCGACTACCACATAAATCTCCATGATGCCGTTTTTATGCAGTGCATCCACTACAGAATCAACCATACGCACCCCGTTTACTTCCACCAGCGGCTTCGGGACTTTTTCTGTCAGCGGAAGCATCCGCGCCCCAACCCCGGCTGCCAGGATAATGGCACGCTTTACGCTATGCCGGGCCTTTTCTTCCTTTTGCATTGCTTCCTCATTTCTATTTTTAGGGCCAAACCCTGATTATTTTTATTTATCCTATGTCCCCTGTTTTCCCCATTGCCCTTAAGGATGCGGGGGCACTGTTTCTTCAAGCTGTTTTATCCCGGCGGCTGCATACCGGCAAAAATCTTTGGCAAAACGGTACTGGCGTTTGCTGTATTCGCCAAATTCAACGCCAAGCATCCGCTTATATTCACACCAGTTGCTCCAAAGCAGCCCGCTGGCCGCGACATAGCAATAGATTTTGACACGCACCGCATCGCCGCATGGCCCCTGAAAATAAATCTTGATCAGCTGGTCAACCTCGCGTTTGCTGGAAAAAGCATAGACCGCAAACATCGCAATGTCCAAATGGGGATCCTGCATCCCGGCATACTCCCAATCGGCCAGCTGCAATTCCTCCGGCCCATCCCCGTTGCGGTAAAATAAAAAGTTGTCGCAGACGGCATCGATATGTGTAAGGCACCACTGTTTTTCCTGGGCGTCGATAAACGCCCGCAGCCGGAACACCTTTTCCTTTGTGTCCGCATAATCTTTATAGGCCGACTGCCCACCATCCCACAGCCGTTCGTAAAATTCAATCTGGCCAAACAGGTCAAACGTATGCCCTACCTGCAAGTTCTTGCCGTGAAATTCCCGCAGCTTCCCCATACAAGCCTGCAGATCCTGCACCTGGCCCGTATCGCAGGTCCTGGCATGGGAAAGGAACCGGGTAATCTTATAGCCATTTTCCGGATCCATAAAAACCGGGCTGTCGCATAGCCCTTGCCCGCTGACCGCCTGGTACACCTCCGCCTCCTGCCTGCGGTTGACCAGCCGGTCCGTCCCTTCGCCCGGGATACGCATAATGTATTTCTGGCCACGGCAGGTAAACAGGAACGACCGGTTGGTCATCCCTTTTTTCAAAACCTCTATATCTGTAATGTCATTCGTACCACAGTTTAACACGCCTGCAATCGTATCCAGTGCATCCGATTTTAACTGCCCGCTGTCACAATCCAATTCCCGGAGCTGCTCATACGTATTGACCTCCACCACATCCGTGGCATGGACCACCCGCGCCCGCACGATCATCCGGCCATCCTGGTACAACGCTTCCTCCCAAAATTTGCCGTCATAATCCGGGTCGTCCGCAAACGCCTTGATGCGGCTTCTGACAACCGCGCTATGCTCTTTGGTCAGATAACAGATCCCAGACATCCCATTGCCGCCGGTACGCCCTGGTATCCGTATCAGCTCCTGCCTGCGGTTGGCCCGCACATCGGATGCGTCCTCCACCATATCATTTACCATATACCAGGAATACAGCTCCCGCCTGCGGAACGGATTCCTGTCACACCAAAGGTCGCAAGGCACAATATAAGTATTGGACAGCCGGCCGGTTACCAGGTTTAGGCTGCTGATATTATTTTTTACCGCGTATTCTTCATTATACACCAGGGTAACCCCACAAGCGCTGCTTTTATCATATGCCCCGTATTTATGGGTTAGGTATGCAAACGAATCCCGCATAAACCCGACAACGACCGTAATATCCCGGATACCTACCTCATGCAGCTGGCCGATCAGGCGGTCGATCAGCTTCTCGCCGTTGACTTCCAGCAAGGCTTTTGGTACCTCCTGGTTGATCGGAACCATCCGCATGCCAAAACCAGCGGCAAGGATAATTGCATTTTCCGGGCGCTTGCTACGGAACTCTGCCCTTGCTTTTTCCGTCAGCTGCATATGCCCATCCAGGTAGCTATTTTGGATTAAACGCTTGACCGCGCGGTTTACCACCCCCAGCGAATGCCCGGACATTTCAGAAAGGACCCTCTGGTTGATAAATGGTTCATAATAAAGACAATATAAAATATCCGCTTCCTGCTTTTCCATCATTCACAGGCCATCCCCTTTATTTCTTTTTTATGGTTTTTGATTAAAAAACACCTTTCTTATTGTATTCATTATACTCGATATTGGCTGGAAAACAATAGCAATATTCGCTTAATGCCTGTTCGATATAAGCAATATTCCTTTTCTCTGCTGGGTATCCTGTCCATAAATGGGTATTGTTTTTTGAACGGCCTGGTTGAAAATATTTCTGTTTTTTTGTATGTGTTTTTGGATCCAGTTTAAAATGGCGTATGATTTTTTCAGAAGTTTCCTCATAGTTGTATATAAAATCCTCAAACTGGATAAATAAGACCTCTTCTGGAAAAGGTTTTGCGCGGTAGAGCTGCCTGGTCCATTGGTACCATTTGCAAAAAACTTCAATCCGCTGGTATGGCACCACC
This sequence comes from uncultured Eubacterium sp., assembly GCA_947089855.1. Lineage (GTDB taxonomy): Bacteria > Bacillota > Clostridia > Lachnospirales > Lachnospiraceae > Eubacterium_J. The sequence continues at coordinate 29,620 of CAMUML010000029.1, forward strand.
CTACCATGCCATATATACTTTTCCAGGATATAAAGGTCGCGTGGATCCCGTTCCACTAATATGATTTTAATATAATGAAAATACCGTATGTACCGTCTGAAATTGGACGGCGGTACAAGCTGGTCCAAAAGAACTGCACTTTTGGCATCCGTATTGGCCAAAGATGCGACATGGTCGATAAAATCACGCGTACCGTTTAAAAATACCTCTTCCCGCACAGCTGGCAAAAAGGCCTTTTCCCCCACTGGCAGCAACGACCTGCTTTTTAAATTGGAACAATGGAAATATTGATGCAGGAATGTGCTAAAATGGCTGCTTAACCTGGATAATACGAAAAAAAGTTTCCCCCTGTCGTATACATCCTGATGCCAGGACCCTGCATACTGTAATACGGTAATACGATCCACATATTCATATACCAGTTTCAAAAAGCCGCCGCCAAGATGCTTTGCATATCTTTTAATAAACCAGACATGGTCCAAATCTTCCATCATCCGGATAAACCGTTTTATGCTGTTGCTGCTGTTATGCCGGTTCGGGTTTTCAATCAAATGGTATTCCAAGTCAGAAATCCCGTCCGGGTCATGGATAAAACGCACTTCATAGTCACTTTTACATGCAACGGAATCAAATTCCCGGATAAAATCGGTAACTGCACTGGAGCCGGTTCCGTAACATCCAGTTGTTGTTAATATTTTATTCTGATAGCCCATTTTCATTACCTTTTCATTTTTATTATAATATCCCAAATGCCTAGATCAGAAAGGATTCTGTATAGATGCCTCCGCTTTAGGCATCCAAATACAGTTGCATCTGCATATTTTTTCAATATATAGTCAAACCCCTTTTTATAGTAATCTTCCCAAAAAGCATCATACCGCTTATCTTTCCTGGATGGATGTTGCAGATTTATTTGATGTTTGGCCAGGTTATACCGGCTAATTTCTATGTTTCTTGTACCTTCCTTACATGCTTCCCATAAGCTGCGCCCTTTATCAGAATTAACTAATAATACCGATGCCCCTTTGTCGTCATTAAAATCCGGATGGAATTCCGTTATCCCCCAATAATCGCCCAAAGTCAGGTCGCTTGTCCTTTGCACGCTGGCATAACGGCAGCGGTAACAGGACTCCCGCAAGATCAGGTTATGGAAAAAAAGTACCAAAAAATAGTCTTCATTTTGGCGGTACTTATCTACCCTTCCATTTTCAAATGCAATAGACATGCAGTAATCTTTCCAGCTATTGTCCTTATTGCGGAAATTAATATCTGTTATTTTCCCCTGTGCCCCCCCCCGCATTTTGATATAGCTCGCCCACAGCTTTGGGCTTGGGACACCGTGGCAGATAAGGTCAACTAGCAGCAGGTTCCCTGTGCCAAGCCCTTTCTGGTTGATATATGACTTTACCCCACTGCACTGGCACGCAGTCCCGGAGAAAAGCACCTGTTTCCCATCTGCCAAATCCTTTTCTATATCCCGGTATACGTGCAAAATGCTGCTTTGTACATATTTCGACTTCTGGATACGTCCTAACGTTTTATAATTGCTGCACCGGATGTGGGAAACTTGCCAGTTTGTATCAAATGCTGCACCGTAAACAATGCCGCCCTGGTCAATATATGTTTTTGCAAACAAGGAAAATAAGCCGCCAGAAGCCGATGCTGCCCGCACCGGGCCTTCCTCGTTTATCGCTGCAAAAAACTGGCCTTCCGGATATTTCTGACCACTATTGGCTGCTTTGCAGACACTAGTACAGATACCGCATCCTGTGCAGATACTTGTATTAATTTTGGGGTAATAAAACCCATCCTGCATAACCATTTGAACTGCCTGGCAAGGGCAAGACGCTGCACAGGCTGCACATCCAGTACACCATTTTTTACCAATCAGTTTTTTTGTTTGTCCCTTTTCCATCGTCCTCAACCCTATTCTTCCTTAAGTTCCAGGCAATCCCTTAAAAAGCCCCATGCCGCCTCCTTTTGCTTATGCAATTTTCGGCTGGCCTGTTGGAACTGGCTATTCCTAATATCCATTTTACCCCCCCCCAGCTCCCAGCAGCTTCCTACCAGCCGGCTCTCCAGGCCAACTTTCTTTAGAAAACTTTGTGCCCTTTCTGGGCTTTTTTTATGCACAACACTTACAAACTGCTTTCTAAAATTTACTGCAAAAGCGGTACCGTGAAACGAATTTGTAACGATATAAGATGCATTTAAAAATAACCCGATAAACTCCCCCGGGCCTGCGTCATTATGGTTTTTCCTGCCCTGATATGGAAATGGGACATCCCCGGCACTGTGGATTTCCAACCCCTTGGCCTTTGCAATTTGGCGTGCAACCGAAAAAACATGGCTAAAATCCGATAATGCATAAACCAGCAGATACTTGTGCTTTGCCTTATGCACCGGAATCTTTTGCTTCCATTCTTTTTTGGAAAGCAGCAGCGTAGGGTCACACATTTCCTCTATTTCAAACCCAAGCAGATTTTCCATTCCCTTGGCATTTTCCCGGACTGTTATTTTATCATACTTTGTCAAGTATTGTTTCAGCTTCTGGTTATAGATTGGACTTTCAAACCGGTATGCCCCTACGCTGGAAGCATAGGAGATCCGTTTTTTGATTTGATCCGATTGCAAAAAATAGGCTTCATCCAGCCCCTGGTTCAGCAGTGGGTTCCATATTTGGTCGCTCCCGCTGATGGCGACGTCATAACAAGCAGATTGCAGGATTTCTTCTTTCCGCATGGGTACAGACAACTGATAATAACGTCTAAAAAACCGTTCAAACCGTTTCCGCTTTTTTTTGCGTGGTACATAAGCCAAAATATCCTGAACCGCATTGTATACACCATGCACCGATGCAGAAAAACGGATTTGGTCTAACCCTTTCGTTAAAAACGGATTATCATAATGGATGATTTCCACTGTACTGCCCGTCCCCTTTTTAATTTCCTTTACTACTTCCTGCAATGCAAATGCCTGCAAAACAGCCCCATAGTTACTTGCATTGTGGAATGTTATAATCCCTATTTTCATTTGCCACCCTTTGTTATTCTGTAGTATATCCGTGCCATCCGCCTCCAAGTTTCCGGAAAAGCTCCAAATAACAGGAAACACAGCTTTTTAGGCAAACGGTCAACGGAATATTTCCAATACTGCTTTCGGTATATTTGAAAGTAATTCTTTATTTTCCAAGATATTTTCGTCCAGTCACAGCCTTCTACCTGGTTATCCTGGCCCCTTCCTATCAAACAATAGATCCGTAGGATACTGTTTATATAGATTCCCAGTTCATACACATACATGTTTTCCATATGGTTTCGCGAATAAAATTTCAAAAGTATCCGGCCCGCATCTACCTGTTCATAATAAAAACGGGAAAGCTTTCCGCTTCTGGATATGCTTGTAGGGACTTCCCGATGGATATAAAACGGGGATTTTACGATCACAATCCTTTTTGCCTGCCAATACAGCAATGGCGTCATCAATACATCTTCAAAAAAAATCGTAGGGCATATGTCACGGAATTTCGTAACATTGGCCTGTTTCAAAAAACTGGTACGGTACAATTTCCCCCACATAGGTGTAATAACCGTTTGCTGTGCATCGGTGCAAATAAGGCTGCATATGTCTGGCCCATTGCGTTCCATAGAATCATACCCTTTTTTCGGGCAGTATGTACAGACGGTTTTTTCCGGCGTTTTTGTATCTATCCTGCCGCCTGCAATAATGTCTATCTTTTCATTGGCTGCAAAAAATAGCAGGCTTTCTACTGCATCACACAGCACAATATCATCATCGTCAACAAACATCATCCATTGCCCCTGTGCTTGTTCCATCCCGCTTAACCGTGCCGCGGATAAGCCTTCATTTTTTTTGTGGATGACCTGGATCCGCTTATCTACCTTCTTTATTTCATCACAGTCATGGCTTGTCCCATCCGTTGAGCCATCATCCACTAATATCACTTCGATATTCTGATACGTCTGGTTTAAAACAGAACGGACACAAGGTTCTAAATACTCCCTCTCATTAAATACAGGAATAATAATAGAAACCAGGCATCCATCCGTATGGCACCCTTTTTTTTCATCCATAATTTTTCCGTTTTGGCATGCTGGCCCATTGCCCTTGGACTGGATCATATTGTTTTACAATTTTAGCTGGAACTCCGGCAAGGACACAACCATCTGGATAAGCACCGCCCCTTACTACAGCATTTGCCCCTACTACACAGTTTTTCCCGATCGTTGTTCCAGGCAGGATAACCGCATTTAAACCAATCCATGTCCCGCTGCCAATCTTAATTGGTGCACACCCCCCCCCTTGATTATAAATAGGTATTCCTATATTTTCATAGTGATGGCTGTTTGTAATAAAACTTACTTTATCAGCAGCCAACACGCCGTTTCCTATGGTGATATTGTCAAAAACATTAAAAATTGCCCCTTCACCAAATGTACACTGCTTACCAATCCGCAAGTTTCCGCCCTGCACCACTATTTTGGTATTTCTGCACAATAATGAATTTCCGGCTATCTGTATGCTGCCATCCTGCCGGAAATAGCAAGAACAGCCTTTTTCTATACGCACTGCTTTGTCAAACCGTACCCTGCCGCATTTTCTAAGATGGATATAGGCCAAAAATTTGTACTTTTGCTTCCTTAATCCCATCAGCACTTTTATCCATGCAATATATAACGCCTTCATATCCTATCCCTTTCCACCGTTTACTGCTTTCGTCAAATAAGCACGTATTATTTTCAAAATTTCTGACACAAGTGCATCATGCATAGCGGCCAGCAAAACAATATAGGCAAATGCCCCTGCTAAAACCGGCAGGATATAGGAGGCCACGCCAGATAACAGGCCCCTTAAACTGGAAACTATAAACAGAAGGATCAGAGACGCCACTACATAATGCCACGCACCCGAAAATAAAAATCTTATATCTATGCATTTCGAAGCCATTGCCATTGTAATGGCTGCAACCAAAAAAACTGCAACGGCCGTACCCACTGCTGCCCCCATATGGGAAAATCTTGGAATCAAACATAAATTTAAAACCAGGTCACTGGCTGCACCTGCCAATGTTGATATAAACTGCTGCCTTTCTTTTCCAAACGGAATCAATATTTGATTGGCTGCAAAGGAACTGACTGGGATAAATAATACGATACTTGCTAATACCTTTGTGCAGCTGGATGCGGCTAAAAACCCACTGCCGCTAAAAAGTACCAATATTTCATCGCTCATGGCAAACAAATATACTGCCAGCGGAAATGAAACCATTAAGATGCAATGAAACGACTGTTTCATCAGGTTTTCATACCTTTCCTTTGCCCCAAGTTCAACATAATAAGAAATCCTCGGCAGCAATATTGTTGGCAATGCTGTGACCATGCCCACACAAATCCGGTTCATCTTGACCGAAGCAGAATATAACCCCACTGCATGTTCCGTGCTAAGAAGCCCAACCATTGATGTATCCAGCGTCTGATAGATATTACCGGCAATCGAATTGGAAAAAAACAGCAGAATAGGGCGTACATGCCTTTTCAAATTTAGCTTCCCTGTATACTTTAAGTCAATGTAATGCCTTGCATGAAAAAAATTAAAAAGGTTGGAACCTACCGTGGAAAATGTCATTATAAATGCATAGTTGTAGAAATCCTTTGTACCTTTTACCAAAACCGGAAGTGCCAACAACGATAGCACTTGGAACAATAAGGTACGGGCCGTAATATACCTATATTCTTCGACTGCACTATACAGCCAATCCAGCCCAAGCGCAGTAAATCCGATCGAAATGCTGCAGATTAACAATAAACCCCTGTACCTTCCAAACCCAGGTATAACAGCCAGTGAAATAAAAAACAGCAGATATGCGGCGGCTGTAGATATAATATTGACCATAAAAATCTCTTTGACTACTTTTGATAATTCCCGTTTATTATCCCGTACTTTTGCCGCTTCCCGGATACCATAGGTGGAAACCCCCAATGTCGCAAAATACGTAAAATATGCAATGACCGACTTGGCAAAATCTACTTTTCCAATTCCACTCACCGATAATACACGGGAAGCATAAGCAAAGGTAACTACCGGAAACAGCAGCCCGCTTGCAGACCGTATCAGGCCCAATAGATAATTTTCTTTTACCGACTTTACTTTCATAAAACCTGCCTGTAAGCCTGATCCTGGCATACTACGATTGAGAAAGCTTTTTATGTAACTTTCTACATACGTTTTCGTAAGTATAATTTTCCTCCAGGAAGGCTGTCAACTCATTTTTCTGGATGCGCAGCTGCAAACTGTCGATACTGCTGCACACCTGTACAATCAGCCTGGCATACGCATCCACATCATCTACTGGAAAACATTTTCCAAACCGCCCACCCCCATTTAACTCCCGGAACGAATATAGGTCTGTCGTTAAAAGATAACACCCCTTCGACAATGCTTCTAATGCAGCAATTCCAAAGCTTTCCCACCGCGACGGCATGGTAAAAACTGCACTTTCGCTATAAATACGGTTTAATGCCGCCCGGTTTGTAATCTCGCCTATATACGTTACCCGTTGTGACAAATGGTATTTTTTCAAATAACGGTAAAGCCTGCCTTCAAACAAGGGGTCTATCGGACCGGCTAATACCAGCTTCCATTCCCCCGATATAGCACCTTCCGCCTTTTGGAATGCTTTTATTAATGTCTCTGTTGCTTTTTGCTTTGTGCCCAGCCGCCCAACCGTCAAGATTTGCTTTTCCTTCCTGCACCCAGGTTTTATATCCGCCTTTAAAACCCCATTTGGTATATAATCAATTTTGACAGGCCAATTGCACGCTGCATACCGGCAAAAAATCTTTGTTTCAGCACTCACTACCGAACACTTTCCCAAAATATGCCTAGTTAAAAACCATTTAAGGCTTCCTTTACGCATGTTCATATGGATGCCTGCATTGGCGTCAATGTCCAGTTTTAACCATACCTTCCCCTTTGGATTTCGCCGTTTATAAATAAGGATCCATAAAAAACTAGATGGTTTGAAATGGTACAAGTTTAATATATCAATGTCTTTGGCATGTGCCCATAACCAGATACCGCCATCCAGGATAGGATTACCGGTATACCTGCCCCTGCTTTTCAATAAAACCCCCTTTACCTCTTGCTGTAAGTAAGGGAAGTCTGTTTTGGGCTTATGGTAAGAGACTATATATGGCTGATAACCAAAATATTTGCCAAGTACATAAGGAAACATTCCAACATCTTTCATCAAGTGGACGTTTTCAACCTGTTCCATCAATGTGTAAAATGTTTTTTTCATTTCATGTGTCATATTTTCCTGTCCGTTCTTTTCGCCTGTCAAAATGTGTACATTTGATAATGGATCATTTTTGGATTATTAATCAGGATATACTGTAAAAGCAGGGCAATATACAGCAAATAAACCAAAACAAATACGGTTAGCCGCTGCTGCCGCTTAAGATACCCTTTTATATGGCTGACACCGCTATAATAGCCAACTGCAAAAAACTCTACAAACCTTACGTTAAACGAGACATTCACGCTCCCAGCTGCTAGCGCCAGCAGGCTGCCGTTTAAAGAATTCCGGTATTTATAAAATCCTTTTCCAAACCGCAAAATCAGCAGCACATATCCAATACGCAGCATATAATTAATGATATTAATGCCGCCTACCTGCCAGCCCGCATACGTTAAATACCGTTCCCCTGCAATATGGACCACTGCCTTCCACACCCACGGCATCAGATAAGTAGTCGCAACTATGGAAGCCAGTGAAACCGCTATACCAATCCTAACCCGCCATTTTTCCTTAACCCAATTCATAATGATAAAAACCGGATATGCAAAATACATAAATGCTGCGGTAGAATGAAAGGAAACTGCAACTGTTATGAAAAAGAAATCTTTTAAATACATCAGCCATTTATGCTTGCGGACAGGTTCCCAGCCCACAAAAACATACCAGATGACAAGGTTTGCAATATTTTGCCGAAGCAGTATAAAATAATACCAGATAAATTTGGAACAAAAATAGACAAAGAGAAACATACATTTTTCCCTATCATCCAATTTTAACTTCCGAAGCACTGCAGCCAATAAGGCAAATACCAGCACTGTATCCAACACCTGAAAGCAGAAATAATGGCCGCAAATTGTTTTTGCAACGGAGTTTAGCAAAGCATATCCCCATCCATATCCATATGTAAAATTGGCGTCCCAAAATTTCCACGGAAACTCGCTTAATTCTGGTATGCTGTCAAAAAAGATCATATAACAGCTGGCATCATAACCGCTTATGGCTGTGCTCCTAAAAACGACAAACAAAAACATCGCACACAGGCCAATCCGGTACATTACTTTACTATTCTTCGCCCATGCACCTAAATACAGGATGCTGGCGATTAACAATGCAGGCAACATATCCGATTTCCCCTAACAAATCCCCTGTAAACGGCCAAATAAAAGCATACGCCAAACGGAAACGTAAACGCTGCAATCAATGGATAAACCGCACCTTTTACAATCCCTTTTTTTCCACAGCTAATGGAAACAGATGTATATCGGACCGTATCCCCGATTTTCTCTGCCAGCTTTTCCTCTTTTTTTAGCCTTTGATTGATATATGCCAAATACCCACGCGGATTATTTTTTATCGTTTCCCGCATAGACTTTGTATAGCCGTCTTCCAAATATTCACACACATAAATGGCTTTGTGTATAAAAACCAGCTCCCCCAAATCATCCAGCCGGTCATAGAGGTAAGCTTCTGGTACAAATTTTTCCTTTGGGAATACCGGAAACTGTGATGTTTTGATTATATCAGAACGGTAAACAAGCATCGTATCCCCGGACACCCCGTTCCTCTTATACGCTGCACGCAAGGTTGCATGCTTTAGCGTTTTGGGCCATTTGGAAATCAGTGCTCCATTCCTTTTCCTGCGCATAAAAACCATGCCTGTTTCCTGCTGCATTTTACCATATTCCGATAAAATAATGCTGACGGCATGCCTAGTTAAAAAATCATCCGAATCTACGCAGGTAAACAATTCCGTATTACACGCAGCTGCTGCCCTGTTATGCGCTACAGGCTTCCCGGAATTTTCCTGATACTCATAGAGGATGTTTATCTTTTCTTCCTTTTTCCATGCAGCTACCAGCCCTTTTGTCCCATCAAAAGAACCATCATCAACAATATGCCATAAAAACCTCTGGTCGCTTTGTGCCAGCAGGGAACGATATAACTGCGGAAGGATATAGGCCCTGTTATAAGTTGGTGTAAAAATGGTAAGCTTTGGCCTGTTATCTGCACACCTTTTCATACGTCTTTAATATCCCTTTCCAATATTTTGCAGAATGGTCCAATTCCGCTGCCCGTTTGACCGCCCCTTTCTGCAGCCTCCCCCTCAACTCCCTATCCGACAATATCTGAACCGCTTTTTCAACCAGCTTATCTTGTGTATCACATACAAAGCCGCAAGAAGCATCCACAATATCTGCAAGGCCGCCTGTATTTGCGCACACAACCGGCACGCCAAGCGAAAGCGCTTCAACAGCCGCCAGCCCAAACCCTTCCCACTGTGAAGTCATCATGAATAGTTCACATTTACACAGCAGCGGGTATGGATTTTCTAAAAACCCCACAAGGGAGACTATTCCGTTTAATCCTAACCTTTTTATTTCTTTTTCCACATCTGTACGCAGTATGCCATCCCCTATCATAACCGCTGTTGTCCCATCCACCTGCTTGCTTACCTTATCCACTACCCTTACAAAAAGAAGCGGATCCTTAGGCTGCGCTAGCCTTCCCATAAAAGCAATCTTAAAATGCCCCATAGGCTGCCCTTTCTTGGCTTTTTCTACGATCCCAGACCGGTCAACGGGGTTTCCTACCACTTTTATTTTTTTTCTGAGCACCCTTCCAAAGACATATTCTTTCGGAATTGCATTGGACACTGCTAAAATCCGGCTGTATCTTAAACTGGACACCAAATAGACGATGGATTTTAGGCCGTATTTTTTCATAAAAGGCTGGTTGCTATGCAGATGGCTGATAACAGGAACCCCTGGGCATACGGCCGAAGCCAAAACGCTCATTGTAAAATCATGCGCATGGATAACATCCGGCCGGCAACGCTTTAGGGCCTTTCGTACCGTAAATAGCGTAGTATTTGGGATCCTGCCATGCCTTATCCCGTTATTTTGCAAAATCGTGTGAACCGGCCCATCTGGTGAAACATAGATGCTGCTACAATACGCTTGTGTGCCTTTGATAATGGAAATGGCTACATTTTCTGCACCGGAATAGCCGCCGGAACGCAGCAGATGGACTATACGCATGTTGTTCTGGTTTCGATACAGTTTTGACAGTTTATTCATGACTTCTTGTTCCGAAAAATGCTGTATCTTTCTTCTGTTATATTCCCCAGCATCGCTGGCAGCCAATACTTCGCACTTTTCCAGCACTGCTGCCCAAGCCTTTACATCCCTTGGAGCTACCAGGCAGCCGCCTCTGCCGGATTCCACAAGATCCCGGTTCCCCCTGATATTGCCCACAATACATGGCAGCCCACATGCCATTGCCTCCATCAAACCAACATTTAAACCTTCCCGGACCGATGGCAGCAGGAATACATCCGCTGCTTTTAACAATTGTGCAACATCATCCCGAAATCCAAGCAAATGCAGGTGGACACCAAGCCCTTTCGCCTGTTTCGCCAATTCCCTATGCATCTTCCCTTGGCCGGCAATAAAGTAATGCAAACGGCAGGAAAGGGCAGGCGGCGTCTGTGCAATCGCCTGAACCACTACCTTATGGTTTTTATTCCGGTTTAACTCCCCAACCGATAAAAGCATAATCTCATTTGGTTTCAACCCCAGCCCTGCCCGTTTTTCCCCTCGGTCAACTGGAACATCCTGATATTTTTCCACATCGATGCCGATACCCGGAAGATATACCGTTTTTTTCGCATGAAACTCTTTTTTCGCCCTTTTATAATCTTCGCAGTTAATTGTAATCAAAACATCTGTAATCCAGCTTAAGCACCATTCCATAGGGTAAAAAAACAGCCAATTTTTCTTTGGCGCCCCATGATAAAAATGAAACCCGTGGGCAGTATAAACCGTCCGGATGCCATGCCACTTCGCTACGGCCCTGCCTACGGCACCCCCAACGGGGCTATGGCAATGAACCATATCATAACAGCCCGCCTTATGGTGGCGGACCGTATTTACAGGGGATGTTGTACCCTCTACCACCCTTGCAAGCTGTACAAATGCCCGTATATCCGCTTTGAAATCTATTGCTTTCCTATCAAAATCAACCTGATAACAGTCTACGGACAACTGGTCCAGCTGTTTGCGCAATTCTGCTATTTTTTCTTTTGTACATGTATTCCCCTGCATAAAATTAGCTGCAACATCAACCTGATACCCAAGCCTTGCCAGCAGCCTGATATTTGGAATGCAAAACTGGCCGATCATAGAAGCAACCGATGCTACTATCAATACTGATTTTGAGCTGTCTGGACAACAGCCTATCTGTTTTGCCCTTTGCTTCTTAATACTATGTATCCAACTATGCCCCATTTGCCGGCACCTCCACACACCCTAGACAACTTCCACCCTCCTGCCACCAACTGCTCCATAAACACTGGCAAAATTCCATCGCCTATGAATATTACTAACAGCCTATACAGCCCATACCTACCAGGTTACACCTATGCAGTGCAGCCTGCACTTATCTACATAAATACTGCCGCACCTGCCACCGTTATTCCATTTTCTAGATAAAAGCCCATCATATCATCCACCATCCGATGTGTAGTTGCCCCGATTTTACATACCAAGATAACGGTTCCGGTTTCCCACAGTTTATCCCAAACCGCAACATCTGTACGGACATTTTCCACCACCGCCAGATCAATCCCACAGCTTTTTAACTGTTGTGCAATTTCTTCCAAACACTTTCTTTCCTGTACACTGAATGGGCCGCCCGATGCCGCACACAACCTATCTACCCCCTGCTTATTGCAGGACAACCGGATCCGGTTTAAAAGCTGTACTTTTGTTCCTGGCAGCTTCCTGCTATATTTGCCCACACTGCCTTCCAGCAGGATGGCCCCCAAAACCGGAAAGGTATACTGGCGCTTTATTTCTTCTGGGCTTTTGATCTGGTCAAGGAACAGATACCTGCCAAAAAAAACGGCGCTATATACAAACATGCCTGCCATAAGCCCAACTATTACATACTTTATAACACGCTTCATACTCCCGGTAGATGCTGCCTTTTCCAGTTCTTTCTGCCTTCCTTCTTTTCCGGTAGCCTCTTCATAAGCAGCAGTCTGCGCAGCTCCAAATGCGTCTGTCATTGTTTTTAAAGATGCCTTGTTTGTTGCTAGGAGTGCTTTTTTATCATGCTGCTGTGCCTGCAGCCCACTGTCTGCCGTACAGTTCGTTTCACTGCTTATAAGCGTCAATATGTGGCTGCCGGCTTCTTTTTTTACCCCGGCAGCATATTCCTCCAATAAAACCTGTATTGCCATCGCCATCTTTTCTGCCATTTTAGCATTTTCACCTGTAACCTCTACATAGAACAAAGATTCCGAAAATACGCTTTTATCAGCCTGCCCATCCACAACTACCTGATAAGGGGAACTGTACGTTTTCTGATACGCATAGATCAATTCAGACAAATAGCTTTTATCGATTTCCCAATCTTTACTGCCATACCCCTGCAACGCACCTGCAGCTCCCCCATTACATAAAAAATTTAAGTAGCTTTCTGTAATCTTTGCTATTTCCTGCCTGTTTGCATGGTCAATACTGTAAACCATAATATATCTGTCCTTGTGATAAGGATCCAGCTTCATAAGGATGGAACCATCCAGATACGCTTCAAGGCTATCAATTTCCTGTGCGAGCTGCACGGCTGATGTTACAGCCTGCCCCTCTTCTTCGGTCAAGCCTGCCCCAGCCGGATCTGTCGGCGTATCCGTTCCATCCTGCCCTTTTATCCATCCATACCCGCCTAAAACGAAGGCTGCTGCCAGGGCACATACAGCTAACTGTTTCCACTTGCTACACAGCCTGTACAGAAAATCTGCCAGGTCTATCTCCATATCTTCTGCCCTTTTCCAAGGATACTGCTTATCCATCCTGTTTCTGACCCTTTCCTTGCCTTTTGTTGCTGCAAACCAACATCCTGTATCCCTCCGCCGCTTCCTAATTTTGCTTTCAAGTAACCCTAAACGTTAGTTTATACTTCATGTACCATCCCGCCACTGCCTTCTGCTTCATTCATAATTTCAGCTACCGACTTCATAATACGGATATACATCGCATAACTGTCTGCCTGGTTCCCATCCTGTTTCATTGGCTTTCTGGACATTTCTTCTCTTGCACTGCCCCACATATGAAGCACTGCGGAAGACTTTACCGCTTCACCCCAAAGCAGTTCGTCGGCCCCTGCATCCAGCGCATTGCATATGCCTACGAATGTATCCATACTCATCACCCTGCTGCCGCGCTCAATATGGCCCAGGAACGACATGCTGATGCCGCATTTTTTAGCCAGTTCGTCCTGTGACCAGCCCTTTGCTTTCCTGACCTGGCGGATACGCATCCCAATTTTACTATAGTCCAATTCCCGCATAATGATCTCCATCCCTACCCCATACTGATTATTTTTGTTGGCTAAAAAATCATCCACGCAATCTGCACTCCCCACTTTGCGGAGGATTCATCCCAAATATCATCAACATATCCCGCATCACCGTCATAATTTTGCCTTGCACTGACGTAGATCAATCAGCACTAAAGTCTAATTTCTGTCTGGATGGAGTGCTAGATTTTCAGAAAATAAAGCCACGGCTACACCTAACCATGCATAACATTTTATAACATTTTGTTATGTGCAAAATATTGCTAAAAAAGCCGGAAAGCCTTAATTTATAATGGTTTGTATAGAATTATCTTGGTGCTTTCCAAAAGAATTTTGATACATTTTGCAATTTTTGCCTTGTCCTGGATATTTCATTTGCAGTTTTCATACATTAAAAAATTTTGTGGAAATTGCAATAAGAAATGGCTCAAAATAATATGAAAAGAATCAAATACTAGCAAAATAGACAATTTTTTCTTAAGGGTTGCAAAATTAGAAAGAATGATATAAAATATTTTTCAGATAACATTTTGTTATAAAATGTTAATAATATAATTGATACCGCCGCCTCGTCTGTGCTGTCTTTTAAATTAAGAATGAATCATTTCAGCTTGTACAAAGACACAGGCTGCTGGAATCATTCGGGCGCAGAAACCTAATATTTCCAGTGGCAATTTTGCACAAAACATCAGGCACAGAAACTTGGTCCATTTTAACGAACTTGATTTTTTTGAGCCCATTGGTATTGATTTTCACTTTTTAAACTGCTATAATTCATAATGTTGTAGGTAGCTATCGAAACGAGAGCCGCACTCCTCATGGAGTGCGGCTTTTTTACTTCTACAACACAAGCATAGAATGCGGAGGTGAAAAAATGTGGATGTCAAAAAGGGCTTTTGCGCGGCATTTTGTAGAAGTGTTTGACGACAAAATTTAAGCCGGTTGGACTCCAGGCAGTATGGAAAGGAGAAATATCAACATGGACAATACTTTAGCAAAAAAATTTTCTTTTCGTTCATTGGTGTTGTTTTCAATACCAAACATTATAACAATGGTTTTCATGTCATTGTACAGCATTGTAGACGGTATCTGCGTATCGCATTTTGTAGGGACAGACGGGCTTTCGGCTGTAAACATTGTTTATCCAATGATAAGCATAGAACTTGCGGCCAGTATCATGCTTGCGGCGGGAGGCAGTTCCCTGATTGCGCGGAAAATGGGCGAGGGCAGAAACCATGAAGCCAAAAGCGACTTCACCATAATTGTTCTTATAAGCCTGTTGCTTGGCGTACTGATTGCAATATTATCGCTTACATTTATGCGCCCGCTCTTAGGGCTTCTGGGAGCTGGAAGCGGCAGTCTTTATGAATTATGTTATGAATACTTTTGTATTCTGATTGCCTTTGCCCCTGCTTTTCTTCTACAGACGATTTTCCAGTATGGGCTAATTGACGCGGGCAAGCCTGCTTTGGGTATGGTGATGATGATTTTAGCGGGTGTAGGGAATATCGTTTTGGATATTGTGTTCATGGGTTCTCTTAATATGGGGATCCGCGGCGCGGCAATCGCTACTGTAATCGGGTACTGTATTCCTACGTTGTTCGGCTTTATTTACTTTTCCGTAAGAAAATCCGGCACGTTATATTTTGTAAAACCGCTTTGGAATTTGAAAACGATTGTACAGGCCTGTTCCAACGGCGCGGCGCAGATGGTGTCAAACCTGTCAACAGCAGTCACTACGTTCCTGTTTAATATTACAGTTCTGCGCCTGATCGGTGAGGACGGTGTAGCCGCTATCTCTATCCTATTGTATGCACAGTATATCTTTACTGCGGTTTATCTTGGCTATTCGTCGGGGGTTGCGCCGATTTTCAGTTACAATTTCGGAAATGGCGATAAGGGGCAGTTAAAAGGGCTTCTGAAAAACAGTTTGATTTTTATTATTCTTTGTTCGGCAGTATCTTTTGCAATCTCGATTGTAGGAGCCGACGGTATTACTTCCATATTCGCCCCCGCTGGAAGTCCTGTTTACGACATTGCAGTAGGGGGATTTACCTATTTTTCCGTAGGTTTTTTGTTTATGGGAATCAACCTTTTTACTTCAGCGTTTTTCACCGCTTTGTCCGACGGAAAAACAGCGTCGCTTTTGTCAATGCTTCGGACATTAGTTTTCTTAACGGCGGGTATTCTGCTGCTTCCGAAGATTGCAGGAGTTACCGGAATCTGGCTTGCCGTACCTTGCGCAGAACTGCTTGCGCTTGTATTATCGGTTGCCTGCCTGTGGAGAAACAAAGCCGCATACGGATTATGAATATGTTAGGAACTGCCGGGCAATGCCTAACTTTTAGGTATTGCCGGCAGCACGTCCCGATTATGCGCTAATAGCAGCATCAAAAAGCATTGAATGTGTATTTTATATAATTCTTATGTGATTCTGTACAAATTGTGGCAATTTTGCGGCCTATAAAATCTTAAATGTATTAACGTGCAGATTCCACATCGGCTGTTGTAATCAATGCGTCCCGCTGTAAATATTGGATTGCCTTTAAAGCATACTTGTGTGCTTCTTCACTGGAACCGGCAACAGCGTCTTTTACCACACGGATATAATAGTCATTTTGGTGTGCATCGACAGCCGTATAATGGATACATTCCCATTCGGGAGCGTCCATATTGGATTCATTCATATCCACAAAATCCTCCTGCTGAATGTCAATGACAAGCAATGCGCTTTTTTCTTCAATTTTCATACATTTTTTCCTTCCTGTATTCATTTTTATATATTACAAATCCAAGCAACGCTACAAGAATTTCTGTTGCCGGATATGTAAACCATACACCATCCATTCCCCACAAAAAAGACAGGAGAAATGCTGTCGGAACCACTAGAACAATTCCTCTCAATAC
Organism: uncultured Eubacterium sp.; assembly: GCA_947089855.1. Taxonomy (GTDB): domain Bacteria; phylum Bacillota; class Clostridia; order Lachnospirales; family Lachnospiraceae; genus Eubacterium_J. The sequence goes on from CAMUML010000029.1 coordinate 46,208, forward strand.
AGATAAAATATGCGCGGGAAAAGCTCTCTCTATTGATGTAAAAAAAGTTGCAAGGATCGTATTATATCCCACAAACGGTGCTGATATAAAATACAATTTCAAGCCCGTTACAGCAATCTCTTGAAGCTCTGCATTATGTTCGTTATTAAAAATTGCTGCAATCGGTTGTGCAAAAACAAAAATCAACGCATACAAAATACTTGATAATGCTAATGTAGCAAATATGGCATAGCGCAATACCGCTTGAATTTGTTTTCTATTCCCCTGCCCATAAAAGCGGCTGATAAGTGGCTGCGCTCCTTGTGCAATTCCTGTATAAATTGCAACAACAACAAGAGAAATGTTCGCGATAACACCATAGGCAGCAATGCCAATATTTCCTTCTAAGTTCAAAATAATGGCGTTAAAAGTAATCATCACAATTCCAGATGAAATTTGTGCAATCAGGGAAGGGAAACCCAGTGATAAATCCCATTGAATGATTTTCATACAAATTCCTGTCCTTACAAAATGAAATGAATTTTTACTTTTCGCCCAATGGGGAAGCATCATTATAATACTGATAACCGGCGATATTCCTGTTGCTAAAATAGCTCCGAAAATTCCCAAATTGAAAGGAAAAATAAATATATAGTCCAGTATTATATTGGAAAAGCTCCCGATAAGCATTGCACACATAGAAAGCTGTGGATTTGCGTCATTTCTCACAAAGCAAAGCAATACATCATTCAAAATAAAAGCCGGAGAAAAAAGTAACAGCCACCGTAAATAAGTAACCGTCATTTCCAACACCGTATGGTCTGCACCTAAAGCAAGGGCCAACTGTCTTGAACAGAAAAAACCGGGCAGCATAAATGCGGCTGAAAACAGTACGGCAAGATATATGGTATTTGTGAACACCCTGTTTACCAGCTCCTGATTTCCCTGGCTTTTACAGACAGAAAATTTTGTCGCTCCGCCCATACCAAGCATTAATCCTGTACCATGAATAAAATTATATACTGGAATAGCAAGATTTAATGCTGCCAGTCCGCTTGTTCCTAATCCTTTGGAAACAAAGAATGTGTCTGCTAAAATGTAACATGACACGCCTAATGTTCCGAAAACACTTAAAATTGTATACCGGGAAAATTCCCGAATACAAGCCGGCTGCTTCATACGCTTACCCTCCTAAATAGAAAAAAATAACGCCAGCGCTTTCTATCTTCAATGGCCTAACGATAGAAAGACTGGCGCTTTTCCCCTTTACCCGGCGGCAAAAGGTGCTTTAATCTTTTTTAGTTTAGCATAAAAAGTCATTCAAATCAACTGATTTTATTTAATCCTATTGCTAAAATAAAGGTATAATTACCTACAAACGGTAGCTTAACTGTCAAAACTATAATCGCTCAATAAAATGATTTTCAGACTCATTCCAATATTTTTTATATACAAAATCTGTATTTTCGTCAAAGTTGAGCTGATACATTCTGAAAATAACTGGAAAATCTTTTGGCTGCCATTGTTCTTCATATGAATAGCAATATTTCATACCTACCTTTTTCATAACATTGCCACTTCTTGGATTATTTTTGTCATGCGTCGCTGTAATATAGGGCAATCCATCCTTTTTTACTTGTTCTACTACTGCCTTTCCTGCTTCTGTAACAATTCCCCTATGCCAAAATTCCTTACGCAATCCATATCCAAAATCATGGTGTTCTTCCATGTCAACTTTCATGTAACCAATTGGAAAATTATCTTCTTTCAAACAGATCGCATAGGCATATGCCTGTGGCTGTGCATATTTTGAAGCATATCGTTCCTCATAAAATTTCTTTGTTTCTTCCAAATTTTTCACAGGATACCACGGCAGAAACTTATTCACTTCTTCATCTTTCAAAATAAGAAACAGGGCTTCCATATCCTTCTCCGTAAACCTTCTTAAAATTAGGCGTTCTGTTTCTAATATCATTCTAATTACCGTCCTCTCTGATTTTCCAAATGCCATTACTGATAAACCGCAGAATTTTTCCGGCCTGCCTGTACTGCTTCGGATACTGTGGTAGCATGTTCCACGCCGTTAATAATGTTGTTTTATCGTTACTATTCACAGCCACCTGGACACCCCGCTGTTCAGGTGGCTGCCAAGCTGATTCAGGAGTGAGCAGGCTCCAATTTGCAAGGCAAATTCTTTCCATGAGCCTGCGAATGTTACTATTTACAGCTTCATAACTTAGAATGTTTGTCAAGAGAAAATTAGCTGTGAATAGTAACGTTTTATCCATTTAATACATTTTATCCGGATTTACTTTACAGACTATGGAATATCGGCTGCTGCTTCTCATAGGTGCAAAAATATCGAAATCCCAACTCTTTCAGCAAATGCTTTGCCTGCTCAATATATGTTCCTAACTGTCCTGCTTTGTGGCTGTCACTGCCAATCGTAATAATCTCGCCCCCTAAATCCCGGTACAGCCTTAATATATTCACAGATGGCATTGGATTTTTCATCCCATATCGATGATACGAAGTATTAAGCTCTATTCCCTTTCCATCTACTATCACAGTCTTCAATATTTCTGTAATCATCGGCTCCACTTTTTCAAAAGGATATTCTCCCTGCCTGTCATACCGGGCAATCAGATCCATATGCCCCAACACACTGTAATCCTGATATTCTTTTACAACATTCAGCATTTCCTGGAAATACTTCTCGTTATATTCTCTCTGCGTTTTGCCTCTTTGAAATTCCTGATTCCAAAATTCTTTATCATCCACTTCATGGATAGAGAGGATAATAAAATCAAAAGGATATTTCATAAATAACCTTTTGTACCTGTCAATGGTATGGGTCTGCATACCAAATTCCAAACCAATTTTTAAGGAAATCTTGTCACCATATAGGTACCGTAATTCGTTAAAAGTTTCCATGTATGTTGGATAATGGACATTGGCTAAAGGCATTTCTTCTGGTTCCCCTGGTCCCCCTTTTCGATAGATCATTTCTCCTGGTTCACCCCAGTCTTTTTTAATCCCATAATCCACATGGTCGGTGAAACAGATTTCATTCATTCCCATAGCTATGGCATCCTGTACCACCTGTTCCATTGGATAGTCAGAGTCATCGCTAAATTCCGTATGGATATGATAATCTGCAAACATATTATTCAATCCTTTCTGTATCAAATTCCATCCGCTCCAGAATATCCTGCCATGCTTCCCCGCCTATCTCCCCGCCGCGGGATCGTTTCCGGCTGCCTTCTTCCGTAATCTTCCAGATAACCCTGCACGGATTTCCTGCCAACCTCAATATGTTTTCCATTTGCAACCCTTTCCCTCATCTTCATTGTCTGGCCCCCCCAGTTCTCTTTTCATTATTTTTATGCCTATTATTTCTGTATAAAACTCTTATTGCACAGTATGGCCTGTGGTAAGGTCTTTCACCCATTTATATTTTTTATAATGCCGGTATACCGCAGGCAGTTTTATGATTTCATCCAGATTCACAATAAAGTACACGGCGGCCACAGGCAACCGGAAAACAAATGCCGCAAGGAAACCAAGCGGAACCGTAATGCACCACATTGTCACCGTATCGCATAGGAAACCAAACCTGGAATCCCCGCCCGCACAAAAGATACCTCCGATCGTAGTTCCATTCACGGACTTTCCAACCATATAGCAGGAACACATGACAAGCATCCATTTCAGGTAGGTATCCGCCGTATCGCTTAAGCCCGTAACGGCAAGGATCAACGGGCTTAAGAAAAGCAGTACGATCCCCGATGCCACGCCGCATATAACCGACAATCTGCACAGTTTTTTCCCATATTCTTTTGCCCTGTCCAAGCTGCCGGCGCCTAACTCGTTGCCAACCATAATCCCGCCGCTGCCAAGTCCAAGGCAGAAACAGGCAACAAGGTTTTTCACGATATTGGCAATGGAATTGGCCGCAACCGCATCCGACCCCAGATGCCCCATGATAACCGAATACATGGTAAAGCCCACACCCCATACAATCTCGTTGCCGAGGACAGGCAGAGAATATTTCCAGAAATCATGGCGCAGCACCCTTTCGTCATGTACCATATAGCACAGCTTCAGCTTAATACCGTCTTTCTTTGCAGTTTCAAAAATGCCCCATGCCACTTCTATCATTCTGGCGATCACCGTAGCCAGCGCCGCACCCGCAATGCCCATTTGCGGTAACCCGAACCACCCAAAAATCAAAACCGCATTCAGTATAATGTTAACCACCACACTTACGGAACTGATTACGCTGGATTTTGCCGCCTTTCCTGTGTTTTTCAATATGCAAAGATATACCTGCGAGATACCTGTCAGCAAAAATGACAATGATACAGTCCGCAGATAGGCTGCACCTCCCTCTATTAAAAGCGGCTCATTCGTAAATATACGCATTAAAGCGCCAGGAATCGCCAGACTCACGAGGAAAAACAAAAAAGAGACAGCCACGGTAATTTTCATAACATAGGCAAAAACCCGCTCAACAGACGTCCTGTCGTTCTTGCCCCAATATTGCGCCGCAAACATGGATAGCCCTATGGTCATGGCAAGAAGGAATAAGTTTTCAACAAATGTAACCTGACCTGCCAGAGATACTGCGGACAGGGCGTCCTGTGTCAGCATACCGAGCATAAGCGCATCCGACGCACTGACCAGAGCCAGCATAAACTGCTGAAAAGCAATGGGGAATACCAGCGTCAGCAGCTTTTTGGTAAAATCATATGATTGTCTGTCTTTCATTTTAATATCCGTTCCTTTTTTATTTTACAATATCAGATTTTTGCATTAAAATCATTCAATATCTTTTATTTTTATATAACAATTTTCCATTTTGGAGGATGTTTTATGGATAACAATACAAGACACTGTTCGGTATTTAATCCGGATTTTTCGGAAACAGTCGCATACAATAATCCCCTGTTTCCTGCCTATGTGGTATACGGTTTCCTTTCTTCCTACCCTGACTATTCTTCCGTCAGCCACTGGCATAAAGATCTGGAATTTATTTTGATCAAAAAGGGGACTATGGCCTATAATGTAAACGGCAGATTGATAGGCTTGGAGGAAGGCAGCGGTATTATCGTAAACAGCCGCCAGCTCCATTACGGATTTTCCGCAGAACACAACGAGTGCGAATTTATCTGTATCCTGCTTTCTCCGGAATTATTGCTGGAAAACAGCTGGTTTTATCAGAGCAGCCCTCTGCCATTGGCGGCCCATGAAATTATGGATTGCCCGGTGGTTTTCTTTGTAGACGCACAGATACCGTTTTCCAGGCGGCAACACTTCCCTGACTATGTTACAAACGTCCCGGAAATGCCGTTGCTTGGGCTTTTGTCCATGCAACGGCATTTTGTGGTAGTGATGCTGGTTATCAATTTTTTTCTATAGGTATCCAGATTTCGCTGTAATTCATATCTTTCGTGTACATCTCAATATTATAATTACCTGCAAGCTTGTATACCTTACAAGATGGCAGCCACTCGCTCCATATTTTTGTATTCACATCCTGTAAAGATTTCGGCAATTCTCCATAACAAGGGAATACTGCCCATGTCCCGGCCGGAATTACCCTTGTTTCCAATCCCTCAGGGACTTCGCTTTGTGGACAGTAATTATCAGCTATCAAATATTCAAAGCTCTGGCCATCACTGTCCATGCAGATTCCATACATTCCACATACGATTTTCCCTTTCCCGCTTTTCATATGTTCCTGCCAGAACTCAGGAATTTTTTGATAAGAGGTTTCCGTATTGAATTTACGGGAAACTCCCATAACTGTGAACTGTTCTTTTTCCACAATTTTGTACTCTAACATAGTACCACCCTCCAATGTAAGTTTTATTTTCAGCGGAGCAACAG
>CAMUML010000030.1 GCA_947089855.1 uncultured Eubacterium sp.
ACTGGGTATGCCCGGAATGTGCAGAAGGCAAAGGCCAGTTTATTGAAGCTTAAAGGAGGGCTTTATATGTATTGTGTACGTAATATAACAGAAGACCTGTATTGGGTTGGTGCAAATGACCACAGGCTTCACTTATTTGAAAATATCCATCCGATCCCATATGGCGTAAGCTACAATGCTTACTTGCTTTTAGACCGGGAAACCGTTTTATTTGATACCGTTGACTGGTCGGCCTGCCGCCAATTAATGGAAAACCTGGACCACCTGCTTGATGGCCGCAAACTAGACTGGCTGGTAGTCAACCATATGGAACCGGACCACGGTGCCAGCGTAGAACAGATTTTACAGCGCTATCCAGACGTAAAGGTTATTTCTACCGAAAAATCCTTTATGATCATGCGCCAGTTCGGGTTCCATCCGGACAACCATGAATGCGTAACCGTAGCCGAGGGCGATACACACTGTTTCGGCAACCATACCGTAACCTTTGTAGCTGCCCCAATGGTACACTGGCCAGAGGCTATGGTAACCTTTGACCTTACAAATGGCGTACTTTTCTCAGCAGATGCATTCGGCTCCTTTATCGCCCTGGACGGCAAGCTTTTTGCAGACGAAGTTAATTTTGACCGTGACTGGCTGGATGAGGCACGCAGGTATCTGGTAAATATCGTAGGAAAATACGGCCCGCATGTCCAGCTGTTATTAAAGAAAGCTGGCGGTATTGTAGATAAGATCAAATATATCTGCCCGCTCCACGGGCCGGTATGGCGCAAAGATTTTGGATACTTTATTGATAAATACGACAAATGGAGCCGTTATGAACCGGAAGAAAAAGGCGTTATGATCGCCTATGCTTCCATGTACGGCAATACGGAAGCCGCTGCACAGGCCTTGGCATCCAAGCTCTGCGAAAAAGGCTGCACCAATGTGAAAGTACATGACGTATCCAACACCCATGTTTCTTACCTAATCGCAGATGCATTCAAATATAGCCATATCGTGCTTGCATCTGTTACTTATAATTTGGGCATTTACCCTGTAATGCATAATTTCCTAATGGATATGAAAGCCTTAAATATGCAGAACCGTACTTTCGCAATTATTGAAAACGGATCCTGGGCATGCAAATCCGGGGATTTAATGCAAAAATTTATCGATGAAGAACTAAAGAACATGACGCTTTTAAATGAACGCCTAAGCATTGCGTCTTCTATGGGGGATGCGAAAGAAATTGAACTGGATGCACTGGCAGACGCGATTATTGATTCCATAAAAGAATCCTAAAACCAAAAGCTGGCGGAACCATTTGTTGGAACCGCCAGCTAATATCCAAATAGGCTTATTCTGCTTTTTTAGCCTCATCCGGGATCTTAATTTCCTCTGCTGCATTAAAATCACTGCAGGTCATCTGCATCGTTGCTTTTGTAAATTCCATTGTGAGCCCTTTTGCCTCTTCGCCTAAGCTCTCAATAATCTTTGGCATCAGCGCATTCATAACTTCTGTTTCATCCAGTTCATACTTCACTGGATAAAAGGTTTCCTCATCAATCCAAAAAGTAATCGGGATTTCGCCTAAATCACTGATCATACTATCCGCCTGGCTGGCATCGATCCCATAAGTACTCAGGGAATTCAAAGCCCCGGATGCAAGCATAACTTCTTTCATTTTTTCGCCAGTAATTGCCCCTGTATATTTTAATGCATTTCCGGTTTCCAGTGTTTCCGTACCTGCCTCTTCAAAGCTATTGTCCATATAAACCATCATATTTGCAGCGGCATCGTACTGTTCCGCTGTCGGCGCGTCAATTTCCTGTGACTTCCAAGTAGCCCCATCGGATGATACATACATTTTATACTTGCCGTCCGCTTCTTCCATATACATATTCATCTTCTGTGTCCCAAGCTCGCCCATGTCCATCGTCATGTCCACTTTTGCAAGTACCGGGTTATAAAAGCAGGACATATCCATAGTGGTAACAGAATCCACCGTCTGTTCCTGGCCTTCTGCACTGACTTTCATCCCCATTTCTACTACTGACTGTGCATTTAGGCTTTTCACTTCTTCCATGCTTTTACGTGAAGAAGCAAGTATCTCATCCACACTCTTGCCGCCGGATTCTTCGCCGTCCTTGCTTTCCTCATCCTGGCCCTGTCCATCCTCGCCAGACCCTTTGTCTTCTGTGCCTCCATCCTGCACTGTCTGCTTGCCGTCGTCAGCATTGCCACAGGCAGTAAACGAAACCGACATCGCTGCTGCTAAAAACAGCGCTAGAAATTTGTTCCTCTTTTTCATTAAGTAATCTCCTCTTCAAAATGCTATTGAATTTATGATACATTCCTATAATATGACTTTGATTTTATTTTGTCAATGCACTTTTGAATGGAAATACTCTGGCATTGATTTCTTTTCTTTTATCATTTATAATATATTTCAGTCCCAAGCTTCCCTGGTTACTATTCACAGCCAATTTGCTCTTGACAAATATTCTAAGTTATGAGGCTGTAAATAGTAACCTTCCCTGTCAATACCATCCAACCATATTTAGGAGGGAACGATTATGGCTTTCTTATTTCGGCAAACCCGGATACCCCGTTGTTTCTTGGCCGGCGCTGCAATGCTTTTGGCATTCTTGTATCTGTGCCCGGCTGGACCTGCCTGCCAACATTGTAACAAAACGCCCACAGCCTGCCATTTTCCACTACGTACAAAGGAACCGGCCGCTTTGCAAACCGTATGGGCTGCAACAAAATCCCCGCTATCACGTAACGGCCGCCTAAAAGTATCTGGCGCCCAGCTTGTCAACAGCCGCGGCAAAGCCGTGCAGCTAAAAGGCGTCAGTACACACGGCCTTGCATGGTACCCGCAGTATGTGGACAAAGAAACCTTCCGTGAGCTGCGCGACAAATGGAAGGTAGACGTTATCCGGCTGTCCATGTATACTGCTGAATACAACGGCTACTGTACCGGTTCCCAGCAAAACAAAAAGGATCTGGAAAAAACCATAGACCAGGCCGTCACATACTGCACCAGCCTTGGGCTATATGCTATCATAGACTGGCATATCCTAAGCGATTCCGATCCCAATACCTATCGAAAAGAAGCCAATTCCTTTTTCCGCAAACTGGCCAAAAAATACGCAGGGCACAGCAATATACTGTATGAAATCTGCAATGAGCCAAATGGCAGCACCGGCTGGGCACAGGTTTGTTCTTATGCAAAAACGGTCATTAAAACGATCCGCAAAGAAGACAAGCACGCTATTATTATCATCGGTACCCCGTCCTGGTGCCAGGATATTGGCCTTGCCGCCAATGCCCCCATCAAAGGCAGCAACCTGATGTACGCTTTCCATTTCTATGCTGCTACGCATACCAGCCGTTACCGCCAAAAACTGCAGGCCGCCATCGACGCAGGGCTGCCGGTTTTTGTTACCGAATACGGCATCTGCGAAGCATCCGGAAGCGGGGCTGTCAATAAAGCACAGGCCAACAAATGGATGAAACTTTTAGACAAACATAACATCAGCTGCGTTGCCTGGAACCTGTCCAATAAGGAAGAAGCCTGTGCGCTGCTAAAAAACAGCTGCACCAAAGTATCCGGATGGAAACGCTCCGATTTATCCGTTTCCGGTAAATGGGTCTATGATATGCTGCAAAACTAGCAATGCCCGTCCAGCAGCCCCGCCAGCTTCAGCCGCCTGCGCACCTGCGGGCCAATGACTGACGCAGCTGCCATTTTTAGGAAATCACCAAACAAAAACGGTATCACGCACTGGCTGAGTGCGGCTACCAGCGAACAATCCATTACGATCATAAACCACACCGTCCCAAATGCATAGGCCGCTGCCGACCCAGCTGCCATGCCTACAAAACACCACGGCAGTTGATAGGAGGATTTTTCCATAATCCATCCACAGATCAGCGCCAGGAAAATATAGCCTACCAAATATCCCCCCGTCGGGCCTGCAAGTTTCGCTACCCCTCCGGTATATCCGGAAAAAACTGGCAGGCCGGCAAATCCAAGCAAAAGATATACCATACAGCTTACCGTCCCCATTTTCATGCCCAAAATGTATACCGACAGGTAAATTGCCAAAAACGACAGCGAAATAGGAACCGCCCCTATCGGAATTGCAATTGGGCTTAAGAAACACATAACACCAGCCATAAGCGCCATCATACATAACTGGTAGATTGACCTGGATCGTTGTTTTTCCATTTTAATTGTTAACCTCTCTTTCTTATGTAATTAACTATTCAAATTGACTATCCATAATTATAACGGATTCCAGGTTATTGTCAACAATTTTATTTTTATTTGTTAACAATAAACCTTCCCCTTAACCATCCAGGCAAACATATGCATCCAACAACATATGCCCCCTATCAATATATACTGGCGGGCAATAAAATTTGACATCCAAACATACTATACCCTGTTTTTGCACAGATAGCAACTGTAATCCTAAAACTTTGTAATATAAATGTTACTATTCACGGGCCAGGAATGCGCATAAACTGCGCATTCCGTGAGAACATGATTCAGGAGTGAGGGGCGATTTTGCGAAGCAAACTTTCAATATCGCCCCGAATTGTTACTGTGAGCGGCCCCCAGGCCGTGAATAGTAACATATAAATTCCTGGCCCATGGACAGTAACGGTTAACCTGCAATATCTGCCTCAAAATCCGGCATCATTTCCCGATGTTCCACTGCCGTAGAACAAACAATCTGTGTCCTTGTCCTTCCATATTTTTGCAGCCTGCATACAAACTTCTCCAACTCCTGGGTATCAGGGTACACTACTTCTATAAGCATTGCATAATCGCCGGTAATACAGCAGCACTCGACAACATTACGGCACCGTACTATATCAGCCAGAAATTCCTCCTTTACCCCTGCCCGCACTGCCAGCATAATAAAAGCCTTAATAGGGCTGCCAAGCATTTTCTGGTTGACGCTGGCATGGTACCCCGTAATATACCCCTCTTTTTCCAGCTTAACTATCCTGGCAGAAGCTGCCGGGGAAGACAAAAATACCCTTGACGCAATTTCTTTCAAAGTAATCCTGGCATTTTCCTGCAGCAGCCCAATAATTTGCTGATCAATATAATCCAACTTACGCTTCATACTATGTTCCTCCTAATCAAATAAAAAGGCGCTTTGCATCCCTGCAAAACGCCTTCGTTTTATTAAGTATTTTTATCCTATTCTTTATTTTCTTAATATTTTACACACATTTCCTAGATTTGTCCAGTACCGAATTTCCTAAATTATTCCCCTTTTTCTTCCTGCTTTTTATTAAAATAAACGAATTCTTCTTTACAAACACCCTATGCCAAAGATATAATAAAAGGCAGCTAGAAACCGACCCAACGCCCACTATCCAGACAGAACAAAAGGAGGCCATACATGAACGAACTAGAACTAAAATACGGATGCAACCCAAACCAGAAACCTTCCAGAATCTACATGGGCAACCAAACCAGCCTTCCCGTACGGATATTAAACGGCAAACCAGGCTATATTAATTTTTTGGATGCGCTCAACGGCTGGCAGCTTGTTACCGAATTAAAAAAAGCAACCGGGCTGCCTGCCGCCACATCCTTTAAACACGTTTCGCCTGCAGGCGCGGCTGTCGGCCTGCCACTTAACAGCGTAGAACGCAAAATCTATTGGGCGGATGATTATGAGATCGGCTACTCCCCGCTGGCATGCGCATATGTCAGGGCCAGGGGTGCTGACCGCATGTCTTCTTTCGGTGATTTTATCGCCCTTTCCGACGTCTGCGATGTGCCGACAGCTGAATTTATCAAACATGAAGTATCTGACGGTATCCTTGCACCTGGCTATGAAGCGGAAGCGATCGAAATTTTAAAATCCAAAAAACGCGGCAGCTACAATATCGTTGAAATCGACCCTTCCTACACGCCTGGCCCTATGGAACACAAAGAAGTCTTTGGCATAACCTTTGAACAGGGCCGCAATAGCCTGTGCATAGATAAAGGCTTTTTTAGCAACATCGTTACGGAAAATAAAGATTTACCAGAAAGTGCCAAGATCGACCTTGCCGTCGCCATGATCACTTTAAAATATACCCAGTCCAATTCCGTATGCTATGTAAAAGGCGGGCAGGCCATCGGCATTGGGGCAGGCCAGCAGTCGCGTATCCACTGCACCAGGCTCGCAGGCACCAAAGCCGACAACTGGTTCTTACGCCAGTCGCCGCAAGTCTTAGGCCTGCAGTTTCGTGAAGGGATCAAGCGGGCAGACCGTGATAACGCGATTGATTTATATATTGGGGAAGACTATATGGATGTCTTAGGGGATGATGTATGGGAACGCACATTCCGTACAAGGCCAGCCGTCTTTACGCAGGAGGAAAAACGGGCATGGCTCTCCCAGAATTCTGATGTAGCGCTTGGCTCCGATGCATTTTTCCCATTTAGCGATAATATCGAACGCGCATTCCGCAGCGGCGTAAAATATATCGCACAGCCAGGCGGTTCCAAGCGTGACCAGGATTCCATCGATGCATGCAATGCACATGGCATGGTAATGGCCTTTACCGGAATCCGTCTGTTCCATCATTAATAGCAAAGCTGGACACCGCAGGGCAAAAATATTTGCAGCAGAAAAAACAACAACGGCGGTTTTGAAACCTTACCTTCAAAACCGCCGCTTTCCTATAACAAACATACCAGCAGCCGCTAAAAACACAGCCATTAAAAACAGCTACATAATCGTATCGTATTCCTGTTCCTGTTTTAAATCCTCTTCTGACATATATTTACGGAATATCCGTTCCAAAATCCTATCATACAAGTACATCATGGCTGCCGGCACAATCATAAGCAACAATGGGCAAACGACCACCGCTACTACCCCCACCACCAATATAGCAAAAATTAACGCTGACCACGGCAAGTGGATAATCGTTAAAATCGCTGTATTTTTCAACGTTTCTTTCATTTTATTTTCAAACCTGGCGGAATATGCAAAAAGATAAACCGTCCACACTACGCCAAAGATCAGCATTGCAACAAAGAAATAGCACAAAAACCCCATCTTATTGCCTTCCTTTAACTGTGCAAATGTAATCTGGTAATCCATGCGGATAAACCAAAACCCTGCCATCAAAAGCAGCCATGTTTTGGTTGCCTGCTTAAAATTGGATTTAAAAGAACCCCAAAAGCTGCTCCATATGTACCCCCGGTTCCCGATCAGCGTTTTATGTACAGTATAGTAAAGCGCCGTCGTAGAAGCCCCAAATGTTACAATAGGCAGGCTAAAAACCAGCCATAGCAAGCTTACATAAAAACCATCCACAATCTTATTAATCATCTTAAAAAATTGGTTGTCCAATTGAAACATATACCTGCATCCCTTCTTCTTCTGCAATTTATACTGCACGCCAATTAAATTTACAGTATAACCCGACTGCTGGCCGCCAGCTAGTCACTTTATTGGTTACATTACTGTACATTCTGGCGGTCTGCAGTATAAGATATACGCGGACACTACAGCGGACGTTCCTGAACGGTCCCCTGCATATCCTTGCGGATAAAATTTATATACTCATCTACAATATCACAATCTGACAACAAATACAAGCTCCTCGCACCTGCCATATCTTCCAGTTCATTAAATACCATCTGCCCATGATGGAAAATAAAATCAATGCCGGCCATTCCAACCGTTAGCCCGGATAATGCCTGCCCCACAAGGCGGCGCCCCTGCGCATCCAGATCATATAATTCCACATTTCCGCCCAGGCAGTAGTTGCTGCGGAAATCCTTTGTGGAACTGCGCATTACTGCCGCTATGATCTGGCTTCCTATCACGTACACCCTTACATCACGCCCAAGGTCTGATGCCGCCTGCTGAACCATATACTGCACATTTGGCTGGCAAACGCCTTGTTTCCAGTCCTGCCAACCTTTTTCGTCTTTTATATAATACACCTGCGTACCGCCATGCCCGGTACGGGATTTTACAACTGCAGGATACCAGGGCGGAGGCGCTTGGATATGGTAGGCCGCAGGCATAACCGGTACGCCCTTGGCCTGCATAAACTGGCAGGCTTTGGCTTTATCATTCCCAAGTTCCGCAATTTGCGATGGGTTGTATACCTGCACCCCCAATTTTTCCAATTCCTGTGCAAGATGAAAATCCCTTGTCCTGTTTATGGCAAACCTGGCCTTGCCAAAAGCGGCCAAACCTGCAAGGCGCTGCCTGCAAGCTGCATCCCATTCCCGTGGCGGTTCATAGATGCCAAGCTGGATAGACAGCCCATATTTTTCACATGCCACACGGTACCGGTCAATATACGCCCGGTTACGTATGCTTTCTGGCTGTGTATATAAAATCCAGCCGCTGCATTCCCTGCCCTGCGCTGTCAGATCAATAAAGTATAACATATTTTCCCCTTTCGGTGCCAATATTCCGCCCGGAAAGAATTTTTTAAGTTATTGCTTAACCGTTCCTAAGCAATATTGGATAATTGCATCTGCCGTATTGATTCCCGTACATTTGTATATATTAACAAAGTGTGCATTGGAATTTACTTCGCACAGGATAGGTTCTCCATTTTCCCCAAATAAAATGTCGACCCCAGCAAAATCCAGATTCAGTACATGCATCACACGCTGTGCCATTTCCAACTGCTTTGGCGTCGGCTGGTAAGGCTCCATACTGCCGCCATTGGTAATATTTGCCCGGAAATCATTTGCATTGTACCGGTGCATCGCTGCGATTGCCTGGTTTCCAACCATCTGGATACGTATGTCGTGCCCATGTGATGGACGGATATATTGCTGGAACAGGCATGGACGGTTTTTAATCTGCGCCAGGCAGGCTTGTACTTCCATGCGGCTATGCGCCAGGTATACCTGCTGCCCGAAAGAGCCGTAGCATTCTTTTACCACCATCGGATAACCAAGCTGCTGTTCTATTTCCTGTAAAAATGCAACGTCTTCATATCCTTGCGGCCGGAATGTTTTTGGCCCGGCCACCGTCTTAGGCATACGGATGCCGCTGCCCAGCAGTTCGATAAATGTGCGTGCCTTATCGTCGCAGGCCTCAATGCTTTGTGCGCAGTTAAACAGGCGCAGGCCCAGCTTTTCCAGCAAACGTGCCAGGCGCACATCTTTATCCCAAAAGATCACAAACTGCGGCTTTTGTCCAGGATATGTTTTTAATTGATCGAAAAAGCTGTCTTTATCCATTGCAAGCAGCGGCAGCAATTCCGTATTTGTTTTCCGCTCCAGCCTGCAGCCCTGCTTTTTTGCCGCCTCGGCCAGCCATTCAAAAATCTCATCAAACTTTTGCGAATGGAGAAACCCATTCACTACCAGCCACGCATATACACTGCCCATCCTACTGCCCTCCGACTTGTTTATTTCTGATAGCCCTATTTGTACCTTCAAACCCCCTCGCGCATCCGCTGTACCCGAAAAAAACTGCCGCAGGCATCCGCGCCTGCAGCAGCTCCATTGTTATAAACGGCAGCCTAACCCGCTCTTTTTTCATATTTGCAAACCCTATTTGGCTGTTTTGCTAACGGGCAATTTCGGTACAATATCTATTTCCTGACGGTTTTTCATCCTGTTTCACCCCAGATCCCGTCTGCCCTGAGATGGTCCCAATCTACTTCCAACAACAGCTGGGTATATTCATGGTCCCTGCCTGTTTTTTTTGAAATAACTTCAATATACTTCTGGCTGATCATTCCATCTAATGCGGTACGTACCCGGTTTTTTGGCACGTGGTTATAAGAAGATACACTTTCAATCGTTTTCCAATAAGAAGGTTTCCTTCCCGCGTTTTTCTTCCGCAGCCGGTCCAGGCTTATAAGGATCAAGTCATTGTAATGGCTACGCTCCTGCTCCTGCCTTGGCATCTCAACATAACTGGTCGCAACCGATTTTAACGCATTGCTGAATGCAAACCGTACACCATAGATAATTACTTTCTTATCTTTTTCTTTCAGATATTCTGCAACTTTTGTAAAATGTGCATCCCCGGTAAAAAGGATATAGACTGCATAATCATTTTTTTCTGCCATGCTGCGGTAAATCGTATCCAAAATAATAATATCTGTAAAATCTTTGTCCACGCCTTCTTTCGTACTAGCAGTATGTACCACATGGCTAGTCAGCTCTTTTAGCTTTTCCAATTCCGTTCCAATCTTCGGCTCTGAAAAATCCCCAAAAATATAAAGCCTGCCTACATCGTATTCCTGTTTCAGCTCCTCTAGCCATTCTTCGACATTTGGCTTCATCTGGACTTTATTGTGGTATCCATAATACCAATGCTCATAATCTACGAATACTGCCGCTTTTGGTTTGCCGGAAGCCTTCCGTTTCAAAAATTCAAACACTTTCACACCTCCTCCCCATTCCATAAGAAACTGTCCTGGCTATCCTTTTTTGTGCCTGTTTTCCACATTCCAGGCACACGATACCATATACCTGATTATGATAAGCTATCTTATACATTATAAATCATTCTTTTCCTGAATAGAAGCACTTTTTTTGAATAAATTGGAAAAAGAAACACTTTTAAAAAGCGGATTTTCGGCAATATCTCCAAATTTTCACTATCTTGTTATGATTGTTTACATTTATCAGATATTTATCCTGCATATGTTCTTTTCCTTTATAAAATCTGGCGCACTGCCTCCCTTACATTGCTTACGCCAATCAAAGTAATCCCTTGTGTTTTCTGGCGGGATTCCATCGCATCTAAAGATACTTTTGGCAGGATGCATGTTGTAAAGCCCAGCTTACATGCTTCCTGTATGCGCTGTTGTGCCATATTGACTGCACGGACTTCACCGCTTAAGCCGACTTCCCCAAAACAGATCGTTTTTTCATCGATGGTTTGCTCTTTATAGCTGGATATGACCGCAAGTACGATCCCAAGGTCTAATGCCGGCTCATTCATTTTTATCCCGCCAGCAATATTTACATAAGCATCGCATTCGCTCAGGCGCAGGTTCAGCCGCTTTTCCAGCACTGCCATTAACAGGTTGACCCGGTTGGTATCAGTTCCGGCTGCAGTCCGCCTTGGAATGCCAAAACTGCTGCGGCAGACAAGCGCCTGGACTTCCAGCAAAATCGGGCGTGTCCCTTCCAGGGAACAGGCAACGATGGATCCGGATGCCCCTTTTGGCTTGCCGCTTAACATATATTGGGATGGGTTTTCTACTTCTGCCAGCCCGTTTTCTTGCATTTCAAATACGCCGATCTCATTGGTGGATCCAAACCGGTTTTTCACCCCACGCAGGATCCGGTACGCCGCATGGCGGTCGCCTTCAAAATATAGGACCGTATCCACCATATGCTCCAACACGCGCGGCCCTGCCACTACGCCTTCTTTTGTTACATGCCCCACAATAAAAATCGTAATGCCAAGCCCTTTGGCAAGCTGCATCAATGCAGCCGTCGCCTCACGCACCTGAGCCACGCTGCCAGGCGATGAACTGACAGAATCACTATACATCGTCTGGATCGAGTCCACAACTGCCGCCTGCGGCTTTTCCCTGCGCAGCACTTCGTCAATGGTTTCCAGGTTTGTTTCACAAAGCACTGACAAACTGTCTGTAAATACCCCAATACGCTGCGCACGCATTTTAATCTGCTGCAATGATTCCTCCCCCGAAATATAAAGCGTCCGGATATGTTGGGCACTGAGATTCCGGCAAACTTGCAGCAGCAGCGTCGATTTGCCGATCCCTGGGTCGCCTCCCGCCAATACAAGCGAAGCGGGCACAATACCGCCGCCAAGCACACGGTCCAATTCTGGAAACCCGCTGGTAAAACGCTGCTCTTGTTCTGTCTGGACTTGTGACAGATGGACTGGGGCCACGGCCCCCTGGGTTCCTTTTTTTTGCGCGGCACTGCCCTTTTTGCTGCTGGCAATTTCTTCTACAAATGTATTCCATTGGCCGCATCCTGGGCATTGCCCCATCCATTTAGACGATTCCTGGCCACATTCCTGGCAGAAAAAAATAGTTTTTTGTTTTGCCATAGCCCAAACTTCTTCCTTTCTTTGAAATCACTTTTTATTCCCTAAAAGAGACGGACTGTGCAAGAAACCTGCACAGCCCGCTTCCATTCCTTCTATATTGTATACTGCCCCAAGCCAGCACTTATTTTTTTACAACTTTAACCACTGCCGGATGTCCAGCTTCCAGCTCCACGCCAATTGTCAGCTTCCCGCCAAGGTTCGTTTTCATTGTCCCTACGTTTTCACCGTTAATATCTACTTCGTATTCGGTCGATTCGCTTAAGCCCAATGTTATTTTTGCATCCTCTGCGCCTTCTGCCTGGAATGCTACCCTGTCTTCGCTGATATTTAAGCCGCTGACTGCCGTCCCTGGTACCGATTCATAAACGACCATGCCATTGCATTCCAGCCTGGTGATCTCCCGGAACGTCTTTACCTTAAAAGAATCCCCATGATGCTCAAAATGGTCTTTTTTGGTCTTGGACGTTAATGTGTAATCTCCAAAACTGATTGTTCCATCCGCTTCCGTACGTATTAATTCGCTAATTACACCCATTATCTTATCCTCCAGTTTCCTTTGTGTACTTAACAAGATAATATCATTATACAATATCCTGGCTAAAATTGTTACCTTTTTTTCTTATTTTTTCAAAATAGTGGATTCTTTTTCATCAGCTTCCCGCGAAAAATGGATCTTCTTATTTTTCGTCCCAATCATTACCGTATCCCCTTTTTTCACAGCACCAGACAAGATCTCTTCCGCCAGCTTATCTTCTATTTCCGTCTGTATCATACGCCGCAGCGGCCTGGCACCAAATTTTGGGTTATACGCTTTTTCCACAACATAGCTTTTAGCCGTATCGCGGATAACCAGGCTGATGTCCAGCTGCGACCGGCAGCGTTCGACCAGGCTGCGGGCCATTAGGGATACTATTTTTTTCATATCGTCACGGTTTAGCATACGGAATACCAGCATTTCATCGATCCGGTTTATAAATTCCGGTTTAAATATCCGTTTTACTTCTTCCATAACGCCGCTTTTCATACGCTCATAATCGTGCTTTTCATCTTCCGCAAACGCAAACCCCAGTTTTTTCGGCTCAACAATCGCCTGTGCGCCAGCATTGGATGTCATGATAATAATTGTATTCTTAAAATCGACCCTGCGCCCCTGGGCGTCGGTAATCCTGCCGTCGTCAAGTACCTGGAGCAGAATATTAAATACATCCGGGTGTGCTTTTTCAATCTCGTCAAATAACAGTACAGAATAAGGATGCCTGCGTACTTTTTCGCTTAACTGGCCGCCCTCGTCATACCCCACATATCCAGGAGGGGAACCGATCAGTTTGGATACGCTGTGTTTTTCCATATATTCAGACATATCTACACGTATCATAGCCTGCTCGTCGCCAAACATGGCTTCGGCCAATGCCTTGGAAATTTCGGTCTTGCCCACCCCGGTAGGCCCTAAAAACAGAAAAGAGCCGATTGGGCGGTTTGGGTCTTTTAACCCTACGCGCCCCCTACGGACAGCCCTTGCTACGGCGCTTACTGCTTCTTCCTGCCCAATCACACGCTTATGCAGGATCTTTTCCAGCTTCTGCAAACGCTCGGCTTCCCCTTCGGTCAATTTCTGCACGGGGATTTTCGTCCAGCCGGATACCACATCTGCAATCTGGCTTTCTCCAACCGTCAATTGCTTTTTTGCATTATTTTTCTGGTACCGCTTAAGCATTTTGTCATATTCTTTTTTATATTTATCCCGCTCGGCTTTGATTTTGGACGCCTCTGCAAATTGCTGGTCGATCAATGCCTGCTCCAATTCTTCCCCAAGCCTGTGGATCTGCTGTTCTAGGTCCGCCTGTTTTTCCGGCATAGGGAACCCGCCCAGACGGACCCTGGAAGATGCTTCGTCGATCAGGTCAATTGCTTTGTCCGGCAGGAAACGGTCATTGATGTACCGGTCGGACATCTTTGCTGCCGCTTCCAGCCCTTCATCCAAAATAGTAACGTTATGGTGGGTTTCATACTGGCCGCGCAGCCCCTTTAGAATCTCAATCGTCTGTTCAACGGTTGGCTCTTCTACCATAACCGGCTGGAACCTGCGCTCCAATGCGGCATCTTTTTCCACATACTTCCGGTATTCTTCAATTGTCGTTGCACCGATCAGCTGAATTTCCCCACGTGCCATCGCCGGTTTTAAAATATTAGAAGCATCGATCGCACCCTCTGCACTCCCGGCGCCAATAATTGTATGGATTTCATCGATAAATAAAATAATGTTTCCAGCATGGATCACTTCGTTTATTACACGCTTAATACGTTCTTCAAATTCCCCGCGGTACTTGGAGCCAGCTACCATGCCGGACAGGTCCAAGGTTACCACCCGGCAGCCGGTCACGGTATCTGGCACAATCCCGGATACAATGCGCTGGGCCAGCCCCTCTACAATTGCTGTTTTTCCAACGCCCGGCTCCCCGATCAGGCAAGGGTTATTTTTTCCGCGCCTGCTTAAGATCTGGATGACACGCTCAATCTCATGTTCCCTGCCAATAACTGGATCCAATTCATCATCAGCCGCCAATTCCGTAAGGTCACGGGAATACTGGTTGAGCAAATTCGTCCCATCCCCTTTCCTGCGGATTGGCTTGCCGTTTTGAAAATCTTCTTTATAAAGGTTTGTATCCTCGCCCATTGCCACGAGTATATCAATATACATCTTTTGCAGGTTGATATTCATGGTATTCATCAGCCGGGATGCTGCACAGTCCATTGACTTGATGATCGCTAGCAGCAGATGCTCCGTCCCAATCGTATCGCTGCGGAAACGTTCTGCTTCCGCCGCTGCCATATCCAATAAAATGCCTGCCTTTGGCGTATAGCCGTCACGTTCCGCCAATGCGGCAGCGCTAGCAGACGGGGCAATTAAATCCTCAATCAGCTGCACCAGCTGGTCTTCTTCCACACCATTGTCCACCAATATCTGCGCCGCCACACCAGTGCCTTCTTTCACAAGTCCCAGCAAAATATGTTCTGTCCCGATATAATTATGCTGTAAATTCTTAGAAATCTTTCCCGCAAGCTCCAATGCCTTGTTCGCTTTTGCGGTGTATGGTTTACGCATTTATTTTTCCTCCAAAAATTTTATAAGTCATTAAGATCCATAATTTCCATATCTTCGTCGATCAGGCTGCGCCTTTTCTTATGGGACCTGCGGCTGGATGCAGATGCTTCCACCTCCCAGTCATCCATCGGGTCATGCGCTGGGCCTTCCGCTTCCGGCACTTCCTTAGATACCGGCGGTTCTGCCGCTTCCTGTGGCGCCCTGCGCGTATACTGCACAGACTGCCGCATTTTTTCCGCAGCCATCTGTAAAGAATCCTGTGGCACAGGGCCCCTGCCTGCCATATCATTATATACAGCCTGCTGCGGACTGCCAGGCCCCTCTGGCTGCACATAGCTGCCGCGGCCATACTGGCCTGGCTGCGGATTGCCGGCTTGTCCATAGCTATCCGGCTGCACATACCGGCCCTGTGGATACCTTCCATCTGGCGCACCAGCCTGCGGCACCGGCTGGCCGGCTGTTTCATAGCTGGAAGCCTGCTCCATCCGCCCACCTGGCGTATATGGCTGGCCTGGCTGATACTGGCTGGATTCATAGGCCGCCCTGGATGCGCCGCCGATGGCCCTATCCATACCAGCTGCCGGGCTGCCCGCTGCACGGTCCGGCTGTCTACTGTACCCGCCTTGCGCATAAGCTGCCTGTTGTGCCTGGCTGCTGTTTTCATATCCTGCATACGGCTGCCCATCCGGCTGCTGCTTTTGCACGCCTATCTGTGCTTCCTCTGCTGCCCGCCTTTTGCGGCCTTCCATATCCCCAGGCTGCATTTGGCCTGGCTGGCGGGCCTGCTGCATAAATCCTGGCCTGCCTGCCTGTATTTCCCGCTGCATCTGGCCCGGCTGGCCTGCCTGTATTTCCCGCTGCATCTGGCCCGGCTGGCCTGCCTGCATTTCCCGCTGCATCTGGCCTGCCTGCCTTACCGGCTGAACCTGCCCCGGCTGGCCTGCCTGCCTTTCTGGCTGCATCTGGCCCGTTTGGCCTTCCCGTGTTTCGGCCTGCATCCGGCCTGGCTGGCCCACGGTGCCATTTGCCGATATATCTGCCTGCATCCGGCCTGGCTGGCTTTCCTGCATCCTACCGGTATCCGGCGCATAAGGCATCCTGCCACCTGCTTGGCCGTTTATTCCGCCTGCCACTGGTTCCGGCTGCATCCGGCCTGGCTGGCTTTCCTGCATCCTACCGGCATCCGGCGCATAAGGCATCCTGCCGCCTGCCTGGCTGCTGTTCCATATACGGGTTGAATCTTCCTGCGTATACGTAGGAAGCTGGCTATCCGTTCCATAATCCATCTGTGTCACTTGTGTACGTCCGGCTGTTTCCCTGCCGCCTTGCGTCTGGCCCGCACCCTGCCCATAAACCGGATAAGGCGGGCTGCCTGGTTCCAATACGCCTTCCTCCTGCCCATACGCCGATGCCTGCATCCGGCTGCGTTCTACCGCATATGGCTGCGTGCGGCTGCCCGGTTCCCTGCTATCCATTTCATATAAGGCATGCGGCTGTGTACGGCCTCCGGATTTCGGTTCCCCAACACTTTCCTGGACAGCCTCCACACGTTGCTGCCCACGTACTGTTTGCGCCTTTTCCTGCATAGCCGGCTGGAGTGCCCGTTCGTCCTCCTGGTTCTTTTTCAGGCCGCGCTTACGGATACGCGGCGCCTTTTCATCGGAACCGTCCACTTCTTCGGTATCTTTTGTAATATTCTTTGTAATCTTTTTGGCCTTCCCTTTCGATGCCTTGCCGCCCATGCTCCTTCCAGCTGCAAGCGAACTTTTAGACACCGCCTCTTCCGGTTTTTGCGACCGCTTTTTCACGCGCCTGCGTTCCGTTTCCTCTGCTTCTTCTTCATCGTCGTCATCCTTAGTACGCATTACAATCGCCGTAAAAATAATGATCAAAAGCACAATAACAACTGCCAATACCCCGATGATCCTGACCATATTTTGCTTCAAATCAGCATATTCATTGTATAGCAGGTTATATTTTTCAATCGATACTGCGCGCTGCTGCACTTCCTCCTGCTGCGGCGCTTCCTGCTGCGGTGCCGCGGCCGCTACATACCGCATATAAGTCCCCTGTTTGCTGTCATACAAATACCAGCCGTCGCTGCCGTCTGAATTCATCCCATAAACCAGATAATAATCTTCCATACCTGCCTGTTCCGGATCCTGGTAAGCAGCCGCCTCTTTCCCGGAAGGCATCGTAAGATCTGTTTCCTTATACCCTGCCGGAAGCTGCTGCCTGGCCGCGCTGATAAAGATCACAAAATTTTCGCCTACCCCAGCGTATTTCAAACGTTCCACAGCATTCTGCTTTTTATCATAGTAATAAAACCCCGTTGCACCATTGCCATCGGTATTTTCCATATACACAAGATAGTTGCCGCTGGCTTCGTGGCAAAGTGCCTGGTAGGTGGCATCCCCGATCTGAAGGGATCCTTCCTGAAACCCCTGTGGGATTTCCTGCGAAATAGATGCGAACGAAAAATTATTTGACAGCTGATAAGATGCCCCATTTAATGTAACTGTCCCGTCCGCCCCAACTGCCCCGGTTAATTTCGCCAGCGTTTTTGCAGAAGGCGCCTGGCTGCTGCTTTTTTTCTTTGAACTCCCTTTCGCGCCTGTTTTACTTCCGCTATCCGGCTGCCCAGTATCTGTATTTTTCGTTTCCCCTTCTGTGTCTTGTACCGTGTTTTCTGTGCCTGCCCCAGCCTTCGTGCCGTCCGCTTCCCCTTCTTGGGGCTGCTGCCCTTCCTGCTGCGCCCCGCCGCCTTCGTTTCCAACCGTCAGTGCAATCGTATAGACCGTATACGTATTATCCCTGGCGGAACAGGTAACTTTAATCGTATTCCCGCCTGGCTTTACTTCACGCCCTTCCACCGAAGCGATCGTAGCCCCCGCTGCCCGTGGGACTGCCTGTACGCTTACATACGTCACCCCCGCATCTACGGATGCTGTATATTCCAAAACATCCGGGGAAAATGCCGGATTTAAAGTACCTGGCGATATATCAAATGCAGACAGCTTGCTGTCATTGGCATCCGTCGTCTGCGCTGCATACAAGGCAGCTGGGCCAGTAAAGGCGCCTTGTACCGGCACTGCCAAAAACAGCCCCGCCAGCATGGCAGCTACAAATTTCTTACGTTTATTTTTTTTCATCGTTCCATTTCAGTCCCTTCTTTAGTAAGCTTTGGCAAGCTACACTTCATACCAGTTAAATTTGCAGTATATACATACCCTAAGCCATTTTAGCATTTATGATATTAATTTGCAATCTCTTTCAACACCTGCGGCAGTTCTGAAAATACTGTAATTTTTGGCACTGGCGCATCGACTTTCCCAAATCCGTATGCCGCATGGATAAAAGCAGCACCCCCTGCTACAGCAGCCTCATAATCTGCCTGTATATCCCCGACATAAATCCCCTTTTCCAGCCCATTTTTTTCTATTATAAATGCAATATTTTCCCCTTTCTGCCTGCCATTGTCGCCAAAACAGGTAAAATCTTTAAAATAATGCCCAAATTGATAATGTGCCAAAAAAGCCTCAATATAACCGGACTGGCAATTACTCACAATAAAAAGCGGATACTGCCCAGCCAGTATATCCAATGTCCCGGGCAGCCCTGGATACAGCATGGCGCCATGTTCTTCCAAATACGCGTTTTCTACTTTCCCGCATTCTTCTACAATTGGCAGCAATTCTTCCAGCCTATGCCCCGGAAAGAGCGCCAGCGCCAGTTTATCCATCGGCATCCCCATAACACGGTACAGATCCTCCCCGCTTAGTTTCTTTCCCAGTTTCGGCACCGTAACCGTATTCCATGACTCTGCCACCTGGTGCGCACTGTCCCACAGCGTCCCATCCATATCAAAAATTACCCCTGTCTTACTTGTTTTTTCTTTTTTCATCTGCATCTGCCGTTCCCTTTTCTAATATTTTCATAAAAAATAATTTTTCTACTCCACAAACAACCTCTAATCGTGTATAATCACCTATGGTACAGCAATTTGCCATTTGCCCGCAACCATTGTAACACAAAAATATGGGATTTAGAATAGGAGATATAGAAAATGAGCCAGCAAAAAGTGGACCAATATAAAAAAGAAAAATACAACCGCAAAAAACAGCTCCAAAAAGAAAAAAGGCAGCGCCTGCTCTACAGCATTACCGGCGGCATAGCAGTCATTGCCATCGTTGGCTGGATTGGTTATTCTGTATATGCCAGGATAGAAGCAAACCGCCCAGTTTCTTATACCGAAGTAAATATGGAAGCGGTAAATGATTATTTAAATGCACTGAACGAAACGCCTGAATAAAATCCTGCAACACAAACATTTACCCTTGTGCAAAATCCCGCAGGAGAAGGAACCAGCCATCCGGGCCGCGGATTTCCTCTCCTGCGGGATTTTGGGCTATCGCCTTAGTTTTGGCTGGCTGCTCCCACTTCGGCTTTTGCCAGCGCATCTTTGACTGCATTCAATAAAACCTGTGACGTATACTGGTTTGCTTCTTCATAGGTAATCCCTTCCACAGACTGTTTTTCATAAATCTGCTGGCTGATATTGTCCAGTGCCGGCTGCATCAGCGGATACATCGCTGCAGCCGTTTCATCCAGGTTATCCAGTGAAATCGCATTGATCCGGTTGTCATCCACAACAACTTTTAAATCCATAGCCTGATTATTCAATACGATGGAGGAAGTATAGACCCCAGAGGCATACTTCATCGTTTCCTGGGCATCAGCGCCTTTTTTACCAGAACGGAACATGAAAATCAACAGCAGGATCAATAAGACAGCAAGTGCTGCAAATATTGCAGTATAGATGACTTCCCTCATATGTAATACAACAATTCTGGTCTTTGCACTCATAAGACTGCTACTCCGTTATCTGCTTATCCTTATTCTATGCAGGCAGCACAAAAATATGCTGAAAAAATTTTTTACATTTTTTTCTCATTTTCTATTGACAGAATGTAAATCCTCGTGTATAGTATCTATTGTGTTCGGGAGGACATCCGGTAAAGCCGGACAGAGAGCTTATAATATATGCGATAGTGGCGTAGTTGGTAACGCGCGACCTTGCCAAGGTCGAGACCGCGGGTTCGAGCCCCGTCTATCGCTCTTAGATAAAACCATTTCTAAGTGAAATGGTTTTATTTTTTTGTGTTTTTACAATAAGGAACTGTAAAACAAGATACCGGAAAACCTCAAGTTTCCCGGTACCCCTAACATCTAAGCCCTGGCCACCTACACTTCCTGCAACCCCAGCCAGCCAACACTGGCTTTTCATGTAAACGGCCTACAAATGCCTCTAAGCGCTGTGAATTTTTGCCTGTTCCTCTTTAGCCACCAGAATTGCATTATTCAGCGAAAGCATTTTAGCATCTAACTGTGACACAATATCAGAACATTCCCTTAAGTCCCGGCTGATGTACTCCGGCGCGTGGCCTTCAAATTTATAATAGATCTTATGTTCCAGGCTTGCCCAAAAATCCATCGCCATCGTACGGATCTGGATCTCTACCCTTGTATTCATCACCCGGTCAGATAAAAATACTGGCACGGTTACAAGCATATGGTAGCTTTTATAACCGCTTTCCTTTGGATGTCTGATATAATCTTTTAACGAAACTACAGTCAGGTCATTCTGCCTGCCAATCATATCTGCTACCCGGTATATATCCGATGTAAAAGAACATACAATGCGGATACCGGCAATATCATTGACATAACTGACCATATTTTCAATGGAAACTTCCCTTCCATAACGCTTTAACTTTTTGCAGATACTTTCCGGTGTCTTCACCCTTGATTTGATATATTCAATCGGATTATACTGATGGACATGCTGAAACTCATCGTTTAAAATCTCCAGCTTTGTCCCCACTTCCTTAATCGCCGAATGATAGAGGAACATCATGGTCTCCCAGCTTTCGACATCCTCACTTAGCCTTTGTGGTGAATCCATATTAAAACCTCCTACTTGCCCAAAGGCAATGCTGACATTACGGTCTACCGCCTTTGGCTTAGAAACTGTGCAAAACAAGCAGGCCGTACTGGCCCTTGCTGCACAGCCCCTTTTCGGCCAAGCCATAAACCAGCTTCCTATTTTATTGTTGCACGGCTAAATGCTATACGGCTATTATATCATATTTTACCAAATTGGTTAACATTTTAATGAAAAAAATATAATTTTTTTACAAAATTTATATTTTTAGGAAGCTTTTTTTGGTTATTCTTCTATTATCTGCATTTCCAGATAATCAAATTCGACTGTATCTACAAAATTATCTTTGGAAAACCTGGTTTTCGCATGTTTTTTAAATTCTGCAATATTCGCATCCAGCCAAATAGGCCTGCTTAAATCAAATTCATAGCAGGCTAAGTCCAATGCGTGGAATATTTTATGTGTCCTGGTATCTTCCTCCCCTTCACATACTACCAAATCACGGAGCATGTGGTTATTTTTCCATTCTTTAAACCATATCCGCACTCTTTTTCTCCTGTTGCCTTCTAACCTAAAACCTTTGGCAAGGCTAGATACCTTCTTGTTTCCACTATATTTACCCTTTCTTATGGGCTGCGCCTTTGCCTGTTTGCTTCATATACCAAAATCCCTGCTGCCATTGCCGCATTGAGCGATTCCAGCCTGCCGCACATCGGTATCCGCAAATATGCATCCGCCTGTCCCAATGCCTGCTGCGTCAGCCCATTCCCTTCGTTTCCTATAAGAAATGCCGTCCCCTTGCGGTAGTCAAAGGCATCGTACATCTGCTCCCCCTGAATATGCGCTGCGTATACCGTAACCTGATGCCGTTTTATTTCCTGTATCGTTTCCAACAAATCCTCTGCCTGGTAAAATGGCACACGGCAGATGCTTCCCATGGTAGCACGCACAGTTTTAGGCGCAAATACATCCACACACTGTGCATCCATAACCACCCCAGTAACCCCAGCGCCCTCCCCGGTGCGGAATATCGTACCAAGGTTGCCCGGATCTTGCACCCCTTCCAGGACCAGCAAATGTGTGCCACTGCCCTGCAGCAGGTCAGCCAATCTATAAACTGGCTGGCGCACAATCCCCAAAATGCCCTGCGGCGCCTGTGTACCTGACATCCGTTTAAATACAGCGTCTGAGACTGGAATACATTCTACTCCGCCGTCCATATAGCTGTTGTATAAAGGCAAATACTGCGGATGGTTGCAGAAAGATTCTGAAACATACACCTTTAACAGCCATTTTACTGGTATTTCCTGCAATAGCCGGATACCCTCTGCTAAAAAGGCGTGCTGGGCTTTGCGTTCTTTCGCATAGTTTTGCAGGCGTATTACTGTTTTTACTTGCTGGTTTGACGTACTTGTAATCATCGTACTCCCTTATCATATTATAGAATGCTGTTTTCTATTCCAGAAGTTTTTTGGAATATTATCTGAATACGCCATCCTCCATCACACAGGAACGGAAAACAGGCTGACGCATCTGCATACATCAGCCTGTGCCAAATCCCCATTATTTGGATAAATTACAGCTAATCAAATATTCATAATCGCCCACGGACTTGTCCATTGCCAGCGCCTCATCAATATCCATATCAATCATCCTGCCATTCTTCTCACCTACAACACGGTTGGACCTGCCTTCGCACATAACGTCTACCGCATAAGCGCCCATAATGGAAGCCTGCATACGGTCGCGTGCTGTCGGTGAACCGCCGCGCTGCATGTACCCTAAAATCGTAGCGCGGGTCTCAATGCCGGTTGCAGCTTCAATACGCTTCGCAAGGCTGGTTGAATGCCCAATGCCTTCCGCGTTGATGATCAGATGGTGCTGTTTGCCCTTTTTGCGGCTTTCGATAATGTTATTTACCAGCGCCTGTTCATCATAATCATATTTTTCCGGAAGCAGCACATTTTCCGCACCATTCGCAATCCCGCACCACAGTGCAATAAAGCCTGCGCCGCGCCCCATAACTTCAATAATCGAGCAGCGTTCATGGGAAGTAGAAGTATCACGCACCTTGTCGATCGCATCCATTGCCGTATTAACAGCGGTATCAAACCCAATTGTATAATCGGTACAAGCAATATCCAAATCAATCGTGCCTGGCACGCCGACCGTATTGATCCCATTTGCTGCCAGCTTTTGCGCACCACGGAAAGAACCGTCGCCGCCAATTACGATAACGCCGTCAATGCCATGCTTCCTGCATATATCGGCACCCTTTTTCTGCCCTTCTGGCGTTGTAAACTCCTTACAGCGTGCCGTCTGCAAAATGGTACCGCCGCGCTGGATAATATCCGAAACAGACCTGGCGTTCATTTCACTGATTTCTTCCTGGAGAAGCCCCGCATAGCCCCTTTTAATGCCCATTACCCTTTTTCCTTTTACAATTGCCTCACGCACAATTGCGCGGATAGCAGCATTCATACCTGGGGCATCCCCGCCGCTGGTCAATACGCCGATTGTTTTAATCTCATTCGCCATTTTCCATACCCTCCTGTTGTTTTGCAAATTATTTATGTCAAATTATACTGGCAAACACTAAAATTTGCCAAATAACGCCAGCCCACGGGCGCCTTTATCTTGAATCATATGGTAAACTTTATCGCCCGTGAGTATATCATATCGAAATTACAGCCTCTTTCATTTTAATATCTTTTGGTATTATTTGCAACAGCCTTTTCTACGACTTTTACATTATTTTGCCCGACGACTGCCGAAAGCGACTGTGTAAGCGGCATGGTCGCCGCAACGCGCCATCCTGGGCCAAGACGCTTCATCACCCTACGGTCTGCGATATAGACTACCACGTCGTCTTGCCCGTCCGAAGTACGCAGCTCCTCCAGGACGCGCGGCTCCTGGCTTACGTAGCTTTCCATATCCGGAAACTGCAGCCACAGCTCCTTTTGCGTTTCGTCAAAGGAATAGACGCGTTCCAAGATCAGCTTGCCGTTTTTTTCTTCTTCCACCGTCACCCTGCCCTGTACAAAAATACGTGCCTCATCGGTAAAATAGTTCCGGTATTTCTCATAATCCTTTGGAAATACAATAATCTCCAGCGTCCCGACCAGGTCTTCCAATGTTAGAAAGGCCATCGTCTGGTTCGTTTTCGTATATTTGACTGTCCGGTGCACCAGCATCCCGCCAACGGTTGCCTTCTGGTTATCCACAACTTTTACCGCCCCGGTTTCGTCGTCCAACAGGAAATCCGTTGTTTTCGCTGTAATGTTTTTCTTCCATTTTTCTTCATATTCTTCCAAAGGATGCCCGCTGATATAGACGCCAAGCACCTCTTTTTCAAACCCCAGCAGCAGTTCCTTGTCAAATTCCTCTACCTGCGGCATACGGATTTCATAATCTTTCTTATCTTCTTCCGGCGCAATGTCAAACAGGGAAATCTGGCCGTTCATGCTGTTTTTCTTTTCATGTACAATACTGTCCATAATCTGCTGGTATACCAGGACTTTCTGGCGGCGGTTGCCTTCTAAGCCATCCAGTGCACCTGCCTTGATAAAATTTTCAATTGCACGCTTATTGACTTCCCGGCTGCTTATTAAGCGTGAAATAAAATCCTCCAGGTTCTTATACGGCCCATGCAGTTCGCGTTCTTCTATAAGCGCTTCTATTACTGGATGCCCTACGCTTTTGATGGCCGACAGCCCATAACGGATATTGCCGCCGGATACAGAAAAGCCGCCCTCCCCTTCGTTAATATCAGGCGTAAGGATTTCGATGCCCATATTGCGGCATGTCTGGATATATTCTGAAACTTTATTAATATTATCCATTACAGACGTCATAAGCGCGGCCATAAATTCCACCGGGTAGTAATATTTTAAATAGGCTGTCTGGTAAGAAATCACTGCATATGCTGCCGCATGTGATTTGTTAAATGCATATTTAGCAAAATCGATCATTTCGTCATAAATCTTGTTCGCCGCCTGCTCGCTGATGCCGTTTGCAATGCACCCCTTTACGCCCTGCTCTTTGTTTCCATAAACAAAATTTCTGCGCTCTTCCTCCATGACTTTGCCTTTTTTCTTGGACATCGCACGCCGCACTATATCGCTGCGCCCCCAAGTATAGCCGGCAAGGTCGCGTACAATCTGCATGACCTGCTCCTGATAAACAATACAGCCATACGTCGGCGCCAAAATCGGCTCTAACTGCGGACAGTCATATTGGATAACGCCGTGGGTGTTTTTGCCGCGTACATAGGCTGGGATAAAGTCCATCGGGCCTGGCCGGTACAACGCAATCCCCGCGATCACATCTTCCAGGTTATGCGGCTTTAGCTCTTTAATAAAATTTTTCATGCCGGCGCTTTCCAGCTGGAACACGCCGTCCGTACGCCCGGTTCCAAGGGACGCCAACACCTCCTGGTCATTGAAATCCACATGGTCAATATCGATGGATTTCCCATAGCTTTTTTCTACAAGCCGAACTGCACTGCTGATAACCGTCAGGGTACGCAGGCCCAGAAAGTCCATCTTCAGCAGGCCCAGTTCTTCTAAAGTCGTCATTGTAAACTGTGTCGTAATCATCCCGTCAGAACCACGGGAAAGCGGGACGTACTCATCCATCGGTTTTTGGCTGATTACAACCCCCGCCGCATGGGTGGACGTATGCCTTGGCAGCCCTTCCAGCCGCTTGGACATATCGATCAGCTTTTTTACTTTCTCATCCTCGGTATAAATTTTACGCAGGTCCGGATTCATCTGCAGCGCTTTATCAATTGTAATTCCAAGCTCCGTCGGAACCATCTTTGAAATCGAATCCACAAACGCATACGGGATACCCATTACACGGCCTACATCGCGGATAACGCCGCGTGCTGCCAAAGTACCAAACGTTACAATCTGCGTCACACATTCTTTCCCATATTTGCGTACCACATAGTCGATTACCTCCTGCCTTCTTTCAAAGCAGAAATCCACATCTATATCCGGCATCGACACACGTTCCGGGTTTAAGAAACGCTCAAAAATCAGGTTATACTTAATCGGGTCGATGTTTGTAATTCCAGTTGTATAAGCAACCAGGGAACCTGCTGCACTCCCCCGCCCTGGCCCAACGCTGATGCCATGCTCTTTTGCAAAATGGATATAATCCCACACGATCAAAAAATAGTCGACATAGCCCATTGTCCGAATGACATCCAGTTCATATTCCAACCGCTGTGCCAGTTCCCCTTCCCGCCCTGGATAGCGTTGTGAAAGGCCGTCAAAGCAAAGTTTATTCAAATATTCCCAGGCCGTATAGCCTTGCGGCACATCATATTTCGGAAGCTTAAGGTTTCCAAACTCAATTTCCACATGGCAGCGGTCTGCGATCTTTTGCGTATTATCCAGCGCCTGCTGCGCATACGGGAACAGTTCCCGCATTTCGGCTTCCGATTTTACAAAATACTGCCCTCCTTCGTAACGCAGGCGGTCTTCGTCTTCGAGTTTTTTGCCCGTCTGTATGCATAGTAAAATATCATGCGCTTCCACATCCCCAGCATACGTATAATGTACATCGTTAGTAGCCACAAGCGCAATCCCAGTCTCCTCGCTTAACCGCAAAAGCTGTGGATTGACCATTTTCTGTTGCGCAAGCCCGTGGTCTTGCAGTTCCAGGAAAAAATTCCCTCTGCCAAAACATGCGTCATATTTTAATGCCGCTTCCTTCGCCTTTTTATAATCCCCACGCAAAAGCTCACGCTGCACCTCTCCGGCTATACAGGCGCTTGTCGCTATAATGCCTTTATGAAATTTCTGCAAAACCTCCATATCCACACGCGGACGGTAATAATAGCCATCTACAAAGCCTTTGGAAACAATTTTGACCAAGTTTGCATACCCCTCGTTATTTTCCGCAAGCAGCACAAGATGGTAGTAGCGGTCTTCCCCGCTGACATGTTCCCTGTCAAAACGCGAATTCGGCGCGACATACACCTCACAGCCGATCACCGGGTTAATACCGGCAGCTGTAGCAGCTTTGTAAAATTCGATAACGCCATACATCGCACCGTGGTCAGTAATAGCAGCCGCATTCATGCCGAGTTCCTTGACCCGGGATACATATTCCGATATTTTATTTGAGCCGTCTAGCAGGCTGTATTCCGTATGGACATGCAAGTGTGCAAAAGACATTTGAACGCTCCTTTGTATATGCCAGCCCGCAGGCTGGATCTGGTTTGGATACTTTTACCGTATTTCACAGGTTATTTTAGCACATATATGGAAAATCTGCAACACCCACAGCTGTCCGGGCATCCCATTACCATTTCCTAAAGTAATCCAAAGTATGTTAAATAACATGCATCTGCGCCCATTTCCCACTGAAAAACCGTACCGTAAAGATTACCCCACGTACAAACCAATCCGCAAACATCCCAATCCAAACAGCCATTGGCCCAAACCCTGCATAACGGATCAGGCAAACGCACAGGCATACCCTGCAGCACCACATCGTCAACGTTGACACCAGCATAGAAAACCGCACATCCCCAGCTGCACGCATCCCATAAGCCGGGATAAAAGAAGGAACCCAGATAAGCGGCTTTACAACTGTAATCGCCATTACCATTTCCAGGCACATCCGGGCGCTTTCCGCTTCCATACCACCTAGCCAGGTAACCGGCTTTGTAATCGCAAAGACGGCGATACTGGATACAATAATGGCCACTTCCGCCACCCCTGTCAGCTTTACGATATTATACCTGGCCTCTTCCATCCTGCCCGCGCCAATGCACTGCCCCGTCACCGTCATAAGCCCGATGCCAATGCCAATCGCCGCAATGCCGCTGACATTCTCCAAAATAATCGTCATAGCCTGCGCCGCGATCGCAGCCGTGCCAAGCGTAGAAACACTGGACTGGATCGCCAGCTTGCCAAACTGGAACATCCCATTTTCAATCCCCGACGGAATGCCGATCCGCAGCACTGCAGAGATCAGATGCATATCCGGCCGTATGTTCAAGTAATGGTCGATCACAACTGGCTGCCTTGGCTTACGCAGATTATAAAACAGCACTGCCATACAAAACATCCGCGACAGCAGCGTAGATAATGCCGCCCCAAATACACCCATCTGGAACCCAAATATAAAAACCGCATTCCCAGCAATATTTAGTCCATTGGAAACCACCGAAACCATCATTGGGAACTTGCTCTCTCCACCTGCCCGGTAAAAAGCCGACCCCGCATTAAACAGCGCGATAAACGGAAACGATGACGCCGTTACCAGGAAATAAACAGCGGCATAGTCCATAACCGCAGCCTCTACCCGCCCAAAAATCATCCGAAGCAGCGGACGGCAAAATCCAATACAAAGCACAGACAGCGTTACCGATATTACAACAACCGTAAGTACCACCTGTTTTGCAGCCCGGCAGCTTTCTTCTTTATCCCCACGCCCAAGATACTGTGAACAAATAATGGCAGCCCCCGTTGCCAGCGCCGCAAACACCTGGATCACAAGCACATTAATCGAATCTACCAAAGACACAGCGGATAGCGCCGCACTCCCGATCTTGCTGACCATCATCGTATCCGCCATGCCCATAAAAGAATTTAAAAACTGCTCGATGATAACTGGCACCAGCAAAAGGCGTAAGCTGCGGTTTGTAAACAGCAGGCCAGACTGGTTAATTTTTGATCTGTCATAAAGCCTGAACTTCCCTTTTTTTTGCATAAAGCTATCTCTTCCTTATTACTAATGTTTTTCATATGACTTTTACACAAACTGCTATTGGCCCGCCTTCTTCTCGCCCCCTTCATTTTTAATCTCCCAGTGGATCAAAAATGTCAGGGCCGCACGCACGGCAATGATCGCTGCCACAAGCGCAACTTCCGTCAATTCCCTTACTACAACCGTACGTAAAATCTCGCTCCCCAGCTTAAATTCCAAGCCAAGAGCCATGCCTTCCGCAAGCTGCAGCCGCACATCCGGCTCCCGTTTCACATAATTAACCAGCCCTTTTACCCCTGCAACAATAATAATAAATACGCCGACGAGCTCAAATCCATGTATGGCCAGTCCAACCGACGCATATAAAAAATCCTCTAAATACTTTTCCATTATCTGCATATAATACCCCACCTGCCTTTACCATACTTTCGTACTGCCCACGATGCTAATAGGAAAATGAGCCCTTTGCATATTATTTATGTAGTAATTGCGGCAGTGGCAGCTGTGCAAAGACAACTGCCCCAAAGATCAGCGCACATCCCAAAACCTCCCTTCCCTGCAGTGCCTCCCCTAAGATTACCCAGCCTGCCAATACCGAAAATACAGATTCCAGGCTCAACAGCAAAGAAGCCACCGTAGGGTTCACATTCTGCTGCCCGATGATCTGAAGCGTATAACCCACACCACAGGACAATACGCCAGCATATAAAATGGGGATCCAGGCATCTGGCTTCCCCAGCGCAAACGCCCATGCAGCAATTCCATCCGCCGCATGGGCAAGGCGTATATCCACAATATACATTGGTATCGCGGAAACTAGCCCGCACACCAAAAATTGGATACAGGACATGCACACCCCATCTACCCGCATAGAAAAATAATCAATAATAAGAATATGTACCGCAAATACAAACGCGCAAAGCAGCAACAGTATATCCGAAAACTGGATCCGAAAATCCCCTTTGATACACAAAAGATATAAGCCCGCCACTGCTGCCACAATCCCTGCCCACACATTCCAGCTGCTCCGCTTATGGAAAAACAACCCGATAACCGGAACGATCAGCATATAACATGAAGTAAGGAACCCCGCCTTTCCCGCTGTGGAACCAAAATAGATCCCCATCTGCTGCAAATTGCTGGCAATTGCCAATGCTATCCCGCAGGCAATGCCGCCTATTAGAAGCAGGCGCTTATCTTGCTGCTGCACAGGCCTCTGCTTGGATGCTGCCGTCTGCAGGCGGCCTGACAGGCCGATTACAGGTAAAAGGACGGCAGCGCCGATAAATGAACGGATACAATTAAACGTGTATGGCCCTACGGTATCCCCGCCGGCGCTTTGCGCCGTGAAAGCAGTTCCCCAGATAAATGCCGTTAATACCAGTATCAGGGAATGCAGTATCCTTTGTTTTGTAGTTGCTGTATGCATAGGTTTGTCCTTCTTATTTTTAGATTGCTTTTTTATTATAAGGGCCGCGGATGAAAAGCGCAAGCGATTTCTTTTTTGTGGGAGAGATTGTGGGAGGGGCGATTTTGCAAAGCAAACGTTCCATATCGCCACGAATAGCAACTGGGAGGGCCGGACGCCCCATCCTCCGGCGTCCGGCCCTCCCCTGCTAGCTATCTAAATCATCCAAAAACGAAAACCCCCTATTATCGCCCTCAATATAATCCGCATAATACAGCAAAATTACAACATCCGGATCATACTCCTGAATATATGCATCTGTCAGCCTATCCGATTCCGCATCAAAAATATACCTCACTTCCCGGAAACTGAGGATCAAATAAGGGGCCACCGCCTTCCCAAACGAATCCGTCACCATCAAAACCTTTGTCTCATTACCCGCTTGATCATTCATAAAATCCCCTAACGACTTTCCCAATACATAGTCATAGGTATAACGGGATGCATGGTCTTTCTTTTGCAAAGGCCCTTCCTCAACCAGCATATCCACAAAGCCCCCGCTTATATCCCCTGCCTGGATCAAAGTGTCAAAATCCGGCGTTATCAATACAAAATCATCAACACCCGCAAAATACTTTCCCGTCCTTTGCCCCCTGCTGCCTAAATGCCAGTTTTGATAGGTTGTCATCGTGTAATTAGATAAATCTGCCACTTTCGGAGGAACTGCCGTTTTGATATGGCCCTGGATCCAGGACAACAGTTTGCGATATGCATAAAATCCTGCCTGGGTTGTCCAGTGATGGTCCGTTTTATACATCATTTGATAGGTATCCCATCCATCGTTATGTATTTCCTCGCGGAAATCCAGATAATCAACCTGTTGCGTTTCCAGCATATGAATAAACCGGTCAATATTGTCATTCCCATAATCCGAGACCCCTACAGGCAGCTGTGGATCATATTTATCACTGGTATAGGGGCAAATTGCAAACAGCATAGGGATCCCCTTTTTATCCAAATAAGCGTTTAACAACTGCAGACGGCTTGCTTTCTCTTGCAGCGCTTCGTCTGTTTCGTAAGCATGCGTAGTCAGTAAATATCCATTGTTAAGTTTTACAACCCCATTCATTTCATGCTGCCCAGTAACATTACGCATCAGCCCATTTAAATTTACAAACTGCATCTTCCCAAAGAAATTAGAAATATAATCTGCCTCCCCCTTATTTCCAAGGCTAACCGTCCAATTATTATCATCGATTTCATCATTGATCCAGAAATTTATTACCTTTTTTGCATTCATAAACCCAAATACCCCAAGCAGCCCCGCAAATAGGAGCCCATATACCCCAAGCTTTGCACAAAAGCCTTTTGCTCCAGCCAATAACTGCCTTACCTGCCTCATAGGTACCTCCTAAAAATTAAAATAAATAAAGGGGTTATGTGCCCCTAAAACTAGGAAAGAAACCGCCCATAGAAAACCCACCAGGTATCCAATGGGTACGATATATTTTTCTATGATTGCAACATGCCTGATCCGTTTGGCTGCTACCCTCCCCCAACAGGCAGCCGGTGCCAAAAAAAGGAGCCCCAATATTAGAAATGCTCCATATTCCCGCAAAATACGGATTGCCTGTGGATCATAGAACGGATTTTTATAATAAAAGCCAAGCATGGACAAACCGTATTTTATCCCGGACCGCAACCCCTCTGCACGAAAAATAACCCATCCAAAATTAACATACAGCAACACCAGTATCCGGTAGGTTCCATGAAAGATCCGGTTTGTGGACCTGTCTGGTTTTATGAAATATTTTTCTATTACGAGTGCAGCAAAATAGAAAAATCCCCATGCCGCAAAAGAAAAGGCCGCGCCATGCCAGATCCCGGTAAGGACCCATACAACAGCCATATTACAAATATGCCTGTGTGCTGGTACTTTTGAACCGCCAAGCGGAATATATACATAATCCCGGAACCAAGTACTTAATGAAATATGCCACCGCCTCCAAAAATCCGTGACCGAACCTGCCATGTATGGATAATTGAAGTTCTCTTCAAAGGTAAACCCCAACATTTTACCAAGGCCGATGGCCATATCCGAATAACCAGAAAAATCATAAAAGATCTGCAGCGAAAAACAAATTGACCCAATCCATGCCCCAAGTACAGAATTCCCTGCCGGCTGGTTTCCAAAATAAAAGTCTGCGGCATCCGCCAGATTATTTGCAAGAATGACTTTTTTACAAAATCCCCGCATAAACCTTTTCGCACCATCGCCAAAAGACCCCAAATCCAGATTCCGGTTCTGGATCTGTGCCGCAACCGAATGGTAGCGGACGATCGGTCCAGCAACAAGCTGCGGGAAAAGCGAGATATACAGTGCCAGATTTAAAATATTATGCTGTGCATCCGCTGTCCCCCTATATACGTCAACCACATATGACATAGCTTGGAACGTATAAAAAGAGATACCAACCGGCAAGGCAATTTCCCATACTGAAAAATTTTGTTGGAAAAGAATGTTTATAATATTGATAGAAAAACCTAAATATTTAAAAACAAAAAGGATACCTAGATTATAAAGGACACTGGCTGCAAGCAGAAGTTTCCGGTAACGGTATTTTTCAATTGCCAGTGCAAAACAATAATTGAAAACCACAGAAAAGAGCATCAAATATACCATCTTAGGCTCGCCGCACGCATAAAATACCAAGCTCGCCATCAGCAGGACCCCATTGCGGTATTCCTCTTTTGCCAGATAATAAAACAGCAATGTTACTGGCAAAAACACAAACAAAAATATTGTACTTGAAAAGACCATTGCCCTTTACCCCTTGATTGCCCAAAAGCCAAAACCCAGGCCAAGCCGCCCGCCTTCCGCCACACGGCCAGAAACATTACCCCGCATCATCTGCCTTGCCTGTCAAACGGCCTATATCCGCATCCCCTGCCACTTTTTCAAAATAGGTATCCGGATGCCGCTGGTCAAACGGCTCATTTGCCCACATCACAGTTACCAGATCCTGCGTCTGGCTTAAGTTGATAATATTATGCGTATACCCCGGCAGCATCTGCACCGCCTGCATCTGCCCGCCCCAGACTTCAAATTCCAGTACCGGGTATGGCATGCCGTTTTCATCCACGCCAACCCTGCGCTCCTGGATCAGCGCATGGCCGGATACTACAATAAAGATCTCCCATTTGCTGTTATGCCAATGCTGGCCCCTGATACTGCCAGGCCGGGCAATGTTTACCGAAACTTGCCCACAGGACGTTGTCCGCAGCAGCTCCGTAAACACGCCCCTTTCATCCCGGTTCATACGAAGCCCATAGGCAATTCGTCCTTTCGGCAGGTAAGACAGATAGGTACTATACAGCTTCCCTGC
This sequence comes from uncultured Eubacterium sp., assembly GCA_947089855.1. GTDB lineage: Bacteria > Bacillota > Clostridia > Lachnospirales > Lachnospiraceae > Eubacterium_J. The sequence continues at coordinate 33,602 of CAMUML010000030.1, forward strand.
AAAAGACCCCTCCGGCATATCCGGCAGCAAAAGCGTTTCCGGCATTTTCCGGAAGGACTGCAGCAGGTCCACAACCTCCCCAAGCGTAACCCGGTACGTTTTCGGGGCATAACAGTACCTTCCTCCATCCTTTCCGACCGGATCCAGCCCTTGGTATTCACACCGGTGCTCCCTGCCTTCCAGCGCGTCCAGCAGTTCTTCCACCAGATCATCGATATAAAGCAGTTCCAGCTGCGTATCCCTGTTATTTACCGTATATTCCAAATCATTTGCCACGGCATGGCAAAACGTAGCCACAGCTGAATTATAATTGGGCCGGCACCACTTGCCAAACAAGTTTGGAAAACGGTAGATAAGGACCTTCACGCCTGCCTGCGCGCCATATTGGAACACCAGCCCTTCCCCTGCCAGCTTGCTCTGCCCATAAGCAGAACCCACATAACGCCCAGCCGGCACCGCCTGTATGGAACTAGAAACCATCACCGGCGCTTTGCTATGATATTCCCGGAGCTTTTGCAGCAGGCGGCGGGTAAATCCATAGTTCCCCTCCATAAATGCAGACGGATCCTCCGGGCGGTTTACGCCTGCAAGATGGAACACAAAGTCGGCATCCCTGCAAAAACCGTCCAAAAGCGCTTCCCCCGTATCCAGGTCATACGCATAAACCTGATCGATCTGGATCCGCCTTGTCCGGTCCTTCCCCTCTTTGATATTAGAAAGGTTTGCTACCAGGTTTTTCCCTACAAACCCTTTCGCCCCTGTAACCAGTATGTTCATGGGGAAACCGCCCCCTTTCCTCCCAGCTGTTTTTGCACATAATCCGCAGTCAGGAGCTTTTCCACCGTCCCTTCCACATCCAGTAACGGCGCATTATGGCTTGTGTAAGCCTTATCCCCCTGCGTAAGCACCTGACCCTCCACAAAATATTTATCGTAATTTAAGTCCCTGCCATCCGCTGCTACCCGGTAATAACGCCCCATATCCACACAGCGGAGCCTTTCTTCCCTTGTCATAAGCGTTTCGTACAGTTTTTCCCCATGGCGCGTCCCAATGACCCTTGTCCCAGTATCGCCAAACAGCCGCTGCACTGCCCTGGCTAGGGTACCGATTGTCGACGCATCCGCCTTTTGGATAAACAAATCGCCCGGCCTGGCATGTTCAAAGGCAAACCGCACAAGCTCCACAGCTTCATCCAGGTTCATTAAAAACCGCGTCATTTCCGGGTTTGTAATCGTAACCGGGCTGCCTGCCTGGATCTGGCTGATAAAAAGCGGTATGACTGACCCGCGGCTGCACATCACATTCCCATAACGGGTACAGCAGATCACGGTATCCCCACGTTCGGCCGCCACCCGCGCATTTGCCTGTACAATATGCTCCATCATCGCCTTGGATGTCCCCATTGCATTAATCGGATAAGCCGCCTTGTCCGTCGAAAGGCAGACAATACGCTTTACCCCCGCTTCTATACCCGCATGGAGCACATGGTCCGTCCCCTCTATATTGGTCTGCACTGCCTCCATTGGAAAAAATTCACAGGACGGCACCTGCTTTAAGGCAGCCGCATGAAATATGTAGTCGACACCTGGCATTGCATCCCTGACCGACTGGATATTGCGGACATCGCCAATATAAAATTTGACCTTGGAAGCATGTTCTGGATATTTCGCCCAAAGCGCATGGCGCATATCATCCTGCTTTTTTTCATCGCGGGAGAAAATACGGACCTGTGCAATGTCTGTTGTAAGGAAATGCCGCAGCACTGCATTTCCAAAAGAACCAGTGCCTCCGGTGACCAGTAATGTTGCATTATGAAATAAACTCATTCGTTAACCCTTTCTTTTTCTAAATATATTTTTTGCCCGGCTAAATAAGGAAATTGCAAGTGTTCTATGGAAGATAAGTGAGATCATACATGCCGCTGCCGTATGGATACACAAAAAAACAGCCCCAAACAGAAAAAAATCAAAATAACCGTTGATACGGACCGGTATCCTGCGCTCTACCGCACAGATAGCCACTCCCAAAACAGCAAACGGCGCCACAACCCTGCAAAGTTCAGGCAGTTTCTTTTCAAAAAATTTCATATGGACATAGCCCATTTCCAGGACAGCCAATACCACCGCTGTCAACAGCAAAGCTGCCAGCATACCGTACACCCCAGCTGTATTTTTGCCGGCATACATTGCCCCAAGCAGCAACGCACAGGCTATGGCCTGGAAATTCCTGCTTATTTTAAACTCCCCCGCCATATTGATCAGATGGCCGCTCGGTATATGCAGCATTTCGATTGCAGCGGTTACCGCCATAAGCATTGCTATTTGGGCATCGTAATAGCCAATATCATCCACACCGGCTGTATAGATTTTAATAAACGGGAGGATTAATACATAAGCAGTCGCCAACAGGATAAACACCGCGCAGGCCGCTGCATACTCATACTGGCGGAACACCTTCCATACATCTTCACGCGGCCTTTCCGCAAGCATCTGCCCAATCCCCATACGCGGCGCATCGATCATGCCATGAAGGAGGCTTTTGACCATAATAAATACATTATTATAAACAGCATAAACACTTGCAGCCAGTGTGCCCCCCGCTGGCGAAATAGATAAAAAGACAATCGGGGCAGATTCATAAACCACGCCCGTGACCTTTTGTACCAGGACATCATTGGTCCCTTTGATCATACCCTTTCCGTTTCCTGTATCCGTCCCAATCCGGATATACTGGAAGCGATGCTTGACATACGCTTTGATCAACAAACTATTCAACAGGGCCGCCATCATGGTAATAAAACGCACCAGCCACATAGGCCCGCCAGCCAAGATCAGGATAATGTTGGCGATATGGCCCGCCCCAACGGTCAGTATTGTTATCATACTAACTATATATTCTTTTTGCTGTGCCTGCAAAAACACCCGGTAAGTTGTTGCATAATAAAGGTTAAAAGCCTGCGGTACCACTGCCATTAGGACCACTGCTGCAATAAACGCTTTCGGCAGCCCGCTGTTTACTGCCATTGTATAGGCTGCAGCCGCTACCATACCGGCGCAAAGGAACACTACACCGATCGTCCGGAATTTTTTTCTTGTTGCAGTTAAAATCCCGTTGACCAACGGATAGTCCCCCGCACTTACCGGTGCAAACAAGGCAACATTGGATGCCAGCGTAAATCCGCCTTCCAACACTAGAAGGACATTCACTATCTGGTTCGCCGTAGCATTCAGCCCGTTAAAATCCGACCCATAATGCATAATTACAAGCCTGGTCACCACAATTCCCAATAACCCATTGACCAGCGTAAGTGCAACGGCTGATATTACATTATAAAAACTGGAAATACTTCTATTTGTCTTCATGCTTCCACAGTATTTGTTATTTCACCACAAAATTATATTTCAGGATACAGTAAAATGCCCTTAGGGCATCCTTCATCCCTATCTTCTTTCCTTCTTCAAATGTCCTTGGGTGGTAAGAGATCGGCACCTCGTAAATTCTGCACTTCTTTTTTGCCAGTTTCGCTGTGATCTCCGGCTCAAACCCAAACCTGTCCTCTTTTAACTCAATGGATTGGATCACATCCCTGCGGAACATTTTATAACAAGTCTCCATATCGCTTAAAGACAAGTCCGAACAGATATTGGACAGGGCCGTAAGCACCTTATTCCCTAATTCATGGTAAAACCCATCGACACGGAACTGGTTGCTCCTAAGGTAACGTGAGCCATATACAGCATCCGCATCACATTCCCCACTGATAAAAGGCTGGATCAGGCGCACAAAATCATCGGGGTTATATTCCAGGTCGGCATCCTGCACCACCACAAAATCCCCAGTCGCAGCTGCAAACCCATGCCTAAGGGCCACACCCTTTCCACGGTTTCTTTTATGATATAAAATTTTATCTACTTGCCCGTCAAATACCCCCCCCTTAACATTTCGCGTGTCCCGTCTGACGAACAATCATCTACAATAATAATTTCTGTTTTCAACCCGCATTGGTTCACTTTCTGAACCACACGCCCTATCGTATCTTTTTCATTATAAACCGGTATCACTACCGACAACACATTCTTCTGGCCCACTTTCCAACTTCTCCTTTTCTCCCACAGCCCTTTTATTGATCTAGCAACGCCCAATCTATCCAGCCGCCTTGTTATGCAGTCCTTATACAATCCCGAAAATAGCCGATCGTCTTTTCCAGCCCCTGTTCCAATGCAACCTTTGGCTGCCAGCCCAGTTTCTGCCCCGCCAAGCCGATCATCGGTTTCCTCTGTAAAGGGTCATCCTGCGGAAGCGGCCGATAAACAATTTCCGACTTCGACCCTGTCATTTTTATCACTTTTTGTGCCAGTTCCAACATTGAGAACTCCCCTGGATTGCCCAGGTTAACCGGCCCTGTAAAACCACTTTCCGACTCCATCATCTTTACCAGCCCGTCTACCAGGTCACTGACATAGCAAAAACTCCTTGTTTGGCTTCCATCGCCATAAATAGTGACCGGTTCCCCTCTTAATGCCTGCACGATAAAATTTGATACCACCCGCCCGTCGTCCATCCGCATCCTTGGCCCATATGTATTGAAAATGCGCACAACCTTTATATCAACGCCATGCTGCCTGTGGTAATCAAAAAATAACGTTTCCGCCATCCGTTTCCCCTCATCATAGCAGGAGCGGATGCCAATCGGGTTAACGCAGCCCCGGTAGGATTCCGGCTGCGGATGTACTTCTGGATCCCCATATACCTCTGAGGTACTTGCCTGCAGTATCCTTGCATGGCACCTCTTTGCCAGCCCAAGCGTATGGAGTGCGCCAAGGAAGCTCGTCTTGCCTGTCTTGATCGGGTCATACTGGTAATGTACCGGGCTTGCCGGACATGCCAGGTTGTAGATCTGGTCGCATTCGATATAAATCTCCCCAGTCACATCCCTGCGTATAAATTCAAAATACGGATGGTTCATCAGATGCCTGATATTATCTTTCTGCCCGGTAAACAGATTGTCTACGCAAATTACATCATATCCCATCCCCAAAAGCTTTTCACACAAATGCGACCCGATAAATCCGGCCCCGCCAGTTACTAATACCCTCTTTTTCATGCCTGCTGCCTCCTATTTCTTTTTCACCCATACGGAATGCCCTTCATCATATATCAACCCACAATCATAAGCATCCTGCCCATGCCAGTAATCCTTTTCAAAATCCAGCGGAAGGTTTACCGCTATAATAGCATCCGGAACATGCCCGCCATTGATCCCGCCTGCCTGTGTAGGATGCCCGCTTAGGTCAACCGGATACACTTTCACGCCTTTTGGCACATAACGGGCCAATACCGGATACTGGTACCACTCATTATCTGCCAGCCCGATCTCGGAAACGGAAAGGCTATCCAAATATCCACACATAGCCATATAATGCGAAGCTTCCCCATTCGCCCTAAAATACTGCGCAAACCTTGTCTGCCGTTCAAAGGCCTGGTCAAGTACAGGTTCCAGGTTAAATAAATATTGTTTTGTTACGGCCGTAAGGTTCACTGTGTATAACAAAACGCCCAGGCAGCCTATCCATATATTTTTTGCCTTTACTGCCACACATCTGTCCGCCAAACGTCCGAACACAATCATGGATGCCAATACTGCCACTGAAAATGACGGGATCAAAAGCCTTGCCACCCAAGGCTGCCATCTGACTGCTGCCATAGAAACAAATAATTGCAAAAAACCGCAAAAAATAAAAGCATCCATGCACCTGCCCTCTACCGTACTGCGCCTTCCCCTGCACAGCTTGCCCACAATGCCCGTTAGAAAAGCGATCATTGCCGCCGCTGCAACCCATAAGATAACTGAGGCACTGCCTGTATCCATGCCCAATGAATATTGGATATAAAACGCATTGCCGTAAAAAGAGATTTCCGGTGCGTTGATATTTACATGGAACAAATCCGCAAACCAATTAGCGCAATGATAAATTTCGTTTTCAAAACCCGGCCATACAGATACCGTCGCCAAGTTTTTTACAATATTTACAAGCACGCTCTTTATTTCAAACGTACCGGTTGAAATCTGCGACATATACCCGGCTGCCAGTATATCCCCGCAATAGTTATAATTCCGGATAAAAACCGTCAACGTAGCAGCAAGTGCCGCCAAAACCGCAGTACCGCTTAAAACGGCCAGATGAAGCAGCTGGCCGTTTTTCTTCACCCTTGCCCAAAAAGCCCATACAGCAACCAGCAAGGCCACAATACATGCGCTTGGTTTTGCATGGTATAAAAAACCACATGCAGCCCCCAACGCTGCAAATGTTGCAATTGGCCCCCTTTTCCATTCCAGCTTTTTATCAGAAAAAACAATATCCAGCATAAGGTACACAATTGCCAGCGTCCACATCGCAGAATAAAGGTCAACCTGTGTCGAACACCCTTCTGCTGCAACGATATTTGCCGCACAGAACAAAAACCCTCCCAAATAACTGATAACAGGTTTTACATGGACCCTCCTTAACGCACCAATAATAAAAACCGTACAAAATATTTCAGACACGTTCTGTACCATATTTGCATATATATCCTGTAATCCAGTCAAACAAAACAAATGAAGGTTGATATACTCGGCCAGGACTGGCGAGATCAATTGCCTGGAAATATTGGTATCAAAATATGAAACGCTCCTATTTTGTATCCAATACATAATCCTTGGAAGATGATAGGTCATCGAATCCCAATTATACGGTACCGTATGCATAGCAATATAGGCATTTAGCCCTAACAGCAGGCATACCGTCAGTAAAAGCCCCTTTTTTGCTATGCCACCACTAGGCAAAAGCCCCTTCCTGCCTTCCCATAAGGAAACAAGATCCCTCCTGCCTTTCCATAAAGCAGCAAGCAAGAACCCTGCATATACGATCCACACCAACAGCACATAACGCCTTCGGACCATAGAAAAGATACTTAAAACCTCCGTTGCCAAATAAAGGTAGCCGGTCCATATAAGGTGTGCATATATAATAGAAAGGATCCCTTGGCGTACCTTCCCATATACAGCCAATACCGTAAAAAGAAGTGTCAGTAAAAAAAACAGAGCAAAAAACGCCTGCATAAATTGCCCATCCCACATAAAACTTCCACCCTATCCCCTAATCAAGACCTTTACCCTAGACGTAACAATCCAGGCAGCCAGCGCCGTGATAAATGAAAATAACGTATAGGTAGACTGCAGCACCTGGTTATTGCAAGGAATAAAAATACACATAAGTGCTAAATAGACCATCAGTATTTTTGCAAATGGATTATCCGTTGTAAGGCTGTCACGAAATACAAGTGCAAGCAAATAACCTACCAAAAACATAACAATAACTACGCCCATAAAACCCACATCATTTGCAAACCATGTATACATGGATGCCCATTGAACTCTGCTATCCCACCCAAATTCTTCCTGTATCCTGAATTGATAAGTAAGTGAATTAATATCTTGTATATATTCCGTAACCAAATTTACCAGCCCCATACTGCTTCCAAGCCCAAACATTGGCCGCCATCCAACCCTCATACATAACGACATTCCATAATATCCCTGCGTCAAATAGGAACTGATCGATATAAGCGGGATATAGAGTGCTTCCGGCAGTATCTTAAAAAAAATAGAGTCTCTATTTAATGAGATACCACCTACATTATAAAAACTCTGATCCCAATTTAAGATTCCTCCACGGGACTTCATGGTTATCACAAAATAAACTACTACAACTATTCCAGCCATTGCTGTAAAGTAAAACATTTTTCTTTTTCCAGCCCTGCTAAAACTTTTGTTGTTCCCACCGTTCATAATCTGATCCACTTTAAAAATAACAATCGCTAATATGACCCGAAATACACCTATATTTGTTCCGATCGAAAGGAAAAAAAGCACTGTTTCAGTAATAGAGATTAATGCAAAAACCTTTGCTATCCTTTTTAATTTCCGGAAATAATAAATATCCAATAGTAAGATATTAAATCCTATAAAATCCCAAACATAGTTGATTAAAGACATTATCCTACCGCCAAGTAATACATCGCCAGAAATATTACTTGCTATCATTTCCTGAATTTGATTATATCCTTCCCCCATATGTAAAATATTTGTTATCATATTTTTTAAGAGGCTAACTACTTCAAAAGTAGCAAATCCATAATTTCGCAGCAAATTGATAAAGATAACCACACAATTTAGAATCGTTAACGGGGCCAGCATTTTTATTAATGTTTTTTCTTTAAAGTCCGTCCATGTTAATTCTGTACACTGCTTCGAGCCAGCCCCGCAAATATATCCAATGATCAAAAATACAAGATATAATAAAAGAAGCATATAAAAGATCGCTGGCTCGTATGTTTTCCATGCAAATGGCCCTGCCATATATAAAACCACTGTAAACACTAAATATAGTACTACCAGCTTTAATGGCAGCATTTTGAATCTTTTATAATTCTTTCTGTTTATCATACGCATCCGTTCACCTAAACCATTTTTTCCCACATATCCACAATCCGTTCGCACATGGCCTTTGGATTTTTCTCATTTAAAATAAACATCTTGCCTTTATTACCGATCCATTCCCTTTCCTTCTCCGGCATTTCACAGATTTCCACAATTTTATCCCTCAATCCCTTGTCTGTTTCATCATCTGCATACTGTATATACTGTCCATATTCTGGCGGGTCACAGGGCAGCTTATGCGCAATATACGGTTTGCCAGACGCAAGTGAATCAACGGATTTGCTTGGAAAGCTATATTTTACATAGTCCAAACCGCTGGTTCTTGGGTTGATCAGAACCGTTGACCTCTGCTGCCAACCCACAACCTCTTTAGGGCTGATAAACCCAATATATTTTATCCTCGAATCTTTTTTTGCCGCTTTTCGAACCTCTTTTTCTGCGCTGCCCCCTCCGGCCAGTACAAGCCTATAATCAGGATCCCGAATCAATGAAAAAGCCCTCAGCAAATGTCCGATCCCATACTCTTCCCTTAATGCCCCAGCATAAAAAACAATTTTTTTATTCCTCATCACCTTTTTTTCCGGCTCTATAGCATTGCTGGCAACCGGCGGTGTATATACACATTCCAAAACTACAAACGGCTTACTATTGACGTCAAATGCTTCTGCCATATCTTTTGTAGCAAATACAAAACAATCAAATGCGTCAGCCATTTTCATAATACCTTTATCTACGATTTGTTCTATCAAAAACCTTTTCAAATTCATTTTCTCCTGTGGGCAAAGCCCATATTTTCCTGGCACATCACCTGTATTAAGGCATAAGACAACCCGGTTCCCATATTCTTTTTTCAACCAGGCTGCTGCCAGCATAGCAGGATAATAAATATAATGTACACAGACCAGGCATTTCCCATGTCCCCTGCTTCTCACCCATTTCCTTAATTTTTTATGTAAATTCACAGCTTGGGTAACATATTTAATACCAAAAAGATTGATATAACCAATATGCCAATCCTTCGACCCGCCAACATGGCTCCATTTTTCTTCGTGAAAAATAACCTGGGGAAATTTTGGATAATTCAAAGTATTGATAATATTAAATACGGTTACTGGATGATGCAGGTTTTCATCTATACCCTTTATTGCCGCATAAGTGACTTTATGTCCAGATATTCCCGACAACCTTTCTTTCGCACGTTCAGCCAGCTTTTTTTCCTCTGGCAGCAGCAAACTGCAATACGCTACATTCATTTAACTTCTCCTATATTGGCCCTTTCCATAGCAAACTTCATAAATCCTTCTGCAGACAAGCTTCGTAGCCTTCCCCGTCTCACATCCTCCAAGGCTTTCATAATGCCGCTTGCAGCTATCTCTATATTTCTTTTCATCAAAATCCAGTATATTCTTTTCCAGCTCATCGTTATTTACTGACTTTGGAAATGGCCACTCCGAAACAGGTGTATATAGCTTTGTAGTCCTGGCATAATGCTCCAGATCTACCGCATAGGTAAAGCACGGCTTCCCTGTCAACATAAAGTCCCACATGGAAGATGAAAAATCATTAATCATAACATCTGCCGCCAAAATCAATTCCTGCATTTCCTCATAATCCGACAGATCTATGATATTCCCCTTTGGAAGTTCATCACGGTTTGTTACACACGGATGCAGTCGGAAGCCAAATTTCCATTCCCCTCCAAAACGCTTTTTTAATGCTTTACATACCCGTCCACAGTCAATCCCATAAGAAATGGCAATCGATTCCTTAAAATAATTATCTTCTGGCTTACGGTAGGTAGGCGCAAATAGCACCAGATACTCGCCATCGTGCAAACCCAGCTTTTTTCTTACCCGCACACGCAATTCCGTATTGCCATTGACCAATATATCATTTCTCGGCATCCCAATTTCCCAAAACCTGTTCAGTGGAATCAGATTTGACCTGTTCAGTGCCGATGTAAACTTCTTACATGTTGACAAAAATACATCCGTCTGCCTTGCAGCCAGCAGAAGGTCTTTCCGAAACAGATAGGTATCTTCAAACATATCTTTTCCGCACGTCTTATATGCCCCGCCTCCATGATGTGTATTAATCACATACTGCGTCTTCCTTAACGGCAGATAGGAATAACCGCCGCTATTTGACACAAAAACCTTTGTTGTCATGGCATACCAGAAATACTGAACAGAATTAAAACGTACAAACTTGATTCTAAGTTTTAACTGTTTGTATTTTTCAGGCTGTTTCACAGAAAATATAACCTGAAACCTACCAGGATAATGTTTTAAAAGGTATTCGGCCACATATCTCGGATTCGCCGAATAATTACCAGACAAATCATTATGTATAAATATCCGGTTCCTTTTTATTGGAACCAGTTTTAATGGAAAAAGTACAAAGCGCATAAACCTTTTTTTGAAATATCTGACAAATTCCTGCATAATGTTAAATCCTTTTCAACCGCATATTTAATGGCCTTTCTATATATTTCATTGAAAGAAGAGCAAAAAACAATGTCATAAAAACGATAAGTACAAAAATACATACCCCCTGTCCAAATGGCAGGAAAGAATCATACCCAAAATGAACCTCTAGATTGATAAAAACCATCTGGTATAAATAAAAACCGTAAGTCAAATCATATTTCATATGAAATACATGTCTGAAAGCAAAAGCAAATATCACACATCCTGTAAGCATCGTCGTCACCGTATTATAAAGTACCCCATCCAACATTTTCGGAAATGTGTAATTTATCTCGCAAAACTTCCACAAAATGTAAAAAGCAAGTATGATATACCGGTATTTTTCCAACCAAGGGATCAGTTTTTCCCTTTGATACCACATCATCATTCCAAATAACAGGAAATACAAATATGGTAAAACCGTTACCCCTGCAATTTTATACAAGATCTCCGGAAATACAGCTTCCCCTCTAAAAATAACCATACTAAACAAAATCCATCCTGCCACTACCCCCCCCCAAGCGAAAATTGGCCTATCTTTCATCCTTTTATGTATTAACGGTACGCTCAAAAAAAACTGTATCTGCACAGCAACCGTCCACAAAACGCCATTCGGAACACCCACACCGTATCCCCTTAACCACTCTCCTGTATAAAAGTTTAGGCCCGTAAACTGAGTAGCAAAGTATACCAAAGCATCTTTCATACCCGGTATTTGATAAACCAGAAAAATAATACTAGTATTTACAACAATACACACCCAAAACGCCGGTAAAATGCGGACCGCCCTGCCCAACAGCCACTTATTGGTACTTCTGCCCTCTATTGATTTCGCAGCAAGGAACCCACACAAAATAAACAGGACCGGAACGCCCCGGAAAAAATAAACGATCTGTTCTGCCGACTTTAGCCCTTGAAAATGCGTAACGACATGTCCAAGAAATACCTGGCCCGCCGCCGCAATCCGAAAAATATCCAAAATATTCCTATTATAGTCCCTTTCCTGCGTACCATCCATTTGCAACCACTCCATGACCTTTTCGGCATATATGCCGTTTAATCCACATAAATTCCTTCCCTAACCAGCTCCTCTTCCGTCGGCACCGTAATCAGCACAGCCTTAAGCCTTCCATAAAAAACAAGCATATATGTATATCTTTCATCAAAACAATATCATTCATATAGATCCATTCCACTGGCGGACGAGTCCCCTATCCACAACGGCCCCTCCCTATCCCCCACTAGATCCCTTCCAGATATTGCTCAAACCAGTCAAGCAGTATTTTCCGTTCAAAATGCTTTTCATAGTATTCCCTGCTTTTCCTCCCCATCGTATCCCTGTCCGCTTCCATCATCTTTCGGATCCCCAAAACAAGCCCCCGCGCATCACCAGGCGGCGTACAGATTCCACATCCCGCGCGTTCTATGATCCGCTTTGTCTCCCCGGACGCCGCCGCAAGCACCGGCATTCCGCAAGCCATATAGGACTGGAGTTTTGCCGGGATTGTCATTTCAAAAAGCCTGGTATCCATAAACGATAAAAACGCTGCATCGCAGGCTGCCAGCAGCTTTGGTATCTGCCTTGCATCCTGGCGGGGGTACAATACAAATTTCCCCCGGACACCCCTGCGTGCAATATCTTTTTCAAAAGCAGCCCGGTAACGCCCGTCTCCGACTACTACAAACTGTACATTTTCCCCTTTCATCCGTTCCGCTGCTTTTGGCAAAAGCTCCAATCCCTGTGCATATCCGATATTCCCGGTAAAGATAAGCTTAAACGGCTGCCTGCCCTCCAGCCGGTACGGCTTATAAAAATCTTCCGCATACTGTGGCCAGTAATGGACTTTCCTTCTATCTACCTTCCTGCGGCAGACCGCCCTTGCAAAACTAGGGGAAGCCGCAAATATTTCATCCGAATTTTTATAAATATAATCAGCCATCCTATGGATCGCACCGATCACAGCCGGATGATGGATACCAGCTACCGTTTCTACATTTTCCGGCCAAAGGTCCTGCACATACAGATAATGCTTGGCATGATGCCGCTTGGCATACCATACCCCAGCCAGCGCCTGTGTCATCGGAGATACTTCAAACGTAAAAACAATATCCGCATTTACATCAGTAAACAGGCTCCACAAAAAACCCGATACAACAAACGAAAGGTAATTTGCCACCATTCCTGCCGGCCCCTTCCCCCTGGGAACCAGCGGTATCCGGATAATATTTACACCATTCCACTTTTCAAAACGGTTTTTGGTATAGCCATAACCCTCAAAAAACTTCCCTGCCGGATAATTGGGGATACCGGTCAGCACCGTTACTTTATATCCCCGTTTCACCCATTCCGCCGCCATATCGTTAATCCGGAATGTTTCCGGATAAAAATACTGGGAAACGATAAGGATATGTGTCTTCCTTTTCACCGACGCTCCCCTCCTGCTGCAACTGCCTCCATTCCCTTTATCCCCTTCCATCCGGCATCCCTACCGGCCAAAAGCCTATCAACGTTCCAAAACAGCGGCGCCAATAACGGCTACCCCATTTTCCAGATAAAACTCCATTTCTTCATCAATCTCCCGATGGGTAGTATCCCCTGCCTTGCAGACCAGCAAAACATTGCCAGCCTCCGCTACAGCGTCCCACTGCGCGGTATTTTCACCGGCCTTGTCCACAAATACTACCGTAATCCCCCATTCTTCCAACTGCTTTGACAACTCATCCAGGCAAGTGCGCCCTTTCGCATCTGGCTCAAAACCAGCAGCCAGGCAAAGCGTTCCGGCTCCCTGTTTTTTACAGGCAAGCCTTGTGCGGTTTAGCACCAGCGCTTTTTCCCGTTCATAGTCCCGCATGCCCTTCCGCTTCTTTTTGCCCCCTTCCTGCAAAGATATGCTTCCAAAAAACGGCAGGTTATAACATGCCCTAAATTCCCTTGCACTTTTTACGGTGTCACGCATCATATATGAAAAGGCAAACCATGCACAATATATCCCGATACCGCCAGCCAGCCCGAACAATAGGTATTTTACAGGGATCCTTCCCTCCCCGTCTTCCCTTTCTTCCTTTTCATCCGCTTGCCCTTTCCTGCTGGAGTGTTTTTTATACAGCTCTTTTTGCTGTTTATGAAACCCTTCTGTCATCGATTTTAGGCTTTCCTGCTTTGCCTTTAATGTCTGCTTTTTTTCATCCTGCTGTGCCAGCAGCCCATAATCAATCCTTACGGTATCCTGGCTGCTTACCAAAGCCAGCTTATGCTTGCCGCATTGTTTTCCCACCTTATCGCTGTAACCTTCCAGTGCATCTTGAAGGTCCTCTGCCAGCTTTGCTGCCATTTTGGCATCTTTTCCTGTCACCTCTACATACAAAAGCGCTTCTGCTGGCACAGCCTGCGCCTCATCAACGGCCACTACCTGATAAACGCCGTCACTTTTTAGCCTTGCAGCAATAAGCTCGCCCAGATAACGCTTGTCCATCTTCCAGGTACTGCCGTCTGCTTTTTGCAGTACATCAACCGCACCCCCATTTGTTAAAAACCCCAGATAGCTTTCTGAAATCCCGGAAATCGTATGGTTTGTTGCACCAGAAATAAGGAACATAAAAAACACCTGGTTTTTACGGTAAGGGTTGGCCTGCATTAATATAGAATGTTCCACATAGTCTTCCAGTTCCGCCAGTTCCTCTTCCACCTGCAGCGCATCTTCCACTGCCTGCTCTTCTTCCTCCGTCAGTTCACCGCCCTCAATGCCAGCTACTCCGGCTGCAACGCCCCCATTCTTCATCCAGCCATATCCGCCCAACAGCACTGCCGCCGCCAACATACATATTACCGCCTGCTTCCATCCCGCCAGCAGGCTACGCAGCAGGTCAGGCAGGTCAATCTGCACTTCCTCTGTCTTTTTCCAGGAACCATTCCCGTCCATCCGTTGTTCTCCTCTTTCCCTAATATCCATTTAAGCCTCATTCATAATTTCCGCTACCGATTTCATAATACGGACATACATCGCATAGCTGTCGGCCTGCTCCCCATCCGCCCTGCAAGGGTTTTTGCCCGCACCTTTTTTTGCACTGCCCCACATATCCAGTACCGCAGCAGACTGCCCAGCCTTGCCCCAAAGCAGCTCGTCCGCCCCTACCTCCAGCACACTGCAGATACCGGCAAACGTATCCATACTCATAACCCTGCTGCCGCGCTCAATATGCCCCAAAAAAGACATACTGATGCCGCATTTCCTCGCCAATTGCTCCTGCGACCATCCCTTGGCCTTCCTGACCTGGCGTATCCGCATCCCAATTTTGCTATAATCCAATTCACGCATCACTTTACCCATCCCCTATGCCCATTGTAATAGCAGCTCCTGGATACAAAAGCTGCATTATAAGCAGTATTTTATTGCAGGACGATACAACTACTATCTATCATGCATAACATTTTATATTATATTGTTATGGCCAAACGCACTAGAAAAAAGCCCGGGAAGCCTTGATTTATAAGGGCTTGCGCAAAATAGCCCTAAAAACTTCCGGATACATTTTGGCGCAATCCCCCTGTTTTGTTTTCCAATGTGTGCCTGTTTTGTATTTATTTTGATTTTAAAAATTTTGTGGATTTTATACAAAAAATGTTACTGAAAAAGAACAAATAAAATGGAATTACTGGAAAAATAGACAATTTTTTCTTTAGGCTTGCAAAAAACGTCTGATTGATATAGAATATTTTTCAAGCAACAAAATAATATAAAATGTTATCTATTAGTATTTCGTAAGTATACACGTTTCCGCAAAACCTGTTTCTGGCACAAAAGGCTGCAAGATGCATTGCTTGCGATATAGATGGTATTTATCGCTACTATCCATGGGTCTGGAACGAGCATGAACTGCGTATTCTGTGAGGGCGTGATTCAGGAGTGGGCGGCGATTTTTCGAAGTAAACTTTCCATATCGCCCAAAATAGTAAGGAGCAGCCCCAGGCCGTGGATAATAATTTGATGCTACAGGAATTAGCCTAGGAAGTATTGATGATTTCTAAAAATGATAATGATTCTAACGAGGTAGCGCTTACTTATAGTCTGGATTATAGGAATTTGCTCGCTGAAGGAAAAGACTTTAGAAGATAACAAAGCTGCCGCTGAATGGGGGATTAAACAGGCAGAATTGATTAAGAAAAATGAAGAAATAACGCAAAGGCTGGTAGCAAAATATACATCGATTATATTATCACGTAAATATGAAAGAAACAGTTAGCATCAAGGATAGTCATAATTTTTATCATATATTTTTTCTTGGATATTTATAATGGAATCCGACATAGTCATTCCCAGACGGCAACGGCCGCATGGGGCGGATATGGCACAGCCTCCTGCTCGATAAGTAGAAAGAGTGGATTGAACGCACGATTCCTGACAAGCCAAACAGCAAACATCAGAAGTATAGAAAACACAAGGACTGAGCGCAACGCTTCCTTTTATTGTTCCCATGCCACAGACAAAATGCACACCCCCATATCGATAATCATTCCTGTTCGTTACGGGATACAACAATCGTTATGAGCGTGTGCAGTTTTTATTTGCCAGCCATCGTGGTTTGAACGCTCTCTTTTCTTTCAAGCATCTCAATTACTTTCAGCCACTCTTCATCATCCATATCTAAATTTTTTGCTTTACGAAGCGCTACACGCACTGGCGCATGATCCATACCCTTTTCTATCCCACTGGCAATCGGGCTTTTCTCCTGCGTGGTATCATTGATTCTTCCAAGCCGGGTAACTTTCATTACCACAGGCTGCCAGCATACAGGCCAAACACATTGGACAAAAGAGCCGCCTCCATCTCATACGCATTTTCTTACTCCAATCCGTTGTACTCTTCATCCGTTACAGGATTACACCATTCATTTGTGGTTTCTTCCCCCGGCACCTCCACGGAAATATGGGAAAACCAACTGTCCCTCTTTGCGCCATGCCAGTGCTTGACATTCGCAGGGATGGTGATAACTGTCCCCGGCACAAGACTGGCCGCTTCTTTTCCTTCTTCCTGATACCATCCCTCACCAGCGGTACAGATCAAGATCTGCCCGCCGCCTTTTACCGCATGATGGATATGCCAGTTATTACGGCATCCCGGCTCAAAGGTCACGTTGGCAAGAAACACCGGGCACTTTCCAAACTCCGTCAATGGGTTTAAAAAAGATGCCCCCGTGAAATACTGTGCAAAATTCACATTATCCTGCCCTTTGCCAAATACATTGGCAGCATTAAATTCAGCTTCGTTCTGATACCTCACCTTGCATCCACCCCCTTACTCATGAATTTTCCATCCGTTCAGGAATTTTGCAGTATCAGCGGCGCTATGGTCGATAATTTCGCTGTGGCCCACATCCATTGCGCCGACTGCCGCCATATCCTCATCACTTAGGCTGAAATCCCAAATATTAAAGTTTTCCACCATGCGCTCCTTGTGGGTTGACTTAGGGATAATGACAACTCCCCTCTGCACATTCCACCGCAGGGCAACCTGCGCCGCTGTCTTTCCATATTTCGCACCAATTTCCGTCAGAACCGGATGCGTGAAAATGCCATGCTTTCCTTCCGCCATTGGCCCCCACGCTTCAGGCTGGACACCAAATTCTTTCATCGTTTCAAGTGCGCCTGCCTGGGCAAAGAACGGATGGAGTTCCACCTGATTCACCATCGGCCTAATTTTTGCGTTCAGGCATAAGTCCGCCAGCCTTTCGGGATAGAAGTTACAAACGCCGGCCGCTTTGATCTTCCCTTCCTCATACAGTTCCTCCATTGCCCGCCACGAGCCATAATAATCATTCATCGGCTGATGGATCAGATACAAGTCGATATAGTCAAGCCCCAATTTATCAAGGGAAACCTGAAATGCTTTCTTTGCGTTCTCATACCCTGCATCCTGAATCCAGAGCTTCGTGGTAATGAAAAGCTCCTCACGGGGAATACCGCTTTTTCTAATTGCGGCCCCCACAGCCTCCTCATTGAAATATGCGGCAGCAGTATCAATCAGGCGATACCCTGCGGCAAGTGCGTCGCTGACAGCCTGCTCGCAGGCCGCAGCCTCCGGCACCTGAAACACGCCAAAACCTTCCATCGGCATTTTTACTCCATTGTTCAATGTTACAAATTCCATGTCCATACCTCCATCAATTTCAAAATCTGTTGTTACTATTCACGGCAATCTGTTTGTTACTTTTCACACCCCAGCCAGAAAGCGGCTGTGCTGTAAAAAGTAACGGCATCCGGCCCATTGGAAGTTCGCCTTTGGCGAAAGGCCGGATGCATGACAGGCCGCATTCTTTGGCCCTGACCAGACAGCAGGTGTCTGGTCAGGGTGTGAAAAGTAACATCTGTTTTCATGCAATCTGTCCGGCGCTCAGATTAAACGCATGAATGAAAAGGATATGAAATTTTTGCATTTTTTTGTTAAA
>CAMUML010000031.1 GCA_947089855.1 uncultured Eubacterium sp.
CCCATAAGCCTAACCTTTAACATCAGTCCCGTCCTCCGAACATGGCGTACAGATCGTGGTTATACGTTGCGTATTCCGGATAGCGTATTCCGAATAGCGTATCTGTATTGCCTGCCAAAAATAGGGCGCATAGGCACAGCAGAACAGTTCTTCCACTGTGTACCGTCTGCACTCGTCCACCTGTTCCTCCGCATCATCATAGTCAAGGACGCTCGGCGTACCGTTGCAGTAAAGGTTAAACGCCATCCTGACCACTCTCACGCTCCCGCTGGTCTGCCAGCCTTCATGCAGGCACTCCGTTTTCACGCAGCCTGTCTTAAAATCATAAATACTTTTGATGTTTCTTCTTGTGTCATCGCTGATACCAAGACAATATACAAGTGCTTTATGGTACACGTCCTGATACCTGACCTCTTTCAATTTCTCATAGTAGAATTTTTCATGTGCATCACTGATAAAAATAATCGCTTTCTCTGCTCCTAACGCTGTACTACTCATACATTTTTCCTCCATTCTTGATGATTGACTATAACAAAAAAGGACAGTCCTATTCGTTAGAATAAGATTGTCCTTTAGGCGCTATATTAGGTTGTTCCTCTACAT
This sequence comes from uncultured Eubacterium sp., assembly GCA_947089855.1. Classification (GTDB taxonomy): domain Bacteria; phylum Bacillota; class Clostridia; order Lachnospirales; family Lachnospiraceae; genus Eubacterium_J. Next base: position 604 of record CAMUML010000031.1, read on the forward strand.
CATCAAGTATTATTCAGTACCATTGGGTAAAAAATTGATGTACAATTGATGTACTAACCCTATTTTGATGTACAACAAAAACTCTTTTTAATCCTCAAGAAGTTTCCGTTTTCTCTCAATCATTTCGTCGATTCTTTCTATGAAAGACGCTACATCCTTGACATTTTCGCATCTTTCGATACGTCCGTCAGGGTATACCCTCTTTGACACGCTACCGGCTCCGCAGGCGACTATGGTCTGTTTCTCTTCCATCATTAAGATATTATACAGCCCCTCCTTCCCATCTTTCGCATATCCGACATTTTCAAAATTGCCTGCCATATTTTTTTGGCGGTAAAGGTAATATGGGTACATGCCCATCTGGCGGCAAGCCGCAGCAGCCGCATCTAGGTGAGCCTGTGTGTTGACCATTGTAAGGCCGGCATAGTCTTCTTTAAACATTTGGAGCCTGGCAGCACGTTTCAAGGCAAGCGAATGGACGGTAACGCTGTCTGGGCCCAGCTTTTTTATCTGGTTCAAAGTATCTTGGGCATCTTCCAGCGTTTCCTGGGGCAAGCCCATGATCAAATCCATATTTATGTTATCGAAACCTAGGCTGCGGGCCAAATAAAAGCTTTCAATAGCCTGCGCTGTAGTATGGCGCCTGCCGATCAGGTCCAGTGTTTCTTGTTTCATGGTCTGCGGGTTAATGGAAATGCGGGTAATGCCGTACCTGCGCAGCACCTCCAGTTTTTCCTGGCTGATACTGTCTGGACGCCCGGCTTCTACGGTATATTCCAGCAAATGGGAAAAATCAAAACGGATGGAAAGTGTATGCAGCAGGCGGTCCAACTGGCGCGGCGGCAGCGTAGTAGGTGTCCCGCCACCGATATAAAGGCTGTTTAGATGCTTGCCTGCAAAATGCTGGGCGGCATATGCAATCTCCTTCTCCAGTGCATCCAGATAATCGTCCAGGCGCCCTTTCCACACCGAAACTGGGTAGGAAGTAAACGAACAGTATAGGCAAGTGCTTGGGCAAAATGGGATGCCGATGTAAAGGCTGTAGCCGGTTTGGCCGTCCAGCCTTTTCAATAATTTCCGCTCCCTGTGTGCAATCTGGATACTGAGGCCTATTTTTTCTTTGGACGTCCCGTATTCCTTTTGCATATAGGTTTCGATCTCGGTTTCCTGGCTGCCGGCTTCCAGCATGGCCATTGGGATTTTCGTCGGGCGGATACCGGTAAGGGTCCCCCACGGAAGCGTCTTTCCTGTATATTTTGAAAGCAGGTTATAAATATTTTGTTTTAAACGGTTTTTTGTACTGCGCCTATCTGTAAAATCTACCGGAAAAGAAACGCTGGATATGCATTCCGCACATGCGGCATCCAACAGCCTCAGATCAACGGCGTCTTCCTGATAGGTAACGTAAAGCCGCAGAAGTGCTGGCTGCGGCATTTCTTTTTCTGCACATGCGGCAGACACAAAAACATTCTCTGATGGATAAAATGCTTTCACCAGAGAATGGATGTCATATGCAAAATCTTCTTTATTTAACTGCACTACGATCATATCTTATGCACCCAACCCTATAAAAATGGATTATACTGCCGTTCTTCGCCGATTGTCGTCCACTCGTTATGCCCCGGCAATACTTTTGTATCATTTGGCAATACCAACAGCCTTTCTTTTATACTGCGCACAATTTGCGCCATACTGCCGCCCGGAAAATCGGTACGCCCAACAGACTGGCAAAATAAGGTATCGCCGCTAAATAAAATACCCTCGCTTTGTATATAAAAGCAAACCCCGCCTGGCGTATGCCCTGGCGTATGGTAAACCTCAATTTCAAACCCTGCAACTGATATATGGTCTGTTTCCCCATGAAAATACTGGTCCGCATGGAATGCGATCCTTGCGCCAATCATACCGCTGCAGTTATACGCTGGGTTTTCCATTGTTTCTTTATCTGCTTCATGTACATAGATGGAAATGCCATAATGCTGTGCCAGTTCCTGGGCTGCCATACAATGGTCAAAATGCCCATGTGTCAGCAAAACTGCTACTGGGGCAAGGCCATTTTCATCGATATAGGCAATCAGCGCTGCTGCGTTATCGCCTGGATCAACAATAAATGCTTCTTTTGTTTTGCTATTGCACGCCACATAGCAATTCGTGGCCACATCTCCAACGATAAAACCTTTTACTGTCATCATTTCTTTATCCCTCTATCCTGTCATTTTTATATCTGATGCCGGCGTACCGTAAGCCCTTGGCAAACGCCATCCGCCTGCTGGCCCAGACATAGCCATATAACTTATGCCGCCTGCATTAGCCCGAAGTCCGTTCAATATCTACTACGCTTTCCACTTGCCGGATCTTCTCAATGATCCGGTTCATTTCTTCTTTGCCTTTTGTGCCGAATGCAATGGAAATCGTGGCAATTCCCTGTTTGCTTGTCTGCGAATGGATGGAATTGATGTCAATCTCCCGTTCAGTGAAAATACGTGTGATGTCAACCAAAAGCCCTGTCCGGTTATTTCCATAAATTTTGACTTCGCCCAGGTACAGCCCATGCTCGCCGCCCTCGCAGCCTACCTGCCATTCGGCATCAATGACACGTTTTTTTTCCATATCGTTTAAATGCATCATATTAATGCAGTCTGTCCGGTGTATGGTGACGCCGCGCCCCCTGGTAATATATCCGCAGATTTCATCCCCCGGGACCGGGCTGCAGCATTTTGCAAAATGGGCCGCTACATCATGCAGCCCGTGGACGATAATGCCGCTTTTGGAGCTTACAAGCACGTTCTTGTGGCTGCCTTCCAGCGTTTCCGCCTGCACAAGTACTTCATCGTCCGTAAGGGTGATCGGATGGTCTTTTAAATATTCGTCATGCATCCTGTTGACGACGCTTGCCTCTTTCAATCCGCCGTGCCCTACGGTTGCAAGACAGGCATTCCAATTATTAAATCCATATTTACGGATTACTTTTTCCTGGTAAATAGATTTATTCAACAGGGAAAAATCAAGCCCTTTTGACCTGCAGTATGCAATGATCAAATCTTTGCCGCGCTGGATATTTTCTTCTTTCAGTTCACTGCGGAACCATTGGTTGATTTTTGTCCTCGCCTGTGTGCTTTTGACAATATTCAGCCAGTCATGGCTTGGGCCTTTTGAATTCTGCGATGTGATAACTTCGATACGGTCGCCGTTTTGAATCGTATAATCAATGGTCACGAGCCTGCCGTTGACCTTTGCGCCGATCATGCGGTTGCCGACGGCGGAATGGATGCTGTAAGCAAAATCTACCGGAGTGGAACCGTTTGGCAGGTTTTTTACGTCTCCATCCGGCGTAAAACAAAAAACGGTATCCGAAAACAAATCCAGGTCGCTTTTCAGCACGCTCATAAATTCTTTATTATCAGATAAATCCTGCTGCCACTCCAGGATCTGGCGAAGCCAGCTTAACTTTTCTTCTTCCTGGTTGCCTGTCGATTTTACGCCGTTTGCAGCTTCTTTATATTTCCAATGCGCCGCAATCCCGTATTCTGCGATCCGGTGCATTTCTTCGGTCCGTATCTGGATCTCAAACGGCTGGCCGTCTGAACCCATAAGCGTTGTATGCAGCGACTGGTAGCGGTTTGGCTTTGGCATTGCGATATAATCTTTAAAACGCCCCGGCAGCGGCACATAATGTTCATGGATCACCCCCAATGATGCATAACAGTCCCGGATGTCCTTTACGATAATGCGGATGGCAAAAAGGTCATAGATCTGGTCGAGCGTCTTATTCTGGTTGACCATTTTTTTATAAATACTGAAAAAATGCTTTGCCCGGCCCCCGATTTCTGCATGGATGCCTGCACGTTCGATAATCTTGCGCACTTCCTCTGTAAGCCCCCGGATATAATCATCCTGCGCTGTCTTGCGCTGCGCCACCTGTTCCACCAGGTCCAGGTAGGCAGCCGGCTCCAAATATTTTAAGGACAGGTCGTCCAGTTCAATCTTTACTTTCGATATACCAAGGCGCTGCGCGATCGGGGAATAAATATCCATTGTTTCCCTTGCGATCTTCTTTTGCTTTTCACGGCGCATATATTGTAAGGTACGCATATTGTGCAGCCGGTCGGCCAGCTTGATCAGTATGACACGAATATCCTTGGCCATTGCAAGGAACATCTTACGCAGGTTTTCCGCCTGTATTTCCACTTTGTCCGCATCGTAAGACAGCTGTTCGAGCTTTGTGACGCCGTCAACCAGCAGCGCTACCTCCGAGCCAAATTCCTGTGCGATCTCCTCATCTGTCATTACCGTATCTTCTACTACGTCGTGCAGCAGCCCGGCTACGATGGTTTCTTTGTCCAGTTCAAGCTCCGCGAGAATGACGGCAACGCACAGCGGATGGATAATATATGCCTCCCCAGACTTACGCTTTTGGTCTTTGTGCGCATCCCTTGCGATCTGATACGCCTTTTCCACCTGCGAAATATCCGCAGACGGGTGGTATTTGGAAATACTTCCAACCAGCTCTTTATACAATGCCCCTGGTTCCATAAAATCCGGGAATTTCCGCACGCTTCCCCGCCTTGCGCCAATTTTTATTTCTAAATCTTCTATATGCTGTAATGTTTCCATAGATAATTCTGCCATACTGATCACCTGCTTTCCCGGCTTGCTTTCTTTGTCTTATTTCTGTCAATATCGATAATTATGAATTATACTCAATTTACTGGAAAATTGCAACGATTGTATGAAATTTATTATGGCGGCAAATTTATGATACAGGGCGATATTGAAAATCCGCTTCGCAAAACCAGCCCATAAATCGTAACCAGCTGTTACTAGCCACGGATAATGGTACTCAAACCATATCCACAATAGGATGCTGTACCCATATCTGCTTCTCATACAGCCCCATTTTCAGCAGCTCTGGCATCTGGCTATCAAAAGCTTCCTGAACTTTATATTCTTTTAGCAGTTTTAGCAGGTACGATTCTTTTTCGTTTTTGGGTTCATAGCCTGTAAGCAGGGGGCTTATAAATGCCTCCAGTTCCTTTGGTACTGGCGCCTGCTGCGGAATCTGGCCTGCCAGATGGCATAATAAACCGCCTGCATAGTAAAATTCATAATTGCCCATTAAAATCGAGGCATTTAAGGTACATTTAATAATGACGCTCTGCCTCGCAAGGATTACTTCCATATATATTTCCCCTTATCCAATTTTGAATGATACCATTCTAATACAAGTTAAAAATAAAATCAACGGCAAAAACGGCTGCCATAAACTTATGGCAGCCGTTTCCACTGGCTTTTCCTTCTTTCTATTCTTTGACACCGCCAAGCGTTACGCCGGCGATAATATACTTCGATAAAATGAGATATACGATAATAATCGGGACAATGGCTACCGTAATCATCATGTAAATTTTAGCCATATCAAAATTCATATAATCCGCGCTACGCAGCGTAGCAATAAGAATTGGAACCGTCATCTTTTCCTTCGATTGGATCACCAGTGCAGGGACGAAATAATTGTTCCACGAACCTACGAAGGTAAATATTGCCTGTACCGCAACCGCCGGCTTCATAATCGGAAGGACGATCCGGTTAAATGTTTTAAATTCCCCCGAACCATCGATCCTCGCTGCTTCAATCAATGACAGCGGAAGCGACGACTGCAAATAGCTGTACATAAAGTAAAAGACAGACGGGGATGCAATGGATGGGATAATCAGCGGAAGCAACGAATCATACATCCCCATATTGGTAACCAGCCGTAAAAACCCCATTGCCGTAACCTGGGTCGGCATAACCAAAATAGCCATAATAAATGTAAATGCCGCTTTCTTTCCTTTAAAGTCATATGCATACAAGCCATAAGCGGTCAATGCGGAAAAATAAGTACAGATCGCCGCCGAACATCCGGAAACCAGCAGGCTGTTTAAAATACCCCGGAACATCGGGAAGGTACCGTCATTTGCAACATTGCTTAAGTTTTCCAGTAAATGTGACCCTGGCAGCGCCGAAAACCCTTTCTGCAATTCTGCATGGGAACGTGTCGCATTTACAAACAGGATATAGAAAAAGAATAAGCACATAAATGACAGAAGGATAAGTACGATATGTGCGAAAACGGTGCGCACACGATTGGCTACATTTGATTTCATCATCGAATCTCCTTTCTACCTCCTGGCTTTTTTGGCAGCTTTTTTTGCCGCTGCCTTCGATCCATCCGGATCGTTATTATTGGTCATACGGTACACAATAAAACATAAAATACCGCTGACGATAAACAGATAAACGGATAATGCACCTGCCATGCCGTAATTTTTACTCTTAAGGTGGCTATTTAGGAACATAATCAATGTCATGGACGTACGGTCTGGGCTCCCCTGCCCGTTCGTCAAGATCTGCGGCACATCGAACATCTGCAGCCCGCCGATAATAGAAGTGATCAGTGTATAGGCGAGGATTGGCCGTATCAATGGCAATGTGATACGGAAAAACCGCTGTATGCTGTTGCAGCCATCCAGCTCCGACGCCTCAAAAATATCCGGGCTAATACCCATAATCGCAGCCATCAGCATAATAGTCGTATTCCCAAACCACATCAAAAAATTCATAAACCCTACCAGTGACCTAGTCCCAAATACTGTCCCAAGGAAATCAAACGGCTTGCTGATTACCCCTAGCGACATTAAAATAGAATTAATCGGCCCGTTCGTAGAAAACATGGTAAAAAACAACATCGCAAACGCAGAGGCCATGATCAGGTTTGGCAGGTATATAACTACCTTAAAAAATTGTGTCCCACGGATTTTCAAACGGGCGTCTACAAACCAGGATGCAAGCAGCAGCGCGATCACAATCTGCGGGATAAAGCCAATAATCCATAAAATAAATGTATTTCCCGCATACTTAAGCATATCTGACGATAGCAGGCTGGTATAATTTTCCATTCCAATGAAATTCGGGCCGATTTCTTTAATCCCGGAACGATAATATTCGAAAAAACTGTACCGGACCGTATCTACCAAAGGAATCAAAGAAAATATGAAAAAACTGGCAAAAAACGGAAGAATAAAAATATATCCCCATTTTGCATAACTGACGCTTTTACTTTTTGGTTTCATAAATAATCATCCCTTTCTCATATGCTATGGTGCGCCAGGAGCCCCGTAGTTTTTTGCTGGCTTATTCTGGCCACTGGACTTTGGTAAGTTCTGGATAACGTTCTATAATCGCTGTTTCAAAGTTTTCCTTTGCTTTCGCAAATTCAACCTGCCCCTGGAAATAATCACTAAACGCGTTCTGGATCAGTTCCACGCATCCTTGGTCATACGCTGACAATGGCGCTATAACAACCTTTTCTGCAACTGGGGTAAAATATTTAAATGCGTTCTGGCCGCCGAGGAATTTGGATGCATACACCTTGTCATTTTCTGCTGCTTTCTTCATATTGGTTTTCGCATTTGTATAATCGGAATATTTCTCAGAAATTTTTGCAAGGTTTTCTTCATTTGCAGTCATTGCAAGGATAATATCCTTTACATGTTGCGGATTATCAGTCCCTGTGCATGCATGGATATAAGATCCGCCCCAATTATACTCCTGCGGCGGGTTGGTAACTGCCCATTCCCCTTCTGCGCCGTCCCAATTTTTCTTTAATGTAAAATCAATGCCCCATGCTGGAAATAGGAACGCGAATACTTTTGATTTTGACCCCATTGCTTTATTCCAGTCATCGTTAAACTGCCCTTTGACCGTCTTATCGAAATACCCCGCGTCTAGCCATTCCTTTGAATCGTTGATCCAGTCCATAATTTTTTGGTCTATTACGACCGTTGTTTCACCCGGGCTGACCCAAGGCTGTCCAATGCTGTTGCCATATAGCCGGAAGGTGTCTGCATAAGAAGAAAACGTATAATACCCCTTCTCTTTTAATTCTTTTGCTGTTTCTTTCATCGTATCCCAGTCTTTTACCTTTTCTCCGATTGTAACCGGGTCGTCTGTCCCAAAGGCCTCCTTTGCAATATCACGCCGGTATACCAGCAGCCCTGGGCAGCACTGCCAGGTTGACGCCCTTTGCACACCATTCACATCCGAAGCGGTCACTTTCGTAAAGTCATACTGGTCTGCTAAATCTTTTTCTGGATCAATCCCAAGGTCTACAAGCGGCATTGCGACATCTGCTTCTGCATCTGTATATTTATTTACATAATCTGTTTCTGACAAAAAAATATCGACCTTATCGTCAGCTTCCGCGTCTGCCTGCTTTAAAAGCGCCTCATCCAGCTTCTGCTGGTATACCCCATCCTGGTTTGGGTTTGTAATCCAATGGATTTCCGTCCCATCTTTTAGCGTTGTTACGGTCCCGTCTTTAGAAGTCTTTTCTACTTCTGGATAGACGTCCTGCAAGCGTTGGCTGAATTCACTGTTCCAGCTATAAATATTAATTACTTTGCCTTCTGGCATCTCGGGCTGCCCTGCCCCATTTCCCTGTGTCTGTGCATCCGGCTCTTTCCCACAACCAGACAATGCACCGGCAGCCATTGCTGCCACTAATAACATACTGGCCACTTTCTTTTTCATTTTGAAATCCTCCTTTTTTATATGTTTGATTGCATTGCAATGTCTATTATAACGGCATATATTCCGTCCTATATACTAGATAAGTTCAAAAAATATCAAAATGATGCCCCATATATCTTAAGACATCTCCAACACAATTTCCGAGTGGCTTTTGAGCATTTGATATGGAATATAGTTCCCTTCCAGTTCTTCCCCATCTACTACAAGCCTTTTGCAGCCAGACTGGGCATGCCTTGGGTTATGGATGGTAATATGTAAATGTTTTCCCCTAAAATCCTTTTCTATTTCAAACCTGTCCCAGCCATTTGGAACCGCTGGCTCTATTTTCAGCCCATAGAAATCTGGCCGCATCCCTAAGATCCCTTCTACACAGCCTGTCATAATTGTCGATGCTGTACCCGTAAGCCAATGTACATGGGACCGCCCAAAATACGGGCTGTCTTTTCCTTCTGTAAACTGTCCATAGCAATATGGCTCTAATTTACGGATCTGCGCCTGGTTATTTTGCGCTGCCGGCGCATGTTCCATAAAATAAGTAAATGCACGGTCCCCATGCCCGCATAAAGCTTCAGCAAGGATCAGCCAGCCCTGCGGCTGGGAAAAAATACCAGCATTTTCTTTTGTCCCTGCATTGTAAATAACGGCCAACGCCCCTTCAAACGCATGTTCATGGTATGGCGGCGCCATCAGCATTGCCCCATATTCGGTATTCAGCCTTTGGAATACGCTATCCAATGCCATATCCGCCTGTCTTTTATTTGCAAGCCCGCTGATTACCGCCCAGCTCTGCGGGTTCAGCCACATATTCGCCTCTGGGTCTGCCCGTTGCCCAATCCTCTCCCCTTTTTGTGTAAACCCGCGGATAAACCGGTCTTCATCCCAGCAAAATTCCTGTATGGCACTGCCCAGCTTTTCTTGTTCCTTGTCCAGGTAATGGATATAGCCAGTATCTTTTTTGTATTCGGCAAACTTTTTTAAGATGCCCATAGCATAATAAAGCTGGAACGCAACAAAGGTAGATTCCCCTTTTTCCCCTAGCCTTAAACAGTCGTTCCAGTCTGCATATAGCCCCGCCGGCATCCCGTGTGCTCCAAGGCGGTTCAAGGAAAAGTCAACCGCACGTTTTAAATGCCCATAAACGCTTGCCTCCCCTTTATTTGCAAACGGTATTACTTCATCGATAAAAGAAAGGTTGCCGGACTCCGCGATATATTTATAAACTGTCGGGAACAGCCACAGTGCATCATCTGCCCGGTACTGCGGATGCCCGGTCGCCTTTACGTAAGACGCATCATCCGGCGTATCCTCATGCCCAGGGTTATGGGTAAACTTTACCAATGGCAGCCCGCCGCCATGTTCTACCTGCGCAGAAAGCATAAAGCGGATTTTTTCCACCGCCATTTCCGGCGCCAAGTGGATAATCCCCTGTATATCCTGTACCGTATCCCGGTATCCATATCCATTGCGCAAGCCACAATAGAAAAAGGACGCAGCGCGTGACCAGATAAACGTCATAAAACAGTTGTATGCATTCCACGTATTCACCATTGTATTGAATTCCGGGCTTGGCGTTTTTACTTGAAAGTGCATAAATTTTTCATGCCAGTAGCGGATCAGCCCGTTGTAATCCTGTTCACAAGGTTTGCACGGATCCCCATATTTTTTAAGGATCTTTTCTGCCTGCGCATCACTTTGCATCCCAAGGATAAATACTAGGTGCTTTCCCTCCCCTGGCGCAAGCTTGATTACAGAAGAAAGCGCGCCGCAGGCATTTCCGTTATAATTCAGTTCCCCGGATAATTTTCCTTGTATAACCCCTTCTGGATTTCCGTATCCATGATAATGCCCAAGGAATTTTTCCTTATCGCCGCAATAAGAAGAAACGTCTGCCCCGGCCATTCCAAAAAACCGCTCTATCATAATCTTATCGTCGACATCTTTTCCGTCTTCTACCCCGTCCAGGTTGCCATGTATCTTCTGGCAAATACGGTTGCCATGGAACTCCGTCTTCGTGATAAACTGTGAATACTGCAAGTTTACCTGGTCTTGTTCATAATTGCTGTTATTTGTAAATTCTGCATACCCGGTAACACATAAATCACGCGGCAGTCCGGATTGATTGGAAAGCGACAGGCTCCACACCTCATACGCCTGCCCCAGCGGCACATAATACAGCACTTGCGAATGGATACCGCTGTAATCCGCCGTCATTTTCGTATAACCTGTCCCGTGGCGGCACTCGCAACGGTAGGTTTCCAGGCCCTTCCCAACCGGCTGCCAGGAAGCTGACCAGTAATCTTTGGAATCATTGTCCCGGATATAAATATAACGCCCCGGCTGGTCAAACTGGTTAAAAATATAACGCAGGATCCTGCCGTCCGCCCCGGATTTTGCGAAACTGTAGCCGCCCGCATTATTGGAAATAATCGCGCCATATTCCGGTGAACCAAGGTAATTGACCCACGGGGCCGGCGTATCTGGGCGGTTAATGGCATATTCCCGTTTGTCATCATCAAAATACCCAAACTGCATATCTATCTGCCCTCCTGTAACTTTTCTTTTTACCGTGTAAGTACTGATGCCCAGATGCGTTTACTTAGGAACTGTGCATAAATAACTTGTACATCTGACTTGTCTAAATTTCCATCCACTGCGTTGTCGTCAATCGGCGTACGCCCAGTACGCCTCATTCCTCCGCCTTGTGCATGAATATTTATCCTGCGCCATCTGCACAAGTTATTTTGCACAGTCCCTTAGAAGCCCGTCTTGGCATACAGCCTGTACCACGGTTATTTACGATTATAAATATCCTACGCATTTTGATATATTAAACTATGTACAAAAATATCAAATTCATGCTATAATATAGCCAATGCAGGCTGCTAACCCGCAGCTTCCAGTACCACCACACTGGCGCCCCCATACGGCGTATACCCAGAAAGGAAGCAAAGGATGGATTTACGAAAAGAATGGAACCGTCAGGAACTTCAGGATGCAGAAGATTCCCTTGCGCACCGCCCAATGGAAGAAGAATTTGCGTTTTACCATGCCGTCAGTTCCGGCGATATAAATTTTGTACAAAAAAACTGCAAACAGAATACCTTCGCCAACCCGGCTGGAATGGGCGTCCTCTCGACAAACCCCCTTACCAATATAAAATATCATTTTGTTGTCACAGCAGCCATGATTGTCAGGCACTGCGTGGAAGCAGGAATGGAATTGGAACAGGCGTACCGCCTAAGCGATTTTTATATTTTAAAAATGGACTCCTGTACCTCCATAGAGTCCATTTATAAGCTGCATGACAGCATGGCGCTTGATTATACCGGGAAAATGCTAGTTCAAAAAAAGGAAAGCGTAATATCCAAAGCCGTTATCCTGTGCATGGATTATGTCTACAACCATTTAAACACCCGCATCACAATTGAAGAACTTGCCGCTTTTACAAACCTGTCCCCTAGTTACCTGTCAAGGCTATTTAAAAAAGAGCTTGGGATTTCCATCAGTAATTACATAAATGAAAAGAAAATAGAAAAAGCACGCAACCTGTTGAAATACTCCGATTACAGCTTCGTAGAAATTGCAAATTACCTGGCTTTTTCTTCACAAAGCCATTTTATCCAATCGTTTAAGAAATCGGTTGGGCTTACCCCCAAAAAATACCGGGATAAGTTTTACCGTACTTCTTGGTAATATATACTGCACACCAGTTAAATTTACAGTACCACCCGACTGCAGGCCGCCAGCCAGGCACTTTCTTGGTTACATTACGGTATATTCTGGCGGGCTGCAGTATAAAAACAAAAGCGGAATACCCATCCGGTTCCTATTGGATATTCCGCCCGAAACAAACCGCAGTTACACTGCAATGGTTAGGCAGCCCGCCAGCTGCGGGCTTTCCCTGCCCCCCCCCATTTTAAACTCTGCCTACATCGATTTCGATTGTATGTACCTGACCTGCCATAGACATGATCTTTTCCCTTTCAAGGACAGCATACGCCCCATAAACCGGCAATTGCATATGCCCGTCACAAATTGCCTTTTTTATTATATATTCCCCATAATCCAGCCTTTCTGGATTTTTATAAATGACCTGGAACTTGCTACCTGCAAAAACAAGCTCTATCGCTGCCTTGCCCTGCGCATCAAACTGCCCTGCTACCAGTTTTGGCTGGATAGCCATATCGCCGATTTTACCGCATACGCCAAATACTTCCGTAACCATCGTCAGCATATACCAGCTTGCAGCCCCGGTTAGATAATGGTACATCCCTCTCCCTTCCCGGCTAAAATACTCAGGGATCCCTGGATATATTTTGCTGGTTTCAAACTGCATAGCCGCATCCGCCAGTGACTGCAGCGCCTGGTACCCTTCTTTTACAAACCCCCTTTGATACAATGCATTTGCATACATCACAGCCATATGGCAAAAAACCGCGCCATTTTCTTTTTCCCCATATGCAAAGCCAAACATCCTGCCCATATCATACTTTTGTTCCTGAAAATCTGTGTTCAGGCGGTAGCCGCCCGCTTTTTTATCATATAAATAATGGCCGGCGCTTTGGCAGATGCCCGCAACCTGCTCTTTCCTTGCAATCCCGCCCATAATTGCAAACACCTGGCCGGTCAGCATCATCCGCACGCCCTGTGGGAAGTACCCTTCCACCGCTTTTCCGTGGTTATCATAATAGCTGTTAAACCAGCCTTCCCCTTCTCCTTGGATCCACTCCGTTTTGCGGATATGCTGCTGCATCCATGCTGCCTTATGCTTTAAATTATCCGCAAGCCCTTTGACATCCACCTGGATCTGCCTGCCGCTCACCTGATGCCTGCACAGCTGCAGATAGCCCTGCAGGATTTTCTTTTTTTCATCCACATCATGATAAATACACGCTTGATCCGTTAAAAGCACCTGCATTTCTTCTAAAAGCAGCGTTGTTTGAACGCCAAAGCGTTCTGACAAAATTTCCAGGAAATTTGCAAGCTGCATCAGGTTGCCCGCATAAGCGCAAGTAAAAGCTACACTTTCGCCGCGTTCCTCTGCCATATCCAACGCGTCATTCCAGTCCGCCCCTCTAAGCCTGATATGGTTGTGTTCCCCCACTTCATAAAAAGCGCATAGATGCTGCAATAATAAATGCTCCAGAATACTCCCGTAATAAGTTTCCCCATTTATACATGCCAGCTGCGTCCCATCGGATATATGCCAGCTACTGTCCAGGCTGCTGCCGCGCCCTGTCTGCCCGTCTTTAAAATACGGCGCTTTTTCTTTTAAAATGCCAATATCGCCGGTCTGGTTAATATAAAGCCTGATCGTCATAAATGGCCATACCCCATGATCCATCCAAACACGTGCGATGCCGTTGCGGTCCGCAATAAATTCCCCCTGTTTTGCCCCGATAATTGTTGCATTGCTCCCGTCCACACGCACGCCTGCGCAATTGTCTAAAATCATCTGGCGCACGCCATCCGGATCCATAATCAGAAGCGACAGGCAATCCTGCCATAAGTCCCTCCACCCTCTGCCGCCCCTGCCATAATCATGGTACGGCAAAAAAGAACAGCCATAGATCCGCCGTAAAATAGGCTGGAAATTCACCCATCTCATAAAGTTGTCAAAATCCGCACTGCTTGTATGGTAACGGACGTTTACCTTTTCCTGCCAATACCTGCTTGTCTGTCCGAGGGATTGCTTTACCTGGCCAGCTGTCCGGTAAGCGCCAACAATACCCTCTATCTCTTCTTCCTGTGCTGTAATGCCCATAATAACCGTATAAGATACCTGCTCCTTTGGGCCAACGCTAACTTTTTGGAAACGGATGCCACCAATTGCTTCCTTTCCTTCAAAATAGCTTCCGGCTGCTGCCCCATCCCCATTTTCCCGGATTTTCTGAGGATTGGTATAACTGCCGCCTTCCCCGATATAATCTTCCACGACCGGATAGAAATCCAATGGCTTTTCCCCATTTCCAGTAATGCCGCAAACAAAATACGTTAGTTCATTGACCTGGTGCCCGCGCTCATCAAAAGACAACGCCGGCTTTACGTATACCCCATAATCAGCCGTCCGGATCCGGTGCAGCAATGAAGTCACATGCCTGTGGTCACGGATATTATCGGCACTCCGCCCAAAAATAGGCACTGCTGCCACCGGCGTAAAGGCCAGCGGGCTGCCGCCCAAATTACAGAGTGACACCTGCATAATTTCTACATTGTGCCCCGTCGGCACAAAGGAAACGACTTCTGCCTCCAGTTGATATTTTTCAGATTTCCGGTACATAGTATGCCACATAAACCCTGCTTTTAGGCTGCTTTCATCCTGGCTTTCTGTAAATTTCTGGCTTTCTTGCCCTACCGACGCCCCTACCGCAGACCACATGCCCCCGTCTTCCATCCTGCACCAAAAATTCCTCCCAGAACGGTTGTTATGCAGGTTTTCCACACTGGCCGGCTCCATCAGGAACGCGTTTTGGTTCACCTTGCTGTCCCCTCCCAGATTTGGCGTCAGCGCACATTTCATCCCGGCTTCCCCAGCAACCGGGAAATAAAGGTAACTGTAATTTTCCGGCTTTTTAATCGTAAACGTCCCATCATTATCTAAAAAATTTATGGTTTTCATATTCCATCCCCCTTATGTATTTTAAATATACCAATTTGCCCAGTAAGCTTTTGCGCAGAATCTGACAGCTCCTTGGATTGCTGCGCTACCGATTCGCTGCTGGCCATTAGGCTGTCCGCATGGGCAGCCAAAGAATCCGAAGCATTCAAGATCTGCTCTGAACTTGCTGCCTGTTCTTGCGAAATCGCCGCTACGTCAGCCGCTACAGTATCCACACATGCTACTTTTTCCATCATTTCCTGGATCAAGTTTCCAACTGCCGCTATATTTTCATATATATGATCAAAAGTCCCCATCGCATGCTGGATCATACCGTTGCTTTCATTAATATTGCCAACACTGTCATCCGCCTGGTGTATGGCATCCCCGACAGACGTGTTAATCTTCATTATTAAATTGTCAATATGTTTCACCGACTCCATGCTGGTTTTTGCCAATTTTCCAATTTGCGCAGCCACTACTGTAAAACCTTTCCCTGCTTCCCCCGCCCGGGCCGCTTCGATCGAAGCATTTAATGACAACAGGTTTGTTTCATCTGCAATATCCCCAATCACTTTTGTAATCTGGATGATTTCTTCCGATGAGGCCCCCACTTCATCAATCGCATTTTGCAGTTTCTTCACCGAATGGTCTATATTGCGCATTGCAACGTCCACACACTGCATATCCTGCTTTCCTTTTTGAGAAACATGGACCATTTCCTTCATTCTTCCATTTACATCCTCACCGTTATCTTTTGCTTCCGATGCCGCCCCTGCCAAGTCGGATGCGCTTTGCGCAATCTGGCCGACTGAAACAGAAAGCTGTTCTACCGTGACGTTAAGGTCTTTCATAGATTGGCTCTGTTTTTTAGACGCTTCCAGTACTTGCCTGGACACTTCCCCGCCATTGTCTGCCTGCTCATGAAGCGCATTTGTAATGTTATGGATCGTCGTAATCATTGCACACATCGCCGCAGTAAACGTTTCCATGCACTGGCTCATCACGCCGATTTCATCATTACTTTTCGTATGGATGGATACGGCAAAATCGCCGCTTGTCATTGCCTTTACCACTTTCGTTAAATCCTTTACTGGTAAGATTACAATATGTATCGTCCGCTCAACCAAAACCAGCAATATCAATACCGAAACGACCCCAAACACCACCATAATATTACGGATATGGTCTAGTTCGCCAAACAACGTTGCTGACGGCACATAAGAAACCAGCAGCCACTCCGTGCCCTCTACCTTTTCAAACACAGCCATTTTCCCGGTTATTTCGGCCATCCCTAAGTCATCCTCTAAAATCTTGGCTGCCACAGCCTGCATAAATTCTCCGTCGATCTCGTCTATCCTTTTAGAAATCAGGCTGGTATCCCTGGATGCAAGGACCGTATTGTCTTGCGTATTTACCAAAAATGCTTCTGCATCTTTCATTTTTACAAAACTGTTTACAAAAACGCTGACCTTTTCCAAAGATAAATCGGCCGAAAGGATACGGACGCCCCCTTTTTGGTTCCGCAGCATCCCGCAGGCGCTGATCACCTGTTTTCCATCTTCCCTTATATATGCATTGGTAAACCCCATATTAACCCTGGTCAAACCGCTTTGAAACCATTCCGGCCTAACCTCATCTAAAGATACCCTTGTATTGCCTGCAATATCCGCCTGCTGCGCCTGGTAAAACGTACCGTCCAAATCGGCTGCATATATTCCATCTGGATAATTGCTGTTATAGCCATAAAAAGCATTGAGGCAATCCTGAAATTGTTTTCCATCAAAATCCATCTGCTCCAGCACATGTTTTACTACTTGGAAAGATGTTAAATTTTGATCCAACCAAGACTTAATTTCCAATGCCTGGCTTTCCGCCGACATTTCCAAAAGTGCCTGGGCATCTGACCAAATTACATTTCTAGACACAAAATAAGACAGGCCGACAAGCACCGTAACCATTACGATAACCACAGGCAAGATCAATGCAAGCAGTTTTGTTTTTACAGAGATAAATTTTTTTTGTTTCCTTTTCACGAATCTGTCCAGCCTCCACTCCTAAAGCACAGTAACCAAGCCTGATAAAGATAACCGCAGCGTCCTTATTGGTATTGCGCTACATTTTCAGCGTCTACTTTTTCAAAAGGGATAAAAATATACTTCCCATCTTCTGAAGCGCCTTCCATCCCTTCGATTGTACTTCCTTCCTGCAGCCTCTTTGCCGCCTCTACTGCAGCTTCCATTTGCTTTGCTACTGCCTGGTATACAGTAAAATCCATTTTACCATCGGCGATTGCTTCACAGCCCTTTTCCGAAGCGTCGACCCCCAAAAACAGTGTCTGGCTTTTCGCAATGCCTGCTTTTTCAAAGGCTGCGATACCACCTAACGCCATATCATCGTTATTTGCCGCAATGCAGTCCACTGGCTTGCCCGTTTCCAAAAACAGCTGAACCATTTCTTCGGCAAGCTCTTCCTTCCAATCTGCATAATCTTCAAATACGTAGTTAATTTTCTTGCCGCTGGCTTTCAGCGTCTGTTTCAGCCCTTCTGTCCGTCCACGTGTCCCGGAAGCGTCTTTTGGCCCTTTTAACAATACAATATTAATCTCATCTTTATGGCCCAGCTTTTCCAATATATATTCGGCCTGGTACTGCCCCGCCATAAATTCATCGGATGCCACATAAATATAGCGGCCTTTTTCAAGCTGGTTTTCTTTCGGTGCATTATTGATAAATATGATTGGCGTTTGCCCGGCCGCTGCTTTTATTTCAGGGGCAATATCCGCCTGTACCAGACCGCACAAAAATACGCTGTATCCGTCCGCAAATGCTTTTTTTACTTGGCCAGCCTGCATTTCTACTGACTTTTCCGCATAGCCAGCCTTAAACGCAAACCCAAATTTCCCAGCCTGCCCTTTTAACCCTGTCGCCCACCCTTCATAATAATCGCCGCTTTCCATTGCAGCATAATACATTTTTTTGCCTTCCGCCCCTGCTGCTTTCGAGCCCTGGCACCCGCTTATCAAAACTGCCGCCAGCAATGAAACCAAAATTACTGCCCCGGTCTTCCCCCGCATAAACCTGCCTCCGTCCAACAATTTTGTTTCATTTTATCTTCTTAAAATAAACATATATATCAAATTCCTGAAAAAAATGTCAAATCCATGCTTTGATAAAAAACGCCGGCGTTATGTCCGCTTTTTAACCGTTTGAATACCCATTGATAAAATAGAACAGGCATCCGCCCATTTTCCCAAGGGCAATCGCCCCCAGCATCCATTCCAGCCCCATTTTTAGCTTGAGCCTGCGGTACATGATCGGATAGGCATTGATAATCTCTGCCAATGCAACCGCCATACATCCGACAAAGATGCCGGCGCTTAACCCAAACATCCCTAGCACAAAATGCCCCACCGGAAAATGGATTGCCGGATAAACTGCTAAGATATTTCCAACGACCCCTCCGCATATAGTAGCATTTTCATACGTTATAATATGCTTTGCCGTCTTTGACTTCTTTGCCATCTGCGGTATAATGCCCAGTTTCACCGCAATGGCAAAGCTGCCGGTCGCAACCGACAGCCCGCAGGCAAGCCCTAAAAACCCAAGAAACACATGTTGCAGCCACATCTTGTAGGCCTCCTTTCTGTTTGCGCCCTCCCCTCTTTCAAATACAGGCGTTCCAGCCGAAATCCCTTGTACACCATTTGGGGCCTATTAAAATTCCCCGGCCCATGCATCATCTACACCTGCCTCCACATCGATGTCCGCATCCAAATCTTCCCATCCTATGCCTGCTGCAAACAGATGCCTGTCTATAA
Source organism: uncultured Eubacterium sp. (assembly GCA_947089855.1). Taxonomy (GTDB): domain Bacteria; phylum Bacillota; class Clostridia; order Lachnospirales; family Lachnospiraceae; genus Eubacterium_J. The sequence continues at coordinate 19,593 of CAMUML010000031.1, forward strand.
AATCCACGAACGCGCGGCATAGCCGCATCCATAACCCGCCGTTTCCTTTCTCTTCGTCTAAAAACCGGTCTACAACCCCTACTAAAACATAATTAATCCACATCGATGCTATTGCCTTCCCTTTCTGCATTTTCTACAAACGTATTGTCAACATCCTGTTCATATTTGCGCATTTCCACCTGAATTGGCGTTGGGTCATGCGTAACCTTTTTCTTTCCGATATGGTTATAAAAAACAATAATCCCGATCGGCATCCCAAGTGCATAGAAAACCTCAATTTCTGTCACACCGTTTGACTGAGTACCCGTAACTTGCTGGTAAAGCTGCTGGAACACTTCCCCCACACCCACATCGTTATTAAACGTCATTATGGTAAACGCGGCACCAAAGAAAATAATAATACATAAAACAATCGTTTTAACCGTATCCAGCCATTTATTTTCCTGAATGCCCGCATTGCATTCTACAACAAAATCCGTTTCCCCCATATTCTGTACTTCCAGCTGCGGATAATCCTCATGGATCTGCTGGATAATGCTTAGAATGGAAAATACTTGTATCTGCTGCTTTTTTTTATGCGGCGTATCTTTCTCCTGAAATGAATAGATTTTTTTCTGCTTTAACTGCCTTAATGCTGCCGCATCGGTACATTCCATTTTTGCAATGTCCTGCAAGTGTACCTGGCGGTCCTGGACCACAATATTCCGGTCTATTTTCAGATAAAGCGTATCCGGTGTCGCTGCCATAGCAGTTTCCTTCCTTTCCATTGGTTTCTTATGAAAAATTTCTGATTGCCATCTATACTTTTGCCACGATCCTGCCTACGCCTGCCGCCCGACTTTTCTATCTATTACAGTTCTATCTATCACAGTTAGCTTTTTCATTGCTGCCTTCACAGCATTTTCGGCCCTTTGTGCTGTTTTTTGCGCCTTTTCCAGCAGGGCCTTTCCTTCCTGTGCTGCATTTACAGCCTGTACCGCCGTATTACTTGCTATTTCCCCTGTCCATCTTTTTGCTTTGTTTACGGCTGCTGCTTCCTGCTTTCCTGTTTCCTGCACTGCAGCAATCGCCTGCCCCGTTGTATTTTGTGCGGCTGCCTTCGTATACCCTTCTACCTTACGCACATTTTTTACCGCCAGCTTCTCTGGTTCCTGCACTGCTTTTATGGCCTGGCCGGTCGTCTTCTGTGCAATTGCTTTCGCCTGCCCTACCGTTTCCATGGCCTGGCCGGCTGTCTTCTGTGCAATTGCTTTCGCCTGCCCTACCGTTTCCATGGCCTGGCCACAAGTTTCTTTGCCCGCTATCTGCACTTTACCGTATAACCGGCCCCCGGCATTTGCTGCCTGCTTCCATTCCCCCTGCATATCTTTCTGCGCTTGTGCAAACATCTTCCCATCCGCACTACGCACTGTGCGGTCCATTTTATCTACAAATGTGACTTGATCTAGATCCTGCCTTTGCTGGTTAAACGTTAAATAATAGTATATGCCGCCTGCAACTGTAATAACTAGGATTACAATAAGGCACATCCTGTAAATGAATTTTCCCATGCCATTCCTCACTTTCCATACATATGCCAAAGAACTATCAAACCGTTGCCGCAATAGAAAAACTGCCGACAATCCGATTGCAGATAGTATGTCCTATTTTTTTCTTACTATGCCTTTCTATGAATAATTTATAAAACAATCTAATCCACCATGCGGGGCCGCCGCAATACAACCCCGCCGCTCACGTTCCTCCATTACCGTAAAAAAATAGAGCATACAGGTTTCCGTTCCTATATGCTCTAACGCTGCTATTATATGCGATTTTGATTGATATGATTGAGCAAGGCTGCTTCAAAGGATTGTAAATCAATGCGAGGCTGCAATTTCCTCTGTTACCGCCCCATGCACTATTTTGTATGCCGGCCCGAAAACCGCCAAAACCGAAACCACAATGTTAAACCCTAAAATCCCAGCCATCAGCCCTATAGGGACCTGTGCCGAAAAATGCAGGAACTGCACCACATGGGCCATATAGTAATCCATAGCCCTGCGCAGGCATAGATGGTAGCATAGGAAAATAAATATATCCGTTAAAACCCCATACCATACCCCTGCAGCAGCCGTCATCTTATATAACCCAATATCCGTTATCCCCATCGCACGGATAATGCCATATTCCCGCTTGCGTGCCAATATGGTATAATGCATACTGTTTATCATATGGAATAAACTAATGGCCAGCAGGATCAGCGCAACTGCTGTAAAAAAAATCTGCTGCCTTTCCAGATATGCCTCCTGTGCCGCAATTGCCGCCGTATAGTCTTTGAGCACTGCTTTGGGCACATCCTGTATTTTTGCCAGCAGGCTTCCTGCAGCTGCCTCTACATCCATCCCTTCTGCTGGCGATGCATGGAGGAAATGGTATCCGTGAATCCCATACGTGTGCTCCATTTGGCTGTTTGTCATAATAATACTCTGCGCATCCGTCCACCCGCCTGCATTCAGCCACCCTTGTTCCTGCGCCAGCCCCCTGCTGGCCACTGCTGCAACCTCAAACTCCTTTTCGATATAATGTTGCGGCTCAGAATCAAATTTCAAATCTTGTGGCGGGCAGTCCAAATCTTTCACAACGCGCAGCGTAACCATGTCCCCAGGGTGTTTTCCATAAAAATCATAATTGTTCTGCCCGTCGCGGTTTGCAACTACTATGACCTGTCCCTTCTTTTCCATTTCTTCTGGTACGATTGCGCCTTCCAAAATAAAATCCTGCATTTGTCCGAGCATCCCGGCGTCATATCCGTACACGTCATATTTAACCCCATACAAGCCATCTGCTTTTTGATTCAGGATACCCCCAAACCGCTGCCTGTGATAGCTGTTTTGATCCATCTCGTCAAAATATTGGCCCCACGTTAGCTCCCCTTTGTGGATCAGCAGTTCACCCATTGTAAATTTAACGGCATAGCTTTCCGATAGCTCCGGCATTTGACGGATTTCATCCACAACTGCCTTTGGAACCATATCTGCAAGGGAATCTGACTTTACGCTGACCCGGAAGGCCGACCCCAGCCCATCATCCGATTTCAGCGACATCTCAGCATGGATTTTTAGGTTTTCCACCATATAAACGGTGCACAAAACCATACATCCGCCAATAGACAGCGAAAGCAGGATCCCGGCTGCCCGTTTCTTGTTGGAAAACAGGAACTTCCTTACAAGTACATAGGACAGGCGGAAGCTCCTCCTGCTATAAATGCACCGGCTAAAAGAAACATACCCGCTCATTGCCTGGCGGATAGTCTGCTTGTGCAAGGTATACACCGTTAAAAAACCGATACCTGCCAATGCTGCCAGCAAAAACAAAAAACCCAGGGCAGCTACATTCCAGGACACATAAAATCCAGTATGGACGCCGCGCTCCAAAGTAGCCTCCTGCCCAGATTCTAACATCTGCGCTGCGGCATATGCCGGTACCGCTTCCCCATTGGCAAACACCCCGGCCAGCCGCCCATAAAACAGCTTCAGCAGGCCGTTCCCAAGCAGGCACCCAACTGGATACCCTACAAGAAATAAGATCCATAGTTCTAAAACCAACGTACCCGCAATCACGCTCCCGCTAATGCCAAGCGTCTGCATTATAGCATATTCCGCCGTCCTTCTAGAAACGGATATTTGAAAAATACTGTAAACCACAAACAGGCTGAACAGCCCCAACAACAGCAGCATCCCATGATATGCCAGGTTATAATCGCTTTGCAGTTTTAAAATAATATAGGTAAAATTGCCCCGTTCATTTGTCAAAGCAAAAGTTACTATATCTAAAATGCTGTCCGGTTTTTCCCCACCCATAAACTGGGTGACCTCATCATTGGCCTGTACCTGGCTTCCGGGCAATCCATACGCCTGTAAAAAAGCGTCCAGCTGCTTGTATAACGCCCCGCTTTCCGCAAATTTCAAATACAGGTATCTGCTGCCTGCTTCTAAGGCGTTCGCAGTATATGCCCCGGTGACAAATACCTCCATATAGCCGGCATCCAAATCCCATCTGCTTTTTACGATCCCTGACAACTTATAAAGGCGCCCGTTGATGCCCACCTTATCCCCTACCTTACCAGAAAACCCCAAATTACGAAGTACATAACGGTCTGTTGCAATTTCATCCGCTTGTTTTGGGTAGCTCCCCTGCAAAAACTCCCGGTGCATCATCTGCATATAAGATTGGTCCGCACATATAAACTGGATCTTATATGGCACAGATACCGAATCCATAATCTGTACTTTTCCAACCTGTTCCAGCGAAAACCCCTTGCCAGCACCGCTGCCATTACCTGTGCCAGCATCCACATCTGCCCCGTTCGGCTGTTGTGTAGCTATACTCATGAGCGGTAAAATTTGCCTTCGTGAGTCGGCGTTACTGGCAAATTTTATTGCACGCCAGTATAATTTGCCTGGCGTCTGGCTGCCTGCTTTGTTTGGCGTTTGCCCTCCTGCTTTGCCTGGCGCTATGCTTTCCGCCTGAATGCAATAATGCCAATCCCCATAGATACCCTTTTTATTTTCCAAGTCATTCATACGGTTGCTGTACATCAAAGAACCCATCCCTGCCATCAAGGCAGCTGTTAAAACCATGCTTGCAAAGATAGCCACGGTCTGGCTTTGATAATGCCTCATATACTGGAAAACCAGCTTTAACATATGCCCTCACCGCCTTCCCTGGTACTGCCTGGCCCAACAATGCGCCCGTCTTCAATATGGATGATCCGGTCGCACGCCTGTGCAATGGCCTCATTATGGGTAACCATCAAAATCGTCTGATGGTATTTCCGGCAGCCAGCTTTTAAAAGCCCCATTACTTCAACCGTTGTACCGGAGTCCAGATTTCCGGTTGGCTCGTCTGCCAGCAGGACTGCAGGCCTGTTTACTAGTGCCCTGGCGATTGCCGTGCGCTGCTGCTGCCCGCCAGACAGTTCATAAGGATATTTTTTCCGCTTCTCCCAAATCCCCAGCTCCTTTAGCAGTTCTTCAATATACGCATGGTTGATATGCCTGCCCCGGTCAAAGGTTACTGGCAGCGCTACATTGTCATACACATTCAAAACTGGCATTAGGCTGTAATTTTGAAATACAAACCCAATATTCCTGCGCCGGAAAACTGTCAATTCCTTCCTTTTTAACAGGCCAATGTCCTTGCCTTTGATAAAAACCTTCCCCTGGTCCGGCACGTCTAGCCCGCCGGCCATATGCAGCAGCGTCGTTTTCCCCGAACCCGAGGTGCCTACCACTGCGATAAACTCGCCTTCCCTGGCCTGCAGCTGGATGTCCTGCAACGCCTTTACCTGGTTGCCTTTTTCCCCATATACCTTATTGACATGGACCAGTTCCAAAATATTCATACTATCTGCCCTCCGTTTTGTGTTTTCTAGTAACAGTTCAGATAACCCGTTGAACGGTTACGTTTTCTACAGACAGTATAATGATGCCGCCTTTCATTTCCTTTACAAATCTGCAGATAATTCTTACAGTTTTGTATTATCTGCATTCTAAATTTTCGCTGTAATTGCGCAGGAATACGGAAAAACAGCTTCCCTTCCCATACACTGACTTTACCGTCATATACCCTTTCTCTTTTTCCAAGATCAAGTTCGACAGGTACAGGCCAATGCCGCAGCCTTCTGCCTGCCCTGCCGCACGGCCCCGGTAGAACCGCCGGAAAATTTTCAGTATTTCATCCTGTGGGATGCCACAGCCGTTATCTACAAATTGAACCTCCGTATACAATTCATATGGCTGGATACGGATAGACACTTTACCGCCAAAACCAGTATACTTGACCGCATTTTCCAAAATATTTACAAATACTTCCACTGTCCATTTCCGGTTGTGGTACAATACGCAGTCCTGGGCCGCTTGTGGGCATTCCAGCTGGATTTCTTTCTTTTCCAGCCTTTCATAAACAGCATCAACTGCTTCCAGTATGGTTTGACGCAGCGGTATCCCATGCACCTCAAAAGCAATTGCATCCTGCTCCAGTTTTACCATTTTAAGCAAAGAGCCAATGATCCAGTCCAGCTTTTCAATCTGCCTTTTTATTTTCCGGCTGATTTCCTCTGCCTGCACGGCGTCTAGGCGCTGCCCTGACAAAATTTCCGTATACACCGCAAGGTTTGCAAGCGGCGTTTTCAACTGGTGCGACATATTGGACACCAGGCCCTTTACTTGTTCTTTTTCTTCGTCGGCTACTTCTACCTGTTTTGCCATAATTTCTTGTATCCTTGCTATTTTACTGGCTAAGGCAAAAAATGCGCCTTCCTTGGCATCCATATCTTTTATTTCCTCTTGCTGCAGCACACAATCCAGCAGCTGGTCAATGGCGCGGTATGTCCGCCCGTTCCAATAAATGCCAACCCCCACCGCTGCAGCCACTGCTACAGCTAACAGCACCGTTACCATCTTTTATGATTCCTTCCAAATATATCCAATCCCGTGGACTGTTTTTAAATACACTGGGCCATTTTCATCCAAGCCCAGTTTTGTACGCAGCCGGCTGACATTTACAGAAACTGTATTTGTATCCACATATTTACCCTGCATATCCCATAAACGGTTTAAAATCTGTTCTTTGGACAACACATGGTTTTTATTCTCAACCAGATATAACAAAAGCCGGTATTCCAGCTTGCTGACCATTAGTGCTTCCCCGTCTTTATAGACTTTACAATCCCCCTGGTCTATGGTGATACTGCCCGAAACTAACTTCGCTGTACCAGACGTCCCTTGCAGGATCCGTTTCATCCTTGCTTTCAGCACGCCTAGGGAAAACGGCTTTGACAAAAAATCGTTTACCCCAAGCTCCAGGGCTTGAATCTCGTCCAGCTCCGTATCCCGTGCCGTCAGCATGATGATTGGGATACTGCTAAAGCTACGCACTTTCCTGCACAGGTCAAAACCTGACCCATCCGGCAAATTGCAGTCCAACAGCACCATATCATAACAGCCCTTTTCAATTTCCAGGATACCAGCCCTTTTGCTGCCTACACAAGCAACATCATATCCGTCCTGGTTAAATGAAAAATATAGCCCTTCCTGTAAATCTACATCATCTTCAATAATTAAAAGCTTCCCTGCCGGCATATGCCCCCACCCCTTTTTGATTCCATTTTTTTATGGGACATTGCAACAAGAAAAAAACAACGTCCCCCTTCCGGCTAAAACGTTGTCTTTTTCTTATAGCTGCCCTTTTGCTATCAGCCCGCTGCCTTATCCATCTCGGCAAGGATGCAGTCAAAAACGGCGCCCGCCGCTTCATCTTTGCTCATTTGCGGAAGCTGGCACACATCATCCTTTGTGATCAGCGTCAAGATATTGGTATCTCCCCCAAACCCGGCGCCTTCCATGCGCAAATGGTTGGCTGCGATCATATCTGCTTTCTTTTTTTCCAGTTTGGTTTTGGAATTTTCCAGCATATGTTCGGTTTCCATAGAAAAGCCACACAAAAACTGCTGTTTTTTCCGTTTGGCCATACTGCCTAAAATATCTTTGGTGCGCTCCAGCTCCAATGTATCTGCTTCCCCTTTTTTCTTGATCTTCTCAGAAGCAACATGGGCCGGACGGTAATCTGCCACGGCCGCTGACATCACGACAATATCCTGCCCATCAAAACGGGCGTCGACCGCTTCATACATTTCCTGCGCTGTCGTCACATGCACGGCTTCTACAAACAATGGCACACGCAAGTTGACCGGGCCGGTAACCAGAACTACCTGCGCCCCCCTGCGCACAGCATTCCTTGCCAATGCATACCCCATTTTACCAGTGGAATGATTTGTAATAAACCGTACTGGGTCAAATGCCTCACGTGTAGGCCCTGCCGTAATCAGCACTTTTTTGCCTTCCATATCCTTTGAATAGGCAACTTCATGCAGGATATATTCCAGCAATTCTTCCGGCTCCGGCATCTTCCCTTTGCCAGTATCGCCACATGCCAAGTAGCCGCTTGCCGGTTCTATGATATGGTAGCCATAAGTTTTTAGCTTTTGCATATTCTCCTGCGTTGCGGCATGTTCATACATCAGCGTATTCATGGCCGGGACAATATACACTGGCGCCCTGACTGCCAGCATTGTCGTCGATAACATATCGTCTGCAATGCCATGTGCCAGTTTTGCGATCATGTTTGCAGAAGCCGGCGCAACCATGACCAGATCCGCCTCATGTGCCACTGCGATATGCGCTACCGTATAACCGCTGTTGCGGTCAAATACATCATCCAGCACTTTATTCCCCGTCAACGCTTCAAATACCGTTGGTGAAATGATCTGCTGCGCATTTTTTGTCATAATGACATGAATATCCGCATGCAGCTTTGCAAGCATACTAACAAGATTTGCCGTCTTGTATGCTGCGATACCCCCAGTAATCCCGACCAGTATATGTTTCCCTGTAAGCATCCGGCATCCCTCCCTTCTAATCCCTGTGTTAGCCCTTATCGTAAAATGCACGCTAATCCAAGGTTATTGCCCCTGTTTTCATGCTGCACTTAAAACTCATTTGGAATTTTCATATCAGTATACAAAATATGGTTGATCAGCCATCCAAGCAGAAATTCGATCAGGCTTTGCAAATAAACTTTCGGATCGCCGTCAATCGAATCCATGTCAATATTCGATATTTTATCAATAAACCCTTCGTGTGCCCGCTGCTGCGCCGGCAGGCCCTCGTAATGGATACGTTCCATATATGCCTCTTCATCTTTAAAATGGCGCTGCGTATAATCCCGCAGTTCCTGCAAAATAGACAGTATCTCATCGTATGTATCGTAGCCGGAATCCTCTTTTAAGCATTTATATGCCTTATCGGTAATCCGGAACAGCTCTTCGTGTTCTTCATCAATAAAGTCTATGCCCGTGCGGTACTCATCGGAAAATTCACATGGATTTTCTTTCAACATCCACTCTTCCAGCGGCGGCAGTTTTCCAATCATGACATCGCTGGAAATAATATGGTGGTAAAGCCACCGTGCCAAGTATGCCATAATATCCGCCAACACCCGTTGCTGCTCCTCAGCATCATTAATATCCGTAAAAAACCATCCACGGACTTTATCCCGGAAAAGCTGGTGCTGTGTACGCTGCAGGATCAATTCCGGGTCACGGATTTTCTGCATATATTCCTCTTCATAAGTAAAATGCTGTTCCGCATATTCATCCAGCTCATCCAGCAGCCTTTTAATATCAGCATAGCGGTCTTGTATATAGTTATTACGGGCCAGGTCCATCCCCTCATTCAGTAATTCAAATAAGTGCCTGTGTTCCCCGTCAATCCGCTCATTGCCTAATATACAATCTTCAGTAAACTGAAACATCTTCCTTCCTCCTAATTCTAACTGCATTCACTAGGGCCTGGCCGGTTTCTTGTAGATGGCGTTCTATTTTCCATATGAACGTTCCTTTTCATAACGGCCAGTTTATTCTATCATACCGGAGTCTGAAGCGGTATGCAATACTATTTTGCATAAAAAATTGGGGGCATTTTGACAAACTGTTACTATTTACGGCCTGGAAGGGCCGCTCATAGTAACAATTCGGGGCGATATTGAAAGTTTGTTTCGCAAAATCGAACAAAGCCGCTGTTTTTATATCCTCTTCCGGCGTCCCAGCAACCAAAAACATCCATATGCCAATCCCCCACAAAAAGGCTCCGCACCCCTGGAAATCCCAAGGCCTGCGGAGCCATTCCTATTTTATCCACCATCTGCGGACAATTTTATTTGCCAATCTCTTCTTTCAGTGCAGCTGTCAATGCAGGCACGATCTTATTCAGGTCGCCTACAATACCGTAATCCGCTACATCAAAAATCGGAGCATCTTCATCTTTATTAATCGCTATAATAATATCTGCTTCTTCCATACCAGCCACATGCTGGATTGCACCGGAAATACCGATTGCAAAATATACATTCGGACGTACTGTCTTACCTGTCTGGCCTACCTGGCAGTCAACTGGCTTCCAGCCGTTTTCTACAACGGCACGGGAACAGCTTACCATCCCACCAAGGACATCTGCCAGATCCTGCAGAATTTGGAAGTTCTCTGGTGAACCAACCCCGCGGCCGCCAGATACCAGGATTTTTGCATCCATAATGTTTTCTGCACTCTTTGCCTGCTTTACTACATTCAGGATTTCCACATATTTGTGGTTTACTTCAAACCCTGGGTTGTATTCGATAATTTCTGCTTTCCTGCCTGCAACTGGCTCCAGTTTCTGCATAACGCCTGGACGTACCGTTGCCATTTGCGGACGGTTGTCCGGGCAGGCAATCGTAGCGATCGTATTGCCGCCAAATGCCGGACGTGTCATTAATAACTGGTTATGTTTCTGCTCTTTGCCTTCTACTGCTTTCAGTGGGAAATCGCCGATTTCCAGCTGTGTACAGTCAGCGGTAAGGCCGGTAGCTACCCTTGCAGAAACCGTAGGGCCAAGGTCACGGCCAATTGCGGTTGCACCAACCAGCATAATTTCCGGTTTATATTCATTAATTACAGATGACAGAGCATGTGCATATGGTTCTGTCTTGTATACCTCCAAAGCCGGGTCGTCTACAACGATAACTTTGTCCGCACCATATTCTGCCAGCTGGTCAGCCAGCCCCTTTACATTTGAGCCAAGAAGGACTGCCGTTACATCTGTACTTAAGTCTTTTGCCAAATCTTTTGCTTTTCCAATTAATTCAAAGGCTATACTGCTTAATTCATTATCTACCTGCTGTGCGTAGATATATACGCCCTTATATTCTTCTAAACCCATTTTTTTCACCACTTTCCTTCATCTTATTAGATTACATGCTTCTCTTTTAACTTGCCCATGATGTATGTCACGGATTCTGCAGCATCAAGCGTAACTTTTTCGCCTGCACCCTTACGTACTTTATCGGATGCTTTTGCGATTTTTGTCGGGGAACCATTCAAACCGATGTTAGAATCATCGACATCTTTCAGGTCATTCCTTCCCCATACTGTCACTTCTTTGCCATACGCATCGAAGATCCCGCCTGGTGTCATATAACGAGGAACATTTAATTCAGAAAGTGCTGTCACAAGGCAAGGCATCTTCACTTTCAGTTCATGATACCTGTCTTCATACTGCCTTTTTACTATTACAGAGTCGCCTTCTACTTTCAGCTCTTCTGCATAAGAAATTACCGGAAGGTTCAAATGCTCTGCGATCTGTGGGCCAACCTGCGCGGTATCGCCGTCAATTGCCTGGCGTCCGGTAATCACCAGATCATAATCAATATTTCTAAGCGCACCTGCAATAGTCGTAGAAGTAGCCCATGTATCGGCCCCTCCCAATACCCGGTCTGTTACAAGGATCGCTTTATCTGCACCCATTGCCATTGCTTCGCGAAGTACATCGTCAGCTTTTGGAAGGCCCATCGTAACTACAGTAACTTCTGCGCCTGTTTCATCTTTAATCCTAAGTGCTGCTTCCAGTCCTGCTTTGTCATCTGGGTTCATGATTGCAAGCATGGCTGCCCTATCCAGTGTACCATCCGGGTTAAATTTCACGCCGCCTTTGGTATCTGGCACCTGTTTAATACATACAACGATTTTCACGGTAGTTTCACTCCTTATATTCTATTTAAATTGTCTGCTTAAGAAACCATTATCTTAACAATGCACCTGAGATTACCATACGCTGGACTTCGGATGTCCCTTCGTAAATCTCTGTAATCTTAGCATCACGCATCATACGCTCTACGTCGTATTCCCTGATATATCCATATCCACCAAACAGCTGGACAACTTCGGTTGTAACAGCCATTGCCGTTTCTGCCGCAAATAATTTTGCCTTTGCTGCTTCTACCGAATATACTTTCTGTGTCTCTTTTGCCTTTGCTGCACGGTAAACTAAAAATTTTGCAGCATCAATACGTGCTGCCATATCTGCCAGCTTAAACTGCGTATTCTGCTGCTGTGCGATAGAGCGGCCGAACTGTTTTCTTTCTTTTGTATAGTCAATCGCCCTTTCCAGAGCGCCTTCTGCAAGGCCAAGTGCCTGTGCAGCAATACCGATACGTCCGCCATCTAAGGTATGCATTGCAATCGGGAACCCTTTGCCCTCTGGCCCAAGGAGTGCATCCTTTGGAATCCTGCAGTCTTCAAAGATCAATTCATAAGTAGAGGAACCACGGATACCCATTTTCTTTTCTTTGGTACCAAATGAGAATCCTGGAGCGCCTTTTTCTACGATAAATGCAGAGAAGTTTTTCTTCTTCCTGCCCCTCTTATCCTCTGTAATGCTTGTAATTGCGATAATGATGTAGACATCGGCAACCTTACCGTTTGTAATAAAACATTTTGAGCCATTTAATACCCATTCATCGCCGTCTAAAACAGCCTTTGTCTGGCAGCCCTGCGCGTCTGTACCAGCGCCCGGTTCGGTCAGGCCGAATGCACCAAGCTTTTCCCCTTTTGCGAGCGGTGCAACATATTTTTGCTTCTGCTCTTCCGTACCATAAGTCATGATCGGGTCAATACACAGGGAAGTATGTGCAGATACAATAACGCCTGTGGTACCGCAAACTTTTGACAATTCTTCTACACACATTACATATGTAAGTGGATCGCATCCCTGGCCGCCATACTCCTTCGGCACCGGGATCCCCATAAAACCAGCCTTTGCCATCTTAGCAACTGTCTCTGCCGGGAATACCTCTGTCTCATCTACTTCCTGAGCAAGCGGCTTTACTTCTGTTTCAGCGAAATCTTTAAATAAAGTTCTCGCCATTTCATGTTTCTTGTCTAAAGAAAAATCCATGATTCTTACTCCTCCATTTACTTTTGCAGGCTGCATTTTCATACAGCCTGCCCTTTATTCTGTTTTTCTATCTTAATGGGCTGCAGACACCGCTAGGCGGGAATGCTTTCCTTTCAGATTGCCTCCCTCCCTGCTGCTTATCGGGCACCCTTATGGCAGCCCCTCGCCCTGCGGGAACGGTTTTTGTGAAAAACCGCACCATACCGGATACTGTGGAAACGGTACACAGATTACAACCATCCTCTGCCTGCTGCCACAGCACGGTTTTGTTTTATCAGTAATTATTTGCTGTAATCGTAGAAACCTTTGCCTGTCTTCTGGCCTAATTTGCCGGCACGTACCATTTTCTTTAACAATGGATGCGGACGGTATTTTGGATCGCCTGTTTCATCATATAATACATTCATAATAGCAAGGCAGATGTCCAGCCCTACCAGGTCGCCCAAAGCAAGAGGCCCCATTGGATGGTTTGCACCCAGCTTCATAGCGGTATCAATGCCTTCTACCGAAGCAACGCCGTCTGCATAAATGCCGATCGCTTCATTAATCATCGGGATTAAGATCCTGTTTACTACAAAGCCTGGCGCTTCTTTTACTTCTACTGGCGTTTTGCCGATTGCTTTTGAAATCTCTACGATCTTATCGCGCATTTCGTCCGGTGTATTTTCACCTTGGATAACCTCAATAAGTTTCATAACGGGAGCTGGATTGAAGAAATGCATACCGATAACCGGCCTGTCAAGCCCAGCTGCAATTTCGGTAACAGAAAGGGAAGATGTATTGGTAGCAAACATGCAGTCCGCTTTTACAATATCCTGCAGTTCTTTAAATGTCTGCTTTTTAATATCCATAACTTCAAGGGCTGCTTCTACGATCAAATCGCAGTCTGTACAAATAGTTTTAACGCCTGTTGTAATCTTTCCTAAAATCTTGTCAGCGTCTTCCTGGTTCATTTTGCCTTTGGCAACCCTTTTTTCAAAACCCTTTGCAATTTTGTTCTTGCCATTTGCAGCAAACTCTTCATTAATATCGCATAAGCAAACTTCATACCCTTCAGTCTGTGCAAATGCCTGTGCAATACCGGAACCCATTGTCCCCGCGCCTATAACTCCTACTTTCATTGTAGTTCCTCCTTAAATATAAATTGAATATATGTACTGCAGGCTAGATAACAACACCTGCCTATTGCCATCAGCAACAGATATTTACCCGAGGGCCGCTGCCGGCCGCCCGGGTAAACTGCTTTTGATTTTAATCCATTTCAACGATTGTAGAGCAGCCCATACCACCGCCGATACACAAGGTAGCAAGCCCCCTCTTAGCATTCCTCTTTTTCATTTCATACAATAAGGTAACAAGAATACGGCATCCGGAAGCCCCTACCGGATGTCCCAATGCGATAGCTCCGCCGTTTACATTGACTTTTGACATATCGAATCCAAGGTCTTTTGCAACTGCCACAGACTGTGCTGCAAATGCTTCGTTTGCTTCAATCAGATCCATATCGTCAATCTTAAGGCCAGTACGTTCTAATACTTTCTTTGTCGAAGCAACCGGGCCTACACCCATGATTTCCGGTTCTACACCGCCGAGGGCGCCTGCAATCCAAGTAGCCATTGGTGTAACGCCAAGTTCTTTTGCCTTTTCTTCGCTCATTACAACGATCGCTGCAGCACCGTCATTGATACCGGATGCATTGCCTGCTGTAACAAGGCCGCCCTGCTTGCCGGAGCAGCATTTTAACTTGGAAAGGCTTTCTACTGTTGTACCTGCACGCGGGCCTTCATCTTTCTTAAATTCTACGATGTCTTTTTTCACTTTTACCGGAACCGGGACAATTTCATCGTCAAATCTGCCTTCTGCAATTGCCTTTTCACATTTCTGCTGGCTGTTTGCTGCAAAAGCATCCAATTCTTCCCTTGTCAGGCCATATTTATCACATACATTTTCTGCTGTAATCATCATATGGTAATTGTTGAACGCATCCGTCAAAGCATCATTTACCATTGTATCTACAATTGTCGCATTGTTCATGCGGTAACCAAAACGAGCTTTTGTCATAGCATACGGGGCCATAGACATATTTTCCATGCCGCCCGCAACGACGATGTCTGCCTGTCCTGCCAAAATCTGTGCTGCTGCCTCATTTACGCATTTCAGGCCGGAGCCGCATACTACATTCAATGTAACTGCCGGAACCTCAATCGGAATACCTGCTTTAATGGAAGCCTGGCGTGCCACGTTCTGGCCCTGTGCTGCCTGGATTACGCATCCCATCAATACTTCGTCAACCTGCTCCGGCTTAACGCCAGCCCTGTTCAACGCTTCTTTGATCACGATAGAACCAAGGTCAACGACTGGTGTATTGCTTAATCCTCCACCCATTTTACCGATTGCAGTACGACATGCGCCTGCTAAAACTACTTTGTTTGCCATTTTCTCGTCTCCTTTACAAAACTTGTACTTAAAGATGTTAAATTTTTAACAATCTCTTCAAAAAAATAAAATGCCTTAAAATATTAAGACTTTACCGTTAAACTTAGTCTACCACAATCATCTGAATTTGGCAACCAAAAGTTTCAAAAATTTGTATATATTTTACAAATATTGGAACCATTTTGAAAAAGTGTTATTTTTTTGGATACAAAGCATTTCAATGAGGGGGCGGCGTCCAGCACCAATCCCCCTCTCCAGAAAATCCCCTTAATAAAATACATGGTCGCCGATAATAAGCCCATCTATCTGCCCGGTATCCACCCTAAAATACAGGCAGTTTACCGTGCGCACCCCGCCCAGTACGGCCTGCGCGGCCTGCCTGCAGCTGCTGCCCAACCCCGTAGCCAGCGCCTGTGCAAAGCGCCCGCTGGCCACCGGCGAAAACTGCCCGCTTTGGTAGATTACGCCGCTGACGCTGTTTGGAAAGCTGCTGCTGGCCACGCGGTTCATAATAACACTCCCAACCGCAAGCTGGCCCTCATAGGACTGGTTGCCGGCTTCACAAAAAATAATGGCGGACAGCAGCTCTAAATCGCTCCCACTGGCCGCATAGCTGCTTGCGGTATCCCCGCCTGTACCACTGCCCGCGCCAGAATCATCCCCCTGTGCAGGCTCTTCCTGGCTAGGCTCCTGGCTCTGCTGTTCTTGGGCCTGTGCCTGCTGCTCTTGCTGCCTGCGTTCCTGCTCCTGGCGGGCCTGCTGCTCCTGTTGCCGGCGTTCTTCTTCTGCCTGGCGCTTTTGTTCTGCTTCCCGCTGCCTGCGTTCCTGCTCCTGGCGTTCAAATTCTTCCTGCTGCCTTTTTATTTCCTCGGCGCGCCTACGGTCCTCCTCGGCTTTTTGCCGTTCCAGCTGCGCCTCGTACTGCTTTTGCTGCTCTAACTGCTGTGCATACTGCTCCCGCATTGCCTCGGAGTTTTGGATCTGTGAAATCTTATCGCTTAACCTGGACTTTAAATCCATCACTGCCTGGTCAATCTGCGCCAATTTCTCCGTCTGTTCTTTTTCCAAAGTTTCCAGCTGGCCTTTTTCCTCCACCAGCTGTTCCTCTTCTTGCTTAATCTGGCGTGTCGTTTCTTTATATTCTTCCAGTTTTGACCGGTCATAATCCATCACTGCCTGAAAATAATTGGCGCGGCGCAGCGCCTCCGGCAAAGAACCGGCATCCAGTACGTATGTGATCATACTGCCCAGGCTGTTTTCGTACATAAACTGGATTCGCTGCTTCATCTGTTCATATTGTTCTTTGCTGTCCTCTTTGGACTTTGCCAGTGCTTTTTGTGTCTCGGAAATTTCTTCCTGCTTTTTTTCCATCGCAGCCTTTGTATTGTCCAATTCAGAAGAAAGGCTGCTGATCGTTTCCTGGCCCTGCGAAATATCCTGCTCCAAAGCCTGCTGTTCCCTCTGGTAAGCGCTTATTGTTTCATCGGTTTCGTCCAGCTCGTTTTCCAGCTCGTCAATTTTTTCCCCCGCGCTGTTAATCTTATCCTGTATCGCGCTAGCCTTTACCTGGCTTGTCCCTACCATACACAAGCACACGGCAAAGGCCAGCCACCGGTTCCTTTTCTTTTGGATCATAATAGCGTTAGCCCCTCCTGTTAGGCCTTTCAGATGTTGTACATCCGTAGTGCATTACACCATTGTAAAAATTTGGAAATATTACGGCGGATATTATATCACATTTTGCACAAGAAAGAAATATATTTGTTATAATTTGACATTTTTTAGGTACAATTGGTTTGATTTTCATGACTAAACTAAAATTTGCAAGGAAACATGCCTTGTTTTTTTTTTCTTTTTATGATATGATAAGAAAAATGTGAACACGTCGAAACGATTATAGCTTAGGAGGGGTATTATGCTATTTATAGAATCGCAGGATATTAAGCCGGGCATGAGGCTTGCGAAACCGGTATATAACAGGCATGGTGTATTGCTGTTTGACCGAAATACAAAATTAACAACGCAAAATATTATAAACCTGACAAATTTCGGGTTGATCGGTATTTTTATACTGGAACCAGCAGAACCGCTCCCGCCAATTACAAAAGAAGAAATTGAGTTTGAACAGCTCCAGACCTTTTATATGTTCCGCCTGCGGGACAATCTGGTCAATATTAGCAAAGGAAAAATGCCGGAAGACCTGCCCGCCCTTGTAAAAGACGTCGTACAGCACTTTGGTACCTTAAACCACAAAGTACACTTTACACAGACTATCCGCAGCAATACAGACTTTGTCTACAAGCATTCCGTCGGCGTATCCATTATATCCGCCATGATCGGGCATGCTATGGGCCTGCGCGAAAGCACCCTGCTTTCTGTTGTAACCGCTGCATTTTTATATGATTTTGGATATTTGTATGTACCTGCCGATATTATGAAAAAAGGGGAAGATATTACCGACATCGAAAATACCACGATCTCCAAATACCGTGAAAAAGCGTTTGCGCTGCTGCACCCGGATACCAACCCTTATAATATCCCGCCGGATGCAATGGCTATGGTTACACAGATGCTTCAGGCAGGCAAATCCACAGACAGCGGGGCAGAAAACCGCAGCAAATGGCTGACAGGGACGAGCATCCTGTCCGTTGCCGACAAATTTGACCGTATGACCGCCATGAGCTTAAGCCGCAAGCCAAAATCAGAAGTATCCGCTATGCGCTATTTAATCGACCACCCGGATATTTATCCGCAAAATGTCGTGTCAGCCCTTGCAAAAAGTATCCACCTGATGCCGGTCGGATGCTGCGTAGACCTTTCAAACGGCGATAAAGGGCTTGTACTGGAAACAAACGATGGCGATTTTAACCATCCTGTTGTATTAAGCTTTTCCTTAAACCAGGTATTCGATTTAAGCGACCCGAAAGTACGTGAAAAAGTGCATATTGCAGATGTAATGCATACAATGGACAACCGGATCAAAATCGATGAACATACCCTAAAACAATTTTCCAGCGATGAAAACAGTTCCAAAATGATACAGACATACCAGTTTAAAAAGCTCCAAAAAGAGCAAAAACTGCGGAAACAGGCATAAACGGCAAAAAACCAAGGCCAGCCCCTATGCGGCCTTGGTTTTCTATATTGCCTGTTCCTTATTTTTTATCTGCATCTTTGATCTTTGCTATATCTACCATTGTCATCTCATCATGTGCCGTTTCCAAGCTGAGGGCGAGCGCCTTTGCCGTATCCATTGCCGTAATACAGTTTACCCCAGTCTCTATCGCCACACGGCGGATCACAAAGCCGTCCCTTGCTTTATCCCGTCCCTGTGTCGGTGTATCGATTACAAGGTCGATTTTATGCCCCAGCAAAAGGTCCATGATCGTCGGCGGTTCCTGGTGGATATTTTTGACGCGCAGCGCAGGCACGCCGTGTTCCTGCAGGTACTTGGCCGTACTGCGGGTCGCATAGATCTTATACCCAAGCGCTTCAAACCGCCTGGCTACTTCTACGGCTTCCGGTTTATCTGCATCTTTTACGGTAATGATCATCTGCTTATGCTTTGGCAGGACCACCCCTGCGCCGATAAACGCCTTATACAAAGCCTCCTCAAACGTCTTCGCAATCCCAAGGCACTCCCCGGTAGATTTCATTTCCGGCCCCAGGCTAATTTCCGCACCACGTATTTTTTCAAAGGAGAAGACTGGCATCTTGATCGCATAATAGCCCGCATTTGGCTGAAGCCCAGGCTCATACCCCAATTCTTTGATTTTTTTGCCAATAATAACCTCTGTAGCCAGATCCACGATCGGAATCCCGGTCACTTTGCTGATATATGGGACTGTCCTGGACGAACGCGGGTTTACCTCGATTACATATACATCTTCTCCTACTGCGATAAACTGGATATTGATCAGCCCTTTGACATGCAGCGCCTTTGCCAGCCGCCTGGAATACTCTGCAATCTTATCACGTACTACACTGCTGATCGTTGGCGCTGGATATACCGAGATCGAATCGCCGGAATGTACGCCTGTCCGTTCAATATGTTCCATAATCCCAGGGATTAAAATATCGGTGCCGTCGCATACCGCATCCACTTCCAATTCTTTGCCCATTAGGTATTTATCCACTAGAATCGGGTGCTCCTGCGAATACCGGTTAATGATTGCCATAAATTCTTCGATCTCCCCATCGGAATAGGCAATCTGCATCCCCTGCCCGCCAAGCACATAGGACGGGCGCACCAGGACCGGATAGCCTAGCTTTCCAGCCACTTCCTTTGCTTCCTGTGCCGTAAAGACAGTACCGCCTGCCGCACGCGGGATTTTAGTCTCCTGCAAAATCCGGTCAAACAGCTCCCGGTCTTCGGCAGCATCTACATCTTCGGCAGCGGTCCCCAAAATCGGGACGCCCATCTGCATTAGGCTCTGTGTCAGCTTAATGGCCGTCTGGCCGCCAAACTGTACTACCGCACCGTCCGGTTTTTCGATATTGACGATATTTTCCACATCTTCCGGCGTCAATGGTTCAAAATACAGCTTATCTGCAATATCAAAATCCGTGCTGACTGTCTCCGGATTATTATTGACAATAATCGTCTCATAGCCCGCTTTGGAAAATGCCCAGGTCGCATGCACCGAACAGTAGTCAAACTCAATCCCCTGGCCAATCCGGATTGGGCCGGAACCAAGCACCAGCACTTTTTTGCGGCCGTCCGTACACTGTGCTTCGTCTTCGCTGCCAAATACCGAATAGTAATAAGGCGTTGCCGCCTCAAATTCCGCTGCACAGGTATCTACCATCTTAAAGGCTGCCGTAACCCCGTTTGCGTAGCGCATACTGCGGATTTCCTGCTCGCTTTTCCCGGATAGCCGCGCAATGACGCAATCCGGAAATTCAATGCGCTTGGCCTCCTTTAGCAGCGCTACGGTCAGCTCTTCTTTTTGCAGGCGCTGCTCCATTTCCACCAGGATTGCAATCTTATCGATAAACCATTCATCAACCATTGTAATATCATGGATAGTTTTATAATTGATCCCTTTCCGGATAGCCTCTGCGATCAGGTAGATACGCTGGTCGTCCACCGTTTTCATACGTTTTAACAGCTCTTTTTCCGACAAATCCGAAAAATCATAAGACAGCAGGCTGTCCACATGCTGTTCCAAGGAACGCAGCGCCTTCATCAGAGCACCCTCAAAATTATCGCAGATGCTCATCACTTCGCCAGTCGCTTTCATCTGTGTCGTCAGCGTCCGTTTTGCCGTAATAAATTTGTCAAACGGCAGCCTTGGCAGCTTGACCACGCAGTAATCCAACATTGGTTCAAAACTTGCATAAGTTTTATGGGTAATGGCGTTTTTAATCTCATCCAACGTATAGCCGACCGCAATCTTAGCCGCAACTTTGGCAATCGGATACCCCGTCGCTTTAGAAGCCAGGGCCGAAGACCGGCTCACCCGGGGATTGACTTCAATCACACAGTATTCAAACGAATCCGGCTTTAGGGCATACTGTACATTACAGCCCCCGGTTATCTGCAGTTCAGAAATAATATTCAATGCAGAAGTACGCAGCATCTGATATTCCTTATCGCCCAGCGTCTGCGAAGGCGCAACAACAATGGAATCCCCGGTATGGACGCCGACCGGGTCGATATTTTCCATATTGCAGACCGTAATGCAGTTGCCGGCCGCATCCCTCATCACTTCGTACTCGATTTCTTTCCAGCCGGCAATGCAGCGTTCCACCAGCACTTGCCCTACGCGCGACAGGCGCAGGCCATTTTTTAATATATCAACCAGTTCCTGCTCGTTATGCGCGATGCCGCCGCCGCTGCCGCCCAGCGTATAGGCCGGGCGCAATACGACCGGGTATCCAATCGTATTTGTAAAATCAATGCCGCTGCGGACATCTTCCACAACCAGCGACGGTGCAACCGGTTCCCCGATTTTTTCCATTGTTTCCTTAAAAGCAAGCCTGTCTTCTGCCTTTCGTATGGTCTGTGCCGTCGTTCCAATCAATTTTACGCCGTTTTCCTCCAAAAAACCGGACTCGGCCAGCTCCATACCAAGGTTTAACCCCGCCTGCCCGCCAAGCGTCGGCAGGACACTGTCTGGTTTTTCCTTTAAAATAATCTTTTTTAATACGTCCACAGTCAGCGGCTCAATATAAACCTCATCCGCAATGTTTTTATCGGTCATGATCGTAGCCGGGTTGGAATTGACCAGGCATACTTCCAGCCCTTCTTCCTTTAGGGAACGGCACGCCTGCGTCCCGGCATAGTCAAATTCCGCTGCCTGCCCAATGACAATCGGACCGGAACCGATTACTAATACTTTTTTAATATCTGTTTTTAATGACATGCCCTTTCCCCTCCCATCATAGCAATAAACTTGTCAAATAAATACGCACTGTCTTGCGGGCCTGGGCACGCTTCTGGATGGAACTGTACGGTAAAGATTGGTTTATCCGTGTACTTCAGCCCTTCGTTTGTCCCATCGTTAACATTGATAAACGCCGGAACTGCAATGGATGCATCCAGTTTGTCCGTGTCAACGACATACCCGTGGTTTTGCGAAGAAATATAAACCCTGCCCGTCTCCAGGTCTTTAACCGGATGGTTGCCGCCGCGGTGCCCATATTTCAATTTATGCGTATCCGCCCCTGCTGCAAGCGCCATCAGCTGATGCCCAAGGCAAATGGCAAACATCGGGACATTGGAACGATACAATTTTTTCAGCTCCTCAATAATCCCCGTACAGCTTTTCGGGTCGCCCGGACCGTTGGACAGCATAATCCCATCCGGCGCCCCGGCCAAAACCTCCTCTGCCGGCGTACCTGCCGGATAAACCGTTACCTGGCAGCCGCGTTCGTGCAGCGACCTTGCAATATTGTCCTTTGCGCCAAGATCCAATAGCGCCACATGTAAGCCTTTCCCTTCCAGCACCTTTTTTTCTTTTATCGTAGTCCGCCCGACTACATCCCCTACCCGGTATGCCTTTAATTTTGGTATAACCTCTTCCATATTATAATGCTCATTTGTCGTAATCATACCATTCATCGTGCCTGATTCGCGCAGCAGCTTCGTCAATGCACGGGTATCTATGCCTGCGATTCCCGGGATGTCATGTTTTTCCAAAAATGCCTGGATCGAACTTTCACAGCGGAAGTTGCTTGGCATCCGTGACAGCTCCCGTACAATGTAGCCGTCTACCCAAGGGATACGGGACTCCATATCGTCAAAACAAATCCCATAATTCCCAATCAGCGGGTAAGTCATAACAACCGCCTGCCCGGCATAAGAAGGGTCCGTCAACACTTCCAGATAGCCGGTCATGGATGTATTAAACACAATTTCGCTGATGGCTTCCCTTGTAGAACCGATGTTTGTCCCTTCAAATATACGCCCGTTTTCAAGTATCAGAAAAGCTTTCATATTATTATATCCTTTCTATCCTTTCTTCGCGGCAAAAAAAAAAGAGAATTCTCTTTTTTGACGTCCTGTTTGGTATTAAATTGTAAAGAGTGTATCATATTGGGATGGATTTTTCAACCTTTTTGCATGGGAAACTGCGCAAATAAAATGGCCATCCCCCTTTGTCCGGAGACAGCCTATCCTATCCTTAAATCGCTTTGAATTTTGCAATCTCATTTTTCAGGTCATTGGAAACCTCATCATTTGCCGCCGTACAGTTGGAAATTTCATCCATATTCGCCGACAGCCCGTACATAATACCAGACAATGCATCGACCCTGGTATTTTCTTCCATTACAGAGTTGGTAATCTGCTCAATCCGTTCACTGGCATGTTCCGACGCGTGGGTCAGCTCTTCTGATTTATGCTGGAAATCATTCATCATATCTTCCATTGTATCTGCATCTTTTAAATATTCGATGGAAGAATCCACAAAACTTCCATAATCTTTTAAAATATCGGTTGATACATAATTCAGCAGCTTTACTGCTGACTCTGACAGGCTGCTGACCGCTGAAATCACCACATTGCTGATTTCCTGGATGCGGTTTGCCGTATTACGGCTATTGTCCGCCAGCACACGGATCTCATCTGCAACGACTGCAAAACCCTTTCCAGCCTCCCCGGCCCTAGCTGCTTCTATAGACGCATTCAACGCAAGCAGGTTCGTCTGGCTTGTAATATCTAAAATATCTTCGGTCAGATTTTGGATGGCATTTACACTTTTACTGCTTTCCACAGAACTGCGCAGGTCTTCTTCCAGCGATTCCGTAATGCGTTCAGACTCACGCTTGCTGTTATCGGCCAGCAGGCGGACTTCATCTGCCCGCTTTTTCATTTCCGTTGCATAATCCATGCCAGACAAAGAAGACTCGGAGATATTGCTGCCAATTTCTTTTAAGGAGTGCATATCTTCCATGATAGAAGAAAGCGTATCTGCTACCGACTGCATTTCACGGCAAAGCTGCTCGGTTTCTTTCGATACTTCTTCTGCGCTTTGTGTAGAATCGGATACTTTTGATACAATATTGCGTGAAGAATCGTCCAGGGATGCAGAATGCACCTGGATAGCCTTCATTGTTTCCTGCAGTTTGTCCATAAACAGGTTGATCCCGTAAATCAGACTACCGATTTCGTCCTGTTTGTTGGTCTGAATCCGTTCTCCTAAGTCGCCGCAGTTATTTTCCAGGTTGTCAATTAGGTTATTTAGCTGCTTTTCTGCATCTTTGACCGGTTTCACAACTGCAAGATATGTAATGATAATTGTGAATATAAACATAATAACCAGCAAGGTACTTACAACGCCGATCTTCGTTAATGTGGATGAAATATTTTGAGAAGAATTTTTTGCAAACTGCACTATTTCATCCGGAAGTATGCCATTGGAATCAGCAATTTGCATGAGAGCACTTCTTGTCGCCCGCATCTGCATGATGGATGCCAGGTTAACAAAAAACGTCATCAAAAAAATGATTACCAGGGGCAGCATGATTTTGAATGAGACGTGTTTTTTCATTTTACGATTACCTCTTTTCTTTTTTTCTTTGATTATACAATAGACGCTGGAAAAAAGCAATTGAGTGGAGGGTGTCATCTTGTTTTCTGTCAAGTACAAGGTTACTATTCACGGCCTGGGGGCCGCTCATAGTAACCATTCGGGGCGATATTGGAAGTTTGCTTCGCAAAACCGCCCCTCACTCCTGAATCATGTTCTCACAGAATGCGCTCGTGAATCAATGTCATTTACTTAAGCCATCTGGCCCTTGATCAGTATTAGAAAACACCAGATAATTCAAGGCTTTGTATAGCTGAATTTCAGCCGGAAAGAGCCTAAGTTAATGACATTGCTCGTGAATAGTAATCGTGGGAATAATGCCAGACATACGAGCACCAAAAAGGCTCTTGCAATCGAACCTAAGATATGCTATATTATAAACACAAGCAAAAAAGCAACCGCCCACAAGGGGGGTTGACCGATAATGAGATAGCAATGCCACCCGATACCTGTCAAAGTACAAGGGTGGCTTTTGCTATGTATGACTACTTACAAAACGTAAACACGAATGTAAGCAATGCCAGATGCAAAGCCTTGAATTATCAGGTGTTTTCTAATACTGATCAAGGGCCAGATGGCTTACGTAAATGACATTGATTCACGCATCAAAACATAAATGGCGCTGTGCAGCACTTGCAAGCCACTATGTTTCATGGTAAAATAGGCACAAAAAGAAGCGGAGCGTATGGTATGCCAGAACAGAAAATTTATGTGGAACTGGAAAAACAGCCAAAAGGCAAAGGAAACCGTGAATATAAGTCACGGCTATTCAGTTTTATCTTTGGACGGGAAGAAAACAAACGTTGGACGCTTTCCCTTTATAATGCTATCCACGGTACATCCTATGATGACTTGTCCAGTATCACTATAAACACCATTGAAGACGTGGTTTACATGGGCATGAAAAATGACCTCTCCATCCTTGTATCAGAAACGGTAAGCCTTTACAGGTCTATGGAACTGTATGAGCAGCAGAGTTCCTTTAACCCGAATATGCCTGTCCGTGCGTTCATGTATGCCGGAAAGCTCTATGATAAATTCATCCATTCGGCAAGGCTGAACCGGTACGGCAGAAAGCTCCTGCCGCTCCCACTTCCAAAACTCGTTATTTTTTACAATGGGAAAGATGAAAAAGAAGATGAAACCGTACTGTCGCTCAACGACGCATTCAAAGAGGAAATCCGTCAGAATGTCATGCTCAAATATGGTAAAAACAGCAGGGAACTGGATGACACGGAAGTACCTGCAGAGGTGGAGCGGATTTTTCAGGAAGCTAGCCCTGATATAGAAGTAAGGGTCCGGATGGTCAACATCAACTATGGGCATAGCAGGAAAATACTTTCTGCGTGCAGGCCGCTTAGGGAATATGCATGGTTTGTGGCAGAGGCCAGAAAGAACCTGGCAGCCAGTAACGCAAATAATTCGCCTACGGGAATCGGAGATGCGATCGATAAAGCGATCGATGAAATGCCAGAGGATTTTGAGATTAAAAAAATTATAACAGCTAACAGGGCGGAGGTGAAGGATATGTGCCTGACAGAATATAATGAAACGGAAACTATGGAGATGCTGCGCCAGGAGGCAAAACAAGAGGGACTACAAGAAGGATTACAAGAAGGATTACAAGAGGGCTGGAAGAAAGCAATGCTGCTCAATATCAAAAATTTAATGGACAGCACAGGGTGGACAGCAGAAAAAGTCATGGATTTACTAAAAATCCCTCTGGACCAACGCACTGGTTTTCATACAGAACTCTAAAAAAATATAGGAAATGGATCTTCCATATAGTCCGGAAAACCCCAAAAATAATCTTAGTACTATAATGCAAATACAAATTTTGAAAAAATAACGCTTGCTACTACTTCAACAACAATGAAATCATCGATAAAAGTTACAAAGCTACCAAACACTAAGGAACTGTCAGAAAATAACTTGTGCAGATGACGCAGGATAAATTTTCATATGCAAGGCGGAGGAATGAAGCGTAATGCACGTACGCTGATTGACGACAACGCAGCATATGGAAATTTAGACAAGTCAAATGCACAAGTTATTTTTTCCTAACCATCCACACATATAAAAAGGCGCCAATAAAGCTGTTATAGAATTTGCACTCCGAAAATTCTATAACAGCCTGTCTTTTTCAACTGAATCGCGATATTTGATTACACACACCAAATGCTATTCATAAAGTGGGACATAAAACATTGCAAACTTCCGTTTACCAAAAGCAAAGATTATGATTTTATAATCGTCCAGATCATAGTACGTCTTACATCTGTGGAGCATGAAATTTTGATATTTTTTGTTAATCCGCATATACAAAATACCCCGTTGCATTAAGCTTTGTGCCATCCCTATAGTTATTTTGAACAAACACACAATAATCATCTGTTTTATCAACTTTAAAATTATGTGATGCTGCACCACGCCCTTCTACATAATGAATCACGCCTTCCCTCATAATTCCAATCCAAAAATCTTTTGTTCTAGGCGTTACAACTGCAGATACAGAAACATACTGTCCTTTATTCATTGCATAATTGGCAGTAACATATCTTGTATTTGGATCAACTATCCAATCAAAATTATAATGAACCCCTTTTGCATATGATACACTATCCTTATTCGGAGTAGAAATAATCTGTAACCCATCTAAGTCCAAATCTTCAACTCTGCACCAATGTTCTACCATTCCATCATCTGCAATAACTAACTTTTCGCCTTCGAGTTCAGTATCGGATTCATCTGCTGGTACAGCACCAGCCTCGGCAACTGGCACGGAGACTTCTAATGCTGATACCTCGGTTTCATTTACATGTTCTTCTGTATTTCGATAAATCATATTATGTAAATCTGCGACCGCTTTTCCAGATGCAAATGCAGTTGATGTGGTCATAAAAATAAATGCGGCAGTCATCGCTGCAGTGACAATTCCGTTTGTCTTACTGAATTTTTGGTACTTTTTCATAAAATCAACTCTCCTATTTAATACCTCTTTATTGTTATTTAAGGTTGAAAAGAAGAATTTATCTTTCTTTGACACCGTTTCATACGGTATCAATTCCATGATATTATCGAAGTATGCATGTGCGTTGTGAAGATTTCCGGATGCCTCTAAGGCAGTGGCATCAGCCATACATTCGCTCCAATAATTGACAGCAATAGAAAGTAAATAAACACATGGGTTAAAACAGTGTACCATCATAACAATGACAACAAAACCTTTTAAAAATAAGTCCTTGTGCTTGTAATGGGCCAGTTCGTGGTAGAAGATCAGCTCTAATTCCGCTTCTGTATAATCCCGTTCCGGCAGCACAATTTGCGGATGGGCCAGCCCTATAATAATCGGCGTTGGCGTAAATACATTCCTGTTGATCGGCATCTCCATATACGGAAGGCCCAATTGCCTGCGCACTTTATGGAATATTTCGAGCGTCGTTTTTTCATCTTCCATCGGAACATTATCATCCAGTTTCCGGCACCAGTCACTGCGTTCATGCCATCGGTATAGAAATACCAAACACATTGCAATGATCCATAAGACGGAAAAGATATTCATGCCCTTTACCATTTTGGATGTCTGGCGAAATACCGTTCCCCATGCTGACGCCTGTCCAACAATCCATCCACGGTACGTTAATATAACAGCAATATATCCAATAGGAATAAAAAATAATACACAAATCCATCGAAGCGTCGTGTATATCATTTTAGGATTGGTAACCATAAAAAAGCCCCGCAACGCCCACCATGCTATAAACAGCAGAGTGCTTGATGCGGAGCTTATCACTATCGCAAAACATGATTGGCTAATCAAGTTCATCGATTTTTTTCTTTAGTTCCTCCCGATCTGATCTGCTTAATATATCTTTTCCAAATAACCCGCATACAAATGCTGACATACTCCCGCCGTTCCAGAACTGGACATAATCTTTTAACACATCATCTTTATATTCTTCTTTGTCAACTAATGGCTGATAAAAGAAACACCTTCCCTTTCGGTACATCTTCAGGTAATCTTTTTTTACAAGTCTCGCAAGGAACGTTGAAACGGTTTGTGTTTTCCAGTTCTTACCATGCTGTGTATTGACCATCTCTGTAATTTCCTGCATCGACAGGTCATGTGAACTATCCCATACACACTTCATAACAACCTTTTCACATTCTGTAATTTCCTTTGCTCTCATACTCCATCCTTTCTCAACCATGCAAATAGTATACTACATTTACTGGCTGCTTTCAACTTTTATTTGTGGCTATAGTTTTAAAGCGCATATGAGCACCTTATTATCATAATATCTGTTATGTATCTCTTAGTATATCTGAAAAAAAGCCAGAAAACAAGAGAATTTATGGATATTTCATATCTTTTTTTGGAAACCAGTTACTAATGACGGCCCGGGCCGTCCATAGTAACCATTCGGGGCGATATGGAAAGTTTGCTCCGCAAAATCGCCCCTCACTCCTGAATCATATTCTTACGGAACGCGCAGTAAATGCGCATTCCTAGCCCGTAAATAGAAACGGAAGCCAGTCCTTTATGCCTGAATCGACATGTGTACTCTGACTAATATTGTATCAAAAAAAATACATATTATACGTTATTTTTTTGCACAAACCTTTGAAAAAAACATACCAGCTGCGACGGCCAGCAATGCCCATGCAAATAAGATGTTCCATTTCATTTTTTTGTTGTCCATATTACTCCTCCGTAGTATCATAGTTTTCATTATCCCAATGTGGTTAGCATGTTTGGAATAATAATGGTTATCATAACATGGAACGCACTCGAACGCAAGTACTATTTTATATTATTCACAAAAAAAGGGCTTATTGGGTTACTATTTACAGGCAATGTCATCAACTTAGGAACGGTTGTGAAATAACTTGTGCAGTTTGCTGAGGATAATTTTTCGAGAGTGCCCTGCAAAAACCGGAGGCATAGTGGGCTATGTTGAGGATTTTTGCAGGGTGCTATCGGAGATTTAGACCAGCAAAATGCACAAGTTATTTTGCGACAGTTCCTTAGGCTCTTTCCTGCTGAAATTCAGCTATGTAAAGCCTTGAATTATCAGATGTTTTCTAATACTGGTCAAGGGCCAGATGGCTTAAGTAAATGACATTGCCTGTAAATAATAACAGCCAAATCTCAAAAAACCCCTATAAAACAAGGGGTTTTTTGAGCATATAGCGGGCAGCTGGATTGCCAGCCCCAAAACCGCAGCGCCATGCGGTCCGAACCAGCCTATCCTTAACCCATCTTCACATCTACATGATAACAATCTTTTCCATCCACAATAGGCACAACAGCACCATCTACCAGGCAGCCGTCTACCGTCATCTGCTGTACACCTTTTTGCACATGTGCAGAATTATCCACCGTAATGACATATTTTGCCCCACGGTACATCCGTTCGCAAGTATACCCGTCCCAGGTATCTGGGATACATGGATCAATACACAGGCCGTCCAAGGTCGGCTGGATGCCGAGGATATATTGGCTAATACAGGTAAACGTCCAGGCTGCTGTTCCGGTCAGCCAGCTGTTTTTGCCTTCCCCATGCGTCGGCCCGTCGGCGCCGACGATCATCTGGCAGTATACGTAGGGTTCTGTCTTATGGATTTCACTGATGTCTTCCAGATAAACAGGGCATGTTTTTTGGAATACTGCAAATGCACGGTTCCCATGGCCGATTTTTGTTTCTGCACAGGCAATCCACGGGTTGTTATGGCAGAATATCCCGGCATTTTCCTTATATCCAGGCGGATAAGAGGTAATTTCGCCCAGTTTGGCCTGGTAAGCCGTATAAGCCGGCTGCAAAAGCATAATGCCATACGGGGTTTCCAGCCGTTTTTCTACGCTTTTTAGCGCAGTTTCCGCTTTGCCGTCCGCTGCCCCGATGCCTGCCATAACGCACATGCCCTGCGGCTCGATATAAATCTGGCCTTCCTGGCAGCGTTTGCTTCCCACTGGCTCAGAAAATGCGTCATAGGCACGGATAAACCATTCGCCATCCCATCCGCTTTCCAAAACTGCCGCTTCCATTTCTGCGGTTTTTTGTTCCACTTCTTCGGCTTCCTGCACCCGTCCAATATGCCTGCAGATCTGTGCATATTCCAGGCCATATTTGACAAACATGCCCGCGATAAATACGCTTTCTGCCACAGAGCCTTCGCTGCTTCCCGTTGTCTGGAAGCTTTCCCCCGGCGTTTGTGAAAAACAGTTTAAATTCAGGCAGTCGTTCCAGTCTGCCCGCCCGATCAACGGCAGTTTATGCGGGCCCAAATGTGTTGCCGTATATTGGAAACTGCGCCGCAAATGCTCCATCAACGGCTGCGCCGCAGTTTCATCATTATCAAATGCGCAAAGCTCATCCAGTATGGAAAAATCGCCCGTTTCACGCAGATAAGCTGCTACACCCGCGATCAGCCAAAGCGGGTCGTCACAGAAACCGCCCCCGGCATCTGCATTCCCTTTTTTTGTAAGCGGCTGGTATTGGTGGTAGGCACTGCCGTCTTCAAACTGGGTACTTGCTATATCGAGGATACGTTCCCTTGCACGTTCTGGGATCAAATGCACAAAACCAAGCAGGTCTTGGCAGGAATCCCGAAAACCCATACCACGCCCCAAACCGCTTTCGTAATAGCTGGCACTGCGGCTCATATTAAACGTCACCATACACTGGTATTGGTTCCAGATATTGACTACCCGGTTTAGCTTTTCATCTGCGGTCTGTACCGTATAAGCCTGGAGCAGCCCCTGCCAGTAAGTGGCCAGCGCTGAAAATGCCACTTCCACCTGCGCGTCAGACTGGAATTTTTCCAACAGGCGGCGTGCCGGTTTTTTCTGAATCCGGTTAGGGGATTCAAATTTTTCATCTAAGGGATTTTCACAATATCCCAGGACAAAGATATAAGAAACGGATTCCCCTGGTGCAAGCCGTGTTTTTAAATGGTGCGAGCCAATAGGCGCACCACCGTGCGCAATGCTGTTTTTACTTTCCCCTTCTGCCACCGCCTGCGGGTTGGCAGGGCCGTTATATAGCCCGACAAATGCATCCCTGCTGGTATCAAACCCTGCCAGCTCCTTATTTACCGCATAAACAGCATAATGGTTCCTGCGTTCCCGGTATTCGGTTTTATGGTAGATCGCGCTGCCATCGACTTCTACTTCCCCGGTGGAAAAATTGCGCTGGAAGTTCGTGGAATCATCCTGCGCATTCCATAGGCAAAATTCCAGGTAGCTGAATACATCGATTGCCTTTTTTTCATGGCTGCTGTTTTTTAATACAAGCCGGTGCACTTCGCAAGGCTCCCCAACCGGTACAAATACCAAAAGGTCCGCTTCCAGGCCATTTTTTACGCTTTCTATCCGGGTGTAGCCAAGGCCGTGGCGGCAGGTATATGTATCGAGTGATTCCTGCACCGGCTGCCAGCCTGGGTTCCAGACGGTATTGCCGTCTTTGATATAATAGTAGCGGCCGTTGCAGTCTGTAGGGCTGTTGTTATAGCGGTACCGTGTCAGTCTGAGCAGTTTTGCATCTTTATAAAAGGAATAGCCGCCTGCGGTATTGGAAATTAGGCCAAAAAAATCTTGGGTCCCTAGGTAATTGATCCACGGCAGGGGGGTTTGGGGGGTTGTGATTACGTATTCTTTTTTTGTGTCGTCAAAATATCCGTATTTCATTTTTTCTCTCCTTTTGGGTTGTGCGTTTCTGGATTTGTATGAGGAAGGGATTGGATTTCTGGGGCTGTTGGGGGTTTGGGCCTTTGGAGGGTTTTGGCTTCTCGGGAGGGGCGGAGGGGATGGCCTCTCGGACGCTGCATCCAGAAGCTGGGGTATTCCTGCTATGCCGCTGCGAAATGCAGGTACCT
>CAMUML010000032.1 GCA_947089855.1 uncultured Eubacterium sp.
ATTATATTAGAGAGCAGATGTTACGGTTTCCTGAAAATCATGGTGTAGATGTAAGTGCATTTCCACAATTGCGTTTAACTGATTTCTGGTTAACGAAAGAAGAATGCGAAGATTTTGTGACATAAAATTACCTGGATGAAAGAAAGGAATATCAATGTTTGATGGGGAGAGACAGAGGAGGTTATTGGGGTATGTGATAAGTGGACAGTTAATGAATTTTTAGGACGTAATTTAGGAAACTCAACGATTTATATGGAAAGGATGAGATTATGATATTGACGGATTATTTGATAGAAGAAATGGTCAGAGAGTTGAAAAGAATATTTGGTGAAAACATCCAGCAGATTATATTGTTTGGTTCAACTGCGAGGATGGATGCTGCGCCAGATAGTGATATAGATATTGCGGTTATACTTAGACAGGAACTCAGTCATGATAAAAGAGCTGAATTTCTGGAATGGTCAGCAGAGTTTGATATGAAATATGAAAAGGTCTTTTCATTTATAGATATTGAAAAAGAAAAAATGGAGCAGTGGGGAGATATCCTGCCTTTTTATAAGAATATCCAAAAAGAGGGAATTGTTTTATGGAAAACGGCTTAAAGGAATTATCGGAATACCGGTTCGAACGTGCAAAGGAAATGCTGGATGCTGATGTTTGTAGTAGAGCCAGCCATATAACCATCTCCTTTCCTGTTGGTGATTACAGTATATGCTATCTGCACGAAAAATACAATATCCTGCACGAAGAATTAACAGTAAATTCATTTTCGGGGAGAGATACTGGTAAAAAGCACATTACTAAAATATTGATCAGCGGAATACCTGTAAACCAGGGCGTTCCGCTGATTTTTAGTCCCGATATTTTTTTCTGCTGAGGCAGTTAAATGCGTGTGGGATAAGCATATTTTTAGATATCCACGGCAGTTTGTAAAGAAATAATCGAACAAACTTACTTGTCTTTTTTCCGATAGCACCAGGCAAAAATCAGTTACATAGCCCGTTATGCGCCTGGTTTTTGCCTGGCACTCTCGAAGAAAAATCCGGCGTAACTTTATCAGATTATTTCTTTACAGTTCCTAATTTGCCGCAAGGCTTTCTGGAGAACAGAATGATAGGAAAATAATGCTTGACAATTTTGTTCTACTGGAATATAATATAATTATTCTATTGCAATAGAACGGAGGAATTGTATGTCAGTAAGGTTATTTGAGTCAGAATTAAAAGTGATGGACTTATTATGGAAAGAAGGTGATTTACCAGCAAAAGAAATTGCACGGCGGCTGAAAGAGCAGATTAACTGGAGCAAAACAACCACCTATACGGTATTGAAAAAATGCGTAGAAAAAAAAGCAGTTCTGCGCACAGATCCGGGATTTCTCTGCAGCCCGCTGATTAGCAGAAAGGAAGTACAAAAAGCGGCGACGAAAGAATTTATTGACAAAATATATGGCGGTTCGAAAGACCTGTTGCTTGCGTCGCTGCTTGGACAGCAGGAGCTGACGCCGGAAGACATTGAACGGCTGAAAAAGCTGGCAGAAGAAGTAAAATGAGGTGGTTATGAATAACATAAATATGTTTCAGATGGGGCTGAATGGATCCTTTCTGATAGCAGTCATTATCTGCTTCAGGCATTTTTTCTTTCATCAAATCCCAAAGCGGTTTTTTGTTTTTCTATGGATCTGTGCCATAGTGCGGCTGCTTTTTCCGTTTTCCATACCGGTCAGCGAATCTGCAGGAAGCTGGTTTCAAAAGACAGTCTTGCAGAACCTGCAGACGTCTGGTTTGAAAAGGCAGCTTCAGGGAGGGATGCAGCAGGATGTGCAAAGCGGCAGCCCTGTGCGGCCGGACGCGCTTTCTGGTACAGCATTCCGTGTGCGTTCCGATAACCTGGATGCCCTTTGTGATAAAAATTCTGCTGATCCGGACGCATTTTCTGTAAGTGCAGATTTTGGGAAAGCGGCGAAATGGGTACAGAATGCTGTAGTGAAGATTCATCTGAAAGAAGTATGTTACGTGATATGGCTGTCAGTGGCGGGTATGCTTGCCGCAGGGATTCTGATAAAACATATCTGCACGTTAAGGTTATACAAAACGTCGCTGCCTTTTTACAATGAGGCAGCTGAAAAATGGCTGCAGCTGCATCGCAGCTTTCCGAAAGCAGCCCTTCGCAGATCAGAATTTGTAAAAAGCCCTCTGACATATGGCGTAATCCACCCGGTGATTTTGCTTCCTTCTGAAATCAGCCTGAATGAAGAGGAATTTTTTTGTATTATGGAACATGAATGGGTACATATCCGCAAGAAGGATGTTTTTGTGAAATATCTGCTATGTCTGGCCATATGCATTTACTGGTTTCATCCGTTGGTCTGGATAATGGCAGTATTATTAAACAGAGATATTGAGTTTGCCTGCGATGAAGAAGTGTGCCGTACCTGTCCACAGCACTATAAAACAGCTTATGCACTTGTTTTAATCCGTCTGGCACAGGAATCCCGGCAGTCTGTATGGCCGCTTAATGCCTGTTTTGCCAGACACTCAGAAATAGAAGAAAGGATTCGGTTTATTATGAACACAAAAAGATATTCAAAGAAAGCGGCTGTTGTGGCAGCCGGAATCATCTGCTGTATTCTGACAGCATTCACGGTATCCGCACAGGAAGCACCAGGCGAAACAGCCAGCCAGGCTGAAAATATAGGACAAAGCGGGGCAGAAGTTTCCCCAAATGAGCCTGGAGCAGCGGCAGCAGAAAAACAGGACATACAGGAGAATACAACAGAGGCAGAAGCATCAGACAGCCTTGCAGGCATGGCAGATGCCGAGGCATTATCAGACAGCCCGGCGGATGCGGCGGCGCATATTTCAAAAGGGCAGCAGGCTGACGGTGGACAGATTGCGGAACTGGCAAAATTATATCTTGGAAATCCTTATAAGGCAGGCGGAACAGACTTAGCGCAGGGAACAGACAGCATTGGGTTTGTCAAAGCAATTTATGCACTGGCTGGAATAGAGCTGCCGGCAGATATTCAGGCGCTGGCGGCTGTTGGAACAGAGGTACCGCAGGAGGGCCTGTCAGCAGGAGATATTATTATTTACAGCTCGGCAGACGGTGAAAATGAATTCTTCCATGCAGCAATTTATGATGGCAGTGGGAGGGTAATCCATGCCAGCAATAGGAAGACGGGCATAAAACTTTCTGATTATGATTACAGGGAAATCAGCAAAGCCATACGCATTATCAATTATACTCACGAGCGATAAAGTTTAGCATATGATGTAAGATAAAAATGCTCGTGAGCCGGTGTTACTTGGCAAATTTTAGTGTTTGCCAGTATAAAAAGCGTTACCCGAAACACCTGGACACAACGCGGCTGTTATTTCAGCGGCCTGTCAGCTTAACGCATATTTTTTATGACGGACTGTGTGGCGGCTGGCCTAAGGGTGGTGCAGCAGGAAAGCCTTTCATTTAGATGGAAAAGAAACAACGGACGGCCCACTTCATAATACAGCAGGAATCCAGGGCAGCGGGGTGTCCAGGCGGCTGTGGATAGTACAAAAAATTACATAAGACAGTATGGAAGGCGTGTGCAGCAGTGGCATACGCCTTTTTGCTTTGCCTATATGCCGGACAGATGAACACTCCCTTTCAATGGAAAAAGATAGAAAATGCCTTTTTTTTGAAAGAATAAAACCGCAATGCGCAAGGGATATGAGTATAATTATAGATAGAAAATCATTGCGGAAAAGGGCAATACTATACATAATGCACAATAATACTATGGGATAAAGAATCTGGTACAGAGGGGATACGGAATGGCAAAGAAGAAACCAAAGCTGGAATTTAGATACTACGAGATTGAACCAAATGAACAGGTACGCGCGCTTCTTGGGGAGAACTGGAGGAGGTCGTACGGAAAGGATATTGATAATCTGCATTTCCACAATTACATGGAAGTTGGAATCTGCTACGAAGGGCATGGGGAGAGCACACTGTGCGACAGTGTAAAAAGGTTTGAAAAAGACTGTATGATCATTGTACCGCCTAATTATCCGCACAGCAATACTGCTGATTTGGGAACGACCGCATTCTGGGAGTGGATGTATCTGGATATTGACAGTGTGCTGCGGGATATGAAAGAGCTGTCTTCCAGCAAACTGGATATTGACTATCTGCGTGATGTGATGTATGGATCCGCGTTATTTTTTTTCAAACAGGAACACCCGGATATTAGCGATATAATATTAAAAATCCGTGATGAGTGTGATAAAAAGGCGTATATGTACAAAGAGACGCTCAAAGGTATCCTGCAGTCTTTTGTTGTAGAACTTTTGCGCATCCATAATGTCCAGGAGGATATGCCACGCAAAAGCACTAGAAATTTTCAAATAGCCCCGGCGCTTGGTTATGTGAAAGGGCATTATTATGAAGAGATTAAAATTCAAAATTTGGCACAGGTCTGCGGCATCAGCGAGACGCATTTTAGGAGGATTTTTCAGGAATGTATGAATATGGGGCCGAATGACTATATTAACGTCATCCGGATTCAGGAGGCGAGCAGGCTTCTTTTAAAAAGTTTTGCAACTATGGAAGAAATTGCATTCCGGGTTGGATACGGGGATGTGTCAACGTTTACTAGAAATTTCAAGAAAATGTTTGGCATGACGCCTTATCAGTGGAAGCGGTCGCCGGATAACCATTCCAGGCAGCTGTTGGATTTTAAAGTCAGTGTACTGAGGGGATGGGAATAATAAGAGCAGGCTTCCATGAGAAAAAGATAGAATATGCCGTTTTTTTGGTAGAAAAAGAACGCAATGAAGCAAAAATATTAGTTATAATTATGCACATAAAAATATGCAGAAAGGATTAAAAGTGTACAAATTGCACAAGAAATCCTTTCATAAAAAGGAGGACAAAAATGAAAAAAAGGTTAATCTCAGTACTGGTTGCGGGTGTGATGGCGGTTTCGATGGCCGCATGTGGAAGTAGTGGGCAAGGAAATGGAAGCGGGCAAGACAGCGGCAGTGGTAAAGAAAGCGGCAGCGCAGACGGTGATAGCAAAGAGGGAGGAACGGAAGGCACAGACGGCAATACGCTGACAGTCGCGGCATGGGACCCTTCTTTTAATATTCCGGCTATTCAGGCAGCAGCAGACGACTATAAAGAGAATGTAAACCCTGATTTTGTTTTGGATATAAAAGAACAGGCAGGTTCTGTGGATATAGAAACACTAATTACAACAGCGGCTTCTTCCGGGAATTATGAGACACTGCCGGATATGGTACTGTTCCAAGACCACTGGATTCAGAAGTTTGTAGCTGATTATCCGGATGCATGGCAGAACGTGGATGATGTGGATATTAAGTGGGATGATTTCTATCCAGAAAAAATTGATTATTCTACGATTGACGGCGTCCATTACGGGGTTCCTGTAGACGGCGGCACGGTTATTATGGCTTACCGCGTGGACCTTTTAAAAGAAGCGGGATATACCATTGATGATATGACAGGCATTTCATGGGAAAAATTTATGGAAATCGGCAAAGCGGTGAAGGAAAAGACAGGGAAATACCTGCTTTGCATGGATGGCGACGGAAACGACCTTGTCTATCTGATGTGCCAGGCAGAGGGGGTATCGCAGTTTAAAGACGGCAAACCGTATATTACGGAAAACGAAACGTTGAAACAGGTGGTACAGATTGTTGCAGATATGGCGAACGAAGGTGTGCTGCTTCTTTGCAACAGCTGGTCTGACTATACAGACAAAGCAATCCAGGGCGACCAGGTTGCAGGCGTTATGAACGGCAACTGGATTATACCGACGATTGAGAAAGTGGAAGCCAACAGCGGTAAATGGGAAATCACATCGATGCCTACGATCGCAGGGGGAGAAGGCTATGCATCGAATGGTGGCTCTTCTTTGTATATTACAACAAACTGTAAAAATACAGAGCTTGCAAAAGACTTTTTGAAATATACGTTTGGCGGAAGCACGGTTACCTATGATAATGCGCTGAAAAACGGAGGTGTGGTAGCTACCTATATTCCGGCAGGCAAGTCTGAAGTTTATAATGAAGGGGTTGCATTTTTTAATGATACGCCGATTTATGCAAAGATTGCAGAAATGGGAAGCCATGTAAATACAATCGAGCAGAGCCCGTACCATTATACATGCCGTACACAGATTGCGGCAGCGATTGTAAATATTATCAACGGCAGCAGTCTGGAAGACGAATTAAAGCAGGCAGAGGATCAGCTGAACTTTGAGATGGGTAATTAAGTATACATTTAAAAAGGAGGACTCGAAGTGGAAAAGAAAAAAGGACTAAGTCTGCTTCAAAAACAATCCAGGGCCGGCTGGGCATTCCTAACGCCAGCGACGGTGCTGATTGCTGTAATGAGTTTCTGGCCGATGTTAAATGCATTTCTTACCTCGCTCAAAACGGGTTCCAGTGCAAATATGGAATGGTCGGAGCCGATTTTTTATAATTACACGAGAATGTTCCAAGATCAACTGTTTATCCGTTCGGTTGGAAATACATTTTTGTACCTGGCGGTCCAGGTGCCGGTTATGCTGGTGCTGGCGATTCTGCTTGCACAGCTTTTGAACAACAAGCATCTGAAATTAAAAGGTTTTTTCCGTACCTGTGTGTTTTTGCCGTGTGCAACCGCGCTTGTATCGTATTCGCTGATTTTTAAATCACTGTTTGCGACGGAAGGGTTAATTAATACAATTCTTGTGAATTTACATATCCTGTCCGAGAATTATAATT
Source organism: uncultured Eubacterium sp. (assembly GCA_947089855.1). Classification (GTDB taxonomy): domain Bacteria; phylum Bacillota; class Clostridia; order Lachnospirales; family Lachnospiraceae; genus Eubacterium_J. Next base: position 6,771 of record CAMUML010000032.1, read on the forward strand.
TTCTCGGCAATCCTGCAAGCGCGAAGGCAGTCATTATTATTGCGCTGATTTGGAGGTGGACGGGGTACAACATGGTATTTTATCTTGCCGGGCTGCAAAATATTGAGTATTCCGTATATGAGGCAGCCAAAATTGACGGTGCAAACGGCTGGAAGACGTTTTGGAAGATCACGGTTCCGCTTTTAAAACCGACGATTATTATGACCTTTATTATGTCTATCAACGGTACCCTACAGCTCTTTGACGAGTCTGTAAACCTGACAAACGGAGGGCCGGCAAATTCTACGATTACCATGTCGCATTATATTTATAATATGACATTCGGCACAGGCGTTGCGAATTTCGGATATGCGACGGCAATGGCTTTCTGCGTATTTATCATGGTCGGTGTCTTAGCGTTAATTAATATGAAAGTAGGTGATACACGTGACTGAGAAAAAGAACAGAAGCATGATTCAGCGCCGGCTGATTCCGACCTATATTTTTCTGGGAATTGTATCCTTTCTGTCGGTATTCCCGTTTTACTGGATGATTTCTGCAGCTACCAATACCTCGTTTGAAGTGGCGAAGGGAAGAATCCTGCCAGGCGGGCACCTGATGCAGAACTTTCAGAATCTGACCGACGGGCAGGACCTGTGGGGCGCTATGGGAAATTCCTTCTTTTACGCGATTGTACAGACGGTACTTGCAATGCTGATCTGCTCGCTGGCAGGTTTTGGATTTGAATTGTACCACGATAAAAAGAAGGATATGTTATTCAGCGTGCTGCTACTTGCAATGATGATTCCAGGTGTTGCAACGATGATTCCACTGTTTAAGCTGGTTTCGGATTTAGGGCTGTTAAACTCGGTAGGCGGATTTATCCTGCCAGCCATTTCAACGCCGTTTTTAATTATGATGTTCCGCCAGAATTCCAGAAACTTTCCGATAGACGTTATGGAAGCAGCGCGTATTGACGGGCTGAAAGAATACCAGATTTTCTTTCGGATGTATCTGCCGATGATGAAATCGACCTATGCGGCGGCGGCAGTTATTACATTTATGAATGCCTGGAATTCCTATCTGTGGCCAAAGGTTATTATGACCGATACGAATGCACAGACAATGCCGATGCTGATTGCAAACCTGGCAGCCGGATATACAACGGATTATGGAATGCTGATGTTAGGCGTATTATTCTGTTCGGTACCTACGATGGCGATCTTCTTCATTTTACAGAAGCAGTTTGCAGAAGGTATTACAGGCGCTGTAAAATAGAACCAGGAGGATTTATTTGCAGCAGGGCTTGTAAAATATACTGCAAGCCGCCAGAATTACAGTAATGTATACTGGCGTGCAATAAAATTTGCCAGTAACGCCGACTCACGGGCGTCAATACAAAAGGCTATATGGCAAATAAAGCGATTGGCTGGCGGCTTGTGGCAAAAGAAAGCAGGGCATGCGGGAAATCTGCAGGCGCAGATGGTTGCGTATGCCTGTTTTCACATTATTAGGATTGAGAAATAGAGAAAGGGGCCAGGATAATGGGTGAATTTATTCTGAATGTAATCCACAGGCCGGAAATGGTGCCAGAGTATTCGGCTACGGTTACCGGCCATGGAAAAGAAGAAGATATTGGGGATAAGAAACTTTTAACAGAATCACTGGATATTTTCAAAACACAGCAAAAGATTGCGCATGAGAATGGGCTGAAAGTGACCATTCATATGACTTATGCGTCGCTTTTTAACGAAGAGGCAGTAAAAATTGCAAAAGAAGACCATGAAAAATACGGCGACGAAATCGCATTATCGCTGCTGGGGCTTCCGTGCGAACAGTTTCGGGAGAAATACAAAACAAAAGATTTCTGTATCTGGATGTTTTCGATGGAAGATAAGAAGGCCATTGTAGACGACGTATTTGAAAAGTTTTATGAGATTTTCGGCGTGTATCCGCAGTCTACCGGTTCTTATTATATGGATGCAGAGCTGACGAATTATATCAAGGAAAAATACCCGTCTGTGAAATGCGCCATTGCTACCTGCTGGGAAGAAGGGCCGAAGGCATACCATACCTGCAATAATTCCTGGTATACCTTATTTGACGGAGGCCCTTGGGCACCGTGGATTCCGTCGAAACAGAATACGCACGCACCGGCGGCTGATGAAAGCGAAGACAGCGGGATTGTGGCGATTCCGCATTTGTCAAGGGATTTGATTGCCTGCTATGACGGAAACGGCTCAAACTTCGGCACGCATCCGCAGAATGTGCTGCGCGGGATGATTTATGATTCCAAAACATGGGAGTTCCCATATCTGTATAATTTGATTGACCAGTACCGGGCCCAGGAGAAATACAATAACGGCTATGCTTATAATATGATGTTTGTAGGGCCAGGATGGATGAATAAGATGGGGCGGTGGGAAGCGCCTTATGAGCTGTTGCTAAAATCCTATTCCGACGGCTGTAAGTATTACGGGGAGCTTAAAAAAGAAGGAAAACTGACGGATATGACAATGGCTGAATTTGCCGATTATTACCGTGGGAAAAAGTCTTATACCGAACCGGAGTGTGCGCTGTGGCGGGATATTTTGTATGGGTCGGACAAACAGCTTTTCTGGTATACGGACCCTTATATGAGGGCCGGGGTCAATATGGACCAAGGCGGTGCCATATTTGACTTGCGCCCTTATGCTGCAAAGCTGAAATGGGAGGTCGGTATCGGGACAAAACATGTCCAGGAAGCTTCTTACCCATATTTGATACAGGAAAAATACCGTGCCGGATATTTCACGCATTATGCAGGGGAAGGAACGATACGCAGTGCAAAAATCAGTTATAAAGGCGAAGAGGCCGACTTATGCCTGTGCCGTACCAAGGCGCATTTTTCGAAAGAAGGAAATACCAGGATACTTACGCTTGATCCGGTAGAACTTGTATTTGAGGGACTGACGGTAGAACTTCAGACAAGATTATATTTTGAGGAAGGTACGGGGTGTATCCGTATTGCACGTGAAATTTTAAAAATGAGCAAGCCGGATGAAAAAATAGAAATCAATGAATATCTGTCAGCCTGCTATGGGACCACTGAGTATCCGGAAGATATGGACGGTATTATACTCCGGTGTGAGGGCACGGCTGCAAAGGAAATTATATATGCATATAAGTGCCGGGAAGAAAGCCTTGTAAATGCGGAAGAAGTATCGGCGGTGATTTCGGCAATTGAGACAAAAGTCAGTATGCGGGCTTCTCAAAAGGAAGCAGACGGGGCAGAAGGATATATCCGGGAAGGATATGCATTTTCGCCGATGTTTACCCTAGGATATAAGAAACAGGTATCAGAGAAGGAGGTTTTTGAAACATGGCTCAGGCTGGAAAAGGCAGATTAAATTATAGGTGTCCGTCCTGTTTTTTAAGGGACCTGGATATTGATATGTTTTATGACAAAGAAAAAGAGGAATACTACTGCCTTCGCTGCCAGTATACAGGCAAAGAGGCAGATGTCCTAAAAGGAAACGAGCAGGTGAGGACCAGATACAGGGCAATGTATCAAAGATTTACAAAATTTGATTTTGATTAAAGAAAACGGGCATAAAGGGCTGCCGTGGAATAGGAGGAACTGTTTTGCGGCAGCCCGAAAGCTTGGCAGGGGGATTGATATGGCAGAAATGATATACGGTGCGGATCTTGGATGGGTTACGCAGTTAGAAGCAATGGGATACCGGTGGCTGGATGAGGCAGGCGTTGAGCGGGACATTTTAGAAATATCAAAAGAACTTGGCGTGAATGCAGTCCGTTTGCGCGTGTTTGTCAATCCGCCGGAAAACGCGTTTTGGCAGAAACAGGAAAACGAAAGCTGCATGCTTGGTTTTTGCGATGCACAAAGCGTACTTCATATGGCAAAGAGGGTCAAAAAAAACGGCATGAAGCTGATGGTTGATTTTCATTACAGCGGCCATTTTGCAGACCCGCAGTATCAGGATTTGCCGGAAGAATGGAAACACGATACAGATGCGCAGCTGGAACAAAGGGTTTTTGGGCATACGGAAGAAGTGCTGCGGCTCCTTACACGCCACGGTATTTATCCACAGTGGGTCCAGGTTGGAAACGAGATTAACAATGGCCTCATGTGGCCGAACGGAAAGCTGGATACAGCGCCAGAACAGATGGTGCGTTTTTTAAATGCCGGTTATGATGCTGTAAAGCAAGTGTGCCCGGACTGCAAGGTTATTACGCATCTGGCAGCGGTATGTGATGATGCGCAGTGCAGGCCTTTTTTGGATCATTTTTTTGCACAAAACGGCAAGACCGATATTCTGGGATTTTCTTACTATCCATACTGGGAACAGGAACTGAGCAATAAAGAAAGATTAGCGGAACAGCTGAACAAGTATACACAGACATATAAAAAGCCAGTTATGATTGTGGAGACAGGAGGGCGGGACTCTGACGAGGAAGGAAGTTACCGGATTTTGGCAGACTGTATCCACGTAATGCAGGCAATAGGCGGGCAGGAGCAGGCAGGCGTATTCTACTGGGAACCAGCGGCAACCGCCCAGATCCTGCCGGACAGGTATCCGTTGTGTGCAGCAAAACTGGCAGGGGAAAAAACACTGCAGTATAATAAGGCATTACAGGCATACAGGGATAGCCAGGGATAGCCAGGATGAGGCAGCTGGCCCCCTACTTTATCGCTTGTGAGTATAAACGGAGGAATTTGAGATGTATCAGAATAAGATTGTGGAGCAGGTCATCCGAGCACCCAGGCCTTTGACCAGAGTGCTGCGTGCAGGCATGGCTGTTTTTGCGGTACTCTTTTTGTTATCCGGAATTGTAGTTTCCCGGGGATTTATGCTTACCGGTTTTCTGTTTACAGTATTGTATTATATTTATGGCATATATAGCCAGAAGGAATATGAATATACGCTGGAAAACCATACATTAGCGATCGATATTATCTGGGGAAAAAGATACCGCAGGCCGGCGCATGTCCTGGATATGGAAACGATGGAAACAGTAGCGCCGAACTGGCATGATGCGGTAGCACAGTACCGCAAACGCGGCGGCAGCATAAAACTCTCCAAATACGATTATACCTCCTATGAAGAAAATACGCCTTATTATACGATGATTGCCACAGAAAACCATAAAAAAATCAAACTACTGCTTGATTTAAGCGATCCTATGCTGCAGGCAATGAAACAGAGCTATCCAGACAGGGTATATCTGCCGCAGTCCGGGCAGATGCATCCAGATAGAATGCAAACGCCAGGGAAGGAGATTATAAATGCATGAAAAAAGCATAAAGAAGGAAGCATTGCTGGTTTTGGCATTTTTCGTGTCCGCAGCATGTGTTTTTGCAGGATGCAGCAGGAAAACCGGGGATTTGGACAGCAGGAATGCGCAGACGCAGGCAAAGCAAGAAAACGGCACTGTCAGGTTGAAAATGTGGTGCGACGAGTATGAAACAGATATGTTTCAAAAACGCCTCGAAAATTTTTTTGCAGAACATCCGGATATGCAGACTGAAGTGGAGTTCGAGCCGGTTGGCGCATCCATTTGCAAAGAGACATTTCTTGGAGATGTTGCAAATGGTGCGGATTTGTTCTGCATTCCGGATGACCAGCTGCTGACTATGGCAGCGTCCGGTGTGCTGGAAGAAATTGCATATGCGGATGAAGCCGCGGGGCGCAGCCTGGAGGGGGCGGTGCAGGCGGCTTCTATAGACGGCACGATGTATGCATATCCGTATACGGCGGATAACGGGTACTTTCTGTATTATGATAAGAGGTATTTCACAAAAAAGGATGTCCGCACGCTGGACCGTATACTGGAAATATGTGCGTTAAATCATAAGAAATTTATCATGAGCTGGACAAGCGGCTGGTATCTGTACTCTTTTTTTGGAAATACAGGGCTTCAGTTAGAGCTTAATGAAGATGGGCTGACGAATTCCTGTAACTGGAATACGGCAAAGGGAGAGATAAAAGGGACAGATATTGCCCAGTCGCTTTTAGATATTGCAAAGCATCCTGGATTTGAAGAAGTACCGGATTCTGGCTTTGCAAAAAAAGCACTGGATGGTACTGCCATTGCACTCGTCAGCGGCGTATGGGATGCAGCAGATATAAAAAAAGCATTTGGCGGGGATTACGGGGCATGCCGCCTTCCAGTGTATTCCTGTGCAGGAAAAAAAGTGCAGATGTCGTCATTTAAAGGATACCGGATGCTGGGCGTGAATTCCTATTCACAGCACAGGGAGCTTGCAGAAATGCTTGCAGACTATCTTTCAAATGAGGAAAGCCAGATTTTTTATTTTCAGTCCAGGCAGAACGGCCCGGCGAACAAGAATGCGGCGGCCTCAGATGCCGTTTTGGAAGTTCCGGCAATTGCTGCGGTGTTAGATCAGTCTAAATATGGAGTATTGCAAAAAGTCGGGCAGAAATACTGGACACCGATGTCAGCGTTTGGAGAAACTATGGTTAATGGCAACCCGAACAATATACCGCTGCAGGATCTGATGGACCAGCTGGTAAATGGGATTACGGAAATCTAGGAGAATACACAGATGGAACAAAAAAGACGCAGGAGCATAAAAGTGCGTATCATGCTGCCGGTCGTAATACTGGGGATTGTTGCCGTATTGTCCAATTTAGCCACGATGTCCAATATACGCAGGGTAAACGAAAATGCGGCCAGGATTGCTGACCATGATATGACAAGCCTTACGGAATTAAGCTCTGTGAAGCAGATGATACAGGAAATACATATTCTGGGGCTGTCCCATGCAACGGCATCTGACTCTGCCAGCATGATTCAGGCAGCAGACAGGCTGAAACAAAAAGAAAGCGGATTAGAAGAGAAACTGGTAGCATATGAGCAGTATTTAAGCAGCGGGGATGGTCCGGCCTATAAGGAAATGAAGGAACAGTACAAGATGCTTTTAAACGGGGTCAGGCGTATCTGTGCATTCAGCGCAAATAGGAAACAGGCGCAGGCAAATAAAACTGCAAACGAGGAAATAGCCCCCTGCTCCGATAAGATGCTTGCAGCGATTGACAGCATTGAATCCCATGCCAGGCAGCAGGCGCAGGAGGCGAGGGAGCATCTGGAGCGTGTATACCGTTTTAGCCTGGTTGTCAATACCGCTACGGTTTTTATAAGCTTTCTTGCAGTCATTTATGCAGTATTTAGTGCAAACCGGCATATCATTCATCCAATTACAAGGACAGAACGCGATTTATCAGGCATTATCCAAGGGATTGACAAAAAAGAAGGCGATTTGACGAAGCGCATCCGTATCGTGTCCAATGATGAAATTGCGGCGCTTGGACACGGGATTAATGTGTTTTTGGAAAAATTGCAGAATATTTTTGGCATGATTACAGATAATTCACAAAAAATGGATTGTGTTGTTTCGAAGGTGCTTGCGAACGTGGAAACCTCGAACAGCAGCGTATCGGAAATGTCTGCGTTTGTCGAAGGGCTGTCTAAAACAATGGAATCGGTATCGGCTCATGCGCAGAATATTCATCAGAATGCAGAATCCGTCAGTGCGGAGGTAGCAGGCATTGCAGAACGGACGAATGACATGAACGAATATTCTAAGAAAATGAGAAACCATGCAGATACAATGGCAGCCGGTGCACGCGCAAATATGGAGGTAACAAGTGCAAAATTAAACGAGATCCTTTGTGTGCTGAACCAGGCGATTGAAGACAGTAAAAGCGTGAACCAGGTTAATAACCTTACAAGCGATATTTTAAATGTCGCTAACCAGACAAACCTTTTGGCACTGAACGCTTCGATTGAGGCAGCCAGAGCGGGGGAAACGGGCAGGGGATTTGCGGTTGTTGCACATGAAATCAGCAAGCTGGCGGAGGCGGCCAGGGAGTCTGCAAACAATATCCAGTCGATTAATGCGGTGGTGACGGAGGCAGTCCATAATCTGTCAGGGCATGCAGAAAGCCTGGTGGATTACATGAATGAAACGATTTTGCCGGAATTTGAAAATTTTGTAGAAGCCGGAGAAGAATACAAGCAGAGTGCCGGCCATGTAGAACGTGTCATGCATGAAATTGCCGGTAAAACGGATACTCTGAAAATAGCGGTGTCCGAGATAGCCGGGGCGATCCATACAATTAGCAGATCCATTGATGAAAGCGCAGCCGGGCTGGCCGGCACATCCGGCAATATGCAGGTTTTGGAAACAGATATGCATAACATCCATATGCAGATGGATGAAAATAAGGGGATTGCTTGCGGGCTACGGCACGAGACGGAGATATTTACCAGGCTCTGAAAGTTATTCAGGGAAATTCTGATTACAAGGCAAGGGACCGTATGTAAAAAATAAGGTGATAATGATGCAAATATTATGGTAGCCAGGCGAACCGGAAAATAGTATACTGCCTTTAATAAGACGATTAGGAAGCAATTTCCTATGTAGGAGGCAGGTATGGGGATACCGGTATGGAAATGGAAAAAGGCTGTTGCCGTAGGCCTGTGCGCCGTAGTATTTGCTGGCTGCGGCAAGCGGGGGGGGGTAGGTGGAAATCCAAAGGAAGCAAATGGGTCCAGCGCACATGGCGGCCCTTATGAGGAAGAAATTACCATTGATGTATTTGACGACCTGGCGAATTTCCAGGGGGAGCAGGCTGGCTGGTTTGCAAAAATCGTACAAGACAAGTTTCATATGAAGCTGAATATTATCGCGCCTAATATAGCCGGAGGCAGGGATACGTTATACCAGACACGTACCGCGGCTGGAAACCTGGGCGATTTGATTATTACGGGTACCGATGGAGGGCGTTTAAAAGATTTGGTATCTGCGGGGCTGCTTTTGGATATGACTCCATATCTGGAAGGGTGCGATATGTTAAATAAGAATCAGGCAGCTATTGCGCAGGTAGCGAAGCTGGCAGGCAAAGAAGGCGTGTGGGCGGTTCCAAGTGAGATTTCCAACCAGCCGGCGACAGAACCTTGTGATGCGACGGAGCCGACGAATGCGCCATCCCTGCGTTGGGATATTTATGGGCAGGTTGGTTATCCAAAGATGGAAACGTTGGAAGACCTGCTTATGGTGCTTTCTGATATGCAGCACGCCGCGGGCAAGTCTGAATCCGGAAAGGCGGTTTATGCCATTTCATTATTCCGGGACTGGGATAGCAATATTATGCAGAATGCAAGCGGTTTTTGCGCATTGTATGGGTACGAAGCCCAGGGGTTTGTAATGGCAAAAGGAGACGGCAGCGATATGCAGTCGGTGATAGATACCGATGGCATTTATGTCAGGGCACTGCAGTTTTTATTTGACGCAAACCAGCAAGGGCTGGTGGACCCGGAGTCGTTGGAGCAGGATTTGGACGCGCTGGCTGTTAAATATCAAGACGGGGCGGTATTGTATTCGATCTGGCCTTGGCTTGGCGCTGGGGAATATAATACGTATAAACATACTTCAGAGGGCAAAGGCTTTGCAACCGCGGTGATCGGGGACATGAAATGTCTGACCTATGGCTCTATGCCAAACGGAAAATGTTCATCTTCCATTATGGTTGGAAGCCAGACGCAGGATCCGCAGAGGCTGGTAGATTTTATTGACTGGCTTTATTCGCCGGAAGGTATCCGGGCATCCTGTTCTTCCAGCGCGTCATTTTGCGGCCCACAGGGGCTGACCTGGGAGATGGATGGAGCCGGGAAGCCAAAGCTGACGGATTTTGGCGTAAGGGCGCTGGTCCGGCAGGAAGAAGGATTGACGGTGCCGGAAGAATGGGGCACCGGTACATGGAAAGATGGCGTATCTGCATTAAATTACAAGGCCGTGGGCCTGGCCGATGTAGATGAGTCCAATGGTGTATGCTATAATTATCAAAGATGGGAAGATTACCATAAACAAACGGAAACAAAACTATCAAAAAAATGGTCCGCCCAGCATGGCAATGCATTGACGGCACTGGAATATTTAAAGGGCAACGATATGCTTATTGTAAATCCGGGTACGGATTATGCGGCTCCAGAATACGAAACGGATATACAAACGATCATGGAGCAGTGCCGGGATTCTATTATAGCGAGTTCCTGGAAGATGGTATTTGCCAGAAATCAGGAAGAGTTTGACGCTTTATTAAAAGATATGCAGGATACGGTCAATGGGCTTGGTTATCAGCGGGTGTTTGAAGCCGATTTGAAAAATATAGAAGAATACTTTGCGGCTAAAATGGATGGATCCGGAAAGTAGCTTTCGCCCCTGGCTTTTATGGGCCAGGGGTTTTTGCAGTTACGCATTTATTCTTCCGGTATTCTGCGGGGCTTTGGTTTGTGTTCTTTTTAAATTTCTGATGAAAGTAGTCTACATTTTTATAGCCTACCTTGGAAGCAACCTCATAGACTTTCATGTCAGTCGTCCTTAATAGTTCTATTGCATATTGGATACGTAGTTTGTCAAGGTAGTTATTAAATGTCATTCCCATTTTCTGGGAAAAAAGCTTGCCAAGATAGGAACTGTTGTAGCCAAATAGCGGCGCGATCGTTTCCAGTTTCAGCGGTTCGGTATAGGCATGGCCGATATAATGTAGAATATCATCGAATACGCTTTCTCTGGAAGTTGCTCCAATTGCCCGGATGATGATGTCAAACTGCCCTGTAAAATATAATAAAATCTCATACAGATAGGATTTTTTTTCAATTTCTTCTAATATGGTGCTGTTTGGAAGAAATGGGATTTCTGTATTGGTATAAGTGTGCGTGATATATTGTTTCATTTGGAAAAATATATCTGCTAGGAAATATTTAATTTCGGCAACGCTGTTTTTGCAGATAAACAGCTGTTTTTTTAATTCTGCAAGTGTTTCTCCAATACGGCGGCGGTTGCATGTCATAATAAACTGGCAAAGGTTTTGGCTGTAGGAGTATGCCAGGTTGTTGTCTGTGATGGATTGGCTGAAATCTATCTGCGGCAGCATTTCATAAGAAAGCACATGCTGGTTTTCGTCACAGAAAAAACGCCGCTGCATAAGCTGGGTGCATACTTCATACGACTTGCTGATTTGGGCAATGGAAGATACCACAGGGCCATAGGTTAAAAATATGGTATCCAGCGGGGAACTTTTTTGTGTTCCGATTTCATAATGGTGCAGGCAGGAATTAAAACGCTCCAATGCAAAGGAGCCTTTGAGTAAAATCACTTCCTGCCCGTTTATTGTAATATGCTCAAAAGAGCGTTGGTCCTGGTTGGTGACGCGCAGCATATGCGCAAAGTTATAAAAATTAGCGTAGGGAAGATAGTTTTCATATATGACTACTTGGTAAATGGGCGCAGAAAGCCCTAGTTCCGCATAGTTTAATGTTGGATTGTGCTCTGCCCCAGTCAGAAGGTCCTGCAAAATCATAACGCGTGCTTTCTGCCGATACTGGTGCAGGGAATGTTCTTGGTGGGAGGATTCTATAATTTTTTCTTTGACTTGCAAGACTGCATTTGTAAGTTCATCTTCGTCAATTGGTTTCGTCAGGTAAAAGGAAGCCCCGCAGTGAAGCGCGCTTTGGGCATATTTAAAATCAGAATAGCCGGAAAGGATAATAAAATACCCGCAGTATCCATCGCAACGCGCCTGTTCCATTAGGTCGGTCCCGTACATATTTGGCATACGGATGTCTAGCAAAACGATGTCTGGCTGATATTGCTTTATTTTATCCAGGGCTTCCGTGCCGGTGGCGGCTTCCGCGCAGATACAAAATCCAAGCTCTTCCCAATCAATGATATAGTGCAGCCCTTCCCGTACAATTTTTTCATCATCTGCAATTAAAATGTTTATCTGGCTGTTTTCCATAAATGTTTCTCCTACTCAAGTTTATACCAGTTTTGTTATTCCTGGTTGATATTTTGTGCCGGAAGGCATAAGGTGACGGTTGTCCCGGTATTTTTGCTGCTTTCAATCTGAAGGCCGTATTCATCCCCATAACGCAGCCGGATTCTTTGGTTAATATTATAAAGCCCGATGCTTTTGGAGTCCGACGGGTTGTGTTCTTTTATATCCCGTTTAATATGCGTAAGTGCCTGTGGCTCGATTCCACAGCCGTTGTCTTGTACTGTAATCCATAAAATATCGCCGTTTAGGGAAATATGAAGCTGGGCGTACCCCCGTTCGGCTACAGATTCCAGGCCATGAATGACCGCGTTTTCTACAATTGGCTGCAGCAAAAGGGGAAGTATAAGGTAATTTTCTGGCTGGATGCCGTTATCAACTATGATTTCACACGTAAACCGGTCCTGAAAACGGAGCTTTTGTATGTCCAGGTATGTTTTGATATAAGAAAGCTCACGGTCTAAGGTAGTGGAATTGGTACCAGAGTTTTCCAGTACATAATGCATGGCTTTTCCAAGCAATTTGATGGAACGCGCGATATTCCGGTTACCTGCCGCCAGCGCCTGCATCCGGATCGTTTCGAGCGTATTGTATAGAAAATGTGGGTTAATCTGGCTTGCAAGCATCTTAAATTCCATTTGCTGCTGTTTGTTGATCAGGATCTGTTCATTCAGCTGTGCGGTATAAATGGCAGCTTCTTTTTCATGGATCAGCTGTACGGTACGCTTTAAATCAGTAAATACTTCACTTAACTCATCATCCCCTTTTAACTGTTCTACAATATTGTAATCCCCTTCGCTTGCCTTGTGCATCGCATCCTTTAGCGTTGTAAGGCGGCGGCTGAAGACAGATAAAAACAACAGTATGACCACCATAGGCACAACAATGCCAATCAGTATGATACAGCCGTAGGAAAAATTTAGGTTCCACATACTGCGGTAAGCATCTGGGGCGCTGACGCATATGTAAAACATATCTTTCGTGCCGTAGGGGCGGAACGACACAATCCTGGAAAGCTGGTTTCCGCCTTCCAGGTGGATAGGGCCATTATAAGTGAAAAAATCCTGGCGGTATTCCCCCTGAAATGGAAAATTTTTGTGCAGGAAAGATTCGTTGTTGGAATAAAATACCGGATAATTATTTACCGTGCTGATTAAGGTGTAGGTGTTCTGGTTCATGCGGTTTTTTAGGTTATTGGTATCTAACCGGACAACTAGGCATGCGGAGTATTTGCCCGTAAGTGTGGCAATCCTGCGTACAAGTGACAGTTCATAATAATCCTGGCGGCGCCTTGTAGAAGAAACACAGCCCCAATGGTTCCAGTCTTTGTCTGAGAGGACCGAGTACCATTCCTGGCCTTCAAAGGCTGAAATCCGGTGGATATAGCTATTGTTTGGTATATGCGGGTTGTTTGTGTAAACCAGGATGGTTGAAATAGCTGCGGTATTGTTTTTGAGTGCCGCAACATCAGATGTAAAATCCGCATAGTTTTCATCATGGGGATGTACATTGGCCTGTGAACCAAATAATTGCCGCCACTGGTTGGATGAAACAAGTGGTTCGCTTGCGGTATATACAGAAGTAGTTATATCAAACAGGACGGAATTTGCCCGCATTGCTTCTGCCTCAAGCTGCTTTTCGTAGTGTTCCTGCATCTGGCTGCGGAGCCAGGTAATGGAAATGCAGCCGATGGTAAGGATGGGGACCACGGCGGCAATCAAAAAAATTGCGAGGATACGGTTTTGTATTTTTGATGTTGTGGCCTTATAGTTGTGTAGGATATGCATACCGCGGTTCCTTTCCTGTTCCGAATCTATAATTATTATAGTATAAATTGTGAAAAAACTCAAGTTGGAAGAAATGAAAGCGGTACTTATAATAAAAATATTGTTACAAAGCGGCTTGTTTAGGCCGTGGGCCGTAACAAAATATTACGGAAAAGAGTTGGGTGGGTGGTTTTCATGGGAAGGAACCAGGCAGGGAGAAAGAAAAAAACGGGAATGAAAATAACTGGGATCTGCATGTTCCTGGCAACGGCATTATGCCTATGCGCCTGCGAAAAACAGGTGGAAAAAAAGGGCGGCGGGCAACCAGGCGGCAGGCAGGAGGGGGCGGTGCAGGAAAGCGCTGTATCCGCCAAGGAAGCGGCCGCAGGGGTTAGCGCATTAGAAGCTGCGGCCATCCCTAAGGATACGGTTACGCTGGATGTTTATTCGCAGCTCAGTGGGTATCAGGGGGAACAAAAAGGCTGGTTTGCACAGATTTTGGAAGAGCGGTTCCATATCAAGCTTAATTTTATTTTTGATGGGAGCGAGGATTTTTATGCCCGCAAGGCCGCGGAAGGCGACCTTGGGGATATTATTATCTGGGGGTCGGATTCAGACCAGTACCACAGCGCGATTGCGGACGGGCTGCTGCTGGACTGGGAAAAGGATGGGCTGTTAAAGGACTATGGCCCATATATGAAAGAGCATATGAAAAAAGCATTAGAAAAAAATAGGAAAAATTCCGGTGGGCATATTTATGGATTTGGATATGATGTAGCATCCGAAAGCGGAGAATATGGGGATTTCGATTACCACCCGGATATCCGGTGGGATTTGTACGAAAAGATTGGAAAGCCGCCGGTGGAAGAACTGGAAGATTATGCCGGGGTGTTAAAGCAGATGAAACAGGAGTGCCCGAAATCGGATTCCGGGGAAGAAACCTATGGGGTATCTTTATTTGCAGACTGGGATGGGGATATGATGATGTTTGCAAAATCAACCTGCGCAAACTTTTTTGGAATGGATGAATTTGGCGTCGGGCTGTACCGGGCGAAAGACGGCAGCTTTGAGGGGTGCCTTACAAAGGGCGGGTGCTATGAGCGTGTGCTGAGGTTTTATAACGGGCTGTACCGGGACGGGCTGCTTGACCCTGATTCCAGGACGCAAGGCTATGATGGCTGTATCAAAGACTATCAGGAAGGGGCGGCTTTTTGGTGCATTTTCGGGTGGCTTGCCGCTCCGCATTATAATTCGGTAGAGCATACCGCGGACGGGAAGATAATGCTGCCGTTAGCCGCCAAGAACCAAAATACCCTCGTATATGGGTTGAATGAAAACGGAGGCAACCGGCTGTGGACGATTGGGGCAAAGACGAAATATCCGCAACTTACGATGGCGCTTATAAACTGGCTGTGTACACCGCAGGGCAGGCTGATACAAGAGTACGGGCCAAAAGGGGTCGGATGGGATTATGACCTTAATAAAAATACATGCCTGATCGACCTGCCTTTGGATGAATCCGGAAAAGAACGTATCATGCCCGAAAATTCCGGATATACCGGGACATGGCCGGAAGGCGTCCCGCAGTTTAACAACACGACATGGACGTTACATACAAAGAATCCGGAATCAAATGGCCAGACTTATAGTTCCTCATCGTGGCCAAATGTCAGGGCAGCAAGTGCCAGCGGTGTCGAGCAGCAGTGGCGGAAAGAGAATGGGGCAAACAATGCGAAAGAATATCTGTCCCAGTTCCAGTATACGGTATCGAAGCCGAGCACGTATACGGCCAGTGTGAAGTCTCCACAGCTGGGCGAAAAATGGGCCAAAGTCATTGAGATTATCAAAAATGGGTCATGGGACACCATTTACGCGGAAACGGAACAAAAATTTGAATCAGAAATCGAACGGATGTATTTACGGGCGGAAGCTGCCGGGTATCGGGAGTGTGTACAATGGTGTGAAGAAGAAGCTGCACGCCGTAAGGCGTTGGAAGAATAACGGACGCAGTGGATCAAGGCTGGGGAGGAAAAATAGGTGAAAAAAAAGAAATTAGGCTTGGCGGCCAAGCTGATGGGAATGTCGGTATTGCCGGTCATTGTTTTAGGGGTGTTATTGACCGTATACGGCCAGGCGACTTTACGTAAAAACTTGAAACAAGAAATCCACGAGGGGTTAAAAAGCGCGGCACTGGCAGTGCAGGGCGCTTACGATGCGGCTGGGAATGGAGATTTTACCATGCTGGAGTCTGGAACCGTCATCAAAGGGACCTTTGTAGTCAGTGGAAATTATAACCTGGTGGATAAGTTAAGCAGCGAATCCGGGATTGATGTTTCCGTTTATTATGGGGACGGGATCATCGTTACTTCTTTAAAAGACGCTGACGGGGGCCGCCTGGTGGAAGATGGGCAGAACCAGGAGGTGAAAACGGCTGCCTTAAATCAGGGGAAAGAAGCCTTTTCGGACGAGGTCATGTTTGGGCAAGAGCAGTATTATGGCTGCTACCTGCCGGTTAAAAATGAAAAAGGCGCCGTAAGCGGCATGATATTTGCCGGGAAAAAGAGCACGCAAGTCAATGAGGCAATTGCCTCAGAGGCCCTGAGGATGAGTTTGATTAGCGGTGCGGTCATTTTGCTGGCTTTATTTGTTACAGCAGCAGCTGCAGCCTCCATTGCGGGGGCGTTAAAGCATATGATGAAAGTGTTTGGGAAAGTCGCAGACGGAGACCTTTCAGACAGCCAGGACGTAAAAAAGATAACCAGGCGGGATGAGATCGGGGCAATGCTGCTTGGGGTTGGCAAGCTACGGGCTGCACTGCGGGATATGATTGGCGGCATCCAGCATTCCGCAAAGATCCTTATGGAATCTGCGGATGATTTAGAACGGGCAGCTGCCTTGACAAGCAGCGATTCCGATAAGGTAGGCCGGGCCATCAGCGATATTTCAAACGGGGCGGTTTCCCAGGCGGAAGAAACAGAAGAGGCAATGGCCGATATTGAGCAGATGGGCAATATTATCAGCCAGATGGATATAGACATTACCGATATGAAAGAAATTACGGACAGCATCGGGAAAGCTGGGGCAAAGGTAGACCAGATTTTAACAGAACTGTCGGATTATACGGGGAAGACGACAGAGGCCGTAGAGGTGATTGCAAAGCAGATACACACAACGAATGCGTCTGCGCAGCAAATCCAGAAAGCCGTTGAGATGATTACAGCGATAGCGGATGAGACGAACCTTTTGTCGCTGAATGCGTCAATTGAGGCAGCACGTGCAGGGGAACAGGGGCGCGGCTTTGCGATTGTGGCGTCACAGATCCAAAAACTTGCGGAACAGTCGAATGTTTCCGCACAGCAAATTGAGCAGGTTATCCGCGAATTGTTAAATGACGCAGAGACAACCGTCAAAACGATGGGGTATGTTTCTAAAATTGTAAGCAGCCAACAGGAAAAATTAAACCAGACTGGCCAGTGTTTCCAGACGGTAAGCCAGGGTATTAAAGAATCGCTTGGGAAAATGGAGCATATCAAAGGGCAGTCCGAGGCATTAGACCATGCCAGGGGGCAGATGACAGCAATGATTACTTCCTTATCTTCCATATCGGAAGAAAACGCTGCGGCAAGCGGGGAGACCGCGGACTCTACGGCAAAACTCAATGAAAGGGTCAAACAGATGACAGGCCAGGCCGCCGTGCTGAAGGAATTAGCAGAATCTTTGGAAGCAAAGATACAGATTTTCCAGACGCAAGGATAATGGATCAGGAAAGGGGAGTGTAAAAAATTTATAGTATATCAGATGTAAAAAACATGGTAGGAGAAACGCAGCCTGTTTTTTATAATAATTACCATAGAAAAGGAGGATGAGAAGTGTGAAAAAGAAAAAAGCATCTGTTACCAAAGAAAAGTTTTCCTGGGACCTTATGTGGAGGCAGCGGTACCTTTTGATGATGTCAGTGCCGTTTGTCGTCTGGCTGGTCATCTTTAAGTATGTGCCTTTGTGGGGCTGGACAATGGCATTCCAGGAAGTAAAGCCGGGTTCTTTTGCACTGCCAGTCTGGGAGAGGAAATTTGTAGGGTTAGAGAATTTTGTTAAGGCGTTTACGGACCGGCTGTTTCCGCAGACAATGATCAATACCATCGGCCTTAGTATTTTAGGTATTGCAATTGGTACCATTACGTCGATCCTGTTTGCGTTGATACTCAATGAATTGTGTTTTTCAAGGTTCAAGAAGGTTACCCAGACGGTGTCGTACCTACCGCATTTTGTATCATGGGTTATTATTGCAAGTATTGCAAAAATGCTGTTTAATGATGGCGGCGCAATCGATACGATGCTCGGTACAAAGCTGCACCTGATGTCTACCAACAGCCCAATGTTCTGGGTTGTCGTATGTATGGTTGATGTCTGGAAAGAAATGGGCTGGAATGCGATTATCTACCTTTCCGCGATGGCAGGCATCGACCAGGGGCTGTATGAAGCCGCGAAAGTAGACGGGGCAAGCCGCTTCAAGAGGATTTGGCATGTGACGTTGCCTGGCATAAAGCCTACCGTGATAGTCCTGATGATTATGAATATTGGTTCGGCACTCAATGTAGGTATGGAACGCCAAATGCTTTTAAGCAACAGTATCGTGCAAGACCATGCGATGGTGCTTTCCTGGTTTGCATATGTCCGTGGTATCGGAAGCAACAATTATGGATTAGGTACGGCAATTGGCGTATTCCAGTCAGTAGTCGGAGTCATACTTTTGTTTATCGCGAATAAAGTTGCAGGAATGATCGGCGAGAGCAAACTGGTATAGGAGGAAGAAGGATGAAGACGAAAGGATTAGGGAAAACAGGTCCAAAGGGTACCGCGTTTGACTATGTGCTGCTTGCGATATGCCTGTTTCTGATCGTAATAACGGTATACCCATTTTTGAATGTGCTGGCAATATCGATGAATGATTCTATGGACACGATGAGAAATGTAAATTTTATCATCCCGAGGAAGTTTACGCTGAGTAACTATACATATATATTCAAGGAGAATAACCTTGGCGGCGCGTTTATGATGTCGGTCGCAAAGACGGTCGCAGGGGCTGTGATAGGCGTGGTCTGCACATCGATGCTGGCCTATGTGCTCAGTAGAAAAGATTTTTATTTTAATAAACTTTTTACCGTTTTATTTGTTATTACCATGTACGTAAGCGGGGGCATGATCCCAGAATACCTTCTTTTAACGAGGACGCTGAAAATGGGCAACAGCTTTTGGGTATACATTATCCCGGGCCTGGTCTGGGTATATAATGTCATACTAATGCGTTCTTATATCGATGGGCTGCCAATTTCGCTTCAGGAGGCGGCAAAACTGGACGGGGCGAATGATTTTACCATCTGGCGCAAAATCATCCTGCCGCTTTGTACGCCGTCGATTGCGACCGTTGCGTTATTCGTAGCAGTAGGGCAGTGGAACTCGTTTATGGATACTTACCTGTATGCGAGGGACTTGCCGACCTTGCAGTATGTACTATATGAGATTATGGAACAGGCTACCATCCAGATTGACCCGCATTCGGTGTCTAGCCAGGTGAAAAATGCGGTATCCCCAATGTCGGTGCGTATGGCAATTACGATTGTGGCGACAGTACCGATTTTGGTTGTATATCCGTTCTTACAGAAATATTTTGTAGGAGGCATGACGCTTGGTGCAGTGAAAGACTGATGGCTGGAAGCTAAAAATTTTAATGATAGAAAAGGAGAGCAACTATGAAGAAGAAGAAATTAGGGGCAATGCTTTTGGCCGTTGTTATGGCGGCAGGCATGGTGGCCGGATGCGGCAATTCAGGCGAAGGCGCAAAAAAGACGAGTGCAGGGGGCGAGGGCCAGGAAGGCACAACCTCGGACGGCGAAGAGGTAACGCTGTCATTTTATAATGCGGACCTGCAGGAAGACGACCCATGGACCGATCCGGTAGCGCTGGCGCTGACGGAAAAGACCGGCGTGAAACTGGATGTCGACCATCCGGTAGGGGAAGATAAACAGAAAATATCCCTGATGATTGCAGAACAGAAGTTTCCAGACATGATTTACGCAAAGGGCGATGCAGGCAGCTTGATTGACGCAGGTGCATTAATTGATATGACGGAGTTAATCGAAGAATATGGCCCGAATATCAAAAAGATGTATGGGGACGAGTTTGATAAACTGAAATATTCTGAGGATGACCCTGCTATTTATCAATTGTCCTCTTATGAAAAGGGCGGGACAAAATATGAAGACGCCGGTACCGCACAGGTACAGTTTGATTTCCTGAAAGAAAATGATTATAAGATCCCGGAATCCTTGGATGAATTTGAACAGATGCTAAAAGATTATGTCGCAAAGCATCCAAAGACCGATGATGGCATGGATACGATCGGACTGAGCCTTTCTGCGTCCGACTGGCATTGGATGATTACACTGGGCAACCCGGCAGGGTATATTGCGGAAGGCGCGCCGGATAACGGGCAGTGGCTGATTGACCAAGACCATAATGCTACCTATAAATTTACTTCCGAGAAAGTCCGTGCGTATATGAAATGGCTGAATAAGCTGTATAATGAAGGGCTTTTGGATCCGGAATTTGCCACCCAGACACATGACGATTATATTGCAAAGATTTCTTCCGGGCGTGTAGTCGCACTGTTTGACACACTGTGGGATTATCAGGACGGCGAGAAGATTTTAAAACAGGATGGGAAGCTGGGCAAGACTTACTGTGGGATTCCATTTTCCGCCGATAAAGATATAAAAGTACCTACTTTAATGTACCAGGGCCTTGCAACCGGCCAGGGCGTAGGGATTACAACTGCTTGTGAGAATCCGGAAGCTGCGATCAAATTCCTGGATTATATTTGTTCCGATGAAGGGCAGGTGCTGGTAAATTGGGGAATTGAAGGCACAAACTACAAAATTGACGACGAAGGCCACCGCTACCGTGAACAAAGCGAAATCGATGCATCGAAGAATGATAAAAACTACCAGAAGACAACGGGCGTAGGTTTCCACGGCTATCCATTCCCGCGTTATGGGGTAGGTGTTGAGGATTCTACAGGAAGTACCTACTCTACGGCCAGCAGGGAGTCTGTGATCCAAGAGTATAATGAGGAGCAAAAGGCAGCATGCAAGGCATGGGGCGTAGAGCTGCTACTGGATATTTTCCCGCAGCAGGATGAGTTTGAAGTACCGGATTTCTCACCGGTATGGGCAATGTCAAAGCCGATTGAATTTGACGATATTGGCAATAAGCTGGATGAAATTGCACAGCCGGGCTTGGTCAGCGCGGTTATGGCAAGTACAGATGATTTTGACAAGACCTATGATAAGATGATTTCTGACCTGGAAGGTTCCGGAATGCAGGAAGCAGAAGAAATGCTGACGGAATTGGTAAAGGGCAGGGCGGCACTTTCGAATGAACAATAATAAATAGATAGAATAGGGGGAGCCTGGCTATGGATAACGATATTCAGGCTCCTTTTTGTATTCATACTGGAAGCTGTTTTTATATTTAATAAAATAAAGAAAGGTATAAGGCTATGAAATTTTACAATGGATGCTGGTTATTAAAAGAAGGCTATGGGTGTTTTTCACCAGCGCAGGTATATGAAGTAAGAGGGGAAAAAGGCCAGGTAACGTTATGTGCGCCGACGGCCAGGATTGTAGAAAAAGGGGATACCCTGGGAGGAATTAACCTGACGGTCCGGATTACGGCGCCAATGCCGGAAATGATCCGGGTGCAGGTCTGCCATCATAAAGGGGTAAAGCCGGATATGACAAAGTTTGAACTGGAACTTCCAAAAGAACCGGGTTGTTTCCACATGGAAGAAACGGAGGATACGGTTACCGTAACAAGCGGCCATCTGAGCCTGGTGGTGGACAAGGGGAATTGGTCCATGCGTTATGAGCGCGATGGGAAGCTTCTGACGAAGAGCGGGGCGAGGGATCTGGCATATATGAAGACGGACTGGAAGGGGGAAGCCTATGACCATGGAAGTGGGGATGCTTATATGCGCCAGCAGCTAGGCTTGTCGGTGGATGAACTGGTTTATGGGCTTGGCGAGCGTTTTACGCCGTTTGTGAAGAATGGACAGTCGGTCAGCATCTGGAACGAGGATGGTGGGACCAGCACAGAGCAGTCCTATAAAAACATTCCCTTCTATCTGTCCAGCCGGGGATATGGAGTATTTGTCAACCATCCGGAGAAAGTAGAATTTGAGGTAGCAACTGAGCAGGTTGCCAAGGTGGGGTTTTCGGTAAAAGGGGAAAGCCTGGATTATTTCCTGATCAATGGGCCAACGATGAAAGAGGTGCTGATGCGGTATACGGACCTTACCGGAAAACCTGCACTGCCGCCAGAGTGGACGTTTGGGCTTTGGCTTTCTACCTCCTTTACAACAGATTATGATGAGCGGACCGTTATGGGCTTTATTGACGGAATGCTCGAAAGGGGGATCCCACTCAGCGTATTTCATTTTGACTGCTGCTGGATGCGGGAATTCCATTGGACGGATTTTATCTGGGATGAGCGGGTCTTTCCGGATCCGGAAGGGATGCTTGGCAGGATAAAGGAGAAAGGGATCCGGATCTGTGTGTGGATCAATCCATATATCGGGCAGGAGTCGGCGCTTTTTGATGAAGGGATGGAGAAAGGGTATTTCTTAAAAAGGGCAAACGGCGACGTATGGCAGTGGGATATGTGGCAGCCAGGGCTTGCGGTCGTAGATTTTACCAACCCGCAGGCAGTGGCATGGTACCAGGATAAGCTGGGCGGCCTGCTGGAAATGGGTGTGGATTGTTTCAAGACGGATTTTGGCGAGCGGATCCCAACGGATGTGGTCTATTATAACGGGGCAGATCCGGAAAAAATGCATAACTACTATACCTACCTTTACAACAAGGCAGTCTATGAGGTACTGGTAAAATACAGGGGAAAAGAGGAAGCAGTACTCTTTGCGCGTTCCGCCACAGTGGGTGGCCAAAAGTTCCCGGTCCACTGGGGCGGAGACTGCTGGTCTGACTATGAGTCTATGGAGCAGAGCCTAAGGGGCGGCCTGTCTTTGACAAGTAGCGGGTTTGGATACTGGAGCCATGATATTGGGGGCTTCGAAAGTACGTCTACAGCAGACGTCTATAAGAGGTGGGCGGCATTTGGCCTACTGTCTACCCACAGCAGGTTCCACGGAAGTAAATCTTACCGTGTGCCGTGGCTGTATGATGAGGAAGCGGTAGATGTGGTACGTTTCTTTGCGAAGCTTAAGGAAAGTTTACTGCCTTACCTTTACAGCAGCGCCTATAGGACTTCCAAAACCGGGATACCGATGCTGCGCAGTATGGTTTTAGAATTTGAAGGGGATAAGAATTGCCGTTATCTTGATAAACAGTATATGCTGGGGGAAAGCCTTCTGGTGGCCCCGATTTTTAATGAGGAAGGAATGGCCTCTTATTATCTGCCAAAAGGATTATGGACAAATTACTTGACCGGTGAACAGGCGCAGGGCGGAATCTGGCGGGAGGAATACCATGATTACCTCTCTGTGCCGCTGTGGGCCAGGGAGAACAGTATCATTGCTGCCAGGCAAAAAGATGGGGGCGCTGGCAAACCGTTGGAGGTAAAAGTATTTGGCCTGGCCAGTACGGCGCACACGGAGGTTTATCAAAAGGAAAATAAGATCCTATCCGTGGACTTGCGGCGGGAAGGAAATAAAATCTATGGCGAGGCCAAGGGGAGTACAAAAGTGGACATCCGGTTCGTAGGTATCCATTGCCTGGAAACGGCCGGGGCAGCTGCAAATATCGAAGGGAAGGATTCTGTTTTGAGCCTGGCGCAGCCGCATGGGGCATTTACGTGTACGGTTGAAAATGGGAAGGAGGATATATCGTGAACAGGGAGGAACGGGAACTACGCAAAGAGGCGGAAGCATTAATGCGCCAGCTTACATTGGAGGAAAAGGTCGGTATGGTCCACGGTGCGGAGCTATTCCGCACCGCTCCGGTAGAGCGCCTGGGGATTCCGGCACTTACCATGTCGGATGGGCCAATGGGGGTCCGCCAGGAATTTGAGCCGGCAAGCTGGAAGTGTGTGGGCAACCATGATGATTATGTGACCTACCTGCCCTGCAACAGTGCGCTTGCATCTACATGGAACCGGGAGCTTGCCAGGCTTACCGGGGAAGTATTAGGCGCGGAAGCAAGGGGGCGCGGCAAGGATGTGATCTTAGGGCCGGGGGTCAATATTAAGCGGAGCCCTTTGTGCGGACGTAATTTTGAATATTTCAGTGAAGATCCCTTTTTGACGAAAGAGATGGCGGTCCCTTATATCCAGGGGGTCCAAAACTGGGATGTTGCCGCGTGTGTGAAGCATTTTGCAGCCAATAACCAGGAGACACAGCGGTTATGGGTGGATGTAAAAATTGATGAAAGGGCGCTTCGGGAAATCTATCTTCCGGCCTTCCATGATGCGGTTAGGAAAGGAAATTCCTATACGGTCATGGGGGCATATAACAAGATATATACAGAGCATTGCTGCCAGAGCGGTTTTCTGCTGAACCAGATCCTTAGAAAAGAATGGGGATACGAAGGGGTTGTGGTTTCCGACTGGGGCGGTGTCCATGATACGCAGGCAGCGGCGTTTTCCGGGCTTGATATTGAGATGTCGGTAACGGATAATTTTGACGGGTATTATATGGCAGAACCTTTAAGAAAAATGGTGGAAGAAGGCAAAATTCCAGAGGAAGTGGTCGATGAGAAGGTGGTCCATATCCTGATGCTGATGAAGCGGCTTCATATGCTGGATGGAAAGCGCAAAAGCGGTACCTATAATGCGCCAAAACATCGGCAGGCGGCCCTTGACGTAGCGCGGGAGTCTGTGGTACTTTTAAAGAATGCAAGAGGCAGGCTTCCGCTTTCACCAGAAAAGACAAAGGAAATCCTTGTGGTCGGTGAGAATGCAGACTGGATGCACGCGCCGGGTGGCGGCAGTGCGGAGATCAAAGCCTTATACGAGGTCACTCCGCTGATGGGGATTAAGATGCTGCTTGGCGGCAACACAAAGGTGTCTTATGTAAAAGGATACTGCCAGGATCCAAAGGAGGAAGCCCAGGGAGCCCAGGATAAAAACTGGCAGGCAGACAGCCTTAAGGATGGAGGTGGCACCAAGGGTGCCCATTCCAGCAGTGAAGCACTGACGCAGTACCGCAGGCTGCTGCGGGAAGAAGCGGTAACGAAGGCCAAAGGGTTTGAACAGGTTATTTTCATTGGCGGGCTAAACCATGAACAGGATTGTGAGGGGAATGACCGTGCAGATATGAAGCTTCCTTATGAACAGGATTGCCTGATCGAAGAGCTGCTAGAGGTAAACCCCGATACGGTTATTGTGCTGGTTGGAGGAAGCCCGGTGGAGATGGGAAGATGGATTGGCCGCGCTGGCAGCGTACTATGGAGCTGGTATGCGGGCATGGAAGGCGGAAATGCGCTTGCGGAGGTATTATTTGGAAAAACGAATCCGTCAGGGAAACTGCCAGAAAGCTTTTATAAAAGCCCTATGGATTGCCCGGCACATATATGGGGGAATTTTGGGGAGAAAGAAACAGCAGATTATGCAGAAGGGGTTTTTGTAGGGTACCGTTACCTAGATGCGTACCATGTGGAGCCGGAATTTTGCTTTGGACATGGATTGTCCTATACTTCTTTTGCATATGGGCAGGTGGAACTGGTGAAGGAAAATGGAAAAGTATATGTAGATTGCCAGATTGCCAATACCGGAGGGATGGACGGAAAAGAGGCTGTCCAGATCTATTTGGCGCCAAAGGGCCGGACGGAGGAGGAACCAGTGCGCCAGTTAAAAGGGTTTGGAAAAATCTTTCTAAAATCCGGCGAGGAAAAGAAGCTGCGGATTGAGATAGAAGGCTATTCTGAAAATATGGAGGTTTGGGCAGGAAGTTCCCTGAACGATATACGGGTGCGTGCAGTGGAAAGGATTTAAGCGTTACTATTCACAGCCAATTTGTTCTTGACAAATATTCTAAGTTATGAGGCTGTAAATAGTAACATTCGCAGGCTCATGGAAAGAATTTGCCTTGCAAATTGGAGCCTGCCCACTCCTGAATCAGCTTGTCAGCCACCTGGACAGCGGGGTGTTCAGGTGGCTGTGAATAGTAATTAAACAACGTTAGGGAGAAAAAATATGGCTTATGGAAAAGATATAAAGGAAATCCTTTATGGCGGCGATTATAATCCGGAGCAGTGGCCGCAGGAAGTATGGGAGGAGGATATGCGCCTGATGAAAAAAGCGCATATCAATATCGTAACCCTTAATACATTTAGCTGGGCAGCATTGCAGCCCTCAGAAGACAGGTACTGTTTTGAAAACTTAGACCGGATTATGGATTTGGTAAGAAAAAACGGGCTAAAGGTATGCCTGGCGACCGCAACTGGTGCACATCCGGCATGGATGGCAAAAAGGCATCCGGACATTTTGCGTACAGACAGGAACGGAATAAAAAGAAAATTTGGAGGCCGCCATAATTCCTGCCCTAATAGCCCTTCTTACCGCAAGTACGCGGCAAAGCTGGCGGGCCTGCTAGCAAAAAGGTATAAAGGTTATGAAAATATCGTGGCCTGGCATGTCTCGAATGAATTCGGCGGGGAGTGTTACTGTGAGAATTGCGAACAGGCTTTCCGCAAATGGCTGCAGAAAAGGTTTGGAACAATAGAGGAATTAAACCGGGTGTTTTATACAGCATTTTGGGGGCATACCTTTTATAGCTGGGATGAAGTGGTGCTGCCGAACCTTCAAAGCGAGCATTTCCTGGCGGATGGCATGGAAAGGAGCATGTTCCAGGGAATTACATTGGAATACCGCAGGTTTATGTCGGAAAGTATGCTGGAGTGTTTCCAGATGGAGTATCAGGAAATAAAAAAGGAAATGCCGGATATTCCGGTTACGACAAACCTCATGGGTTTTTATAAACCCTTAGATTACCAAAAGTGGGCAAAGCAGATGGATTTTGTCTCATGGGACAGTTATCCAGATCCGGCCGATACCCCGGCGGAGACGGCCTTGCAGCATGATTTGATGAGGGGGATCCATAAGCAGGAATCATTTGTGCTTATGGAACAGACCCCGAGTGTAACGAACTGGCAGCCATATAACCGGCTAAAACGCCCCGGAGAGGTGCGGCTGCTAAGTTATCAGGCAGCGGCGCATGGAGCGGATGCCATCCAGTTTTTCCAGATACGGCAGTCGGTTGGGGCGTGTGAGAAATTTCACGGGGCTGTCATCGGCCATGCAGGCAGGGATGATACAAGGGTATTCCGTGAATTGGAGCAGCTTGGCCGTGAATTAGGCCAGCTGGGCGATGTATTTTTGGAAGGGCACACCCCGGCAGAGGCGGCTATATTTTTTGACTGGGACAACTGGTGGGCATTGGAGGATTCTGCAGGGCCGAGCATCCGTATGAAATATCTGGATGCGGTCAAGGATTATTATACAGCAGCATTTGAATCCAATATTCCCCTCGACATCATAGGGATGGAGGATAGCTTTGATTCTTATAAGGTTATCATTGCACCGCTATTGTATATGACAAAGACGGGGATTGATGAGAGGATCCGGAAATTTGTGGGAAATGGCGGCATATTTGTTACCACCTATTTTAGCGGGATCGTAGACGGGCATGACCTGGTGGTCCAGGGAGGGTATCCTGGCAGGCTAAGGGATATACTTGGGATTTGGGTAGAAGAAAATGACGCCCTTTTAGAAGGGGAGGAAAACAGTTTTGTCTACAAAGGGACTTTGTATCCGGCGAGGGTACTCTGCGATTTAATGCATCTGGAACATGCAAAAGCATTAAGCGTATATGCAAAAGATTTTTATCAGAACATGCCGGTAATTACCAAAAACCAGTTTGGCCGGGGGTATGCATATTATGTAGGGACACGTTCGGACAGTGGATTTTATCATAAATTTTTGGAGGATATTTTTACGGAAGCTAAAGTCGCAGAAGCAATGGCCACGCCGAAAGGGGTAGAAGCAGCAATACGGGTAGCAGATGATAGGGAAGTCCTGTTTTTGATGAACCACAACGAAGGAAGTGAGTGGGTGGTTTTAAATCATGATTATAGCGATTTGTTGAATGGTAAAGAGTATCGGAAGGGGGATCCGGTTGAAGTAGGGGCAAAAGGCGTATTTTTGTTCCTGAAACGGAATACCAAATAATGCGCACAATAACAAAAATTACATTATGATATAACATAAGGCTAGCCGGTTTTGGGCTGGCCTTATGTACATAGGCATATCCCGAACCTATTCCTTGCTGTCTGCAATTTCAGTACACTCAATATCCAGCTTCGATGTGCAATGTCCGCACCGTACCGCTCCAAACGGGATTTCCATCAGGCAGTATGGGCATATCTGGACGGCAGGCTCTTGTGGAAGTGCTTCCTTTTCCGCCTCCAAATGTGCCAGTTTGGCTGCTTTGGCCTGCAATGCGTTTAGCCCTTTTAGCATTAGGAATATAATCAGTGCCATCAAAAGGAAATTTACAACCGCAGTTATAAATTTCCCATAATTCAGTGTTACTTCCCCTAAAATATTGACGGACAGCTGGTCGAAATTCATGCCGCCAAATAATCCCAGGACCGGTGATATAATATCTTCCGTCAAAGACGTAACAATACTGGAAAAAGCCCCGCCGATTAGTACGCCGACTGCCATATCCATAACGTTTCCACGGGAAATAAATTCTCTGAATTCGCTGATAAAACCTTTTACTTTCATCATAAAATCCTTTCTTATGTATTTTTTAGATGCTTTTTATCTTAATCGATTCTTTATTTTTTGTCCACCCTTAAATTTTTTCTTTGGTTTAAAACAATTTTTTATAGTATAATGGAAGCGGAAGCATCTTTTCAGGTATGCGGGCGTAAGATGCGTGTTTTGGGCGGGTTCCTGCAATGGCGGTTGGCAGGGGGCTGTTGCGAACAGGAAAAAGAAATGGAGGGAAAATGAAAAAATTAGAATGTAAGAAGGCGATTGCACGTTTCTTGGTAATGGCTATGCTTTTTTTGGAGTTTCCGGCACAGGCTTGGGCAGACGCAAAGGGGACGGTAGTATCTGTAAAAGTAGCAAGCCCTGTGGTTAATGGCGGTAAGCTTGTTTTAAAGAAGGGGCAAAAAAGGCAGGTCAAATATACAATAACTGTTACGAAAAATGCCAGTAAAAAAGTTACAGCAGCGTCAAGTAATAAGGATGTGGTGGAGGTAACCCAATCTGGCGGCAAAATTTTTGTTAAGGCGTTAAAGAAAGGGGATGCTAAAATCACAGTTGCCTCTGCCGCCAATAAGCAAAAGAAAGCGGTTTTTAAGGTGGCAGTAGGTATGCCGGTGGAAAAGCTTTCCATTGTATCTGTGGATATACTGGAAACGGGGGCCATGGAAACGGTAGCTCCGTACGGGGATACGGTTACTGTGTATACCCCGCAGATGGATGATTCCAATGCATCGAAAGCGGCACCCCTATGGAAAATTAATGCTGCGGTTTCTCCGGCAAATGCTACCTATCAAGGGGTAAAGTGGAAATCCAGCAATCCCAGCCTGTTGACGGTTTCTGCAGATGGAACGGTTATCCTCCACAAGCAAAAGGATCCGTCAAAGAAAAAGGGATATGTATTAGGGGCTGCGGTTGTAACTGCGGTTACGAAAGACGGCTCAGAGAAATCGGCGGACATAAAGGTCAAAGTAGTGGCAAAGGCAGGCCCAGAAGCAGGGGATATTACGGTGCTATACACGAACGATGTCCACTGTGCCATTGAAACCGATGAGCAGTCTGGCGTTTTGGGCTATGCGAAGGTCGCGGCTATGAAAAAAGATCTGGAAGCAGATGGCGGCCATGTCGTCCTTGTGGATGCGGGCGATGCGGTACAAGGTTCCGCAGCTGGTACGCTGTCGGATGGGGCGTATATAATCGATCTTATGAATGCGTGCGGATATGACCTGGCCATTCCGGGGAACCATGAATTTGACTACGGGATGGAACGGTTTTTGGAACTGGCGCAAAAGGCGGATTTTCTATATTGCCTGTAATTTCATCGATAACAAGAAGGGCCAGCCCGTGTTTGACGGATATTCCATACAGGAGCTTGGGGGTAAAAAGGTTGCATTTGTGGGCATTTGCACCCCGAAAACAATTACAAGTTCTACTCCGGCCTATTTTCAGGATGGGCATAGCACGTATCTTTACAATTTTTGCCAGGATGGGGACGGCACAAAATTGTATGGAAGCGTTCAAAAAACGGTAGATCAAGCGGAAGCGGCGGGGGCAGATTACGTAATTGCGGTAGCGCATCTGGGTATTTTGGATTCCTGCAGCCCGTGGACGTCCTCGGAGCTGATCCAAAATACATCTGGGATTGATGTGGTAATCGACGGCCATTCCCATAGTGTCCTGCAAGAAGAGAAAGTAAAAAATAAGGAAGGCAAAGAAGTTATCCTGACTTCTACGGGAACCAAGCTTGCCAATATCGGAAAACTTACGATCCGGCCGGATGGTTCCATGAAAACAGGGCTGGCCAGTGCCTATCCTAATAGCGACAGCAAAGTGATGGCAAAAATCGATGGGATGATGTCGCAGATCAATGAAAGGTTAGGGGAGGTAATCGCCAGGACGGATGCCCCGCTGGCGGTTTATGACCCAGCTACAGAACATCTGCAAAAGCCGGTAAGGATTATCCGGAATGCAGAAACCAACCTCGGCGACTTATGTGCAGATGCGTTCCGGTATGAAGCGGGGGCGGATATAGCTTTTGTAAATGGCGGGGGTATCCGTGCGGATATTCGTGCCGGAAATATTACTTATGGCGATGTAATCAATCTTATGCCATTTGGAAATGCATTCTGTATGGTAGAAGCGACAGGGCAGCAGGTGCTGGACGCCCTGGAAATGTCGGTGAAATCTGTGCCGGAGGAGTTTGGGGGATTCTTGCAGGTATCGGGTATTACGTTTGAAATTGATATGGATACAAAAAGCACGGTAATCCTTGACGGGGAAGGGATGTTTGCGGGGGTCGGCGCAAAACGCCGTGTCCAAAATGTTATGGTAGGCGGGGAACCTATAGACCCGGACAAGACTTATACCGTAGCTTCTTATGATTATCTTTTGAAAAATGCCGGGGACGGCAATAACGTGTTTGTGGGCTGCAAACTTCTTTTGGAAGACACGAAGCTGGATCACAGGGTATTGATTATATTAAGGAAGGGCTAGACGGAGTAGTCGGGGAAGCATATGCGGACCCTTACGGGCAGGGCCGTATTGTGGCGGTTGAATAAAGATGGATGGGATACCGCTGCCGCTGCTGTTTTGTGCGGAAACCAGACAGCGGCGGCAGCCCATGCATTATAAAAATTTTTTTATATTTGTAACCAGCTGTTCCTCCTGCTGGATCACGCGCTTGGCGAGGTTTTTCGATGCCTCGTCGGCTGCCTGGAATTCATTTAGGTACTTGTTTAAAGATT
Organism: uncultured Eubacterium sp.; assembly: GCA_947089855.1. GTDB lineage: Bacteria > Bacillota > Clostridia > Lachnospirales > Lachnospiraceae > Eubacterium_J. Next base: position 37,908 of record CAMUML010000032.1, read on the forward strand.
TGACCCCCATATTGCAGCCGTCGGTTATTAGGCTTGCAATGGTATGGTCGGATTCATTTAGAACGAGCTTTACATTTGTTTTTAGCCACGACATCCCTTTTGCTATTGCGTCTGGTTCCTTGCCTTCGTCGTGGTATTTGCCGAGCAGTTTTTGCATTTCGTCTTTCAAGGCGATATGGCCGTTTTTACAGGTTTCCAGGTTTTGTTTTAGGTCCGGGTTGCTGACGTAGGAAATCACATCATCAATGGAAGCAATGCCCATTTGAATACCAGCGTCGCATTCGCGCAGAAGCCGGATTGTGTCTTGTTCGATCATTGTATTACGCTCCTTTTTATCTTTTGTATGAAGTATGCCTGTATTTTTTTGTTTTATACATGGATACCTGTTTATTGAGGCAGAGGGGATCCCTATCAACCGGAAGATTTTTGAATGTGAATTCCGAAACAGAAAAAATTGCGATTAAGCCAATTTAGAACTTGCAAGTTCCAGGCTGCTTAGATTTTCCGATGGATGCATTTCTGCATATAGGATTCACCCACCATGCCTTTGGGGAGGATCAGTATATCGACCTTTTATTCTTCAATAGGGAACGGAACTGCCTTGTCGCTGTAGAATTAAAGAGGGGAAAATCAAGACATTAGAAATAAATCCTGTATTATTTTTGGCAGAACAAATCATAAGGCGACAGTAATGTTACAGCGGAAGGAGGATGCCTTCTTAAATGGATAAATTGATAGACATCAGCAGCCGTCCGGTCGCAAATGTTCTGGATTTGCTGCTAATTGATAAATCGACAAAAAAGAATATCATCTGGGCTACAGATACCTATGAAGAATTTGGGGTAGAATTCACCGATAAGATTCAGATGAATGCGAACTCGCTGTTGGGCCGTACAAACCTCATTTGTCCGCGTATACAGAAATCACAGGAGGCGCAGGCACAGAGGACACGAAAAAAAGCGGAGGTATTCACTCCTGCATGGCTGTGCAATCTGATGAATAACGACTATGATGAGGATTGGTTTGGACGAAAAGATGTATTTAATACTATGAGCGAGGATCATACTTGGACGGCCGTGGAGGGAAGGATAGAATTTCCGGCAAAGAAAAAATGGCAGCACTATGTGGATTCCCGACGGCTTGAAATTACTTGTGGCGAGGCTCCATACCTGGTTTCCCGCTATGATGTATCAACAGGAGAACCGATTGTCCCGCCGATGCGGAGAATTGGAATGCTTGACAGAAAGCTCAGAATTGTAAATGAAAATACTGATACATATGAGGAATGGCTGAAGTGGGCAATCAGAGCTTTTGAGGCATCATACGGATATGAGTATCAGGGTGACAATATACTGATTGCACGCATCAATCTGCTGCTGACTTTTACGGATTATTACGAGGAACGCTGGGAACGGCAGCCAGATGACAATCTGATGCAGCAGATGGCAAACAAGATCGCTTGGAACATCTGGCAGATGGATGGCTTGAAGGATACTGTTCCGGTTGGTAAGCCATATGAAGAATTTAAACAGATGACGATCTTCAATATGTTCGGTATGGAAGACGAAAACGAGCCGGATGCCGTGCCGTGCAAGATATTTAACTGGAGAAGCAAATATTCTCTGAAGTTTATGGATTTGAAGGAGATGCACGCTATGGGAAAGAAACTGTTTCATTATGTGATTGGGAATCCACCGTATCAGGAAGATACAGATGGAGCGGGCAGACAGGCAAAGCCAGTCTACAATCTGTTTATGGATGAGGCCAAGAAAATAGCATGTGATAGCATATCATTGATTACTCCGTCTCGTTGGTTTTCAGGCGGAATGGGATTGGATAGTTTTAGAAGTGAAATGCTTAGTGGCCGCCATCTTAAGGCAATTGTAGATTATACAAACGCGAAAGACATTTTCCCTAATACAAGCATTAGTGGCGGCGTGAATTATTTCGTTTGGAAAAGGGATTATGAGGGTGACTGCACTTTTACAAACACGACGAATGGTGAAACGTCAACAAAAATACGAGATTTATCGGAGTTTCCAGTATTGGTCAGGTATAATCGTGCCATAGATATCATTCACAAGGCCAGGAAGGTTACGCAAGTAAGTTTAGCTGCGATTACAAGCGGGCTGATGCCATTTGGTTTGTCTACCAACTACCGTGGACGTACTGAAAAGTCAGAAAAAGATGTTTTGACTCTCTACGCTAGCAATTGCATTACATATATCTCTGAAGGCGAGATTAGCAAAGGCATGGAGTATGTTGATAAATTTAAGGTTATGATAAGCAAGACGGGTGCGGAGCATGCTGGCGAGCCAAGTAAAGAAGGGACATTCCGAGTCATTCCAAGTTCTATGAAGGTTATTGGACCTAACGAAATCTGCACACATTCGTATTTTCTGGTTGGAAATTATGATAATAAGAGAACTGCTGATCATCTTTATAAATATATGCGGACAAGGCTTGTGCGGTTTTTAATGTTAATGTCAATGAGCGGATACGGTCTTTCTAAACTTGTCATGAACTTTGTTCCGTTGCAAGATTTCTCGGACAATTCTGATATAGATTGGTCTGGCGATGTACGGAACATCGAAGTCCAGCTATATAAAAAATATGGATTTAATGGTGAGGAAATAGACTTCATTGAATCAAATATTAAGGAGGTTCCCATATGGATTTTGCATATTTAAAACAAAAACGAATCCTGCTTGTCGATGATGAACCGGAGCTGCTGCATCTGGTGGTATCGATTCTCGAAGAGGATGGGTTTCAACAGATCCGGACGGCAAAAACTGTAAAGGAGGCAGTAGCGGCTGCCAAAGATTTCCAGCCGGAGCTGGCCATTTTGGACGTCATGCTTCCTGACGGTGACGGTTTTGGCCTGATGGAGCAGTTAAAGCGCACGTCCGATTACCCGGTGCTATTTTTGACCGCCCGTGGGGAAGAGGATGATAAATTCCGTGGATTTGGCCTGGGTGCGGACGACTACCTGGTAAAGCCGTTTTTGCCAAAAGAACTGATGTACCGCGTCAATGCGGTCTTACGCAGGAGTTATAAGGAAGAAAACCCGGTTGTGAAGCTATCGGGCAGTGAAATTGACTTTGAACGTGCGCAGGTTGTAAAAAACGGCGTGCGTATTCCGCTTACGGCAAAAGAACATGACATCCTATCTGCCTTATACCGCAACGCGGGGCGGATTGTTACGATCGACGCCTTATGTGAAGCCGCTTGGGGCGATAACCCATTTGGCTACGAAAATTCCTTGATGGCACATATCCGCCGCATCCGGGAAAAGGTCGAAACAAACCCGTCGCGGCCGGTTTCTTTGGTAACCGTGAAAGGGCTTGGCTATAAGCTGGTTGTGGAGGGCAGGTAAGATGAAAAATGTCCTTAAGCTTGTCCGGCGGTTTATCGGTATTATGCTCTTATCTTTGGTCTTGCTGATTGTTTTGAACCTTGTGCTGTTAGCATCCTATACGTTAAACCAGGTGCCAAACGGCAGCCCTTGGACAACGGCAGAGGAAGCAGGCAAAAGCCTTTCCAAACAGGGCGGGCGCTACTGCATGGCAAAGGAAATGGCACTTTCTTTACAAAAAGCGGGTATATGGGCGATTTTTATAGAAAACAAAACGATGCAGGTGGCCTGGCAGACGGACAATGTGCCAAAACCAGTGCCGACGTCCTATTCGGTGTCGGATATTGCAGGCTTAACGCGCGGGTATCTAAACGGGTATCCGGCATTTCCAGGGGAAGCAGAGGATGGGCTGGTGGTATTGGGCTATCCAAAAGGCAGCTTTTGGAAACATATGTGGCCAAGCTGGGATTACCGTTTTATAGCGGATTTGCCGAAAATGGCTTTGTTGGTGTTTGCGGTAAATGTGGTATTGGTGTTTCTCATTTATATGGTGGCCAACGCCAGGTTGTTGCAATCGGTCAAACCAATTGTAAGTGGGATCCAGTCCCTGCCAACCGGAGAAAACGTCTATATCAAGGAAAAAGGGCTTTTATCCTCGCTTGCGTCCAGTATTAACCAGACCTCGGAAATATTGCGGTCCCAAAACGCGCAGCTGCGCAAAAAAGAAACCGCAAGGGCAAATTGGATTGCAGGGGTATCGCACGATATACGTACCCCGCTGTCAATGGTGATGGGGTATGCCGGCCAATTGGAAAATGATAAACGCCTGCCGGACGGCAGCCGCAAAAAAGCAGCGGTGATCGTAAAACAAAGCAGGCGGATGCGGAACTTGATCGGCGATTTAAACCTTGCGTCCAAATTAGAATATAATATGCAGCCGGTCAATACTGCCAAAGAAAACCTGGTTGCAGTGGTCCGCCAGGTAGCCGTAGAATTTATTAATATGGACCTGGAAGGCCGGCATCCGATTGTATGGGAAACAGAGGAATCATTAACCGCCTGCTTTGCAGAGGTTGACAAAGGGCTGGTCAAACGGGCCGTAAGCAACCTGATCCAAAACTGTGTCAACCATAATGAACAGGGCTGCCATATTTTTGTCCGTGTGGCAAAAGAAGGCGGCAGCTGCCGGATTGTAGTTGCCGACGATGGTATCGGGGCTACCGATGGGCAGATCGGGCAGCTGAACCATGCCCCGCATTATTTGGCCTGCGATGAAAATACAACGCAGCAGCGCCACGGCCTGGGCCTGCTCCTGGTCAAGCAGATTGTGGCGGCGCACAACGGCACAATGCTGATCCGCCATAGCAGGCAGGGTGGTTTTGCGGTGGAGCTTTGCCTGCCGGCCTGGCCAAACTTGTGTTAACGGGTCATCAGCCATCTGCTGCCATCTGGCATAGCTGTGAGGAAGCCGGGCCTGCGGTCAACCGCTGCCCCGTCTGCCATATCGCGGATAATGATTTCCTCATGGTAATCCGGGTCTTCCATCCATTTCGAAGTAACCAGCCGGCCTTCATAGATAAAGTCCAAAGATTCATGTTCCTCAAATTCGTAACGGCGCGTTTGCGGCCATAAAAAGTCAACGGCGTCATGGTGAATATCGTGTTTTACGAGCATAAATGGATGGATCACGATCCGGACATTGACCAGGTCGCCGGCTTTTGCCATAGGGATCTGCGCGGACACCGCAGGTTCCTTTTTTTGTGGATGGTAGGTCAGCAGGCGGATGATTTCTGTATTGAAATCATAACACAGGATGCCAAAAGAACCTTCTTCGGGGTTATAAACCGGGCGGTCGATAAAGACATTTTTTTCCTGTTTGACCGGTTCGGTTACCTGGCCGCTGATATGGAAAAAATACAGGCGTGTCCCCGGATAGTTTCCATGAAAACCGGATACTTCATCGGCTTCGGAACAGGGGGTACACTGCGCGTAAAACCATTCGCTGGTGCCATCGATTGCTTCCGGGTAGGCATCTTCTAATCCATGAAATGTTTTGATTGTAATTTTTGTGGTCCTCCTTAACGTATTTGTGGATGCGCGGGCACCTTTATTGATTATACAATGGTTTTGGGGGAGTTTCAAGTGCGCCGGTATTTTGTGCGTGTCTGTTTCTGCAGTGGTGTTACGATTCACGGGCCAGGAATGCGCATAAACTGCGCATTCCGTGAGAACATGATGCAGGAGTGAGGGGTGATTTTGCGAAGCAAACTTCCAATATCGCCCCGAATGGTTACTATGAGCGGCCCCCTAGGCCGTGAATAGTAACCAGTGGTGTTACGATTCACGGGCCAGGAATGCGTATAAACTGCGCATTCCGTGAGAACATGATGCAGGAGTGGCCAATGTTATGTACGATACGGATTTTAAAAACCTTGTAAAATCCTCCCCTGTATGGTAAAATTGTACAAGAAAGTGAGAGGATAGCATGTTTGACCATATAAAAATGCAAAATCTGGATGATGTTTTCTTGCCGCTGGATGCCAGGCAGCCCAGGGGCGTCTATTTTTACCGTATCAATGGCTTTCGTGAAGAAGTGTCGCGTTTTATCCGCAGATATTACGAAACCGCGCGCAGGTCGGGTGTTGTTATAGAAGGGAAAATACCGAATCCGGATGAGAAAAATCTGGCTTATTATAATGAAATGATGGGCATGGATTTTACTATGGATACGGAATTTATTGCTTCGGGCTTAAAGAAATGGATCCCAAGGATGGATGATTACCAAAGGGGGCAGGTTGCGGCTGCTTTGTATGGGACTTTGTGCCAATTGCAAAAAACGGGGAAGACAGGGCCTATGCTGAAAAATGCATATATTAAGTTTATGTGCTGGCTATATTATAAATTTGAGCGGATTGTGAACCAGCTGGGAGGCCAGGAGGTACCGAAAATTTTATATGAGGGCAGCATAAGCAATTATGAGCTGTTGATGCTGTCCATTTTGTCAAATGCGGGCTGTGATATTATCCTGCTGCAGTACCAGGGGGATGGGGGATATTTGAAGCTGGATGCCGGCTCAAGGCTGTCCGATGCATGGGGGCCGCCAGGCATGGCTGCATTTGAGGGGCAGTTTAGCTTAAAGAAGCTGCGGGAAGATATACAAAAAGAACAGGATCGGGAACGCCTATATGGCCAGCCTCCAAAGCGGCCGATGTGTACAAATGCATGGATGGGTGCGGCGCAGCAGGCACAGGCCGCAGCGCCGGGCCAGACGCCGGTGGTGTGCCCCGCAGTACCGGCAGAGGGAAGCATGGAAGCGGATATTTTATCGTTTGTAAAAAAGGATCCGCAGCTTCGCGGGGATAGCAGTGCGTTCCTCTATAACTGTTTTGGCAGGATTACTGGTGTGGATGATAAATTGGCCTATGCAAATACCTTGTACCAATTTCATCTGGAATTAAAAAACAGCGGGCGCCGGGCCGTTGTTGTAAATGAAAAGATACCGCGCCCGCAGCCAGATGAAATTGCAGCGGTACACCGCAGCAGCTATACCAGGCAGGACCAGATGGTTATGGACCTGTCTTCTAATATTAAGTATCCGGCGGATATGGAATTGCAGCGGCTGCTGGTAAAGGCATTTGTGGACGTGCTTTTGCTTGCGGCAGCAAAGCCGGGGATGAACCTTAATAAACTGACAAACCGGGCAGTGTATTTGCTTTGCTGGCTGAAAAGGTACCAGGAGGGCCTGTTTACGGGATGGAAGCCGCCGCAGGTAGGATGTTTCTTTTATATGGGCGGGTGCAGGGATGAAAACGAAGCGCTGTTTATGCAGTTTTTGGCAAGGGCGCCGGTGGATGTGCTGGTTTTTTGCCCCAACTTAAACCAAAGCTGCTGTTTGGCGGACAGCCTGCTTTATGAGGTGCATTATACCGGTTCCCTGGATATTCATACATTCCCACAGGAAAATGCAGATGTGCATATCGGGACGGCTGCATACCATGCGGAGCGGGAACTGGATACTTTGATGTACCAGGATTCCGGCATCTACCGCAACCGCCAGTATGGGAAGGCGAATGCATTGACGCTTCAGACCATGTATGAAGAGATCAAGATCCTTTGGAATGAAGAGGTCAAGTATCGTCCGAATTTCAGTACAGTTGACAATGTGGTAAATATCCCTGTTATTTTTGCAAAGGTATCCGGGGTCAAGGATGGGCAGGTTTCCCAATACTGGCGTACCGTCAAAGAACTGGTTACGGAAGATACCTTTGTGATTAAAAAAGCGCCGTTTTTAGAGCCGTCGGCGCCAAACCCGGTTAAGGCGCATGCGGCGGAATTCTATAGAAATAGAAAACTAGATAAATCTAAAATTAAAAACCACGCCAGCTACCAGTATGGCTTTTTGCGGGAAGAAATCCAGGATTATATTTTGGAAAAACTGCAAGCATTGGTGGATTCCAAAATCATCCGCGGGACATTTGAAAACGGGACGGAATATACGATTGTAGCAACGGTACTTAACCTTCCAAAAGACATTGTGCGGTTGATCCAGAAATTTGATTTTACCAAAAAGAACCCAAAGTGTATTTATATAAATACAACTGAAGCAATGATTTCACTGGAAGATTCTATTTTAGCGGCATTTTTAAATCTTGCAGGGTTTGATGTCTTATTTTTTGTACCAACCGGCTATCAGAATATCGAGAAATTTTTTAACCGCAAAATCATAGAAGAACATCAGGCCGGGGAGTATGTATATGACCTGCGGGTACCAAATATGGAGGGCCTTTCGCCGAATGGCAGGATAAAATGGCGTGAAAAACTTAGGCAGCTGTGGGAATAAATGCCAGCAAAACGCGTGGCAACAAAGAAAGGCAGGTTAATATGGGATTGGATTTTAGCAAAGCCCCTGCGGCAGCGCAGATACCGCAGGGAAATGGGGCAAATGAACAGACACAGATAGAAGTGGTGGAACAGTATGATATTGTTGCCGACCGTGAGCGTATGAATGCGCAGTTAGTAAATTCCCCGCAGGTCGACGAGCTGGTAAGCACGATAGAAGTCTATGACCTGGAAACGATCGTTTCTTTTGGCGCACAGGCTGCAGAAGCCGTATCAAAGGCTTCCGATGTGGTGTTAAACGGCATGAACCTGTCGCAGCTGGATGATTCCAGCGAAATGCTCAATACGCTGGCAAAAATTATGGATAAATTTGATATTGACGAAATTCAGGAAAAGCCAGGGCGGTTTGGGAAACTGTTTCAGAATCTGAGGAAACAGCTGGATAAAGTGCTGGACAAATACCACACAATGGGCGATGAGGTCGATAAGATCTATGTGCAGTTAAAACAGTATGAGTCTGAGATTAAGCAGTCCAATAAAAAACTAAACCAGATGTTTGATGCAAATGTAAACTACTACCATGAACTCGTAAGGTATATTTTAGCGGGCGAGCAGGGTTGCAGGGAAATTGAAGAATATATTGCAAAACGGCAGGCAGACATGGAAGCGACCGGCGATTCTTCTATACAATTTGAACTAACCAGCTTAAACCAGGCGCTGATGATGCTGGAACAGCGGACGCAGGACCTGCGCACAGCAGAGAGTGTGGCCATGCAGTCTATCCCGATGATAAAGACAATGGAATTTAGCAATATGAACCTTGTCCGAAAAATTAATTCTGCTTTTATTATTACCCTTCCGGTCTTTAAACAGGCGTTGGCGCAGGCAATTATGTTAAAGCGCCAAAAAGTGCAGGCACAGGCGATGTCGGCGCTGGATGAAAAAACGAATGAGATGCTGATGAAAAATGCACGCAATACCGTAGAACAGTCCAAACTGGCCGCGCAGCTTGCATCTGGAAGTTCTATTAAAATAGAAACATTGGAGACGACTTGGCGCACAATTGTATCCGGCATCGATGAGACACGCCAGATCCAGGAAAATGCACGCAAACAGCGTTTGGAGGACCAGGCAAAGCTGGAAACGATTAAAAAGGAGTTCGAGCAGATGTACCATATGCCACAAGCGAAATAAGCTGCGGATGGCATGGATTGTACGGGAAAGGCAAACGGAAAGAGGTACTGGTTATGCTGCCGGTTTTTCTTGCGGATTTGGATAATACACTGATATATTCCTACAAGCACAATATCGGCCCAGATACCATCCCAGTAGAACGCTACCAGGGGCGGGAGGTTTCTTTTCTTACGAAACAGACGCAACAGTTATTGAAAAAGCTCCAGGGCCGTATGCTGGTTGTACCAATGACTACACGGACATTGGAGCAGTATAGCCGTATCGACCTTGGGATTGGGCAGATACGTTATGCGTTGGCCTGTAATGGGGGCATGCTGCTTGTGGATGGGCATTGCGACCGGGGATGGCTGGAACAGTCAAAGCGGGAAACCGCAGAAAGCAGGCGGGAGCTGGAACGGGCAGCCATGTTCCTTTCGCATGAAAAGACACGGACATTAGAGGTCCGTTTTATTGAAGGCCTGTTTATCTTTACCAAGTGCAGTGACCCGGTGCCAGCGGTAGGCCATCTGCAAAGGCAGCTGGACCTGTCGTTGGTAGATGTAATGCATCATGGCCAAAAGGTATATGTTATACCAAAAAAACTAAGCAAAGGGCATGCTTTAAAGAGGTTTCGCGCATATTTGGGGGCGCAGGCTGTATTTGCGGCCGGGGACAGTGTATTTGACTATTCCATGCTAAAACAGGCGGACCTTGCAGCGGCACCGCCTAGCTGTAAAGATTGCCTGGATGGTTTTGCCAATATCTGCATTATGCCTGGTAATAAGGTTTTTTCAGAAGAGCTGCTGGAGTTTTTGTTAAGGGAAGTTGCAGTAAACGGCGGCTGTGGGACGAAAGGATAGTGGACGCATCTGGCTTACGCCAGCAGCTACAGGCGCCGCTTCGGCTCTGCTGCCTGGTTGCCTAGCAGAATACTAAGGGCCCCTAACATTCTTCCAACGTCACAAGAAGCTGGGGCAGCCTCCATCACCCGGCTGGTATTGGCAGGATTTACGATAGCGCAGCAGGTGGTATATGCCCTAAGCGGCTTGCTAATTCACTGATTTTTCGGTGATAGGCAAGGGCAGCTTAGAGCATATTTCGCTTTGAGGAGGTCTGTGCTATGGCAAAAACCAGGATTGCGCTGCTGTACGGGAGGTTGAGCCGTGTAGACGCCGGCAAAGGGGACAATGACATGGCCTCTATTGTGGAAGGTAGGCTATCAATTCCTCCGTTGTGTCCTTCATTCCCCGCCGGAACCAAACCTCAATCCAACCGTACAAAAAGAACGCAACATAAGCGGAGGAATATGCGGCGGGCATTTCCTGCTCTGGATTAAAGCCGCACAAATTCAAAATGATGTCCTTGAGAAGATAAACCAATCCTCTCTCGTTTAACAGGGTGTAAAACTCTCGGTTTGCTTCAAAATGGGAAAACACAATTCGCACCACTTCTTTTACTGGGAGGCCAGGGGTTTCTTTCCATCTGTCTACCCATTCTTGAAATAAATGCTCAACGTATGCCTTGATAATATCTTCTTTTTCTTCGTAATTGCGATAAAAAGATGTCCGCCCCACCCCGGCCATGCCGCACAATTCGCTGATAGAGATTTCATTGATTGGCTTTTCTTTCAGTAGCGCCAGCATTGAACTGGTGAGGTGTTCCACCACATAGGCGTTGCGTCTCTCGTTGCTGAACGGTGAAACATTTTTCGGCTTTTGTTCCATTTTTACTACCCCCATTGACAAGGTTTTTTTTTGCTGTTACACTTACGTTGCTGTTACGATTGTTACAAATCATAGCATATAGCAAAAAGTCTGTCAAGGAGGGAATTTCACATGACACTGACGCAAAAACGGCTGCTGATATTGCTTATCATTGCAGTGGTGGCCTTTGTCCTGGGGCGGCTGGCGGTACGGTGGGCCATGAACCTGCTGATCGGTGGGACGCTGTTTGGAGGGAATTTCTTATGAGAAAGGCCGTAAAAGAAAAGAGGGTGGGGACTGTGCCGATCTGGATGGGTGTCCTTGTTTTTGCTCTGGCGTTTGGGGCCGGGGCTATATCTAAATTTGTAATTCAACCTGAGTGGACAAAGGAATACAATGTCCCCTGGAGCGATGAACTGGGGACGCGTATGGCCGATTTGTCCTATGGGGACGGGGAGGCCAACAAGTTTGACTTGTATCTGCCCGCCGACAGCGGGAAGGAGAACTACGGTTTGGTGGTCTACCTCCACGCCGGGGGCTTCACCACTGGGGACAAAAGTGGGGATGTGGAGATGCTCTCCTGGCTGTGCAAAAAGGGCTATGTGGCGGCGGGTATCAACTACACCC
>CAMUML010000033.1 GCA_947089855.1 uncultured Eubacterium sp.
CCGCTGATGACTGTGCCGCCCTCGTCCGGCAGCACCGGGACGGCGGACACCTGGGGTTGGCCCTCTATGTACTTCTCGGCAATGTCGTTGACATCGCAATCCTTGTATTCTTCCAGGCAGGACTTCATAATCCGCGCCAGGATTGCCTTTTCAGACAGAACACGCTTGCAAGCGGCATCATAGCCCGCGCTGTCATCCGTGACGTGCAGTCCCTGGGCGATTGTTGTTTCCCCGTCCACCGTCCTCACCTTCTTTCACTTCATTCTACCACAGGTTTGCCGGAGCGTCCACAACTTTTTTCAGATCGTAGATTTCATATGTGCCGTTTGAAGACAATGGCAACTTACTATTCTTCTATGCTGACGCTGAAGTAGGTACGATATTGCTCCATAATTTTTGAAAAGAATGCAATATCATCAGCAGATGCCTCGGCTATATACATCTCTGTGCCATAATGAGCGCTACTAAAATTCCGCCGTCCATTTGTCGTATTGATTGTGAAATACTTTGTCATTTTATTGTATATGCTTCTATCTGCTGGTTCATCCGTTAGCAACTCCAAAAGCAAGTTGGTGGTGACTGTTCCTTTGATTAAAACTTCGTACTTATCATCCGACGGTTTTCCGTATAAAGATGCCTGTTGGATTTCCGCAGTTTCTTCCTTCCAACAACGAATTTCTAATTTATCACCTATTCTGATAAAATATTGAACAAGTTTTTTCCACCAGTCAGATGAAACAGAATTATCTATCATTTGTACTTGAATTCGCCTCATTAAAACACTTCCTCTATGCCAAAATTTGTAGCATCCACATAATTTATTGACATTAGTCCTTCAAGCAGAAGCGCAGAAACATGGCGGAGCCAATGATCCCCATACCAGCACCAATGTAGAGATGTGCTTTGTCCTTATATTTTTCATACTTGTAAAGTAATTCTGCTGCGCCGCCGGAAAAAAGCAATGAAAGGCCAGCTTTCCATGCTGGATTTTTCTTGAGAAGGCACGCGACTGTAAAAACCTGTATTCCTGCTTTCACAAATTCCAGAGCATGATGGTCTGCGCTTATATCAATCTGCCTGTCCCTTTCATCCTTGAAGGGATGCTCTTTCATTTCCATGCCGATGTTGCCATACGCCAGCAGGAGCAGACCCGGCAGAAACGGCGGGAGGTGGAACGGTGAAGGACATACCCCGGCTGACCTACCAGCAGTACCGGGCCGTCCGGCGGCTGGTACATGACTGCTGCAATTATGACGGCGGCAACTGCCTTGCTCTTGATAACGGCTGGGAGCCTTGTGTCTGCGTCCAGAGTATCACCTATTCCCTGGTCTGTAAATGGTTCCGCGCCGCCGTCCTGCCAACAGACAAGGGGCTGTGTGCCGCCTTGCTCCACCGAGGACGGGCGCGGCCCTGTGCCGAGTGCGGGACGATGTTCGTGCCGCGCTCCAATCGGGGGAAGTATTGTGACGAGTGCGCTGCCATTGTACGTCGGGAGAAAAAAGCCGCCAGCGAACGGGAACGCCGCAGGCGTGGACATTTAGAGGCTGAAAAGCCTTGCAATCAGGGGGCTTGCGGACAGTCCTCAAAGGGGGCTGATACGTTCCCTTCCCCCGCTCCAACGTAGACGACAAAATGGCGCTCACGTTGGATTATCTTTTGATGAACGATGAAAGGAGAGCCTATGACCAACGACCCCAGCATGACGATCACCAGCACCGCCCCGCCCCGGAAGGGAGCGACCGCACCAGCAGAGAGGGCAAGACCATCCCCGGCCCATGATGGAGGGCGGCAACGCCTCACCCGCCCCGGACACGCCGCCGCCCGATATGGTAAAGACTATTGGCGGCACGACGTTTGATATTTACTTCCATTTCAGCCAAACCAGCCGGGAAACCTTCACCGACAAGGTGCTGCGCCTTATTCAATCCGATATTGTAACCTCGGAAAAATAATTGACTTTTTTCTCTATCCTTATTGACAAGACCCGAAGGGAGGGATGAGGTGTGTAAAGTGGTTGGGGATATGCGGAAAAAGGAACGCATAGAAATTGCTAAAAATATGTTGTACAGCACAATTCAAGGCAAAGAATCTGACAAAATGTGCTATAAACAGGTGACGATGCGCTTATCTTGGTTTGACGATTATATAGATAACATTTTATACTAATTTGTTGCTCATAAGTATTCTATATCAATTTTTTTATTTTTGCAATAACAAAGATAAATTTGTCTAAATTTCCAGTTTTTAACTCTTTTATGGACGTTTCCGTTTGCATTTCTGTATATTTTGCACAAAGTTTTATGCACTATAATATGTATATTGTAATTTGATAGAATAAAGGCGGGTGGAAAAATGCGAAAGCAAAGGGCAGCCAACTTTTTTGCGTGAATAAGCTGTAGCCGGTATAAATCAAAGGTTTCCAAATTTTTTTGAATGTAAATTTAATACAACAGTTTAGTATAAAATGTTATGCATGATAGAGCGTAGTCTAATGGCGTATGGCCAGTATTTGCTTTTAACAGTGCAATATGGCGCTGACAGTATTGAGGCTGCAAAAGGGTATCAATCGTGCAGGGGAAGCCAGATTGGAAGGCAATCATAGCCTATTGGGATATGGAAATAAAAAGGCAGGGTGAAAAAGATGAGGGAGCTGGATTATAGCAAAATTGGGATGCGGATACGCCAGGTTCGTAAGGCCAAAGGCTGGTCACAGGGGATACTTGCCCAAAAATGTGGTATTAGTATGTCTTTTTTAGGCCATATCGAGCGTGGGACACGTGTGATGAGCATGGAGACGTTTGTGGTTATTTGTAACGTACTGGATACGGGGGCGGATGAACTGCTGTGGGGCATCGTGCAGCCTTCTGGTTCTATGCTGGGTATGTGGGGGCAGATGGATGGGCCGGATATGGGAGGCAACCAGGGCATTAAGGATGGCAAGGTGAAGCCGGATGACAAAATGGCTGACAGTTATGCGTTATATATCAGGATTATGAAGTCCGTTGCAGAAATTATAAATGAAGGGTCATGCTGATGGCAATTATACTGCAGGCCGCCAGAATGCACAGCAATGTATACTGGTGTGCAGTATAGCTAGCAGTTTTGCAGCCGTCCTGGTGTGGAAGGTACGGATACAAAAGGAAAAGGATATGGGGATATGAAAATGGACAAGGATTTTTCATGGAAGAAAACGCAAGAGGTGGAGATAGATTTGACGGATTGGATAAAAAGCCTTTTGCTGCATTGGAAAGGGATGGTTATTTGTGCATTAGCTGCGGCTGTTTTGTTAGGTGGATACAGTTATATAAAAAGTAAAAGTATAAAAGAAGCTGCCGGCAGGGAATCAGCAGAAGAGATAGAACTGAAAGAAGAAGAACAGCAAAGCGTAGCGGAAGCTGTACAGCTGGCAAAGGAAATTGCGGATCTGGAAAATTATATGGAGCAGTCGGTTTTGATGCAGATAGACCCTTATCAAAAAAATAGGATTGTTTTGTTGTATAGTATTGGACAAACTTCAAAACAGGAATTGCAAAAAATTTCAGAAAGTTATTTGAGCTTTTTGTCTTACGGCGGGGCTGTAGGGGCAGTTGCACAAGCGGACAGTGAATGGGATGGGATAGGGGACAGCTATCTGGCAGAATTGGTTTCTGCATGGCAAAGGGCGGACAGTACCTATCGGATTATATCAGAAAATGATGTGGGCAGTATACCGGCAGAAACATTGCTATATGTGGAAGTTACCGGTGTGGATGCAAAAATGGCAGAAAAGCTTGCAGCGGACATACAAAAGGCATTAAAGGATTATGAGGATGAGGTTCAAAAAGTATGTGGGAGCCATAAGCTGTCGCTTTTAAAGGGTGAAAAAAGCGTTGTGTTTGATAGCAGCCTGCTGGCACAGCAGAGGGAAAAAAAAGAAAGCTTAAAATCAAGCCGTGGGAATTTGAAAAGTATGACGGAAGTATTCAGCCATAAGCAAAAGGCTGTTTATCAAGAAGAGACAGGTTTAGATTTCAATGAAGGTGGGCAAGGAACAAATGCCGAACGGGCAGGTGTTAGTTTCCGGTATATCCTGCTAGGGGTTTTTGCCGGTGTTTTTGGGTATTGCGGGCTGTTCGCGTGCAGGTATCTGATGCATGACGCTATCAGAAGTGAAAAGGAATTTAAGGCACATTATACAATTCCGTTTTACGGTTGTATTCCGGTAGGGAAAAGGCAAAAGGAAGCGGAGCGGATTTGGGGCCGTATCCGTTTTATGTGCAGGCAGCAGAAGGTTGCAAAGTTTTGTTTGGCTGCGGATTCGGCTTTGAGTGTCCAGGAAAAAGAATGTATGGAACAAATGAAGGGGAAGTTTGAGAAATGGGGTATTCAGCCGGATGTTGTGGAAGATTTAGAGGGAAATATTTCAGCATGGGATCAGCTTGCAGATACAGGTGCTGTCTTGCTTTTGTGCAGGCTGGGGCACACCTCCTATGCCACGGTTGATGAACAGATGGGGTTTTATTTGGAAAATGGCATCCGTGTGCTTGGAACAGTGGCATTGGATCAAAGGGCAGATAACTGGCTATGAAACAGAAGAAAAAAGGGCAGGCAAAACATCTGCTGATTGTTTCCCAGTATTTTTATCCAGAACCATTCCGTATCAACGATATGGCAGCAGAATGGGCAGCACGCGGCTATAAGGTTACGGTACTTACCGGAATACCAAATTATCCGGAAGGCAGGTTTTATCAAGGATATGGTTATGTTAGGCGCAGGCGGGAAATATGGAAAGGTGTGGAAATCATCCGGATACCGCTGCTTGCAAGGGGGAGCAGTGCTCTGCGGCTGGCAGCAAATTATGTTTCGTTTGTTGTGTCAGGCTTTATCTGGAATATGATAACGGATCTTGCAGCAGATTATGTGTTTACTTTTGAAGTTTCTCCGATGACACAGGCGTTAGTTGGCGTATGGTATGCGAATCGGCACAGCGTACCACATTACTTGTATGTACAGGATTTATGGCCGGAAAATATTAGGATGGTGGCGGGTATCCGCAATCCTGCTGTGATTGGGCCAATAGAGCGGATGGTGGATTATATTTACCGCAATTCAGATGAAATATTTACTACGTCGCCAAGCTTTGCGCGGGCAGTCTGTAACCGCAAAGTACGTGTGCCCCAAAAGAAAGTCCATTACTGGCCGCAGTATGCAGAAAACTGTTATCAGCCCCAAAAATGCAGGACTGCAAGGGCGGCAGAAACTGGCATATTTAAGATTGTATTTGCCGGAAATATTGGTTACGCACAGGGCTTGGATATTCTTCCAAAAGCTGCGCGGCGCTTAACAAAAGAAAATGTAAAATTTATTATAGTAGGCGATGGGCGTGGCAAACAGGAACTGTGCAGGGAAATTGAAAAGCAGAAAGTAAAAGAGAAGTTTATATTGCTTCCACGCCGGATTCCTGAAAAAATACCAGAAATTTTGGCTGTGTGTGATGTGGCATTTTTGTCATTGATGGATACCCGGCTGCTGGAAATGACGATCCCCGCAAAGCTGCAGGCATATATGGCATGCGGAATGCCTATCCTCGCTGCGGCATCCGGAGAGGCAAAAAGGATTATTGAGAAGGCAGGATGCGGAATTTGTACTGGAATCGGTGATAGTGCGGCATTGGCGGCAGGCATCCGTAAGATGATGCAGGCGGACCGGGCAGTTATGGGAATGCGGGCCAGGCAATATTACAAAGCACATTTTGACAGAAAAAAATTGCTGGACTGGTTTGAACAGCATTTTCTGGACACAGATTAGTGCTGTATAGCGGGATGGAATGGACCGTTATATTGCTTGAATATGAGGTTTGGAGGGAGAAACTGTGGTAAGAAGGATTATGCCAAGAGGGGTAAAAGATAATCATAGGCATTATCAGATATGTACGAATTGTGTGATGGATACCTCTGATTCTAGAATTGTATTTGACCGGAATGGGGTCTGTGATTTTTGCAATGATTATTATAAAAATATTCTTCCGGGCTGGAAGCAGGGGGCAGCAGGCAGGGATGAATTAAAGCGTACCGCAAAAGAGATACGTAGGGCAGGAAAGGGGAAAAAGTACGACTGCATTATCGGTATGAGTGGGGGCGTGGACAGTTCTTATCTGTGCTGGATTGCGAAAAAAGCAATGCACTTGCGCCCACTGGTATACTGTGTGGATACTGGATGGAACTTAGATCTTGCAGTTGAAAATATTGAGCGTGTCGTAAAGGCATTGGAACTTGACATGTATACTCAAGTGGTGGACTGGCAGGAAATGCGGGATTTGCAGCTTGCCTTTTTCCAGGCGCAGGTTCCTTATCAGGACCTTCCGCAAGACCATGCCATTTTTGCCAGCCTGTATCAGTATGCGGTAGGCCACGGGATCCGGTATGTGTTGACCGGGGCGAATAATGCAACGGAATGTATCCGGCCCCCAGTGGAATGGGTTTACCAGAATGACCTTACATTGATAAAGGATATACATAAACGTTTCGGCAAGGTGCCGCTGAAAACGTTTCCTATGTGCAGTATGGCCAAATACAGGGGGTATTATACGTACCTGCGTGGGATGAAACGTGTAGCCCCGTTAAACCTGGTAACATACGACAAGGAGAAGGCAAAGAAGTTCCTGCAAAAAAAATTCGGCTGGCAGCCATATGAAAACAAACATTATGAAAACATATTTACGCGCTGGTATGAAGGATATTATCTGCCGCACAAGTTTGGTTATGATAAGCGGCGTGTTTATTTATCCAATGAAATCCTTGCAGGCTCGCTGACACGGGAGGAAGCATTAAAGGAACTGGGGAAAGAACCTTATCCGCGCAGTCAGATGCAGGAAGATAAGGAGTATATTGCAAAAAAACTTGGGATTTGCACGGAGGAGTTTGACCGTATGATAGAAGGCCCGAACCGGACATTTGAAGATTATAAGAATTCTTGGACAGCGATACGGATGGGGACAACCGTACTCCGCAGGCTCGGGGTTGAGAAGAAGAAGTTCCGGTAACCCACAGCGGGTTATTTGTTGCTATTCACGGGCCAGGAATGCGCATAAGCTGCGCATTCCTTGAGAACATGATTCAGGTTATTTTGCAGTAGAGGGCAGGCATCGGGAATTGAGTTTCAGCAAGCGATAGATAACAGTTCAATGGATTGGGGAAGGGAAAGAGTCTGGTTTTATGAAGCAAAAAATTACAGGGATCCGTAAACACATTTTAGCAAAAAGAAAAAACTATATGGTTTTGGGCCGGATTTATGACCAGAAGCTTTTGGGGGCGCTGTATGCGCTGGGTGATGCCTTTGTTATTTGCAGTGCATGGGAAAATTTCCCTACTACATGTATAGAAGCACAATGCTGCGGGACGCCAGTTTGTGGTTTTGACCGGTGCGGGACAAAAGAAACGGCTTTGAATGAAGCGGTTTTCAAAGAATGCGGGTTAAAAGATACGTTTGCTGTATATGGTGATACAAAAGCATTGGAGGGGATTGTACAGACGCTGTTGTCAGGCGTAATTGATAAAAAGAAATTGTCCAGGGCAGCCAAGGGAAGGTATGCAAAGCAGAAGATGTACAAGGCTTATTTGGGGATATATAAAGAAATTATGAAGGGCCAGCAGTGAAATCGAAAAGCTGGTGTGGAAAAAGGGGTACTTGAAGGATTGTGTGATGCGGATACTTTTCATTGATGTAAACTGCAAATACAGCAGTACAGGTAAAATTGTATATGATTTATATAGGAATTTAAGAAAAGCAGGGCATAAAGCCGCCATATGTTATGGGAGGGGGGAACTGGTAAAGGAACCAGGGATTTATAAATTCGGGCTGGACTGGGAAACATGCCTTCATGCTGCACTTTCACGGATCACTGGTTATAACGGGTGTTTTTCCTATTTTTCTACCAGGCGGCTGTTACGGTATATTGATTATTTTAAACCGGATATCATCCATATCCATGAACTTCATGCGTATTTTGTCAATCTGGCGCCGCTGATCAACTATATCAAGCGCAGAAAAATAAAAGTAGTCTGGACCTTCCACTGCGAATATATGTATACAGGAAAGTGCGGACATGCATATGAATGCGAAAAATGGAAGACAGAGTGTGGGGGATGCCCTTACCTGCGGGATTACCCCAAAGCATTGTTCCTGGATAAAACAAAGCAGATGTTCCGGCGTAAAAAGGAGCTGATGCGGGATCTGGATGTTACGGTGGTTACACCTTCCAAGTGGCTGGCTGGCAGGGTAAAGCAGTCGTTTTTGAAAGATAAGGAAGTAAGGGTGGTCCACAACGGGATAGATACTTCTGTTTTTAAACCGGTTGATGCGTCCCGGCTAAAGCGGGAGCTTGGGATACCAGATAAGAATAAAGTAGTCCTGTCTGTTGCACCGGATATTATGAGTAAGCGTAAAGGCGGAAAATGGATCCTTGCACTGGCAAGGAAAATGGAAACACAAAAAGTGAAAGATGTTACTTTTGTCCTTGTGGGGGGGGGGGATCAGGGAAAATAAAAACGGCTGTTGGCCGAAGGTAAAATAAAAATTTGGATTTGTATTTCAGTAGATACGGAAACGGGATAGAGGGGTGAAGTTCATGTTTGCAGGAAAAACACTGCTGGTTACGGGAGGGACAGGGTCTTTTGGAAATGCGGTCCTGGAACGGTTCCTGGATTCGGATATAGGTGAAATCCGTATATTTTCCCGTGATGAGAAAAAACAGGATGATATGCGCCATCATTATAACAGTGATAAGGTGAAATATTATATTGGTGACGTAAGGGACCTGCGTTCAGTCGAAGATGCGGTAGATGGGGCTGATTATGTGTTCCAGGCGGCAGCGTTAAAGCAGGTGCCAAGCTGTGAGTTTTTCCCAATGGAAGCAGTAAAAACTAATATTATTGGTACGGACAATGTGCTTGACGCATGTATTTCACGCAGGGTAAAGAAAGTGGTGTGCCTGTCAACGGACAAAGCGGCATATCCCATCAATGCGATGGGGGTATCGAAGGCAATGATGGAAAAGGTGTTTGTGGCGAAGGCAAGGACTGCGAGAAGGCGTGGAACGGTTATCTGTGGAACACGATATGGCAATGTGATGTGTTCACGGGGTTCTGTGATCCCGCTGTTTATAGAACAGATAAAGGCAGGGAAGCCTTTGACTGTGACTGACCCGGATATGACAAGGTTTATCATGAGCCTGGAAGAGGCAGTCGAGCTGGTTATATTTGCCTTCCGCCATGCGCAGGCAGGAGATATTATGGTACAAAAGGCGCCTGCCTGTACGATCGGGACACTGGTACAGGCGGTAAAAGAATTATTCCATGCAGATAATGAAGTGCGGGCCATTGGGATACGGCATGGTGAAAAGAGGTATGAGACGCTGCTGACCAATGAGGAATGTTCGCATGCTATCGATATGGGTGGATTTTACCGTATCCCTGCAGATGAAAGGGATCTAAATTACGACAAATACTTTATACAGGGCAGGGAAGGGCACAGTATGCTTACGGAGTTTAATTCTAACAATACACAGTTATTGGATACCTGCCAGGTTAAAGAAAAACTGTGTAAGCTGGAATATGTGCAAAAGGAACTGGCGGCATGGAAGGCGCGCTAAAATGCTCGTTAGGAAAACAGCGGTACAAAAGCAGCATGGGAGGAGTTTGGGATGAAAGTATTGGTGACGGGCGCTGGCGGATTTGTTGGCAAAAACCTTACCACACAGCTACGCAGCCGCACTGGCATAGAAGTCTGTGCATATGAGGCTGGTATGGATGCAGCCAAGCTGGATGCGTATTGCTCTGCCTGCGGGTTTGTATTTCATCTTGCAGGGGTAAACCGCCCAGAACATCCGGATGAATTCTGGAAGGGGAACTACGGGTTTACAAAACACCTGCTTGCTACACTAAGAAAATACCAGAACCGCTGCCCAGTGATGATGGCATCTTCCATCCAGGCGGCGCTGGATAACCCATATGGAAGAAGTAAAAAAGAAGCGGAAGGGCTTTTCTTCCTCCACGCAAAGGAAACAGGGGCAAAAATATTTGTATACCGTTTCCCAAATATATTCGGGAAATGGTGCAGGCCAGGCTGCCACAGCGTAATCGCGACTTTTTGCCATAATCTAGCACGTGGCCTGCCAATCCGTGTGGATAACAAGGATACGGTACTGCAGCTGGTATATATTGATGATGTTGTGGATGAAATGATTCAGTCATTGGAAGGGCACACGCCTTGTAGCAATGGTGGCAGGTACGGTACGGTCCAGCCTGTATATACGGCTACCCTTGGTGAAATTGTGGATAGGCTCGTATTTTTTTCAGAATGCAGGAATACCAGGCAGGTGCCGGATATGACGCCAGGCAGCTTTTCGCAAAAGTTATATAGTACGTATCTAAGCTACCTTCCACAAGGCCAGTTCGCTTATCCATTAGAAGTACATGCAGATGATAGGGGCAGCTTTACGGAACTGCTGCGTACTCCAGACAGGGGCCAGTTTTCTGTCAATATAGCAAAACCCGGGATTGAAAAAGGGAATCATTGGCACCAGTCCAAAAATGAGAAATTTATAGTCGTAAGCGGCAAGGCGCTGATACGGTTTCGTAAAGTTGGATGCAAGGAAATCATTGATTATCATGTTAGCGGGGATAAACTGGAAGTGGTAGAAGTCCCAGCTGGGTATGCGCATTGTATTATGAACGAAGGGGATACAGATTTAATTACCTTTATGTGGTGCAATGAATGCTATGATCAAAGCCAGCCAGATACTTATGATTTAAAGGTCAGCGGGGAATGATTTCCTGTTTCGTAAGGAGGGGAAAATGTTAGGCTTCCTGTTTTTTGTGCTGCTTTCACTTATTTGCTATTTTTCGGTTTATCTGCGGAAAAAAGATGTCTTGCACCCGTTAGGGGTCCTGCCTGCTGTCTGGTTTCTAATGGCAGGGGTGGCGTGCCTGCAGATTGGGGATTTTCAAAAGCAGTGGTGCCTTGAAACCACTATCATAATCGTGATAAGCGGGATGGCCTGTTATTTTTTTGCTGTTCCAGGAAAAGGTAGGACATCTTGTGAAGGCCAGGTTAGCAGTATGTTTTCTATTGTAACAAGGATTGTATTTTTTTGCTGTTTAGCCGTAATCCTTTATAACCTGTACCGTAATTCTTTTTTTACCAATGGCCTTGTGCTAGAAGCGGCGGATAAAAAAACAGCGAATATGCAGTATACGCAAATGAACGGCAGGCTTGCAAGCTATGCAGCGTCCTATATGCCGTATTGTGCTTTAAATTCTGTATTTGAATTAACATATCCGCCGAAAGAAGGAAGGAAGTGGGCTTATCATTTATTTGTGATCGTGTTTGCCGTTTGGTTTGCCTGGAGTGTCAGCTATTCCAGAGGGACATTGTTGGTTATGATTTTAGGTACCCTTTATATTTATCATGCCAGATACCATATCCGGCTGGTTCCTTTAATCTTGGCTGGCGGTGCGCTGCTCTTGCTGCTTGGTGCACTGATGATGCTAAGGATAGGGGAAGGTTCGCTTGTATTTGGCGGGGCGACACAAAATGCATTGATTAATTCTGTATATAATTATATCGCATACTGTTTTCAAAATTTAGACGCGATTGTACGGGATGGCAGCCAACATGGAGGGTTTTTGTATGTCTGGCAGTCCATCTATAAATTACTTGGCCAGTTTGATGAATCCCGGCTTAGCCATTATCAGACATTGTTTTATAATGCGGAAACTTTTTTGGCGCCTTTTTATCAGGATCTTGGCATCGTAGGGGTTATTGTATATCCAAGCCTAGTTGCAATGGCCTTATCGTGGTTTTATCAGCGGTCAAAACAAAATATTTATGCAGTCTTGCTGCTGGCCAACTTGCAGAAAGCAATTTTTACAGCATTTTTTGGGAATTATTTTATCACGGCGCTTAGTGTAATGTTCCCCTATTTGGTTACAGCGGGAATTTGCTTAGTATCTTATAAATGTAAGGATATTGCGGTACACGGCCTATTTGTTAAAAAGGCCCATAAGGTGTGTGTGTTAAGGATAGGGGGTGGAAAGAGGTTTGGAAAATCTGTCCAGCAGGGAAATCATCCTTGTATATGAGAATATTGTCCGTGAATATGACAATGCGCTGCTGTTAAAAGCCGAGTTTGAACGCCGCGGATACCAGGTAAGGCTTGTGCATAAAGTTTATGATATTTTATGGAAGCACAGGGCTGCAATCGTGATAGTACCAAACTGCTATCATACGCTAGATTTTAAGTCGTATACGTATTTTTTGAACTGTAATGGAAGTATTTATTTTGACCTGCGTTATGAACAGGTGATGTCAAAGCGGGTTCAGAAGATCGGATACCATAACCCGAAAGGAAAGGCAAAAAATATCCATCATTTTTGCTGGGGGCAGAAAGGATATGAGCACCTGCTGCAAGCGGGGGTGCCAAGAAAGCACTTAACGGTCAGCGGTGCATTGCAGCTGGATTTTCTGAGGCCGGAATTTCAAAGTTTTTACTTGGACAGGCATAAGATAGCGCAAAACTATCAGCTAAAAGAAGATAAGAAGTGGCTGCTTTATATTTCAAGCTTTACCTTTGTGGAAAATGCGGCCGTTACAAAATATACGGCAGGCGAATTTAAAGATGATGCGTTTATACAAAAATTTTCCCAGATTTCTGCTGCATCCCAAAAGGCAACATTGGAGTGGTTTGAGAAATTAGTAGCAGAACGGGAGGATGTAATTATTATTTACAGGAAACATCCGGTAGAAGCAGGCAGCACGCGCCTAAAGCAGCTGACCGAAAAATATCCATATCAAATACGGGATATTAGTGGGCTAAGTGTAAAACAGTGGATTAAGGTATGTGATATAACGACAACCTGGTTTAGTACCTCTGCCGCAGAAGTATATTTATCCCAAAAACCGTTGTTTTTAATCCGGCCATATGCCATAGATGAGGAATTTGATATTCCTTTTTATTATCATGCAGATTGTGTGGATAGTTATGAAAAATTACGGAGCATGGTCTGTAACTGTGATCTAGGCCAGGCGTTTCCGGTTCCAAAAGCAATAGTACAGCAATACTATGACACTGGCGGAAAACCCGCTTATGTAACCATTGTTGATACCGTGGCAAAGATTGCCGCTGCTAGTCCGCAAGGGATTGCGGAAAAGGGTTTTCAAAGGAAGCGGTGGAAGTTTTTGATTGGGCAGCATATTATCTTGAAATATGGTATCAAAAAAATATACCAGGCGGCGTATGCGTGCCTGCGGTTCCGGTTAAAGGACGGGGCGCTTCGAAAAAATTTTGCAGTAACAGGATGGGAAGAAGATATAGATAACAGAAAGAACCATTTAAATAAAATCAAGTTCCAGAAAATAAAACAGATTGTGGGCCAAAGAGAGTGACTTCTAAAAATTTGAAAAAGAATTTTCTTATTAGTACCGCCAGTATGGCCATCCAGTTTTTACAGTCTTTATGGGTGACTTCCTATATTCAAAGGGTGATGGGTGTTGCGGCATATGGGTATATTGCTGTGATTGTGAACCTGGTAAATATGGCCGGGATTGTTACAGTGGCGCTTACCTCGGTATGTTCCAGATTTATTGTGATTGAGCTGGAAGGGAAAGATTGTGGAAGGATTAACCAGTCGTTTAATACGGTTTTTTATGCTTTGGCAGCGGTAGCTGCAGCCTGTGTGCCCGCATTCTTAATTTTGGCATTCCATATTACAGAAATAATGAATGTTTCGGAAGGGTTTGCTGGGCAGGTATCAGTACTTATGCTGGTTGTAGGTTTTGATTTTATTGTGCAATTGCTGCAAGTTCCATTTTTGTCAGTTTTCTATTACGAAGAACGGATGTATTATAATTACCTTGTGGTGATACTGTCCAACTTTGCAAAAATGGCGGTGGTCCTTGTTCTCTTTACGGTATGGCAGCCGGTGGTATGGGGCGCTTATATTGGGGCGCTTTTTATAAACATAGCAGCATTATGGGCCTATTACAAATATGTCAGACGGCATTATCCGCAAATCAAGGCCAATATCGTTTTTTTTCAGATACAAAAATTAAAAGAAATATTACGTATGGGTATATGGGTTTCTTTCTCAAAGCTGGCAGCCGTATTATTATCTTCCTCCAGCACGTACCTGGCAAATATATGGCTAGGTGTTTATTTGGCAGGGATCTATGGGTCTGTCGCACAAATCCAGTCTATACTCAGTTTTATTACGGTTTCGGTTGTAAATATTTTTTTGCCCCAAATGTACAAGCTGTATGCTTCTGGCCAAAAAGCAGGGCTGGCAGAATATACCACAGATGGGTTAAAAATACTGTCCATGATTTTGGGCATTGTAGTCGGTGGGCTTATGGTGTTTGGCGATATTTTTATGGGCTTATGGATTTCAAAAACCTATCTTGCTTATCGGGCGCTGTTGGTGGTTTGTGTCTGTTATCTGGCAAATGCCTATGCTGCAGAGATTTTAAACCAGCTCTTTGTTACCATTGGAAAGACAAAAACGCCAGCGCTGGTATCCGTACTGGCTGGGGTTGTTAATGTGGTTTTAGCCGCAGTTTTTATAAAGCGGTTTGATATGGGGGTCTATGGCCTTGCATTGGCGCAGCTGGCGGTATTTTGCGTCCGTTCTGGGATCTGGATGCCGGTATATGCTGCGCGCTGCCTGAATTACCAATGGAATTTTTTTATCAAAAAGCAGCTTGCCTGTGTGCTGTCAATGGTGGTTACCGGCTTAACAGGATGGGTGTTCCGGTACCTATTTGCGGTAAATTCCTGGGGAATGCTGGTTTTGGGCGGTGTATTCACCGGAAGTTTGTCGGCTGGGGCAATATGTATATTGGATCAGGATATTAGAAAATTTGCCGTGGGTATGTTAAAGAGGCGGTAATCAGTAAGGGGTTGGTGCTGCTGTATGGAATGGGCAGTATGTTATTGGATTTGTTATTAGGATAGAAAGAGAGTGTAGCTATGTTATTGGCGATTCAAGGTGGTGAACCGGTAAGAAAAGAAAAAATATATTATGGGAAGCAGTGGATAGATAACGATGATATAGAAAAAGTAGCGCAAATACTAAGGAGCAATTATATAACATGTGGCCCCAAAGTGGCTGAAATGGAAAAAGCATTACAGCGTTATA
The DNA here is from genome assembly GCA_947089855.1 of uncultured Eubacterium sp. Lineage (GTDB taxonomy): Bacteria > Bacillota > Clostridia > Lachnospirales > Lachnospiraceae > Eubacterium_J. The sequence continues at coordinate 15,171 of CAMUML010000033.1, forward strand.
CAAATGCAAATTACGCTGTGATGGTATCAAGCGGAACAGCCGCCCTTCATTGTGCCTGCATTGCAGCTGGCATTTCACCGGGAGATGAAGTAATCACAACACCATTAACGTTTGCAGCAAGCGCAAATTGTGCTTTATACTGCGGGGCGGTACCCGTTTTTGCTGATATAGACCCTGGCACCTATAATATAGATCCAAAAAGTATAGAAGCACGGATTACAAGCAGGACAAAGGCTGTGGTTGCAGTTGATTTTACTGGGCAGGCAGCAAATATAGGTGAAATCAGGGATTTATGCACCAGGTATTGCTTGACTTTTATTGAAGATGCTGCCCATGCAATCGGTACAAAATATAATGGAAAACCAATAGGGTCGCTTGCTGATATGACATGTTTTTCTTTCCATCCAGTAAAGACAGTTACTTCCGGCGAGGGCGGGGCAATTACTACAGACGATGAACAATTATATCGGAAACTTGTGCTAGCCCATACGCATGGGATAGAGCGTGATGAAAAATTTATGGAAGAAGCTCCACATGAAGGTATTTGGTATTATGAGCAGGTGAGCTTGGGCTATAATTACCGGATGACGGATTTTCAGGCTGCGTTATTGCTGAACCAGCTGAACAAAATAGAAAATTTTAAGAAAAGAAGGCAGGAAATTGTAAACCGCTATAATAAAGCATTTGAAAGGATTCCAGAAATTATATTACAAAAAGAAATAAAAGAATCTGATACCTGTAGGCATTTATACATTCTCCGGTTAGATTTGGATAAATTGTCATGTACCAGGCGCCAGTTTTTTGATGCCATGAGTGCAGAAAATATCCAGTGCCAAGTCCATTATGTGCCCGTGTACTGGTTTCCTTATTATCAACGGCTGGGATATAAAAAAGGGCTTTGTCCAAATGCAGAACAAGTATATCGTAGTATTTTAAGTATACCGTTGTATCCACAGATGACAGACCAGGATGTGGAAGATGTGATTTGTGCGGTAAAAAAAATTATAGAAGGATATAAAAAGTAATATGGCAACAGTAGCTATTATAACAGCAAGAGGTGGAAGCAAAAGGATTCCAAATAAAAACAGGAAACCGTTCTGTGGAAAACCAATCATTGCGTATAGTATTGAAGCTGCCCTAAAATCTGGGTGTTTTGATGAAGTTATGGTGTCTACGGACAGTGAAGCAATTGCAGCGGTTGCAAGAAGCTATGGAGCTGACGTTCCATTTATGAGAAGTGCAAGTGCCAGTAGCGACGTTGCTACAACAGCAGATGCAATACGGGATGTATTGCAGGCATATGCAGACAACTGTAACAAGGTGTTTGAGGTTTTTTGCTGTATTTACCCTACAGCACCTTTTGTGACAGCGGAGAAAATAAGAAAGGGAATGAATCTTTTGCTCGAATGTAATGCAGACTCTATTGTTCCGGTTGTACAGTTTGATTATCCTCCACAAAGGGGGTTTGTTATTAGCGATAAAAAGCTAAGGTTCCAGTTTCCGGAATATAAAACTTCCAGAAGCCAGGATTTAGCACCCATCTATCATGATTGCGGCCAATTCTATGTTTGCAGGACAGAGCCGTTCCTACGGACAGGGGAGATTGTTACAGATGATTGCCTGCCGATGGTTATGCCAGGTGAGGAAGTTCAGGATATAGATTATCCATCGGACTGGGAAACAGCGGAGATAAAGTACTGTAAGTTTATTAGAAAAGAGGAATCACAAATTGTTCCGTTTGTTTGAAAATATAAAAAAAGGCCGAACTTATATCATTGCGGAAATGAGTGCAAATCATGACGGAAATCTTGAACATGCGTTGGAAATTGTCCGGGAAGCCGCACAGGCAGGGGCAGATTGCCTGAAAATCCAAACATACACAGCAGATAGCCTGACCATAGATTGTGATAATGAATATTTTAAAATCAAAGGCGGCTTATGGGATGGCAGAAGGCTTTATGAACTTTATGAAGAAGCAGGAATGCCGTATGGGTGGCAAAAAGACATCAAACAGGCATGCGAAAAGTACGGATTAGATTTCCTTTCTACACCGTTTGACAACCTGGCGGCTGATTTTTTAGAAGGCCTTGGTGTGGAAGGTTATAAGATCGCCAGTTTTGAATTAGTGGATATACCATTGATCGAATATGTGGCGTCGAAAGGGAAGCCGATGATTATCTCGACAGGAATGGGCAGTGTGGAAGAAATACAAGATGCAATAGATGCTTGTAAAAAGGTAGGGAACAGCCAGGTCGTCTTGTTAAAATGCTGCAGCGAATACCCATCTTTTGGAGCAGACATGCATTTGGGAAATATTCCAGATATGAAAAAGCGGTTTCACCTTCCGGTTGGGCTTTCTGACCATAGTATTGGCAGCCTTGGTGCAGTTGTTGGGGTTGCACTAGGTGCATGTGTAGTTGAGAAACATGTGATGCTTGAAGGGGGCGTTAGTGTAGACAGCAAATTCAGCATGACGATGCACGAGTTTGCGCAGATGGTAGCAGATGTCAGAAATGCAGAAATGATGGCGCAAGGGCCAGATTATACACTGACCAAAGGGGAAAAAGAGCAAACGGCCTTCCGAAGAAGTATCTTTGCCGTTAAGAAAATAAAATGCGGTGAGCAATTTACAAACAGTAATGTCCGCGTAATCCGTCCGGGGCATGGCATAGCGCCGAAGTACTTAGGTGCATTGTTTGGAAAGAAAAGTACACGGGATATAGAGGCTGGCACACCAATTTTTATGCAGGATATACAAGGGGGTATCTAAATGACAGTTGGGGATAAAGCACAATTTAGCAAAACGGTTTCGGAAGCAGATATTTATACGTATGCTGGACTGACGGGTGACTTTAATGCAATCCATGTCAATGAAAAGGCTGCAAAAGAGGGGATCTTTGGGGAAAGGGTTGCTCATGGTATGCTTTCTGCTGGTTTTATTTCAGCAGTAATTGGGATGCAGCTTCCAGGAAATGGCGCTGTTTGTATCAGTCAAACGCTCGATTTCAAACATCCGGTTAAAATTGGCGATACAGTAACTGCTACCTGTGAAGTGACCGAGGCCATAAACGAAGAAAAAGGCATTTTCCGGCTGCATACGTTCTGTGAAAATCAGTTGGGAATATGCGTAATTGATGGCAAAGCAGTTATAAAAGATACATCACAAAATCACAATAACAGGCTATCAGAAGAAAAAAAGCAAGCAAAAGGGACTTTCTTTCGGGAAGATGAGCTGCCCCTGCTTGGTTTGAAAAAGTATGGGAGGAATGTCCTAATCAGCCGCAATGCATGCATTTATCACCCGGATCAGCTGGAAATAGGTAACAATGTAAGAATTGACGATTATGTTACAATATCAGGTAAAGTAGTTTTGGGTGATTATATACATATTGCGCAATTCTGTAGTTTGTATGGGGGTACAAAGGGGATATACATGGATGATTTTTCAGGGTTATCCTCCAAAGTAACGGTTTACGCTACATCAAATGATTATTCCGGCCATTCTTTAACAAATCCAACCGTCCCTCTAAAGTATAAAAGTTCAGATACAAATGAAAGTGTCCATCTTTGCAAACATGTAGTGGTCGGTGCCATGTCTGTGATTTTGCCAGGAGTGGTAGTTGGGGAAGGAAGTTCCATAGGGTCAATGAGTTTGTGTTTAAAAAGCCTTGAACCGTGGGGCATCTATGCGGGGATTCCTGCAGAACGCAAAAAGGAAAGGAGCCGGGATCTGTTGGAGCTGGAAAAGCAGCTTAGACAGATAAAGTCATATTTTTGACAGCCATATTTTAGGATTGACAAATCCAGCCATTCATGCTATAGTACAGCTAATTCTTAACAAGAGGGGTGAAAAAATGCGGATATAATTTACTTTTGAAAACATGGAGTGGTTAAGTCCAGTATTGCCAGAGCGTGCAGTACTGTTTTCTCATGTTGCCAGAAGTAGGATGTGTCCGTACAACCCCTCTTTTTTGTGTACAAAAATATAGAGGCGCCAGCCAAAATCATCTGCACATGTTTGCGGCATGCCAAACATACGATGCCCAAAACAGCAGCTTTCCTATTTGCTGTTGCCGGGATTTCGGCCGCCTTTGTGCATTGATTTATTTTCAAACACGCCCCAGGAGAAGGTTTACCGTGCATTGCCTTTTGGCAGCAGTTGGCTTTTGCAAAGATGTGGCCAGCATGGCAAAGGCTGCAGCATGCCTGCCCATTGCAAAAAGCCAGATAGGTACAGGAGGATTCTATGGCACAGATAAACGTAAACCATCTGACATTTTATTATGAAGGAAGTTCTGACAATATTTTTGAAGACGTCTCTTTTTCGATAGATACCTGCTGGAAATTAGGATTTATTGGCAGGAATGGAAAAGGGAAAACAACATTTTTAAACTTGCTGCTTGGCAAATATGAATACCAGGGGACCATACAGGCACCGGCAGTTTTTGATTATTTTCCATACCAGTTAAACCGGCGGTATTTGCAGGCGTGTGCAGCGGAGTTTTATGACCAGCTCAAACCGGGAAGCGAATTATGGCAGGTGGCCTGTGAACTGGATAAATTGGAAGTGGATGCTGAGGCCCTTTACCGTCCATTTGCAACACTTAGCCAGGGGGAACGTACCAAAGTCCTGCTTGCGCTGCTGTTTTCCGGCGACAATGACTTTTTGTTGATCGACGAGCCGACGAACCATCTGGATTTGGAAGCTAGGGAAAGTGTGAAAAAGTATCTGGCCAAAAAGAAAGGGTTCCTGTTGGTATCCCATGACCGGGACCTGCTGGATGCCTGTATTGACCATGTGCTGGTGTTAAACCGCTGTTCCATTGAGGTCCAGGCCGGAAACTTTTCAAGCTGGCAGGAAAATAAAGCACGTGCAGATGCATTTTCATTGGCGGAAAATGAAAAACATCGAAAAGAAATCAATAAGCTTGCGCAGGCAGCCAAAAGGGCGGCACAGTGGGCGGATAAAAGCGAACGGTCCAAAATAGGGTTTGACCCTATAAAAGATCCAGGCCACGGAGGGAAACGGGCATATATCGGCGCAAAAACGAAAAAAATGGAAAGCCGCGTCAAGCAGATGGAAAAGCGCATTGGAAAGGAGATCAAGGAAAAAGAGGGGCTGCTGCAGGATATAGAATTATCCGTAGATTTAAAGGTATCCCCGCTTGCCCATCCAAAAAACGTTCTGGTTACTGCAAAAGATTATGGACTAAAATATGCAGGAGCAAAGGGCAGTGTTATGCAGCATGTGGATTTTGAACTTTGCCAGGGTGACCGGATGTTTGTATGCGGAAAAAATGGATGCGGCAAATCCAGCCTAATCCAATCCATCCTGCGGCATATCCGCAGGCAGCAAACAGATCTTGGCCAAACATCCTATCCACAATCAGCAATGGCCTGTACAGCACATCCGGAATTGGAAAACAGCATAATCATCCAAGCGGATCAAGTTTTGGAAACAGGGCTAATTAAGGCTGCATCTAGCCTGCAGGTTTCTTATGTGGACCAGGATACCTCTTATCTGGCAGGCACGGTTTCTGAATTTTGTGCAGGCCGTAATTTAGAGGAGAGCCTGTTTTGTGCTGTGCTGTCCCAATTAGGGATAGAAAGGGTGCAGTTTTCCAAAAAACTAGAAGAATTTTCCGAAGGGCAGAAAAAGAAAGCCCTGTTGGCTGCCAGCCTGCTGACGCCTGCCCATCTGTATATCTGGGATGAGCCGTTAAATTATATTGATTTGTTTTCCAGGATACAGCTGGAAAGATTGATCAAAAAATACCAGCCGACGATGCTGGTTGTTGAGCACGATGCCAGGTTCCAGGAAGAGATTGCGACAAAGCGGCTATTTTTAGATGCAAGGCAGGGTAAGGATGGAATATCATGCAGTAATTGAGGCAATGTGCGGTAATTTTGTGGCTGGGAGGACGCTGGAGGATGTGCGGTTACATTACGTAGATTCAAGAGGAGAGGGCCAAAACAATGTATAAGGAATTAATTTATATAGTAGAAGATGACGCCAACATCCGCGAAATCATGCAATATGCATTAAAAAACAGCGGATACCAGGCAGACGGATTTGAAAACGGCCGGGATTTTTTGGCCCGTATCAGGCAAGATACCATACTACCTTCTTTAATCCTGCTAGACATTATGCTGCCTGGGGAAGATGGTTTAGAAATTCTCAGCCAGATCCGCAAAACCCCAAAGACTGCAGATATACCGGTTATTATGGTAACAGCAAAAAATAGCGAGCTGGATAAAGTCAAGGGGCTGGATACCGGTGCAGATGATTACGTGACAAAGCCGTTTGGAGTGATGGAACTGGTTTCCAGGGTACGTGCGCTGCTGCGCCGTACAAAGCAGACAGAGGGGCCAAGGCAGCTGTCCTATAGCGGGATTTTGCTGGATGACGAAAAGCATGCTGTTTATATAGGGCCAGATAAGATTCCAATTGAACTGACGTATAAAGAGTTTGAATTGCTAAAATATCTGATGAACAACAGGGGATATGTATTGTCCCGGGATAAGATTATGGACAGGGTGTGGGGGCTTTCTTATGAGGGCGGAAGCCGCACGGTAGACATGCATATCAAAACACTGCGCAAAAAGCTAGGGGATGCAGGGGCATGTATCCAAACAGTACGCAATGTAGGCTACCGGTTCGAATAATCCGGTAGCCCTATTCCACTATACAAAGCAGCAAAGGGGCAATCAATAGGCAGATAGGGCAATGGACTGTATGAAAAAAGAATTACATAGAAAATTAATAATCCTTGCCGCAGCCGGAATTTTTGCAACGGCCGTTTGCGCTGCCTTGCTTTTTTACCGGATTTTGACAGCGCAGATTTTTGACGACCTAAAAGCAGCTTCCCGTGCTGTTGCCATGCTGGATATGGAAACGCTGCGCCCTGAAACATATCGGAAGTTTCAGCAGGATGGGCTGAGGGTTACCTGGATCGACGAAGACGGCCAGGTGATTTTTGACAGCATGGCAGACAAAGGGATTATGGAAAACCACAGGAAACGGCCGGAATTTAAACAGGCATTTGCAAACGGGGAAGGCCGCGCGGTACGCAAGTCTGCCACATCTGCCGTCCATACATTTTATTATGCGGCCCTCCTTCCAAACGGGACAGCCCTGCGGATCGGAAAAGCAAGCAGCAGCGTTTCGCATCTAATTTGGACAATGGCGGCGCTAATCCTATGCATTGGCGTCGGCGTATTTTTAGCCTGCGCTATCCTTGCAAGGCATATGGCAAGCCGGATTGTAGAACCCATAGAGAAGATGGCGCAAAACCTTTTGACCGTTGAAGAAGCAGATATTTACGAAGAAATGCGCCCATTTCTATCGGTTATTAAACGTCAGCATATAGGCCTTTTGGACTATGCAAGGGCAAGGCAGGAATTTACAGCAAATGTATCCCATGAACTAAAAACACCGTTGACTGCCATTTCCGGCTATGCGGAACTGATTACAGGCGGCATGGCGGATGGGGCAGATGCCAGGCATTTCGCAGGCGAAATTTACCGCAGCGCCGAGCGCCTCCAGGCCCTGATCAATGACATTATCAAGCTGTCACAATTAGACGACAGTAGCCTTCAGCTTGCATTTGAGCAGCTGGATTTATATGGTTTGGCCCAAAATTGTATTGACACAATGCAGATGCAGGCAACAAAACAGGGGGTACGGTTGTGCCTGGAAGGCACACCGGTATGCATCAATGGAAATAAAGTCTTGATCGAAGAGCTGCTTACCAATTTATGCAGTAATGGGATACGGTATAATAAACGCGGGGGTGTTGTTGCCATTGCATGTACTTTGGAACATGGGAAACCCGTTCTTTCTGTACGCGATACCGGAATTGGTATTCCGCAAAACCAGCAGGAACATATATTTGAACGTTTTTACCGGGTAGATAAAAGCCGTTCAAAAGCAACCGGCGGCACAGGGCTTGGCCTTGCCATTGTAAAACATATCGTTGCCCAGCATGGCGCACAGATTGCACTTGCCAGCGAGGAAGGGAAGGGGACGGAAATAAAAATATATTTCTAAAATGGAATATTATTTTAAATCCATTCATTTATAGTAAGTAACCATCTTTTATCAAGGCAGGATATATGGCAGAATATACAAATCCAAAACGTGAAAACTTATTGAACCTTGCATTGGACGCAACATCCAAAGAATTGGAAAAATCGCCAGACCTTCAGATTGGATATGACCAATCCGGACAAACATGGGAATTGATCGTCCGGTATTCTACAGGGTTAGAACAGCTTAAGCAAGAATTCCCGCAGATTACCATAGTGGAACTGCTCAACGGCTATGCCATTGTGACGCTGCCGCAACACTTGATGCAGGCGTTTACCAACCGGGTGGAAATTGAATATATTGAAAAACCAAAGAGGCTCTTTTTCGCTGTTGACCAGGGAATTAGGGCCTCTTGTATTCCAGCAGTGCGCTGGCTGGACGATGGCCTAACTGGCAGGGGGGTTTTATGCGGCCTTGCGGACAGCGGCATTGACTGGCGCCACCCTGATTTTTGCAACCCTGACGGGACAACACGGATCGTGGCAATCTGGGACCAGACGCTGGTACCGGATGCATCCCGTGGCCTGAACCCGCCGGCTGGGTATGCGAGGGGCGTAGAGTTTACAAGGGAACAGATAAACGCAGCATTACAAGAGCCTTCCGGCGTCGTGGTACTTCAAACGGATCGTGGGCCGGAATCGGGATCTTTTGTAAGGCTGACCGGGGACAGCAGCGGCCACGGGACGCATGTAGCAGGGATCATGGCGGGCAATGGCAGGGCCTCTGGCGGCCGGTACCGCGGCGTGGCATATGAAAGCGGGCTGATCGCCGTAAAGCTTGGAACGCCAATTGAAGGAGGATTTCCAAGTACAGTGGAGCTTATGATGGCAGTGGATTATATGGTGTCCAAATCAAGGGATATGAATATGCCGCTTGCACTGAATATGAGTTTTGGCAATAATTACGGCTCCCACAGCGGCACATCATTACTGGAAACATATCTGGACAGTTTAAGCGGTTATTGGAAACATGCGATCGTGGTAGGGACAGGAAACGAAGGGGCCGCAGGAGTCCATACTTCCGGGAAAGTGTACTGGCAGGATGGGTATGCCTATGGCAATAATGTGCAGATTGCAGTTAGTGCATATGAAACATCTTTAAGCCTCCAGATATGGAAATCTTATTCAGACGATATAAACATCCAGCTCGTACATCCATCTGGGCTTACCGTAGGCCCTATCCAGCCGGTTTTAGGCCCACAGCGTTTCCGGTTGCGCCAGACAGAGGTGTTGCTTTACTACGGGGAACCAAGCCCCTACAGCCCTTATCAGGAAATTTATATAGAATTCCTCCCGGTAGGCAGCTACTTGGATAGTGGTATCTGGGAAATCCGTCTGGTTCCGGAAAAAATCGTAGATGGGGGTTATGACATGTGGCTTCCAGGCGGCGGGATCTTAAACCGTGGTACCGGTTTTTTATACCCAACAGAAGATACCACTCTTACCATTCCATCAACAGCGCAAAAAGTTATTTCAGTGGCAGCCTATAACTCAAGGACAAATCAGGCTGCAGATTTTTCCGGCAGGGGCTACACAAGGGCCACAAACCAGGTAAAACCAGATTTGGCAGCCCCAGGGGTAGAGATCGTATCAACCGTGCCCGGTGGAGGTTATGGGGTGAAAAGCGGTACGTCTATGGCGGCGCCATTTGTGTCAGGAAGTGCAGCGCTTTTGATGCAGTGGGGGGAGTGTGTTATTATATTGCCAAGTTAGCAAGAACCTAGTAAATATAAGGGGTTCCGCTGATTTAGTCCTACAAAAAAATGCCGTTTGGCATAAAGATTTTGAGGTAGGACAGGCCTGTTTTATTAAAAAATCAATCTGAAAACAGTCACTTGCATTAATGTAACACAAGGCGGGTTGATGTGAGTAATGTCTGTTTTTGGTGAAAAATACTATATATTGGGACTGAATTGGCTTTGATTTTATCAAAAAGATACATGCTGGCTGATGCAGTCCTATTTTTTTGCCCGGAAAACAGGAGCAGGCGGCAGCTAATAGCCAATGAAACCTATATACAGTTTAGACGTTCAGGGAGGGAACGTCAATGATACGCCTTAGTAATGAGAAATGTAAAGGAAGGTGAGGAAAATTGAAACAAATACAGCGACAGGTGCAGGAACTAAGATTACTCGCACAATTGTTTTCAGGTTATGCCTGCTGTTCAAAAAAGTCAGAATCCTATATCAAGCATTGCTTTTAAGAAGTTAGGAGGACATATATGTTAAAAATCAGAATGCAGGGTACAAGACGGGATATCCGATGGTTTAAAAAACTGATGGAGCAGCATAAAGAAGTGGAGGTGCTGCGGACATCTGAGTTGTTTGCAAATAAAGGAACAAGCAGGTATTTTCGTATTTATTCAGAGATTGAAAAAAGAATATAAAAAGAAGATGTTATAACATCTGACTCAAATAAGGAAAGGCAGATATAAATATATGTGCAAAGTAATCGCTATTGCAAATCAAAAAGGTGGCGTGGGCAAGACAACGACTTGTGTAAATTTAGGAATTGGCCTGGCAAGGGCCGGGAAAAAGGTGCTTCTTGTGGAGGCGGATGCGCAGGGCAGCATGACGGTAAGCCTGGGGATTCAGGAGCCAGACGAGCTGGATGCAACGCTTGTGAACGTTTTGGAAAAAGTGATCAATGATGAAGACCTGGTGCCGGGGGAAGGGATCATACACCATGGGGAAGGCATTGATTTTATCCCTGCAAATATTGAACTTGCAGGTCTGGAAACGGCGCTTGTGAACGTTATGAGCAGGGAGACAGTGATCCGGCAGTATTTAAACAGTCTAAAACAGCAGTATGAGTATATCTTGATAGATTGTATGCCTTCCCTGGGAATGATTACGATCAATGCTCTTGTGGCGGCTGATTTTGTCCTTATACCCGTAGAAGCAGCCTACCTTCCGGTCAAAGGGCTCCAGCAGCTGATCAAGACGATCGGACGGGTACACAGGAAACTGAACGCAGGGCTTTCCATTATGGGGATACTGCTTACAAAAGTTGACCGCAGGACAAACTTTGCAAGGGATATTTCGGCGCAGATCAGGGAGGCTTATGGGGAAAAGATACATATTTTTGAAAACTGCATCCCGCTTTCTATAAGGGCTGCAGAGACTGCGGCGGAAGGAAAGAGTATCTATCTCCATGACCCGAAAGGGGTTGTGGCGGAAGGGTACCGCTGTCTGACAGGGGAGGTGCTGGATGATGAAAGGTAACAGTGCGGGGAAGATAAAGCTGGCTTCTTTTGATGACCTGTTTGGGACAAGTGCGCAGGAGTCCGGCGAAGTGGTCACTGCACTTCCGGTTAGCCAGTTCCATGCGTTTAAAGGTCATCCGTTCCGGGTGTCTGATGATGAAAAGATGCAGGAAACGGTAGAAAGCGTAAAGAAGAACGGGGTGCTGGTGCCGGGGATAGTGCGTCCGCGTCCGGAAGGCGGCTATGAGGTCATAGCGGGGCATCGGAGATGGAGGGCGTGTGTGCTGGCAGGGCTTGAGGAAATGCCTGTGATCATACGCGAATTGGATGATGACGATGCGACCGTGATCATGGTCGATACGAACCTTTACCGCGAGGATATACTGCCGAGTGAAAAAGCGCGCGCTTATAAAATGAAATATGACGCCCTGAAACACCAGGGGAGCAGGGGTGTGAATACGGCAGAACTGGTAGGTGAGGCAGCCGGCGAGAGCGGAAGGACTGTACAGCGGTATATCCGTCTGGCAGAACTTGTGCAAGGGCTTCTGGATTATGTGGATGAAGGGAAAATACCGATGGCAGCCGGGGAAAGGCTGTCATTTATTGATATGGAAGGACAGGCATGGATAGTGGATGCGGTTGCAAACTGCAGCATATTCCCGTCAAAGGTGCAGGCCGGGGAGCTGAAAGGGCTTTATGAAGCCGGGGAGCTGACGGAAGCGAAAGTATATGCTGTGCTTTCAAAAAAGGAAAGCAGCGGTACAGGCGTTTCCATCCCTGCAAAGAGGATACGGGAATATTTCCCGCCGGGATACACGAAGGAGCAGATGGAGAAGGTAATTTACAGGTTGTTAGACCAGTGGAAGGAGAAGGCTGCAGATGAAAAAGATGGAGTTTGAATATTTTAACGGGATGGAAGCGGAACAGTACAGCTTTTACAGGATTCCTAAAATGCTTTTCACGGAGGGCTGCTTTAAGCAGCTTTCCTGTGAAGCAAAGGTGCTGTACGGCCTTTTGTTAGACCGCATGGGGCTGAGCGTTAAAAACCGTTGGATAGATGAAAAAAACAGGGTTTACATCATGTTTACTGTTGAGGATATCATGGAGCTTTTAAACTGCGGGAAGCAGAAAGCGGTTAGGAGCCTGGCAGAGCTGGACAGCGAAAAAGGGATAGGGCTAGTCGAAAAGAAACGGCTTGGGCTTGGCAGGCCAAATGTGCTCTATGTGAAAAATTTTATGCAGAAAGGCAGCGCGGATCAGAAGCCTAGGCACAATTTGGAGGATGAAAACGGTCAGGAGCCGGTGTATATGATGGGGAATGAAAGTGGCTTTGAGCCAGAACGCGGCATGGACAGTGAATGCAGCATGGATTTAGAGGAAAACCCGAAGAATGGGTATGGCCAGAAAATATGGAATGATATTGGATATGGAGAAGGTAGAAAGCCAGGGCATGACAGTGAGAGTAAAGGAAGTGGGGTGACAGGACAGTGGTGCAGCGGCGAACATCAACAGAAATGTGAAGGTCAAAATTTTATTGGGATTGGGGCAGAAGTCCAGGAAGTTATAAAGACGGACTTGCAAAAGCATGAAGATCAAATTTTTGGAATCATGGAATCAGAAATTCGGGAATCTTCGGAAACGGGACAAGAGTGCGAAGAACAGAATTGGTGGGAAATGGACTGTGCACATCAGGAGAACATAAATCCTGGTCTTTCAGGAGATGGAAACCAGGATTCAGAAAAAATGGCAGGCATATCCCTGGAGATGATGGAGCTGTTTGGAAACGGACAGGATTTAGGCGGAGATATTTTAGAAGAGCGGGAGCCGGATTTCCAGAAGTATGAAAATCATACTTCAAGAAGTTCCAAAATCATACTTCAAGAAGTTCCAGAATCATACTCCAAGAAGTTCCAAAACCATACTCTTGGGGATATGGATGCAGAAAAAGCGGCTGATCCTGCGCAAAATTCACAGAAGTATGAAAATCATACTTCAAGAAGTTCCAAAATCATACTTCAAGAAGTTCCGGAATCATACTTCAAGGAGTGTGAAAATCATACTTCTGGAAGTTCCGAAATCATACTTCAAGAAGTTCCAAAATCATACCCTAATGATACTGATAATAGTGATACTGAATATAACGATATTGAGAATAACAAGACTGAGGAAAGTGATACTGAATTGAGCGATACTTACACAGGTTTGTATGATCCTATCCAATCCTATCAATCTAATCAATCTTATCCATCCAAGCCAGCAGACAGGAATGACGGTTTAATGGATGCAGGGGATAAGATGGATGGATACCGTAGCCTTATCCGGGATAATATCGCCTACCACTGTTTTGAAGTTGACAAGTATTACAGCATTGAGGATGTGGACGAGTTCGTGGAGCTGATGGTGGAAGTCATGGCGATGCCGGATGGCAGCAGCTTACGGGTGGCAGGCATGGAAAGGCCGGTCTCGATCGTCAAGAGCCGGTTCATGAAAATAAACAAAGGGCATATTGAGTACGTCATGGGATGCCTACAGAATAACACGACAAAGATAGGCAATATAAAAGCCTACCTGTTGACGGCGCTGTATAATGCCACGCTGACGATCAGCAGCTATTACCGGGCAGAGGTGAACCATGATCTGTACGGGGGAGGATGCTAATTTTTTCTGTGGAAAACAGGGCATGTAACTGGCGGAGTCTGTGGATAATTGATAGGATTTCATTTTGGACTGCCGGAATGTGCCTGTGTGATTCCATGAAAGATTGATATTGTCAGCACAGACAGGGCAGTGTCTATGGGGCTGCCAGCCGGTGGGATCACAGGCATTTTCGTAACAGCATCAAAGATGGATGTGAGCGCAGTTTGTATTTTAAAAATACTTTTTTAGGGCTTTTTAATACAGTTTGTATGATAGCGGCTATATGAAAGATCTGGCTGAAACAGGCCGGGCGGTCAAAGGGCTGCTTGAAAAGCCGGGGCAGGGATATTGGAAGCATGAAGAAAAGAATATTTTGCAGTGACCAGTAAGGCAGCCAGATATTATCATTTGGCTGCCTTTTTTAACTTTTTTGAGGAATAAACTTTGCGACATGGTGTCGCAAAGTGTGCAGGGTGATCTATACGGGCTGGGTCATATGCATGGCGTGGATTGAAAAAACACAGACAGGCTTCCAAAAATACAGGACAAAACAGCAGGCTGGGAGGAGAGGTTTTGAGGAATCGTGCAGGATCGCAGAATCTAATCGATATTGGGAACTGTATCAGGGAACAGAGGCAGAAGGCCGGCATGTCACAGGAAAGCCTTGCGGAACTGGCAGGAATAAGCGTCAATACAGTAAGCCGGATCGAGGGAGGGCAGACGGCAATGTCCGTGGAAGTGTTCAAAAAACTGGTCTGCATACTGGGCATGGATGCAAACCTGCTGCTTGGAAGCCCGGAAATGCCACTGGAGGGCAGCAGGCGGATCTGTGAGATGTTCCGGCGCATGGAGCATCTGAAAAAGCAGGAACAGAAAATAGTCATACAGACCATGGATGCCCTGATAGACGGACTGGAGGGGCACAAGTAGGAAAATTCATCATATATGGTGGGCAGACGGCTGAATTTCACCATATCTGCCAGGGTAAATCTGTGCAGACGCTGTTAAAATGAAACTATGAAATGTGGAGGCATCAGGAAGAAAGGAGAGTGCCAAAGCTGCAGTAGATAGGTCTGTAGCCGGCATATAACAGCATACTAGCTGCAATGCGTACAGGCAGTGAAAGGGGTTCCAGGCTCCCGTTAAAAAAAACGGGCGGGCCGGGGGCTGTTTTTTACTGCCTTTGCCTGTGACGCCGCATTTCTGGCCGCCCGCAGGAAGGTGGCATTTATGATGACATTGCAGGAATTAAAGCAGTCTGTGGAGATCGCAGCGCCGGGGCGGAAGATCCCGACGGCGAAAAGCATCCGGGAATCCGGCGTGGTGGTCGCGAAAGAAAAGCTGGACAGTGATACGGAGATCACAGCTTACCGGAACGGCTATGCCCTTTATTCCGTCTGCAGCGCAGCTACCGTATTCCCGATCCATCCATGTGGAGGGTATATGTACAGCGGAAGGCAGGATGTGTGCAGTATTGGGGAGGATATGTTTGACAGGGAGGCGTGGTACCTGCGCCTGGCGCTGGAGGGGGAAGACCGCCTGGCGCATAACAGGGAGATGAAAGAGAGAAAAAAGTCAGTTTCCTACAGCGCCTCAGCGGAGGAACTGGAAGATGTGGAATATACGGATGATGTGATGCTTGATCAGATGGTGCTGAAAGAAACAGTTGCAGAGGTGCTTTCCATCCTGACCGGAAGGCAGCGCAAGGCCATTATCCAGTTTTACCTGTGCCAGAAAACACAGGGCCAGATTGCGGAAGAACTGGATGTCACAGCCCCGGCTGTTTCACAGCTTATTTCACGCGCTGTCCGCAGGATGCGCAGAGGGGAGGCGCGTGTATGAGCGGAAAAAAGCCGAAGGAGCGGGAAAGTTATGTGCTGCGTATGGGTGACGGTTCACTTGTAGAAGTGACACGGGAAGTTTATCTGGAATGGTATCAGTCTAAGCGCCGGGAAAGGTATCAGACAGAAAAAGAATGGAAATATGGAGTGTGCAGCCTGGACAGGCTGAAAGAAACAGGAAAGGCCGAAAAAGCTATTGGTTATGTGAGTAGTGGGCTGGAAGATAATATTATAAAGGAGTTGTACGTGAAAAAATTGCATGAAGGGCTGGGTAGTATAGGGGAACAGGATGCTTTTTTGATTCGTCTTTTGTTTTTTGAAGAAGTTTCTGTTAAGGATGCGGCTAGGATATGTGGGTGTAGCCGCCGGACGATCCAGAACCGCCGGAAAAGGATTCTGGGAGAACTGCAAAGTGTTATGCAAGGGATAGGCATTATAGGTGGAGATTTCTAAAAGCTTGTTTGGGATGCTCATATAGCTATGGTAGTATTATATCTTAAATAAGTATCCATTTGCCGATTTTATATTTGGATTTGTTGAGTAGATAAGAGATTTACTCCCCTTATGTACTCAACAATTATAATTTTATTAACTAGATAGTCAAACAGTTCAATGGAAATTTGCAAATAACTTACTTAAACACATTATCTTACGCATTCTATAGTCTACATATCTGAAATATATGCATATTCAGCAAACAGTTGCTTTCTATATATTTTTCTTTTTTCACTGTTATTAGATTCAATTACAATAAATTTAAAAACAGCATTTATTAATTTAGGCAATATCTTTTGTATATCTTGTACTGTCCATATTGAGTCATTTATATTTATTTCATATAGATTTGCGTCACTTAAATCTGCATTTATTAAATTAGCTCCATTCAGACTTGCTCTATATAAATTAGCTTTTTGCAAATTAGCCCCATTCAAATTAGCTGCTATTAAATCCATTTTACTCAAATTAGCATTCTTTAGAATTGCATTACATAGTTTTGATTCGCTTAAATCTGCTCCTTCCAGATTGGCATCACTCAAATTTATACCATTTAAATCAGCAAAACATATACTAGCTTTTTGCAAATTTTTTCCTACTAAATTGTTTTTAGACAAGTTTACGTTATCTAAATTTACCATTTGTAAATTAATATTTTGTGAACTTAATGCGTTTCCTAATACTGCATCATGCAAGTTGGCAGATTCTAGGTTTGCGCCTGTTAAATTTGCATATACTAAATTTACATTTTCCAAATTAGCTCCTTTTAAATTAGCTCCCCTTAAATCTGCATATTGTAAATTAGCTCCCCTTAAATCTGCATATTGTAAATTAGCTTCACTTAAATTTGTATATTGTAAATCTGCCTCTCTTAAATCAACATATTGAAGATCTATTAATTTCAAATTCAAGTAGCTGAGATTAACTTTTACACAGTTTATTATACCATATTTAATATAGCTTTTAACACTTTGACTATTAGCATTTTCTATAATATATTTATTATCTCTTATATGTGATAGAAAACGCAAAATATCTAACATATTAAAAAAACAATTTACTTCTTCAGATATAATATTTTTAAAATCTTTAATATTTCTATTAGTAAAAAAGAACATACCATATTGCAACATCATAACAATTGTATTTTCCCACCATATATAATATCTGTTTTTCTTTTCATGGTTCATTTTATAATAAAGCTTTATAAGTTTAGAATATAAAAATTCACCTATTGTATAAGTAATTTTCCCTTTCTTTAAATAAAATGCAATATTTCCGGCAAGCTCTTCTTGACTATTTTCTGATAATTTCATTATAGCATTTTCTATGGAACTAAAAATAGTTTCAGCCACAAAATATTCATAAATAGAACGATGTACAAAATATAGTTCTTCCGTTTCTAATCCTTCACAATGTTTCACAGATTTGAAATAATTTCCTATTTTAAAATCTATATCTATTACTTCGCTTTTCATTTTGTTTTCTTGCATATTACATATATTTATATATTCTTTTTGTGAAATACATGCTCCATCAGGATTATTTTCAAATATCCACATTGCAATTTCTCTGGATACTTGATGTATCTGATTCTTAATTTTTCCAATTCTATGAGCATTTGCAAAACTCCTATTCTCTATGCATCTATCATATATTCCACCTTCTAAAGAAAAAATCCTGTCATACACGTCTACAACAGAACCTTCTTTCTCAACAAAAACATTTAGAGCTAAAACCATATATAGAATTAAAGGAATACCTAAAATTTCTTTATTATTTATTATGTTTGAAATTGTATCTTTAGAAATATTACTACCAGTTTTATCTTGATAAAGTTTGCAAAAACTTTTAACTTGTTTTTCATCCCACGCTTGTAAAGTAATATAGTCAAATTGGATTCTATGTAAATTCTGAATATAGTTTTCTCTGCATGTAATGATTATGGAAAAGTTGGAGAATGATTTCTCTTTTATGAATTGCCAAAACAATTTATTTAAAATTTCTTCTCTGTTTCTCACACTTAATTCATCAAAACCATCAAGGATTAATGCTTTTCCATTTAAATCAATATCAGACAATCCAAATTTCATTAATATCTCTTCGGCAAGATTATATTTCTCACTTGTATTATTCCAATCTATAGTATTTAAATCAGATGCAAATTGATATACTAAAATATCATCTGTAAGATTTTTAAGATTAGCTGTAATCCATGTAATTAATGAACTCTTTCCTATTCCAGGTTGTCCTAAAATGAGCAACATTTTATTATCTTTTTGTTCATTTATGTATTCAGACAATAATAAATTTTTCAAATCTGTCCATATTTTATCATTATTATCTTTCCATATGTAATGAGGTAAATGAGCCTCTATATAAACATCTTTCAATTTTATATTCTTACCATTATTTTTATCTCTCTTATTAAAATTATTCAGGAACATATTTTCATTCCATTTATTAGCATATTCCTGTGTTTTGTTTTTTACTTTTTTATGAATAGTATAATTTTGAGAAATTTTTTTATTTGTTTCGTTTTCTTTTATTTCAGTAACAATTTGCTTTACTTCATCCATGCCATATTTTATTGAATTGATGCCATCAATCTGCTGGTCTTGTTTTAGTAAACTCACTTCTTTATATAATTCATCACTTGTGCATAGTTCTTGATATAATAATATTTTAAATTCTTCACAACTTTCACTATAAACAGTTTCACCGAAAACAGCTAAACCAGCTTTTACAGCTTCTATAATATCACCTTTGTTATTTTTTAATCCTTTTAATAAATTTTCTGTCGCATCATAAATAATATCTTGATTTTCTTGATATTTACCATACGTTATTTCATTAAAAGCATTTACTATAACTTGATAAATTTGGGATTGCATATTTTCATTTTTAGTGATTTTGCTCTCAATTACCTTCTTAATTGAAGTTTTAGAAACATCTACACTATCATTAATAATTTTTGATATAAAACCACCAATTACTCCACTAATTACTGTTCCCTCTGGTATCATAATTGCCATGACCTTCCTATGTATAATAAATAACAATTATAGTGTAAAAGTATAACCATTTCAACCCTACAAGTGCAATTCTTTTCTAAAAGGATTAGATTCATTAATCATAAGTTTGGGAGAAGACGTTATAGCTTGCTATGTCTCCGGTTTTTGTTGGGTACTCTTGAATTAAATGCATAGATTATGCTTTATAATGGAAGTTGTCTTCGGCATCAATGCTGAGGGATATTTATTTTTTGATTTTATTAATCAGGTCAAATAATCAGTTTTTGATATAGTAAAGATATAAAAAATTGCGACAGGTTCTATGTTCAGGATAGAATATTAAATGGAATTAAGAGAAGCACCCGCTGGTATGGATCTTGCAGGCAGCGGGGCTTTCAGACGTTGATAGGTGAAATCGTGTGCAAACTGGAATAATTTTGGTTCTGAAGTATCCGGGTTATAAATATGGGCCTGCACTGGAAGTTTATCTATATATGGGGTTCCAGTGGCAGTTTTTTTATAAAAGCCACTGCCTTTTCCAGTTCCTTGGATGACGGGTGATTTTTTGCTATGCCGCCAACGAGTTTGAAAGCCCGAACGTGTCAAAGCCCCTACAGTAAAATTCCACGCAGACAGTGCCGCCTTTTCCTGCAATGATCTTTTTATATGCTTTGCATGGTCGCGATATCTCATTCCGCACGTATAGACTAGAAATACTTTTTTCCCTTCTAGGCTGATCGATTTTATAGCTGACCGGATGGATTTGTGGAAGTCTCCAGCATAGATCCCAGAAGCAAATCCGATGATGTCATAATCCATAAAATTAATTTTTTTACAGTCAGACGCTTTTACAAGGTCAAATTTCTTTATTTTCCGCATGGCTTTCAATACTTTCTTTGTATTCCCATGGTGGACGGATGCGTAAATGACAGCTGCTTTTATAGGCTGTACTTCTAAATTAAATAATTATTTTCTATACTGCAGTGTAATTATACTTCTTAACTGCCCATATGTCTATCCTGTTTTCTTAAAAAACGGGGATGTTTTCCATGTTTATCAGGCAGATTCTTTTTTCTGAAAAAATTTTCAAAAATAGTTAATTTCTATTTTTCCCAGTGTGTGATGAGTAGAGGGGCAGTTACCAGGGGCTTTTCCGGCCCGGTCATATATCCCTTCATGTGGACCTTGACAATTTTATAGCCTGCCTGGATAGATACCCAGCAATGAGCGCGCATTCTGCGCACCGTGCCGGAGAAAACGCCGCGGAATGAGAGCCGGGGCTGGAACGGGTTCAGGGGGAAAACAGGCAGAACGCTCAAAATAAACAGCCTATTAGTTGGGCTGTTATAGATATTTTAAGAAAAACGGCCTGGGACAGCAGGCCGGATAATAACAGCAGATACTATGCAGGGAAGGCATCTTATATGGATGGGCTTCCCTGTATCCATGTGCTGTTACCAGGGATGAAGGCAGCGCAAAAAAGCGGAAAGGGGGAGTTGGAATGTCGGGAAGATAAGTATGCAGAATGGTTACGGTATTTTGAATTAGAAAAGTAAAAAGAAAGGAAATTTTATGAAAGGAAAAGTAAAGAGGATCGTTTCAGGAGTTCTTTCTGCCATGACGCTGCTGTCCTCTGCTGTCCAGCCCGCGATTGTTTCTGCATCGGAAACGGCAGGGTATGAAGCGGAATATCCTGCTTTTGAACAGGTGAAAGACCGTCTGGATGCGGATGAGGTTGTCTCAGCAGAAGATCATTTGACCGAAGCCGGAGGCGGCTTTGATGTGGAAAACGATCTTTCCGGGATCAGGTTTGATCCCAGGAAAGTAAAAGTGAAATTCCATGAAGCGGCAGATAAGGCCGGCAGCGCGTTTGACGGAAACCGTGCGGGAACTTACCGTGTAGTTTATCTTGTGAAGCCGTCCAGCGGGCATCCGTCCTACCATGTATGCCGGAATATCATAGTGAAAAAGCCCTCCGTGGAAAAGCAGGAAGAGAAGACCGCATCAGGGTCAGGCAGATCCGGCGGGCAGGAAGATTCCGGGAGCGGGGATGATGAAGATGGTTCAGATACAGCAGGAGAACCCGGATCTGGGCAGGATGGCAGCCATGATGGTTCAGAGGAAGAAAGGGAAGAAAACCCGGATATAATGGAAGATACAGGACAGACGGCAGATACAGAAACCGGGCTGACTGTGGACGGGGCCATGGCGCAGGCGGAAGGGCAGGGGATCGACCTGCTGGCGATGGAAGAGGGCGAAAGCGTTGTCTTTTATGCGGCATCAGGGGAGAAAGCCGAAGAAAAGGTGACCGTCACAAGGGGCGACTGTTTCCGTTATGCAGATTTCGGGCTTGGAACCTATTTGACATACAAGTACACGGTACACTTCGGGGATGTGTCGGCGACCGCCTACTGCGTCCAGCCGTCCAAGGATTCGCCGGACAGCGGCACATTTGGCATCACAAAGCTGAAAGATAAAAAAGGTCTTTCCAAAGTCTGCTATTACGGCACAAAGGCGAGCGGGGATGAAGGTTTCTTTGCGGAAAAACACCCGGATTTCCCTTATGCGGAACAATTTATCCTCGTACATATGGCGGCAAGCCACGCAAACGGGAGTGAGGACGCTTTTTCCGGCGCAAGCAGCACGGGCAGGGAGCTTGCCCTGGAACTGTATGAATACTGCATGGCGCAGCCGGAGATTCCGGATGTTGACATGTCTTTTTCCAGTGACAGCGTGAACGCTTATGTGGACGGGGACATCCAGCGGACGAAAGAGATCGTCTTTAAGGCGGATGAACTGCAGTCCATAACCATGAAGCTGCCGGAAGGCGTGAAGTTCCATAACGTGGATACCGGGAAAACAAGTAAAGCCGGGGCGGATGTGGAAGTCACCGGGGGCACGAGGTTCTACCTGTCCGCACCGCTGACACAGGCAGAAGATGTGTCAGCTGAATGGTCTGCAAGGATGAAAGGGAGCGTCACAAAGGATTATTCCGCGTATAAGATCTCGACAGGCAGCGGAAGCCAGGACCTTGCCCTTGTATTCGGGGAAGGCGTGGCGGATGAAAAATATGTGGAGTTTTCCGTCAGCTGGGTCGAGCCTGCAAAAATCCGCATAATAAAAGTGGATTCTGAAAATAAGGATGCAAGGCTGTCCGGCGCTGTGTTCGGCGTTTATGAGGACAAGGGATGCACAAAGCTCATTACAGAGATGCCCGCCACAAACAGCAATGGCGCGGCTGCCGTGGAACTGATTAAGACACATGATACGGTCTATGTAAAAGAAATCAAGGCTCCAAAGGGATACAGCCTGAATGAGTCTGCATATAAGGTGAAACTGGATGCGGGCGGCACGGTCACTGAAACGGTGCCTGATAAGGAACTGCTCGGCGGGCTGTCTGTCTGCAAAGAAGGGCAGGCGCTCACCGGGGTGGATACGAACAGCAACGGCACAGTGTTCCGCTATGAAAAGCGTCGCCTCCAGGGAGCTGTTTTTAACGTGTATGCAGGGGCGGACATTGTTACCGCTTACGGCACAAAAGTATTCAGACGGGGAGACCTGGTAAAAGCCGGCCTGGTCACGGGCGCGGACGGCACGGCATCCGTGGAGGGCCTCCATGCCGGGACATATACTGTAAGGGAAATGAAAGCGCCGGTAAATTTTTATAACGCCGGTGAGGAAAAGACGGTAGAGGTTTCTGCGGCAGGGCAGGATGCGGAAGCGGTTTTTTCAGAAGCGTCCTTTACAAATGAGCGCCAGAAGGCTGCTGTATCCATCTTAAAAAAGGACAGGGATACAGGCTCCGCGATGGGCGGGGTTGTTTTCGGACTGTATGCGGCGGAAAATATCCGGAATGCAGACGGCACAGGGATAGCTGCGAAAGGCACACTGATCGAAAAAGCCACGACAGCCGCAGACGGTACGGCGGCATTTTCCGCTGACCTGCCAGCCGGGTTTTCATACAGCGTGAAAGAGGAGCAGGCGCCGGAAGGCTATGTGCTGAATACGGAAGATGTGTATGTTTTCCGCTTTGCCTATACAAATGACAGGGAAGCGACCGTGCCTTTTGCGCATACATTCACAGATAAACGTGTCACCGCAAAGGTCACGCTCCATAAAAAGGATGCGGAAACAGGGAAAGCGTCGCCGCAGGGGGACGCAAGCCTGGAACATGCGGTCTACGGGCTTTATGCGCGTGAGGACATCATGCGCCCGGACGGTTCAGGGGCGGCTTATAAAGCAGGGTCACAGGTTGCAGTCCTGACTACCGGCAGGGACGGGGAAGCATATGCGGATAACCTTTACCTTGGGAAGTATTATGTGAAAGAGACCACTCCCCCAGTCGGCTACCTGGCGGATGCAAAGGAATACGACCTTGTGTGCAGCTATGAAGGGGGCATGACGGCGGAAGTGGAGCGGGAATGCACTTCGCTGGAGCAGGTGAAGAAACAGCCGTTCCAGATCATCAAGGCCGGGTATAACGGAAGCACGGATGTGGGGCTTCTGGCGGGCGCAGGGTTTACGGCTTACCTGGAGTCCTCGCTGACAAAAAAAGCAGATGGGAATTACGATTTCAATTCTGCAGACCCGGTTGTGACCGGCAGACACGGGGAGACGGAGATCTTCACGGATGAAAAAGGCTATGCCTGCAGCGCAGCGCTGCCATATGGCACGTATATCGTCCGTGAGACGACAACGCCGCATAACTATAAGCCGGTAAAGGATTTTACAGTCAGGATCACGGAAAACAGCCCGGACACGCCGCAGATGTGGAGGGTGCTGTTTGACGATGAATTTACGGCAAAGCTCAAGATCATCAAACAGGATGGTGCGACAAAGAGGCCGGTGCTGGTGAAAGGTGCGGAATTTAAGGTCTATGACATTGACCATGGCAGGTATGTGGAGCAGGTGACAACCTATCCGGCGACGGTAAAGCATGAGTCTTATTTTACGGATGAAAACGGATACCTGATCCTGCCGCAGAACCTGGGCGCGGGGCGCTACCGGATTGAGGAAGTGAATGCGCCTTATGGGTATACGCTTAACCGGAACTTTATTGAAGTGTCAGTCGATTCTGACGCTGCCTATCAGATGGATGGGATTTCCGGGGACGTCATTATTGAAGCTGTTTATGAAGACCATCAGGTGAAAGGGCAGATCCACATCGTAAAGTGCGGTGAAGCACTGAACAGTTTTGGGGATGGTTTCTCTTATAGAGAGGAAAAACTTGCGGGGGCCGTCTTTGCGGTATATGCCGCAGAGGATATTTATCCGGCGGACTGCCAGAAGGACGCGGATGGGAACCGCATCCTGGAATATGCGTCCGGCCAGCTGGTGGGAACCGTAACAACGGATGGAAACGGGGAAGCGGCGCTTTCAAACCTTCCACTTGGGACTTACCGCATTGTGGAGACGGAAGCGCCGGATGGCTTTGTGCTGGACGGACAGGAGCAGACGGTAACGCTTTCCTATGAAGGGCAGGACACGCCTGTTGTGGAGCAGACGGCAGAAATGAAAAATAAGCGGCAGAAAGTG
Organism: uncultured Eubacterium sp.; assembly: GCA_947089855.1. Lineage (GTDB taxonomy): Bacteria > Bacillota > Clostridia > Lachnospirales > Lachnospiraceae > Eubacterium_J. The sequence goes on from CAMUML010000033.1 coordinate 39,986, forward strand.
GAGGTTTCCGTCACAAAGAAGGATTCTGACACGGAAAAGCCTTTATCCGGCGCAGAGTTCGGGCTTTATGCAAAGACAGATATCCTGGCGCACGGGGATGTGGTCGCAGAAAAAGGCACACTGCTTGCAAAAGCGGTCTCTGGCAGGGATGGAAAAGCGGAGTTTAAGGCAGACCTCCCTTTTGGAGATTATTATATACGGGAGCTTTCAGCGCCTGCCGGGTATGCATCGTCTGGTGAAACGCTTGAAGTAACGGCGGCTTACCAGGGCCAGGATGTGGAAACGGTGCAGATCCCTTCCATTTTTAATAACAGGCCGACAAGAGTTTCTGTGAAAAAGAAAGACCTTGCAACCGGCGTGACGGTTTCTGGGGCTGCGCTTTCCATCATTGATAAGGATGGGAATGTGGTAGAAAGATGGCAGTCCGAAAAAGGCGCGGGGAATGTGGTCGAACGGCTCACTGCAGGGGAGGCTTATACGCTGCGTGAAGAGATGGCCCCATACGGCTACCTGCTGGCAGAGGAAGCTACATTTACTGTGGAAGATACAGAAGAAACACAGGAAGTGGAATTAAAGGACGATGTGCCGACGGCAAGGCTGATCATCAATAAGGAAGGCGAGTTCCTGGAAGATGTTTCAGCTTTGGAATCCGTGAGCGGCTGGATCGACCACTTTTTTGAGTATATCACCGGCTCTTTGAAAGATGTAACCTTTGAAGTATATGCCTTAGAAGATATCAAGGCGGCTGACGGGGAGAGCGGGGATTATTATAAGAAAGACGATTTGATCGGCACAATTACTACGGACAGCACGGGGATTGCAGAACTTTCCGGCCTGCCGCTCGGCAGATATTACGTCAAAGAAAAAGCGACCGCCGAAGGGTATGTCCTGGATGACAAAGCCAGGGAGATCGACCTGACCTACCGCGACCAGTACACTGCGGAAGTCACTTATTCCTCTGACTGGCTGAATGACCGCCAGAAGGCAGGGGTGCGTGTGCTGAAAAAGGAGAAAGGCTCTGACCGTGTGCTGGAAGGCGCCGTGTTTGCGCTCTGCGCGAAGGAAGATATTGCCAGTGCGGACGGCAGGGTAATCATGGAAGCGGATACGGTGATTGAGGAAAAGGCCACGGATGCGGACGGGACGCTTGTTTTTACTGCAGACCTTCCGATCGGATATTCTTATTACATTAAGGAGACATTCCCGGCGCCCGGTTTTGCAACGGCACAGGAAGCGCAGGAGTTTACATTCACATATGGGGATGCAGCGGAAGAAAGCGTTTACTATGATTTTACGTTTGAGGACGAGCCTGTGGTCTTTGAGTTCCTGAAACTGTCGTTAAAGGACGGCAGCAGGGTGGAAGGCGCAGCGCTGCAGCTGTCGGATGCGGATGGGAACGTTGTGGAATCATGGATTTCCGGCACAGAGCCGCATACCATCCGGGAGCTTGTTGTGGGAAAGAAATATACATTGACAGAAACACGGCCTGCAGACGGATATGTGACGGCAGGGGACATTGTGTTTACAGTAGAAGACACTGGGGAAATCCAGGAAATTGCAATGGAAGATGATGTAACAAAAGTGGAAATCTCCAAACAGGATTTTGGCGGGAAGGAACTGCCCGGCGCATCGCTTTCGATCTTAGACCAGGATGGGAATATTGTGGAAAGCTGGGTATCCGGGGAAGAGCCGCATTATATGGAAATGCTGCCGATCGGGGAATATGTGCTGCATGAAGAAAAGGCGCCGGACGGTTATGTGACAGCGGAAGACGTGCCGTTTACGGTGGACGATACCGGTGGGATCCAAAAAGTTACAATGAAAGATGATGTGACAAAAGTGGAAATCTCCAAGCAGGATATTGGCGGGAAAGAACTGCCGGGCGCAAAACTTGCCATCCTTGATAAAGACGGGAAAACGGTGGAAAGCTGGGTATCCGGGGAAGAGCCGCATTACATGGAGATGCTGCCGATCGAGGAATATGTGCTGCGTGAGGAAAAAACCCCGGACGGCTATGTGACGGCAGAAGATGTGAGATTTACGGTAAAAGATACGGGAGAGATCCAGAAAGTCACTATGAAAGACGATGTGACAAAAGTGGAGATCTCGAAACAGGACTTCGGCGGGAAGGAACTGCCGGGGGCAGAGCTTGCCATTCTTGATAAAGGCGGGAAAACCGTGGAAAGCTGGACATCGACGGAAAAGCCGCATTATATGGAAATGCTTCCAGTCGGCCAGTATATCCTGCGGGAGAAAGCAGCGCCGGACGGTTATGTGACGGCAGAAGATATCCTGTTTATAGTAGAAGACACTGGAGAGATCCAGAAAGTCACGATGAAAGATGATGTGACGAAAGTGGAAATCTCGAAACAGGATCTTGGCGGGAAGGAACTGCCTGGGGCAAAGCTGTATATTTTTGACCAGGCAGGGAAGATAGTGGAAAACTGGACTTCCGCTGAAAAACCGCATTATATCGAAATGCTGCCTGTTGGCAGGTATGTACTGCATGAAGAAACAGCGCCGGATGGATATGCGACTGCGGAAGATATTTCTTTTACCGTGGAAGATACGGGAAAGATCCAGAAAGTCACGATGAAAGATGACGTGACAAAAGTGGAGATCTCCAAGCAGGATATCGGCGGGAAAGAACTGCCTGGCGCAAAACTTACCATCCTTGACAAAGATGGGAAAACTGTGGACAGCTGGGTATCAACCGAAAAAGCACATTATGTTGAAAAGCTGCCTGTTGGAGAATATGTGCTCCGCGAGGAGGCAGCGCCGGACGGCTATGTATCCGCAGAGGATGTGAGATTTACGGTCAAAAATACGGGAGAGATCCAGAAAGTCACGATGAAGGATGACGTGACAAAAGTGGAGATTTCCAAACAGGATCTTGGCGGGAAGGAACTGCCAGGAGCCAGACTTGTTATCCTTGATAAAGACGGGGAAACCGTGGACAGCTGGGTATCGACCGAAAAATCGCATTATGTTGAAAAACTTCCTGTTGGGGATTATGTGCTCCATGAGGAGACAGCACCGGACGGTTATGTAACTGCAGAGGATGTGAAATTTACAGTCAAAGATACGGGAGAGATCCAGAAAGTCACGATGAAAGATGACGTGACAAAAGCAGAGATTTCCAAGCAGGATATCGGCGGGAAAGAACTGCCGGGAGCAAAACTTACCATCCTTGATAAGGACGGGAAAACCGTGGACAGCTGGGTATCAACCGAAAAAGCGCATTATATTGAAAAACTGCCTGTTGGGGACTATGTGCTCCACGAGGAGGCAGCGCCGGACGGTTATGTAACCGCAGAGGATGTGAAATTTACGGTGGACGATACGGGAGAGATCCAGAAAGTCACGATGAAAGATGGTGTGACAAAAGTGGAGATTTCCAAGCAGGATATTGGCGGAAAAGAACTGCCTGGGGCAAAACTTACCATCCTTGATAAAGACGGAAAAACCGTGGACAGCTGGGTATCAACCGAAAAATCGCATTATGTTGAAAAACTGCCTGTTGGGGACTATGTGCTCCACGAGGAGACAGCGCCGGACGGTTATGTAACCGCAGAAGATATTCCTTTTACGGTAAAAGATACGGGAAAAATCCAGAAAGTCAAGATGAAGGACGATGTGACAAAAGTGGAGATCTCCAAGCAGGATATCGGCGGGAAAGAGCTGCCTGGCGCATCGCTTTCCATTTTAGACCAGGATGGGAATACTGTAGAAAGCTGGGTGTCCGGGGACAAGCCGCATCATATCGAAATGCTTCCGGCAGGCGGTTATACGCTGCATGAGGAAAAGGCGCCGGAAGGATACCTGGAAGCGGAAGATGTGCCATTTACCGTGGAAGATACAGGCGAGATCCAGAAAGTTGTGATGGTGGATGAAACAAGCCCATCCGATACACCGGACACGCCGCCGTCCAGGACTCCAAAAACAGGCGACGACAGGAACTGGATCTTATGGATCGCGCTTGCGCTGCTTGCAGCCTGCGGCATTGCAGGTTCCATTGCGCTGCTCTGCAGGGAGAGGAGGGATAAGCAAAAATAAATAAATAAGACATGGAACAGTGACAGGATAAAAATAAAATGATCATGGGGCGTTTATGGATAAGTGTCTGTAAACGCCTTTTTTTATGGAAAGGAGGAGCATAAAAAATGCATGGGAGAAGGAAACCGGGAACCAGGCACAAGCCGCAGATATGCGTCGGATAAGCCGCGGGAATGCAGCTATTGTTATTTTTGGGACGGGAGGAGAAAAAGGTGTGGGCAGAAGGAGTGCTGGTACCTGCTCACGCCGGATCAGACAGAAACTGGAAAGGGGCGTGGATATCACGGAAGCCATGACACGGGAAAGGAAAACTGCAGGGGATGCCCGTATGGCCGGCATTCCCCGTGCATCGGCTACTGCATGAAAAGCCTCATGGAAGGAATGAGGCTGAAAAAACAGGAGGGTTTCAGAAAGGGGGATGGCAGGGATGCAGGATGAGGTAAATGAAAAGACAGTTTCACTGTGCGTGAACGGCGGAAAGGTCACTGCACGAATATTTAAAGCCGCCCTTGTAAAAATGCTGGCGAAGATGGAACAGGGGAAAAAGGACGGGCAGCGGAAGGAGATGAAAAAAACAGGGAAGGGGGAGGCTGTCAGCCATGGGAAGCAGAGTATGGAAAAACTGATGCGCCAGGGCTGCCAGCTTTCCAATATCGAAGTGACGGACGGCAATATCCGTTCCTTTGAAAAATATGCGAGGAAGTACAGCATAGATTTCAGCCTGAAAAAAGACACATCCGTGGAGCCGCCGCGTTATTTTGTGTTCTTCAAGGCGAAAGACGTGGATGTGATGACGGCGGCGTTCCGGGAATACACAGGCAAGTCACTGGGGAAGGGCCGGAAACCGTCCATCCGCAGGAAACTAGAGATTGCAAAGGAGCGCACGGCAAAACACAGGGAGCTGGAAAAGACAAAGCAGAAGGAACGGGGGCCGGAGCATTGAGCGGGAAAAAGAAAAAAACAAAAGCGCATGGGCCGTTAAAGCTGGGCTGGAAGATCAGAGGCATGTTAAGGGAAAGGTTCCCTATGATGGACGGAAGGCGGCTGCTCATGCTGAACATCCCTTATATCATCATATTTTATATGGCGGATAAAGCCGCATGGCTGTTCCGGCACTGCACGGGGGATTCTTTGACTGAGAAGGCGGGCGTCCTGTTTTTAAATTTCCAGATGGCGTTTGACAGCCCGCTCCCAAGCATCCATGAGCATGACCTGCTGGCAGGCGCCGCGGGGGCTGCCGCCGTAAAGCTGGCTGTATATATGAAAGGGAAGAATGCGAAAAAATACCGGCAGGGAGAAGAATACGGTTCCGCACGATGGGGGACGCCGAAAGACATTGCGCCGTTTATCGACCCGGTATTTGAGAACAACATCCTTTTGACGCAGACGGAGCGGCTGACCATGGACAGCAGGCCGAAACAGCCCAAATATGCAAGGAATAAGAACGTCATCGTGATCGGCGGTTCCGGCTCAGGCAAGACGCGGTTTTATGTAAAGCCGCAGCTGATGCAGATGACGCCGAATGTCAGCTACGTGGTCACTGACCCGAAAGGGACGATCTTAGTCGAGTGCGGGGAGATGCTGAAACGCGGCACGCCAAAGATAAAAGATGGGAAAGCGGTACGGGATAAGAATGGGAAGACAGTTTATGAGCCATACAAGATAAAGGTCCTGAATACCATCAATTTCAAGAAAAGTATGCATTATAACCCTTTTATGTATATCCGCTCCGAAAAGGATATCCTAAAGCTGGTCAATACGATCATTGCAAACACGAAGGGGGAAGGCGAGAAATCTTCCGAGGATTTCTGGGTGAAGGCTGAACGGCTTTTATACTGTGCGCTGATCGGGTACATCTATTATGAAGCCCCGGAAGAGGAACAGAACTTTTCCACACTGCTTGAATTTATCAATGCGTCCGAAGCAAGGGAGGAGGATGAAGAATTTAAAAATGCCGTGGACGAACTGTTCGAGGAACTGGAGAAGGAAAGGCCGGAACACTTTGCGGTAAGGCAGTATAAAAAATACAAACTTGCCGCTGGAAAGACAGCCAAGAGCATACTTATCAGCTGCGGCGCAAGGCTCGCGCCGTTTGACATCGCAGAGCTGCGGGAGCTGACAAGCTATGATGAAATGGAACTGGATATGCTCGGAGACCAGCGGACGGCGATGTTTGTCATTATCTCTGACACGGATGACACGTTCAATTTTATCGTGGCTATCATGTACAGCCAGCTGTTCAACCTCCTGTGCGACCGCGCGGATGACGTGCATGGCGGCAGGCTCCCTTACCATGTCAGGCTGCTTTTGGACGAGTTCAGCAATATCGGCCAGATCCCGAAGTTTGACAAGCTGATCGCAACGATAAGGAGCAGGGAGATTTCAGCGTCGATCATCTTGCAGTCACAGAGCCAGTTAAAAACCATTTATAAGGATGCGTCTGAAACGATACTTGGGAACTGCGATACCATGCTGTTCCTTGGGGGCAAGGAAGGCTCCACTTTAAAAGAGATTTCCGAAAATTTAGGGAAGGAGACGATAGATTTATATAATACGTCTGACACGCGCGGGCAGAGCCGCTCCTACGGGCTGAATTATCAGAAAACGGGGAAGGATTTGATGTCAAGGGATGAGCTAGCTGTAATGGATGGGAATAAATGCATCCTGCAGCTGCGGGGTGTGCGCCCGTTTCTAAGCGATAAATTCGACATTACCAGACACAAACGGTATAAGGATCTGTCAGACTATGATAAAAAGAATGCCTTTGACGTAGAGGCTTATATGAAACGCCAGTTACGGATCAGGATGAAGGAGGAATTTGAGCTTTTTGAAGTGGACGCAGGTATGCAGGATGATGAAGGGACTGGGAATGCAGATGGGTAAGGGAACATGGAGCGGAGGGCATGGCTGATGTATGGATGTCCTTTTTTGATGCGCTGTAGCCTGGAACCTTGCGACACGGTGTCGTGAAGTTATCCAGATTGAAACTGCAATAATGCAGGACTTGGGATAGGAACTTTGCGACACTGTGTCGTAAAGCGTGGCGCTCTGGAACCATGATACTGCAGAAAGATATGAATATCTGAACTTTGCGGCATGGTGCCATGAAGTTCACGTTTTAATAAACACAATATAAGAATCAGCTGTTTATACCTTGCGACACAGTGTCGTGAAGTTTTACAGAATGAGATCACAGTTTTATATGACCGTGGGCCGGAACTTTGCGACATGGTGTCGCAAAGCAGGCAGTAAAAATCCATTGGCAGGATGACAGCGGGACATCTTCCACATCCTGCCATAAACAGACAGGAGGCACATGAACAGACATACGATAGGAGACCTGTACCAGATGCAGTCGCTGCCATTGTCTGAAAAAATAAAAATGACAGGGCGCCGGATACGCGAATGGCTGGACTATTACGGCAGTGACGGCGTATACATTGGGTTTAGCGGGGGCAAGGACAGTTCCGTTTTACTGGATATGGCAAGGAAGATATGCCCGGAAATCCCTGCCGTATACGTGGACACCGGGCTTGAATATCCGGAGGTCAGAGAGTTTGTGAAGCGGCATGAAAATGTAGAGATACTCAGGCCGAAGATGAATTTCCGGCAGGTCATTGAAAAATACGGCTATCCATTTATTGGGAAGGAAGTTGCGGGCTGTGTATACGGCGCGCGCAGATACATGAAAAAACTGATCAGCAGAGAAACGGGGCAAGGAGGCAGCGGCATTATCCCCAACCACAGCTACATGGCAGACCTGGCGGGGATTGACCGGAGACAGGATAAGGGAAATGAGCTCTATCAGCACCTGATTCGCGGTGAGATACCAAGCACGGACATAAAAGCGCCAGTCCGCTACCTGATCATGCACGGCAGGTATCCCCATAAGGAAAAAGGGGCGGAAACATCAGAATATTCCCAAATGTACAATAAGGAAAGATACAAATTTTTTTTGGAAGCGCCCTTTGAAATATCTGACAACTGTTGTAACGTCATGAAAAAGGCACCCATGCACAGCTATTCCAAAAAGACGGGGCGGATGCCCATGACAGCGCAGATGGCAAGCGAGAGCCGTCTGCGGACGACCATATGGCTGAAAAACGGGTGCAACGGGTTCCATATGAAAAGCCCCATCAGCAACCCGATGTCTTTCTGGACGGAGCAGGATGTGCTTGAATATATTTACCTTTACCGGATACCGCTTGCGGATGTGTATGGGGAAGTCCTGGCGGAAAATAAGAAAAACGGGAAAAGGCAGGCAGGGGAAAGCACGGCGGAGCTTGGGATCTTTGATGAAGGGAAGCCTTTCTACAGGACAACTGGATGCAGCAGGACGGGGTGCGTTTACTGCGGCTTTGGGAGCCACAGGGAAAAATCTCCGAACCGGTGGGAGACCGCAGAGGTGCTCTCAAACCCAGCGCTTGTCGATTATATGCTGCGGGGAGGGGGTTTTGATGAAAGCGGCGTCTGGAAACCGGACAGCAGGGGGCTTGGGTTCTGGTTTGTCATAGAATGGATCAACACCCATGGGAGTCTGCATATCATCATGCCGCGCCGGGAGGAATACCTTGGGCAGTATATGACTGCGGAAACGGAGGCATATCTGTAAGCGCATGAAGGCCGGACAGATAAAAAGCGCCTGGAAAATAAAGCGGCAGGACTGCTATGGCACAGAAGGGATGGAAATTACCAGTTCTGGCCGTAAAGAGGAAAGATTCTATTGGAGGCAGAGGCATGGAAAAACAGCGTAAAGGAAAGCAAAAAAATAACCAGTACATAATAACTTTTACAGTGGCAGAGTGCGGGGAGTTCCACAGTATGGGAGAGCGCCACGAAAATATCGGCACCCTGGATGAAGCCGCCAGGATTTACCGGAAGATCCCGCCAGAACGCATGAACGGCATCCCTTCCATCGGCATCAGGCTCCACATGCCGGGGACAAAAGCAGTGGAAGATGTGCAGGCGGATATCCTGTCAGGCGGTGAGATTGACACAGGGATCGTAAGGCTTATTCCGGAGCTTTGTGATAACGCTGAGGTACAGGAGATCATAGATGAGATGATCCGGATGTTTCCGGATAAAGAAGTGATTGATATATAGGCAGCCGTATTTTCATTTGAAGGTACGGTTTTTTATTTTTTAAGAAGGGGGATGCAGAAACATAAGATACAGGATACGCCTGCCGACTTCCAGGCAGCAGGCACTGCAGGGACGCGCAATTTAAAATAAAAAATATAATAAGGGAAGGAGAAAAGGCTGGATTTCTCATTTTTGGGCTGCTGTTGCGTTAGGAAAACAGCAGCTTTTTTGTATAGGTTCCTGCAGGAAAAGACAGATTAAAAACAGTGTCAGAAATTCAGCCTTAACATAATATATGGCATTTTTTGCATCAGCTATCAGCATTTTACAGACCCTCGTAGTGGCTATCGGAGCCGGGCTTGCAGTATGGGGCGTGATCAACCTTCTGGAAGGATACGGAAACGACAACCCTGGGGCAAATGCTCATGTACGGTAAAGAAGCAAGCAACCGA
>CAMUML010000034.1 GCA_947089855.1 uncultured Eubacterium sp.
AGGAATCACGGAGCATTTCGGAGAACACCACATGGGGCAAGCGGAAGCAGTTCGCAGACGGTAAAGGCAGCCTTGCCTACAGCACTTTCCTTGGATATGAGAAAGGCGAGGATGGCAGCCTGAGAGTGAATCCGGAGCAGGCGGAAACGGTAAAGCTGATATACCAGTTGTTCCTGCAGGGACTAAGCCCGTATGCCATCGGAAAGAAGCTGACGGGGCTTGGCATCAAAAGCCCCGCAGGGAAGGACACCTGGCACCAGAGTTCGGTCAAGAGCATCCTCACCAACGAGAAGTACAAAGGAGACGCACTCCTGCAGAAGCAGTACACGGCGGACTTCCTTACGAAGAAGCGGAAAAAGAACCAGGGGGAGATTCCACAGTATTATGTGGAGGGGAATCACGAGGCGATCATCCCTCCCGAAACATGGGAGCTGGTGCAGGAGGAAATGGAGCGGCGGAAAAGTATGGACACGAGGTACAGCAGCGCGAGCATATTTTCCTCAAAGATTAAGTGTTCCGAGTGCGGGAACTGGTACGGCTCCAAGGTATGGCACTCGCAGGACAAATACCGCAGGGTGATCTTCCAGTGCAACCGCAAGTTCAAAAACGATAAGAAATGCCGGACGCCGCACCTTACCGAGGACGAGATAAAGGATGCCTTCGTGAAAGCCGTCAATGCGGTCATCCCGGAAAAGGATGAGCTGATAGCGAACACCAAGGTGATGATGCGGACATTGTGCGACACCACGGAGCTGGAGGTGGAGCAGAGCCGGTTTCTGACTGAGACGAAGATGGTGGCGGAAATGGTAAAAAGGATTGTGGCTGAAAACAAGGCTGCGCCCATGGATCAGGAGGAATACCAGAGACGCCGCAATGAACTGGTCGCAAGGTACGAGGCAGCCAGGGAGGGGTACGAAAAAGCATCCGGGGAGATTTCCGACAGGCAGGGGAAGAGGAAAACCTATATGCGGTTTATCGGCGGGTTGCAAAAGCTGGATGGCTTCTGCGGAAAGTTTGATGAGGAGCTTTGGACGGCGCTCCTTGACTACGCCACGGTTTATGCCAGGGATGACATCCGCTTTACTTTTAAGGCAGGGAATGAAGTGAAAGTTGATGGATAGGTAAAAATGTGTGGTTTCACAGTAACACCATAAAATTTACTATTGACAAAATGTGGCTACAATGATATATTTATTGTAGCCACAATAAATAGAAGGATGAAGGTTATGGGAAAGGAAATAATTATTCGAGTTAGAATCGATGAAGCGGATAGTTTTGTTTTGAGTAATCTTGAAAAAAAATACGGAATGACGAAATCTCAGATACTTAGAGAAAGTATAGAGAATTTTGAAGCAGTTCGGGAGAATAAAATGTATCCGTTAAGAATGAATAGACTTACTGAAACCTTTGGAGATAGCTATACGCTAAAAGCATATGGTGTTGTGGATGCTGATATTTTATTAGGGAAAGGCTTTTGGGCAGAACTTGAAGCTAATTATCATATAAAAAGAGATGAGATTGTACGATTTGGCTCAAGTATTTTAGAAATGCACGATAATTTGCTTCGTATTAAGGGAGGCTCATTGGCTGAAATGCAAACATGTTTAAAAATTCTAAATAATAAGAGACGAAAGGGGGGATTAGGAATGAGTTACTATTCAATTGAGGGTGAAGATGATACAATTAAGACATTTGTTTTGGTTTCATATGAAGTGACACCAAAGGAAGAAGCCGTAATTGTTAAATTTTCATCAATGGATAATAGTGTGACATATGAGCTGCGTCCTGATATGCGATTCGAAAGTGTAGATGCTATTTGTAGTTCACTTCAGAGTAAACTTACAAAAGCTGTAGCCTCTGGTTATACAGTAAAAATATCAGAGTATTTTGCGCGTATGTATGTCATGATTGGTTATGAGACAGAAGATGAGTTTGAAATGGATCAGTTTACAGCATCTAAATTGTAAATAAAATGTTTTCGGGTAATAACCTATCAAAAGAACCAGGACGGAAATGAACTGTCCTTGGTTCTTTTGATATTCGGCTTTTTCCATACTAATTTTTGAAAAATCAATACTTTTATGTAAAGTACTGGCTGACTGCACAGTTATAGACTTGACTCATGAAAAAGCAGGGAGATATTTCATGTGAATACGGTAAGCAACCTATATTCTTATATGAAAGAAACCTATAATCATTACCGTGGCGTTGCCAATAAGTATATCAACCGTAATAATGCCCTGTTTTCTGTCGCTTTTCGGTGTACAGACGGGATATATCATTTGCAGTTCCAAACGGTACTAGCCATTTAGAGAATTATTAATTAGGGGAAAATATAAAGAAACACAGTGTCTGAGCCGAGTGGAATAGTTTCTGTCTCACAGATGCTAACTTGAAAGGATATTTGTCTTTTTTTGAGGAGGTGGTCTCTGGTGTTCAGAACTTTTCTTCTTGGGGTACGGAGGAAACTTAGTCACAAAGCACTTGCAGTCTGTCCAGTTTATACGCATCACACATGACGTCTTTTTCCAAATTTATATATTAACACATTTTTGACTAACATCAAATGTGTATATTTTGCAATTTAATTATAGAGGGAAAATTTTTGTTAAGCCGGAGAACATGGTGTTCTCTGACTTGTTTTCTTGTGAGAATTTAACGATAAATATAGTAGGATGGAATTTAAAGAAGTGAAGACTTATGTAGAATTGAAGAGTATCTTAGAGATGTAGATGATTTTGGATATAGGTGTTAGTTAAAGTGGAGGTGTATGATGGCCGTTAGTAAAAGTAAGACAATGAAAAGCATACAAAAAAACTTTTTGTCATATTTATTTGAAAGCATGAAAGTAATGTACAAAGACATAGTTATTTCGATATTTTTTATTATTTCTTCAAGTACTACGCCTATATTTTCGATAAAAAATGGAGCAGTTTGGGTATTATTGTGGTATATCATCTCATTTTTCCTCTTGGTATCAGGGTGCTATTATAATTATAGGTATAACGAAGAGGGTATACGAAAAAAGAAATGGTATCGTCGCCATGGATTTGATGAAACGATGACGGAAAAGCAGAAGAATGAAATTAAGTGGTTTAAAAAAGCTAATATTGAATTAGGGGGCTGGACATTTCTTTTGATAAAAGTATCGATGGCTCTATTATTAGAAGCTCCTATGATTGGTGTTTCTTTAATGCATCAATTTTCTAATCATGAGAATTATATGGAAAATGAGAGGATGTTCTTTGTTGGGGTATTGATTGACACTTTGGCAATTACAGTTGCTGGAGGCTATTATAGTATTATTATTGATGCAGCGTCTGGTATTGTTGGAATAAAAAATAAGGTACGGGCTATATTGAATGTATTTGAAGGAAACATAATAAAAAAGCTATTTTACCATTTGATTTCGTTAGTATTTTTGGGATATGCAGTTGTATATAGTTTTAATGAGTTTTCATGGTATGCACCCTTTGTCTTAGGGGTTTTATACATGATATTTTTAGCTGTACCGGTAAAAGATGCTACAGTAAGATGAGGATAAATCTTGAAAGAAAATTTGTAAGCGATGCGGATGAAACTGATGTGGTAAAATTACCCGAAGAAGAGTAGAAAACCAAAACTGGATTGAAATGATAAAACGAAGGGGGTACATATGTCATCAAGTATGGGAAGATAGTTATTGGGTGAAATGCGGAGTGATGGTCAAGAAATGGTTCAGAAGCGAATAGATGATGAAGTTTCTCGAATCCAAATAATGGATATAACGAGGGCGGTAGCAACTCTGCTCGATGCGAATGTTGAGGAAGAGACTATCGAAAGGCTCCTGTGCAGATATTGGGATTTGCGACCAAGCGAGGCTCACAGGTTTATCCGTGAGGGATGAAGAAGAGCGAAAGATACAATGGGAAGTCCAGACTTCGGTCTGGATTTTTTATTGTTTCAAAAGGGTGTGCATTTATATATGAAGAAATGCCGATTTCTAGCTGTTTGTGAGAGGGTGCATCGTTATAGGGTTGGGGGTGCATCGTTACAAGGTTAAGGGGTGCATCGTTGAATTGTATCAATTTCACTGTACCAATGAACCCCTGCCCTTGCGGCGCATACCCGGATATGAACCGATGCCATTGTACCCGCAGCGCGATCGACCGTTACCTTGGCAGGATTAGCCAGGCGCTGCTGGACCGCTTGGATATTTGTGTGGAGACGGCCCCTTTAACCTATGAAGAGCTGACTTCCTCTGCGGAAAATGAAAGCTCTGCGGTTATCCGTGCACGGGTCTGTGAAGCATGGGAGGTACAAAAGGCACGGTTTGAGGGCAGCGGCATTTATTTTAACAGCCAGATACCTGCGGACAGGCTCAAAGACGCCTGCGGCATCGGGCCAAAAGAAGAACGGTATTTGCGCGGGCTGTATCAGCAGGCAGGGCTGACTGCCCGGGCGTACCACAAACTCTTGCGTGTTGCAAGGACGATTGCCGACCTTTCGCATAAGAAAAATGTAGATACCGGGCATCTTTCGGAAGCATTCTGCTACCGCAGCTTTGACCGGAAATACTGGGAAAGGCGGTAGGCGTATGGAAAATAAAAAATATGCCTATTGGCTGGCCAGTATCCCAGGCATATCCAATAGGGTATACCGGATCTTATTCCATGCATGCAAGGACGCCGCTGAAGTGTATGCGCAAAGCAGGGGGCAGCTTGAAAAAATCGCTGGGCTTTTGCCAAAAGATGTTGAGCAGATTTTAGGGTCGAAAAAAACATGGGATATAGAGGCGCGCTGGGAACATTTGATACAGGCAAAGATGTCTTTTGTAAGCGTGGAAGATATGGACTACCCACCGCAGCTGCGGGAATTGGCCGATGCGCCGTATGGCCTGTTTTACCGTGGGATACTGCCGCCGGTAGAGGGTTTTCGGGCGGCAGTGGTCGGTGCAAGGATGTGTTCGGAATACGGCAGGGGCATGGCGCGCGAAATTGCAAGGGAACTGGCCCTGCATGATGTTGCAGTAGTAAGCGGCATGGCAGGCGGCATCGATGCGGCAGGGCACCGGGGCGCATTAGACAGCGGAGGCGAAACGTATGCGGTCTTTGGCTGCGGCGTAGATGTCTGTTATCCGAATTACCACAAACAATTGTATTATGAGATTGCACAGCATGGAGGGCTGCTTTCCGAATACTTGCCCGGCGAGCGGCCGATGCCATACCATTTCCCTAGGCGTAACCGGATTATCAGTGCCCTTTCGGATGTGGTACTTATAATAGAAGCAAAAGAAAAAAGCGGGTCATTGATCACGGCAGATTATGCTTTGGAGCAGGGAAGGGATATTTATGCACTGCCAGGGCGTGTTACCGATGCTTTGAGCTTTGGCTGCAACCGGCTGATTGCACAGGGGGCTGGCATTATTTTATCTGTGGAAGATTTAATGGAGGACTTGTTTTTAGAAGCGCGGCGCAAAAAAGGACATACCGGGCAAGGCAAAAATTTTACGGGTTTGCAAAAATTTTCTCTTGAAAAAGAGGAACGGTTGGTGTATGGTGGTCTTGGCGTTCTGCCTGTAAGGCTGGAAGATTTGTTGGAAAAAACCGGGCTTGACGTCCAGACAGCAAGCCGGGTATTGGCATCACTTATGCAGAAAGGCCATATTGAAGAAATTTTTAAGAACCACTATAAAATAAAAACGTAACTGGGAGTGAGTGATTATGGCAAAATATCTGGTAATTGTGGAATCACCGGCAAAGGTAAAGACGATAAAAAAATTTTTGGGGAAAAATTACGAAGTAACTGCTTCCAACGGGCATGTCAGGGACCTGCCAAAAAGCCAGATGGGCATTGATTTTGAACATGGTTTTGAACCAAAATACATTACGATCCGCGGGAAAGGGGAAATATTGGCAAAGCTCCGCAAGGAAGTAAAAAAGGCCGACCGGATTTATCTTGCAACTGACCCGGACCGGGAAGGGGAGGCAATTTCCTGGCATTTATCCAAAGCGCTGAAGTTGGATGAAAAAAAAGAAGACAAACAGGTATACCGTATTAGTTTTAATGAGATTACAAAAAATGCAGTGAAGGCATCGCTAAAGCAGCCGAGGGAGATTGATATGGACCTTGTCAATGCACAGCAGGCAAGGCGGGTACTAGACCGTATGGTAGGCTATAAAATCAGCCCCCTTTTATGGGAGAAAGTAAAACGCGGCCTTAGTGCAGGCCGGGTGCAGTCAGTTGCATTGCGTATTATTGCAGACCGTGAAAATGAAATTAACGCATTTATCCCGGAGGAATACTGGACTATTGATGCTGCATTCAAAATCCCAGGCAGCAAAAAAAAGCTGGAAGCGAAATTTTATGGGGATGAAAACGGCCGCATAAAAATAGGGGACGAAGCCCAGGCCGAACAGATCAAGCAGGAGCTGGCCAGTGCTTCCTACTGTGTTTTGGATGTGAAAAAGAGCGAACGGTTAAAAAAGGCGCCGCAGCCGTTTACCACAAGCACGCTTCAGCAGGAGGCATCCAAAGTATTAAATTTTTCAACTTTAAAAACCATGCGCCTGGCCCAGCAGCTCTATGAAGGCATTGATATAAAAGGGGCCGGCGTTATTGGCCTGATCACCTATCTAAGGACCGATTCCGTGCGTATTTCAGAAGAAGCCGACGCACAGGCAAGGGATTATATTGGGAAACAATACGGGGAAGCTTACATTGCAGTCCCTTCTGGGGAAAAGAAAAAATCCGGAAAGGTCCAGGATGCACACGAGGCTATCCGTCCAACAGACATTACAAGGACGCCGTCGCAGGTAAAAGAGTCGCTTTCCAGGGATCTGTTCCGGTTATATAACCTGATTTGGAAGCGGTTTGCCGCCAGCCGTATGAGTGCGGCCAAATATGAAACCACAAGTGTAAAAATAGGGGCAGGGCCGTACCGGCTTACAGTATCTGCTTCCCGGATTGCCTTTGACGGATTTTTATCGGTGTATTCCAGCGATGAGGATGAAAAAGGGGAAAACAATATGCTGTTAAAATCCATCGATGAATCTACGCCGCTTACGCTGGCAGACATAGCGTGCAAACAGCATTTTACCCAGCCGCCTGCGCATTTCACAGAAGCTGCGCTTGTCAAAACACTTGAAGAACACGGCATCGGCCGTCCAAGCACCTATGCCCCGACAATTACGACGCTGCTGACCCGCCGCTATGTCTTAAAGGAAAATAAAAACCTATTTTTAACAGAACTTGGCGAAGCAGTCAACGACATTATGAAGGAAGCGTTTACGACAATCGTAGATGAAGAATTTACGGCAAATTTGGAAATGCTGCTTGACAAAGTGGAAGAAGGGGATGTAGACTGGAAAGTTATTGTAAGCAATTTTTATCCAGACCTTGAAGAAGCTGTCTTGAACGCTGAAAAAACGTTGGAGAAAGTAAAAATTGCAGATGAAGTAACAGATGTGGCCTGTGAAGAATGTGGCCGGAATATGGTCATTAAATACGGCCCGCACGGCAAATTTTTAGCATGTCCAGGCTTTCCGGACTGCCGCTGCACAAAGCCGTACCTCGAAAAGATCGGAATCGCCTGCCCGAAATGCGGCAAAGATATTGTAGTGCGCAAAACAAAAAAAGGCCGGCGCTTTTTTGGGTGCGAAGCAGGCCCGGACGACTGCGATTTTATGTCCTGGCAAAAGCCATCCAAAGAAAAATGCCCGCAGTGCGGCGGCTATATGGTAGAAAAAGGGAATAAACTGGCTTGTGCGAACGAGCAGTGCGGCTATGTAAGGGACAAGGATAAAGAGAAGGATAAGGAAACTGGCAAGGACAAAGGGTGAGGCAGCCGGCAAGTGGATGTGGCGTATGTCTTTCTGGCTACCCGGACGCTGCAGCCAGAAGCCAGGGCTTTCCGGCTGTACCGCTGCGAAATGCAGGTACCTCTAAGCATTCTGTGCCATGGTTACTGGTACCGGACGAACCGGGGATTGACCCGCCATCCGTGGCGGCAATCCCCAATTCCTGGCATCCGTGCCCGGAAATTCTGACGACGGCAGAATGCCAAGAGGTACCAGCATTTCTCCGCAGGTACAGCCAGAGTGAGCGCAAATATACAGACAAACACTAAAATTTGCGTAATAATTCTGATTTACGAGCGCCATTATCTTGAATTGTATGGTAAACTTTAATGCCCGTGAGTATAAGTACACCAATTTACAACTTTTCAGGTTTTGACATATTATTGTAAAAACTCAAACTATATATTGTATATATTTGTGACTATTTAATCTATATCTTGTACCTAAACAAAAACTTGTAAACTGGTGTATAAGTACAAAATTTTGTATATAAACACCGTATGCAAGTAGTTTGGAAAGAAGTAAATTTGCACAAAGCAACCGGCTAAATTACAAAACCGCAAGCTATACATATATGTGTAGAACGCTGTCAATATACAGCCGCATCCACAAGCGGGGGCTTTCCGGCTATGCTTGCGGAGAAATGCTGGAACCTCTTAGCATTCTGTCATGACCAGAATTTCCTGGCATGGATGCCAGGAAAAGGGGATTGCCGCCACGGACGGCGGGTCAATCCCCGGTTCGTCCGGTACCAGCAACCTTGGCACAGAATGCTTAGAGGTTCCTGCATTTTGCAGCGGCATAGCCGGAAAGCCCCCGCTTGCGGATGCAGCGGCCGAGAGGCCAATCCCAAAAACGTCCCCAAAAACAGTACCAACATAGCCGGAAAGCCCCCGCTTGCGGATGCAGCGGCCGTAAGGCCAACCCAAAAAGCGTCCCCACAAACAGTACCGGCATAGCCGGAAAGCCCCCGCTTGCGGATGCAGCAGCCGTAAGGCCAACCCACAAAAGCTTCCCAGCATCCAAAACATCCGCAATGGTTAACCAAGCCCATTGCAGGGTGGACAGCAGCCCGTTCATAGAAGTTATATTCATGAATTATAATCAAATTGGTTGAATTATCTGAAAAAGCATGTTATTATGTTTCAAGACGTCGAATACCGTAAAAAACCTAAGAGAAAAGGAGGGTGTGCCGATGAGTGTTCAACTACTAGATAAGACAAGAAAAATAAATAAACTGCTTCATAATAATAATACATCCAAGGTGGTATTCAATGACATCTGTGAAGTGATGACGGATATTTTACAGTCGAATATCCTAGTGATCAGTAAAAAAGGGAAGGTGCTTGGAACCAGCCATTGCGCGGGTATTGTAGAAATAACGGAGCTGATCGTAGACGAGGTCGGGGAGCTGATCGACCTAATGCTGAATGAACGCCTGCTGGGGATCCTTTCCACGAAAGAAAATGTCAATCTGGAAACGCTTGGCTTTGTCCAGGACATCAAAAAATATTCCGCGATCATTACACCGATCGATATAGCCGGGGAACGTTTGGGGACGCTGTTTGTTTACCGAAGCGATGTGCCTTACGATATAGATGACATTATTTTATGCGAATACGGAACTACTGTTGTAGGGCTTGAAATGATGCGTTCGGTCAATGAGGAAAATGAAGAAGAGAACAGAAAGGTCCAGATTGTACGTTCGGCTATCAGTACCTTGTCGTTTTCAGAGCTGGAGGCGATTATACATATTTTTGACGAGCTGGATGGGACGGAAGGGATTTTGGTGGCAAGCAAGGTAGCCGACCGGGTTGGCATTACGCGGTCTGTTATTGTAAATGCGTTGCGCAAATTTGAAAGTGCCGGTGTTATTGAGTCACGGTCTTCAGGGATGAAGGGGACTTATATCAAAGTGGTTAACGATGTCGTTTTTTCGGAATTGGAAGCGATAAAGAAAAAGAATCAGAAGGGAATCTAAAATAGTGGGGCCGCGCTATCGGATCCCTTTTTCATTTTTTGACAAAAAAGGGCAAAAGTTCCGTTAAAAAATTGAAATATCGTATAAATTTTTCATAAAATTCTCTTGTAAAAATCGTATAATAAATTATAATATAAGAGGGCTAAAAATTTGTAAGGAGGAATGTTATGATAAGTTCATCGGCATTTGATTATATTAATGTATTAGACAAAGCAGCAGATGCAAGCTGGCTGCGTGAAAGTACGCTGGCCAACAATATTGCGAATGCTACGACACCGGGATTTAAGCGTTACGATGTGGACTTCCAATCCCTTTTGGATATGGAACTGTCTGATTCTAAATACAATAGGAACTTAGACAGCAGGGTACATAATGTGCATTTAAACCATCTGACTGCTACCGCGCAGCTGGACGGGGCAGCTGAGGATTACATTTATCGTTCGGATGAGAACAATGTTGACATCCATACGGAAAATGTAGAGCTGGTTTCCGAGCAGCTGCGGTATCAGGCGCTTACCGATTGTATTACGCAGGAATTTACACGTATGCGGACTGCTTTGAGCAAGTAATGCCAGTAGCGTAAAAACAGAAAGGGAGGGCAAGGATGGGATTATTTCAATCATTTAATATCAGTGCATCCGGCATGACTGCGCAGCAGTTCCGGTCCGATATTATAGCAGAAAATTTAGCAAACGTTAAAACAACAAGGACGGAGGACGGTACGCCTTACCGGCGTAAGGTGGTTTCTTTCCAGGAGCGGGGCGTTAATACGTTTGACCGCTATTTTACAGAAAGCAAGAAGCGTGGCAGCCATATTGGCAATGGCGTAAAAGTGTCGGATGTTATCGAAGATGAATCTACAGATTTCATTATGGAGTATGACCCGTCGCATCCGGATGCGGATGAAAACGGGTATGTTTCGTATCCGAATGTCAACCTTGTAACGGAGATGACTAACCTAATAGACGCAAGCCGTGCATACGAAGCGAATATCACAGCATTTGGCGCAAGCAAGGCAATTGCGCAGGCAGGCTTGCAGATTGGCAAGTAGGCATCAATGGATCCGCAGATTGGCAAGCAAGTATAGGGCACTGGCAAGGGTTATAAGCTGGTAAAGATAAATCGAATAAAACAACGGATAGAATAATTTAATAGGAGCTGACGAAAAATGAATGTTACCAATGTTACCGAAGCATCAGAAGCAGCATTTGAAGCGGCACAGCAGCGTTTCCGGATTGCAGCGCAGGAAGAAACAGAAGATTTCCATACCGTATTCCAGTCTGCGCTTGGTGCGGTAAATGAAACAAATGATCTACATAACCAGGCAAATTCCGAGGTCATCCGGTTTGCGCTGGGCGAGTCCGAAAATACACATGACCTTTTAATTGCGCAGAATAAAGCAAATATGGCGCTGCAGTATACCGTTGCAGTGAAGGATAAGCTGATCGAAGGCTACCGCGAGATTATGCAGATGCAGATTTAACGCCTCATAGCAGATGGTTTTCCATCCTTTTGGTACCGGATGCCTGCCAGGGCTGGTCTGCATAGGGCTTTTAGGCTGACACGAAGGAAACAGGCAAAAACAGTAGAAACAGGCATTAAGAAACGGCACTACACTTATTTTGGTAGAAGATAAAACCATGTAAAAAAACAACCGGATCATTCGAGATGAATTAGGATGAAGGACACAAGAGTAAGGACAAAGGAGTAAAATAAAAAGAACAAAGATATACGGAGAGTGAGTTAAAATGCCTGACAGATTAAAGGGAATACTAAACAGTATCGTGGAATGGTGGAAGCATTTCACAAAAAAACAGCAAATTATAATGGCAAGCTCGACACTAGTCGTAATACTTGCGATTGCTATTCTGGCTTTTGTACTGACACGCCCGCAAATGGTTGTAATTAAAAATTGTGAGACAGCGAAAGAAGCGTCCACCGTACAGTCGCTTTTAAATGAAGCGGGTATCTATAATGAAGTATCGGATAATGGGCTAGTTTTTTCTATAAAAAAGCAGGACCAGTCGGCGGCGAATATCTTGTTGGGGGCAAATGCAATCCAGACGGAAAATGAAGCGCTGCGTGATATTTTAAATGGCAGCATGAGTACTACGGAAGCGGATAAGACAAAGCTGTATAAAGAATACCAGGAAAAGCAGATGGCGACTGACCTGGAGTCGTTAAGCAATGTGGAAGAAGCGGTTGTAAATTTGAATCTTCCAAATGACGACGGTACCTTAATAGCAGACCGCCAGGAGTCTTCGGCGGAAGTCTTCCTTACATTAAACGGGGATATGTCGGAGGAACAGGCTTTGGGCCTTGCAAGGATGATCGCAACCGGGCTTGGCAATGAGACGACTGACAATATTTCTATTATGGACAACAATATGAACCTGCTGTATTCTGGCGGGATGGACGGGACAACGACTGCGTCCGGCATGAGCTACAGCCAGCTTTCTATCCAGCAGCGGGTAGAAAGCAAAATGAAAAGCGATATAAAAAAGGTCCTGCTTGGCACTGGGCAGTTTCAAAATGTAGAAGTCGCAATGAACCTGCCGTTAAATTTTGACGATTCGAAAACGACAAGCAAGACATACGGCGTGCCGGAAGGGCAGGCACAAGGCCCGTTAGAAAGCGAGAGCGTTTTTAACCAGGAAACGACCAATGGGGAAGGCGGCGTGCCTGGTACGGATGCCAATGGGGAGGAAGGCCCGAACTATATGCTGCAGGATGGGCAGCTTTCCACGCAGACGACCGAAGACGCGACCAGGAACTATGCGGTAAACCAGACGATACAAGAAATCGTGGGTTCCAAAGGGAATATCCTTTATGACCAGGCATCGATGGCAATTTCTGTTATGTCATATACAAAGTATGATGAAGAGGCGCTGCAAAACGATGGTACGCTGGATGGCACAACGTTTGATGAATACCGGGCGCAGATTGAACGCCAGGGGAGCCAGCAGCAGACGCTTGGGGACGAATTCCTGACAGCGCTTTCCAATGCAACCGGGATACCGGAAGACAGGATTTCGATTATTGCCTACCAGGAGCCGGTATTTATTGAGGCGCAAGGGGGCAGGACCATTACCGATTACTTGGAAATCCTGCTGGCAGTCCTGATCTTTGCACTGCTTGGATTTGTCGTATTTATGAGTACACGCAAGGACAAGGCACCAGAATTGGAGCCGGAATTGTCTGTTGAATCCTTGCTGCAGACAACCAAGGAAAATGAGGAGGAAAATTTGGAAGATATTGGTTTCAAAGAAAAATCCGAGGCAAGGGTACTGATAGAAAAGTTTGTAGAAGAAAAACCAGAGGCAGTTGCGTCTTTGCTGCGCAACTGGCTGAACGAAGATTGGGAGTAGGAAAATTGCTGGCAGGCTGCCAGGGTTTGGCCTGCTGCAAGAGTTGAGGGAGAGACATGGCAGATAAGATGAGCGGCCTCCAGAAAGCAGCGGTTTTATTGATCGCATTGGGGCCAGAAAAATCAGCAAGTATTTTTAAATATTTAAAGGAGGATGAGATCGAAGAGCTGACGCTGGAAATTGCAAATACGAGAAGTATTGCACCCCAGTTAAAGGACGACATCATCAATGAATTTTATCAGGTATGTCTGGCACAGCAGTATATTTCCGAAGGCGGCATCGGCTATGCAAAAGAGCTTCTGGACAAAGCGCTTGGCGAGGAACATGCACAGCAGGTTATTACGAAACTGACGGCATCTTTGCAGGTGCGCCCGTTTGAATTTGTACGCAAGACGGATGCGAGCCAGGTATTGAACTTTATACAGGACGAACATCCACAGACGATCGCCATGATCTTGTCTTATCTGTCTCCAAACCAGGCATCCATGATTATCGGGTCGTTGGATCCGGAAAAACAGGCAGATGTAGCCAAACGTATTGCCATGATGGACCGTACGTCGCCAGATGTTATCAAAGAGGTAGAAAGCGTGTTGGAACGGAAACTGGCATCTTTGGCAAACCAGGATTACACAATTGTCGGCGGCGTCGATGCAATTGTAAATATTTTGAATACGGTAGACCGTAGTACAGAAAAGCATATTATGGAAGCGCTCGAAGTGGAAGAGCCGGAGCTGGCGGACGAGATCCGCAAGAAGATGTTCGTATTCGAAGACATCCTGTTGCTGGACGACCGCGCAATCCAGCGTGTGCTGCGTGACGTAGAAAACGGCGACCTTGCAATTGCATTGAAAGGCTCTAATGATGAGGTGAAAGGTGCAATCCTTAGAAACCTGTCCAAACGTCTTGCTGCTATGATAGAGGAAGATATGGAGTTCATGGGCCCTGTACGAATGAAAGATGTGGAAGAAGCACAGCAAAAGATTGTTGCTGTAATACGTAAATTAGAAGATTCCGCTGAGATTGTCATTTCAAGGGGCGGAGGTGATGAAATCGTTGTCTAATTTATATAAAAGGCAAGTGAATCAGAACCGGGATGGTTTTTATACCCGTATCATTGACCATAATGAGCTGTTGGAGCAAAAGTTGAGCGCCCTTTCTTATGAGCATGAGACGAAAATGCGCAGGCAGCGCCTGGCCGAAATGCAAAAACAGGCCAAAGGCCGCGCAGCTGCACCGGACGGCCAGAAAGGGCAGGAAGCTTTGGAAGGCCAGGAAGAAGGGGGCAGCCCACAGGATGGGCAGGAAGCGTTCAGCGAAGGGCTGTTTTCAGCAGGGCTCGGCGCTAACCTAACGGTTCCACCGGAACTGGAGATTGATTATGTAGAACAGGCAAAAGAAAAAGCGGAACAGATCGTGTCCAAAGCTACCGCGGATGCGGAAGAGATTTTAAAAAAAGCAGTCAAAGAAGCGGAAAACTTAAAAGAAGCTGCCAGAAAGCAGGCGGAGGCACAAGGCTATGCCCAGGGCATGGAGCATGCACAGGCGGAAGAAATGAAAATGCGCGAAGAGCTGCGCCAGCTGCGCCAGGAGCAGGAGCGTGCCTATACAGAACGCTTAAATGTAATGGAACCG
The DNA here is from genome assembly GCA_947089855.1 of uncultured Eubacterium sp. Classification (GTDB taxonomy): domain Bacteria; phylum Bacillota; class Clostridia; order Lachnospirales; family Lachnospiraceae; genus Eubacterium_J. Next base: position 14,820 of record CAMUML010000034.1, read on the forward strand.
GAACTGATGGATGCGGTAATTGAAGTGTTTGACAATGTACTACATACAGACTTTGCAGCGCGCAGGGAGATCCTGCTGCATTTGATCCGCAATACCGTTTCGCATATTAAAAACAGCAAAGAGTTCCGTATCCGGGTCAGCGCTGCGGATTATGGGCGGGTATCTGCAAAACGGGATGAGGTCTATCAAAAAATTGGCGGTGAAGTGGTACTGGATGTCGTTATGGACGAATCGATGCAGGAAGGGCAGTGTACGATCGATACGGATGAAGGTATTTTTGAATGCGGCATTGATGAGCAGCTTGCAAACCTTATCAGGGATTTAAAGGCGTTATCCTGCATGGACTAAGTTTTTTGGCGGCTTGGCTGCTTCGTGCGGGCAGTGCGGGCAGCTCTAGCCCTGTCGGGTGCATGCCTATGGTATAAGGACTGAGGGATGATATTGTGAATGGGCTTTACAACGAGAATAAAAGCAAGTTTTACAGCAGCTTCCATAACAAATACATCACATTGACGGATCGGAATTATTATAATTGTTATGGAAAAGTGGCAAAAGTAGTCGGCCTTACCATCGAGTCGTTAGGGCCAAAGGCAAAATTAAAAGATTTATGCAAGATACGCATTGATATGGAGCAGGACACTTATGTTATGGCAGAAGTCGTTGGTTTCCGTGACAAGCGCCTGCTTTTAATGCCATTTGAAAATATGGATGGCATCGGCGTTGGATGCATTGTAGAAAATACAGGGCGTCCGCTGTCTATTATGGCAGGGGATGGCCTGCTTGGCCATACGTTGGATGGACTCGGAAGACCTACAGATGTAAGTGGAGAAGGGGAAGATGCTGCCCTGCCGCTGGCCAATGAGTATCCAGTTGAGGCAATGCCGCCGGATCCAATGGACCGTATCATTATCAATGAAGTATTGCCGCTTGGCGTAAAAGCGGTAGATGGCTTGATTACGGTTGGCAAGGGGCAGCGTATCGGCATCTTTGCCGGCTCCGGCGTTGGCAAAAGTACCCTGATGGGTATGTTTGCACGCAATACGCGGGCGGATATAAATGTGATCGCATTGATCGGGGAGCGCGGCCGTGAAGTCCGGGAGTTTATTGAAAACGACCTTGGCGAAGAAGGGATGCGCCGTTCCGTTGTCGTTGTGGCTACATCCGATAAGCCGGCGTTGATCCGTAACAAAGCGGCCAAAACAGCGACGGCCATTGCGGAATATTTTCGGGACCAGGGCAAGGATGTCCTGTTAATGATGGATTCCTTGACACGTTTTTGCATGGCGCAGCGCGAGATTGGGCTTGCGTCCGGGGAACCGCCGGTAACCAGGGGATACCCGCCAAGCATTTATTCGGAAATGCCAAAATTATTGGAACGGGCCGGAAATTCCGATAAAGGGTCGATTACCGGCTTATATACCGTATTGGTAGACGGCGATGATTTTAATGAACCGATCACCGATACGGCACGCAGTATCCTGGATGGGCATATTGTATTATCAAGGAAGCTGGCGCAGAAGAACCATTACCCGGCTATTGATGTGCTTGCAAGCATTTCCCGATGTATGAGTGCGATAGCCGCCAGCGGGCATAAGTCTGCGGCAGGCAAGCTGCGCAATGTGCTGGGGACTTATGATGAAGCGGAAGATTTGATCAATATTGGCGCTTATAAAAATGGCTCCAATGTGGCGATTGACTATGCGATTCAAAAGATCAATGCCGTAAACCAGTTTTTAATGCAGGAAACGATGGAAAAATGTACCTTTGAAGATATAACAAAACGCCTGGAAGGTATTTTTGCCGATTAGGCCAGGCGCAAAGAAAAAACAAAATGAAGGCAGTGGAATGGCAAAATTTATATTTAAACTGCAAAGCATCCTGGATATTAAGCTAAAGCTGGAAAGCCAGGCAAAAATTGCATACGGGCAGGCAAATGCAAAACTAAAAAAAGAAGAAAGCGTCCTGCAGGCCATGATTATGCGCAGGGCTGATTATGAAAAGCGCGCGGTGGAATTGGTCAGCGGGGCCATCTGTATCCGTGACATCCGGGAAAACAAGCAGTTTATCGATGTTATGAAAACGAAGATCCGCGCGCAGATGATGGTTGTGCGGACAGCGGAAAAGCAGGTGGAGGCAGCAAGGAAAAAGCTAAACGATATTATGATCGAACGGAAAACATTTGAAAAGCTGCGGGAAAAAGCATTTGAGGAATTTAAACAGGAAGTAGCTTACGAGGAAAACCAGGCAGTCAATGAGCTTGTCAGTTATACATACCATGACGGTGCGCCGGATTAAGCGCACAGGGCTGCGGGAAGCTGCCATATCATATAGAAACGTTGGGAAGCAGGAACAGGAGGATAAGCTGAAATGCCAGAACAAGCAATGGAAGCACAGCAGGATTCCAAAAAATTAGAAAAAGAACGGAAAAAAGAAGAAAAGCGGAAGAAAAAAGAAGCCAAAAAGGCGGCGAAGCAAGACCATGAAATGGAAGAAGAGCAGGAAACCGCCGGTGGCAAGTTCGTAGTTGCGCTGGCAACAATTGTAATCATTGCGATCTGGCTTGGGATCCTTGCATTGGTTGTACGGCTGGATGTAGGCGGTTTTGGCTCTACTGTGCTTTATCCGCTTTTAAAAGATGTCCCATATGTAAATAAGATCCTTCCGGAAGTCCGGGTGGAAGAAGGCGAAGGCTCGGAGTATGGCTATGCTACCTTAGAGCAAGCAATTGCACAGGTCAAGAAGCTGGAAGGGCAGCTGGAAAAGGCGCTGCAGTCCAATAAAGACAGGAAAGCGAAAGTAGAAGACTTACAGGCGCAAGTGCGCAAACTGCGTACCTACCGGGATAATGAAGCGGAATTTGAAACGCTGCGGCAGGAATTTTACGAGGAAGTTGTCTTTGGGGACAAAGCGCCGGATATAGAAGAATACAAGAAGTTTTACGAAGGGATCGCGCCGGATAATGCAGAAGTGCTGTATAAAGAAGTGTTGGAGCAGTCACAGTATGACGATAACGTAGATAAATATGTAAATACGTATTCTTCCATGAAAGCAAAAGAAGCTGCCGCTATCTTTGATACCATGACCGACAACCTGTCATTGGTTAAGCGGATTTTGGAAAAAATGTCCGCGGAAAACCGGGCAAATATCCTTGCAGCGATGAATGAAGATACCGCTGCAAAGCTGACCGAAATGTTGGAGCCGTCAAAAAATTAAGGTATGGGTATGGTATAACCTGCCCCGCCTCCAAAGGCGCAGGCAGTTTATATAAAGCAGCAGCCTGCTGCAAGGTTATTGTGGCAAGCAGGGCAGCTGCCTACAAAAGGAAAGAAAATAAAGAAAGGAGAAAAGGGTATGCCAGCAATTCAATTTATGGCTGCACAGGCTGTTTCGGATACTGCACAGGCGGCTATGCCAAAAGCAGAAACCAAAACGGTAAAGCTGCAGGGGCAGGGGATGCAGGCTGCATTTTCCAATTATATGCAGCAAAACTCTTCGAACCTCGCACAAGCCGCAAAGCAGCCGGGCGTTGCCGCGCAGGATGGGGCAAAAACCCAGACGCAGGCTGCGGATAGCCAGGTGCAGCAGCAATATGAAAAGCAGCAGGGGGCATCCGCTGCGCAGGCAGACAAGGTCAGCAATGCGGCTGACAGCACAAATACTGCAGATGGCGCCGTAGAAGAAGCGGTTACGGAAGCGGTAGGGGAAGCAGCCGAAAAGATCCAGGAAGCCATTAAGGAAAACCTTGGCGTAGACGATGCGCAGCTGCAGGCGGCAATGGAGCTGCTAGGGCTGACACAGGCGGATTTATTGCAGCCGCAAAACCTGGTTGCGTTGGCTGTCGAGCTGACGGGCAGTGCAGATGCCGGGATGATGCTTTTCCATGAGGATTACCAGAATCTGATACAGGAGGTAGCCGTTATTACGCAGGACCTGCTACAGGATTTGGGGATGACAATGGATGAACTGATGGGCCAGTTAAAAGAAATGCCACAGCCAGACGTACCGTTGCAGCAGGATGTACCGCAGCAGGCAGTGGAAGCGCCGCAGGAAGCCCCAGTACAGGCAGAAATGCCGCAGACGCCGCAGGAAGCCCCGGTACAGGCAGGTGTGCCACAAGAGGCAGCAATGCCAGCCACCCAGCAGGAAACAGTGGCTGCTGCACAAACACAGCCGCAGGCACAGGCAGCAGAAACGGCGCAAACCAAGCAGGCAGCGCCAGGCCAGGAGGTCCAGGGGGAAAGGCAGCCACAGGCGCCGCAGGAAGTACCATCCGTTGCCCAGGCAGAGGAAACACCGGACGGGCAGCCAGGTACACAGCAGCAGGCACAGCCCCAAAATCAAAACCAGGCACAGCCCCAGGTGCAGCAGGAAACACAATTCCAGGAAGGGCGCCAGGCGGATACGGACAGAAGGGGGGATATGCAGGATACCCCGCGTTTTGATTTTACTTCCCATGTCCAGCAGCCAAATGTAGCCGCGCCTATAGCACAGGAAATACCAGTACCGCAGGCACCGGTGCCACAGGCGGCGATGCAGGAAGTAATTGACCAGATCGTCGAATATGCAAAGGTCAGCCTGTCCGAAGATGTAAAGTCGATTGAGATGCAGTTGAACCCGGAAAATTTAGGGAAAGTCTATCTGCATGTATCGGAAAAGCAGGGCAGCGTTACCGCACAGCTTACCGCGCAAAATGAAAACGTCAAAGAAGCGCTGGTACAGCAGGCAGTGGCGATCAAAGAAGCGCTTAACCAGCAGGGTGTGAAAGTCGATGCAGTAGAAGTATCGGCAGGCACGCATGAATTTGAAAGCAACCTGGAACGGGATGCGCGCGGCCAGGAAGAACAGGCCAGGCAGCAGGAAGAGCAGAATGCGAGGCGCAGTAGAAGGGGCATTAACCTGAATGAAATCGACGACTTGGATAACCTGTCCGGGCTGATGTCAGAGGAAGAAGCACTTGTTGCACGTATTATGCGCGACAATGGCAACAATGTGGACTACCGGGCATAACAATTGGTAGGCACCAGGAAAGGAGTATAGCATATGGCAATTGTCCAGGGTGTGAAAGACGGGAAATTCGTAGAAGATACGAATGAGGTAAACGAGGAGAAAAAGAAGAAAAAAACAGCGAACAATGAGCTGGGCCAGGAGCAGTTTTTGCAGCTTTTAGTGGCGCAGATGCAGTATCAGGACCCTTTGGAGCCGACCAGCAATACGGAATGGGTGGCACAGATGGCAACGTTTTCTATGGTAGAGTCTTTAAATAATATGAAAACGGTAATGATGGAACAGTCAGCGAACAACCTGGTCGGCAAATATGTGCTTGTCAAAGACGGGGAGGAATTTATCAAAGGCAAAGTCGATTACATAACGAAAGAAAACGGGGAAACAAAGATTGCCGTAAACGATAAGTTCTACAGCCTTGACAAACTGGATTCGGTTGTGGATGCAGAATATTACGAAGGTTCCGTTTTGGCAAATGAACTGGAACAGATGATAAAATTGCTGCCAAATGAAGAAAACCTGACGACGTCGGACGAGGGCCTGATTAAATCGGCACGCGAGGCATATGAAAAGATGACCGACGAGCAGAAAAAATTTGTTACGCAGGATAATATCAACAAACTGAACACACTCGAAACAAAGATGAACGCATTAAAAGCGACCGAATATACCGGGATGGTCAGGGAGCTGCCGTCGGTAAGCGAAATCGGGCAGGCTACTGGGGAAACGCTGGATAATTACAAAAAGCAGTTTGAAAAAGTACGTGATTATTATGAAGCTATGACCGATGCGCAGAAGAAAAATGTAGCGGATGAAACAATCGAGCAGTATAACCAGGTGAAAGAAGCGGTTCAGGCGGCAGGCGGGGGCAGTACCGGCGATACCGAAGATCCAGAAAGCCCGGACGCTGTTTCTACGATTTTAAATAAGATTTTGGAAGAATTAAAAAATCAAAACCAGGGAAGCACTGGAAACGCATAAAAAGCCGTAGTCTTAGCCGGATACTGGCAGGGCACGGACGCTTTGCATATCAGGCATGGAAAGGGAGGAATTTATGAAAGGAATCGAGAAACAATTCACTTCCATTCAACAGATGACGGATCAGTATCTGACGCAAAAAAGCGATACAGCGAACGATGCAGGGCCGCGGACGTCTTTTGAAGAAGTGTTAAGGCAGACGCAGGAAACCCAGCGGGCAGCGCAGCCGCTTAAATTTTCCAAACATGCCGCCATGCGCCTGGAAAACCGCAATATCAGCCTTTCCAGGGAACAGAATGAACGGCTGGAAACAGGCGTCAAAAAAGCAGGGGAAAAAGGGATCCACGACTCCCTTGTACTCGTCGACTCCTTGGCCTTTATTGTAAACGTACCAAATAAAACGGTCGTCACTGCATTGGAAAAAAGCGAGGCAGACGAAAATATTTTTACCAATATAGATGGCGCTGTGATTATATAGCCAGGACCGATTGGGAGGCTGCGGCTTCTGACTGACAGAGGAAGCCGCACAGCGCCAGGCTAACAGCAGTCAATATAAATCAGGAGGTCATTTCATTATGATGAGAGCATTGTATTCGTCTGTAGCAGGGCTTCGTACCCATCAGACGAAAATGGACGTAATCGGCAACAATATCGCAAACGTAAATACCGTGGGCTTTAAATCCTTCCGTGCGACATTCGCTACGATGGGGTATCAGAATACATCTTTTGCATCTGGCCCGAATGCAGCTACCGGCAAAGGCGGCGTCAATGCAAAACAGATTGGTATGGGTTCTACTTTTGCTTCTACGGCTGTAGACATTGAAACCGGCGGTGCCAATGAATCTACCGGCAAAGCCTTTGACCTGAAACTGTCCGATACCAATTCGACCAGCTTCTTTATTGTCAATACCGGTACGGAAAACCTGTTTACCAGGGCAGGCGCTTTTACCGTAGACGGTGCGGGCTACCTGTGTATGGAATCTACCGGCTACCGGGTAATGGGCTGGCAGACCGATGCAAACGGCAATATCGTAAAAGATACCGTTACCCCGCTGCGTATCATGTCCCCGCAGAGCCAGACGTCACAGCCGGAATATACGACGCAGGCAAAATGTTCCGGAATCTTGGATGACAACAATGCCAATGCCAATTCCGACAAGGGCTATATTATGACCCTGAATTTCTACGATAACCTGGGCTATGCCTACAATGCAAGGTTTTCCGCCCAAAAGACGGGCGAACCGAAAGACGGGCAGTATACGATAAACCTAGTGGATATTTTGGACAGCAACGGCAAGTCCATTATTTCCGGCACCGATGTCAAGCTGGGCGATTTATTCGGTACGGGCAGCGTTGCACAGGGCAGCAATGTGGACGTTACCGACAGCTATACGCTGGCAAGCGGGATGTCGAATGCGTTAAAAAGGCTGGCAATGCCGACGGATGCGGCTACGCTTACGTATAAGTTCCCGTCCGAATTTGTCAACGAGCGTTTAAAAACAGATCTGCCAGAAGGCCTGACCATCCAATATACGGCCCGTAATACCAATAACCCGGATACAACTGCAAACCCAGGCGATACGACGGTTACCATCTGGAACAGCAGCGGTATGGATGTTACTTCTACCTACACAAATATGTTTCCAAATCTGATCACAGCTGCGGTACCAGGTAACACAGACCAGACCAACCCGACTCCGGCCGGTAATACAATTGCCAATACCGTAACGGTAAATAGCATGATAGCAGAGTGGGACGACAGGAACCTGTTGGGTACAACGCAGCAGACGACAACCGACCAGGCTGGAAATACTACCACTACGACAGTGCGGGTATTGTCCAGTTCACAGCTGGAACAGCTGGCAGGTGCGTTTAATTTAAATATTGATACAAGCGCAAGGGTTGTCGTTACAGCGGGGGCGGCTGACCAGCAAGGGAACCCGACTTATACATTGACAGCGCTAAACCAAGGCGATCAGGTAGCTGATGGGGTGGTTACAGCATTGAACGGCGCGGGCCAGCGTGACTATACGTTATGGGACTATATCAACCAGTCTTATGTTACGACTGCTACCGCGGAAGAGATCAATAACGCCGACATCTTTACAACTGACCTTCCGGTCGACCTGGAGTTCCGTTATAACGTAGGCGACGGCTCCTTTACAATTGTAACCCCATCCACGGATGGCTTTACGATGCAGTTTTCTACCGCGGACGGCGCATTGACTTATATCGGCCAGGACGGCAGCTTGACACAGACGCTCCGGATGTCGATGTTCCAGACGGAGGATAACCCGTTTTCCGACATCCAGATAGATTTTTCTACCCTCCAAAACCTTGCGAACGGCAAGACCAACACGGCTGCGATCGCGCCTGGCGGCCTGACGCTGGAAGGGGAAGGCAAGATGGTCGGTACGATGACCGGCCTGCAGGTAGATAATGCCGGCAAAGTTTTCGCATCCTACAGCAACGGCAATTCCGAACTGCTTGGCCAGATAGCAGTAGCCAGGTTTGCAAATGCCGCCGGCCTGGAAAGCATAGGGGACAACTGCTACCGCACGACGATGAATTCCGGCCAGTTCGACGGCATCGGCGTGGAAATGGATTCCGACGGTTCCTCGATAGACAGCGGGACTTTGGAAATGTCAAACGTAGACCTTGCAACGGAGTTTACCACAATGATTACCACCCAGCGTGGCTACCAGGCAAATTCCCGCGTGATTTCTACCTCAGACAGTATTTTGGAAGAATTAGTCAACTTAAAGAGGTAATTAGCACAAATTAAATAGAAACGGTACGCAAGCATAGAAAAACGGCAATGGGCGGCTGTAAAGGCTATACAGCCGCCCTGCCAGCCAGAATCTGCAGACACCGCTAATGGTACCATAGGCCATACACTACTCATAGGAGCCACAGGAGTATTAACCATGATTGAAGTAACCAGATTAAATGAGACAAAACTACTGATCAATTCTGACCAGATCGAATTTGTAGAGGAAACGCCCGATACAGTCATTTCTTTCTTATCCGGTAAAAAAATAATTGTAAAAGAAAGTAGACAAGAGATACAAAATCTAGTAATATTATATAAGAAAAAAATAGTGAGTGATTGTTTAATATTCCGCGGCCCCGCAGAGCAAGCCTAGACTGTAAAGCTGCGCAAGGAGTGTTACACAACAGAAAAAAAATATGGTAGGTGAAAAAAATTGGATATATCAACATTGTTCGGCTTCATAGTCGGCGTAGTTATGATGGTTTTTGGTATTACGTTTAGCACAAACGATATGTCAGTGCATTTCAATGTTATCGCAGAGTCGTTTATTGACATCCCTTCGATCATTATCACAATTGGCGGTTCCCTTTGCGGCGTGGTCGGAAGTAATAAGCTGGCCAATACCATTGCCTCTTTCAAAGCATTTTCCCTGACATTAAAGGAGCCGCACGCTGATGCGGGGGAGGCGATCCAGAATATTATCAACATGTCTAACATTGCCAGGAAAGAAGGGCTGCTCGCATTGGAAGAAGCCGCCAACGGCATTGAAGACGAATTCCTGAAAAAAGGCATTATGCTTGTGGTAGACGGTACGGATCCGGAATTGGTGCGCGGCATTATGGAGACGGATCTGACCTGTATTGAAACAAGGCATAAATCGGTGATCGGGTTTTACCAAAAATGGGGCGCGTTAGGCCCTGCCTGGGGTATGATCGGTACACTGATCGGTTTGATCAAGATGTTAAAGGACTTATCCGATTCTTCCTCGATTGGGCCGAATATGGCGGTTGCCCTGTTGACGACGTTGTATGGTTCCATTATCGCGAACTGGCTGTGCGAGCCGGTAGCGTCAAAATTAACGGTAAATAACGATCTGGAAATGATGGTAAAGGAAATTACGGTGGAAGGGCTTCTGTCGATTCAGGCAGGCGAAAACCCACGTGTTATTGAAGAAAAACTGAAATCCTTCCTGGCACCGGCTGTCCGTGAAGGGATGAACGGCAAAGACGGCGGAGGTGAATAACAGATGGCAAGACAGAAAAAAGAACAAGCCCCTACCGGCGGCGCGCCGGCGTGGATGGCGACTTTTAGCGATCTGATGAACCTGTTGCTTTGTTTCTTCGTACTTTTATTTTCCATGTCAACGGTGGATGAAGAAAAGTTCCAGGCATTGATTGCATCCCTGCAAAGCCAGTACAGTATCTTGACAGGCGGCGGGCATTCCGTCGGTGAAGGCCGGATGATCTCGGCAGGCATTAACCAGATGCAAAAGTACGACGTGTATTTTAACAATAAGGCGACGACTTCCGGCGAAGGCAAATCGGATGCAGAAAAAAAAGACGTTTTACATACGCTGGCTGAAAATGACGGGGAAAACCATAACCCGGAAGAAGGCTACGCCAACGAAGCCGGCAATTCCAAAGGGGTAGAGTCCGCAGAGGAAACGCCGCAGATTACACAGGCTGCTGCCGAAGAAGTAATGGAAGCGGCGCAGATGTCCGAATCGGAACGCATGGCGGAACGTGCGGAAAAGCTGCTGCAAAAGTACGGTATACAGGATATGGTGGATGTGCAGTTTAATGGGCAGCATGTCACAATGACTTTAAACGGCGCGGTTTTATTTGCATCGGGGTCGTCTGAATTAATGCAGGGGGCAAAGCCGCTTATGAAAAAAATAGGCAAGATCCTGCAAAAGTTCCCAAAACGCACGATAGAAGTAGAAGGGCATACGGATAATGTCCCAATCCATAATGGCAGGTATGAAGACAACAATGTCCTGTCGATGTACCGGGCGCTGTCCGTTGCAGATTTTATCCGGGGCAATGCAAAGGTCGACCCGGCTTATATCAAATCTTCCGGGCGCGGGGACTATGTCCCGGTTGCAGATAACGCTTCGGCACAGGGGCGCGCACAAAACCGCAGGGTTGAGATAAAGATTTATAATTCCTATAATTCGCAAGACTTATAAATCCGCCAGCCCGGCCGTTTCATAAATCTAATAAAATGGCATCCTGTTTTGATATTTTATGCCGTTTCTATTGAATGAAGGAGTAAGACAGATGAAAAAGAATTTAATGTCTGTGCTGATTATGGCACTCGTATTTGTGAATGTGGTATTGTCGGCGGTTATTATGATTACGCTTGTGCCGGCAACCAAACAGGCCAATCAGCTGATTGAAGAAGTATGCGGGGCAATTGAGTTGGAGCTGGACAGCGGCAAAGTATTTAATCCGAATACGATCCCGGTAGAGCAGACAGACGTCGTAGAATTGACCGATGAACCGGCGACTTATACGCTGCGCAAGACTGGCACAGATTCTAATTACTGTACCACAAAGGTGGCGATCACTTTAAACAAAGAAGATTCGGATTATGAAGAAAAGAAGCCGCTGATCGCAGGCAGGGAAGGGCTGCTGAAAGATATTGTATCCAGTACCTTTCCAAAATATTCTTATGAAGAGGTAATGAGTACAGAAGGGCAGGAGCGGCTCCGTGACGATATACTGCAGCAGATGCAGGAATTATTTGATTCGGATTTTATTATTGCCGTTACGTTGTCCGAAACGAATTACCAGTAAACACAGCATAAAATATATGACAGGTGGTGAGAATTCATGGCTGATGTCCTGTCTCAAAATGAGATAGATAATCTACTGAAAGCCTTAAGCAGCGGCGAGGTTGATGTAGATGAAATGAAAGATGCAGAAGAAAAACCAGTCAAGAATTACGATTTTAAAAGGCCCTCCAAGTTTTCAAAAGAGCATCTGCGGACGCTGGAAATTATTTTTGAACATTATGGGCGGCTGTTATCTACGAACCTTCCAGTATATTTAAGGAAGAATATACAAGTAGAAGTAGTCAATTCGGAAGCGGTTACGTATTCCGAGTTTGCAAATTCGCTTTCAAACCCGATGCTTTTGGGCGTGATCAATTTCTCGCCGCTAAAAGGCACAATCCTGATGGAAGTAGCGACGAATATCGGCTATGCTATGGTAGACAGGATGCTGGGCGGTTTGGGCGAGCCGTTGTCGAAGTCGCGGGAGTTTTCAGAGATCGAGCTTTTGATCATTGAACGGCTGCTTACTGTTTGTGTAAACCTCCTGCGGGAACCGTGGAAAAATGTCGTGGAATTAAATCCAAGGCTGGAGCGGATTGAAACAAATTCGCAGTTTGCGCAGATTATCTCACCAAGTGAAATGATCGCAATTGTAACGATCAATATCAAAATCGGTGAGGTGGAAGGGCTTATGAATATGTGCCTTCCTTATATTACGCTGGATGTGGTTATGGATAAGCTGAATACAAAATTCTGGTATTCCAGCCAGCAGGAAAAAGAAGAAATATCCTATGGGGATATGGTGGAGAGCCTTTTGGAAAAGGCACAGATACCAGTCAAAGCGGTATTAGGGCACAGTTCCTTTGCCGTTAGTGATTTTGCAGGGCTGCAGGTAGGTGATATTATCCGTCTGGACACAAAAGTAGAAGATGAACTTGGGGTCTATGTGGGAAGCATTAAGAAGTTTACGGCACTGCCTGGTGTGGCAGGGGATGATTATGCGGTCAGGATAACATCAATTATTAGGGAGGAATAAAACTTTATGGATGGAGTATTATCACAAGAAGAGATTACCGCACTTCTGCAGAGTGGTGAAGATTCACCGCAGACAGCTTCTGCCGTGAACAACAGCGAGACAGTGACGGATGATGAACGCGATACGATTGGCGAAATTGGCAATATCAGCATGGGGACGGCTGCTACAACGCTGTTTTCCCTGGTTAACCACAAAGTTGATATATCCACGCCGGTAGTATCGATGGCAAACTGGGAAGATATTGTCAGCCAGTACGAGCGGCCGTGTGTGTTTATCCGGATTTCCTATACCGTGGGCCTTGGCGGGAGCAGCCTGCTTGTGCTGAAAGAACAGGATGTAAAGGTAATCACCGACTTAATGATGGGCGGGGATGGTACCAATACGGATGTAGAGCTGGGCGAGCTTCATTTAAGTGCGATCAGCGAGGCGATGAACCAGATGATGGGTTCTGCCGCTACTTCGCTTTCGTCGATGTTAAATAAGACGATCGACATAAGCCCGCCGGAAGCGAACCTGGTTGATATGACGGACAGCTTGGACGAAGGGGAGATTGATGAATTCCTGACCGGGAATTTTGTCAGGATTTCGTTTAAAATGGAAATCGGGGATTTGGTAAACAGTACGATTATGCAGCTGTATCCAGTTTCTTTTGCAAAGGAAATGTGCGAAAGCATTATGCATAATATGACAAAAGATATGGAAACAAATACAGCCGGAAGCCCGCAGCCTGCGCCAGCACCATCACAGCCAGCACCGCAGCCGCAGCAGCAGCCAACGCCGCAGCCAATGATGCAGCAGCCGATGCAGGATCCGTCTATGATGCAGCAGCCAATGTACCAACAGCCGATGATGCAGCAGCCGATGTACCAGCAGCCAATGATGCAGCAGCCGGTAAATGTACAGCAGGCACAGTTCCAAAGTTTTTCCGGAGATTTCAACCCGGCTATTTTCCAAAAAGAAAATATCGACCTGATCATGGACGTGCCATTAGAGGTTACCGTAGAACTGGGACGTACAACGAAGTCCATTCAAGAAATTCTTGATTTTGCGCCAGGTACAATTATAGAACTTGATAAGATTGCCGGAGAACCGATTGACATACTGGTAAATGGAAAGTATGTCGCAAAAGGGGAAGTTGTAGTAATCGAAGAAAGTTTTGGTGTGAGGATTACAGAAATTATAAAATAATTGCTAACGCTTATTGGTTTGTGTTATAATAGATAAGGATGTCACATTAGACAAAATAATAAATTATTGAAATAAGGGAGAACAATTATGGCAAAGAGAGTTTTAATTTGTGATGACGCAGCATTTATGAGGATGATGATCAAGGACATCTTGTCTAAGAATGGCTACGAGATTGCCGGTGAAGCAGAAAATGGTGCAAAGGCAGTCGAAAAATATAACGAAACGAAGCCAGATCTTGTGCTGATGGACATTACGATGCCTGAGATGGATGGTATCCAGGCTTTAAAGGCAATCCGTGAACTAGATTCCAGTGCCTGTGTAATTATGTGTTCCGCAATGGGCCAGCAGGCAATGGTTATAGAGGCAATCCAATCGGGTGCAAAAGACTTTATTGTAAAACCATTTCAGGCGGAACGTGTGCTGGAAGCGGTGAAAAAAGTAGTTGGCTAAGATGACGATGACAGCCGCGGCGAGCTCTTTTCTTAGCAGCTTGAGCCAGCTTATGAGTGTCCTTGCGATTTTTGTTATTGTGCTGTTAATCACATGGGTATCGACCCGTTGGATCGCAGGGTACCAGAAGGTGCAGATGCAAAGCCAGAACCTTAAGGTTGTTGAGACATTGAAGCTTACCGCGAATAACTACATACAGATAATAGAAGCAGGAGATGTATACCTTGTCATTGCAGTCAGCAAGGACCACGTAGAGAAGCTGGCGGAATTTACGAAGGACCAGTGGAAGGCGCAGTCTGTGGATGTGGCAGGGCAGAAGACAGACATGGGTAGCAGTTTCCATGACATTTTTGATAAAGTAAAACATCATCTTCCAAAAAAGTAAGGCAGATTGTAATGAATACAGGAAAGAAAATAGTTTGCATGGCGTCATTTATGCTTGCCATAGTGGCGCTTACCATTTGCCTGATGTTTTGCTGTCAGCATCATGCGTATGCTTCGTCTAGGGATGAAGTCGGCAGGTTTGATCAAGCGGATGATCAGGAAGATACAACGGATATAAATGATGGGTTCCGTGTTACCTGGGGGAATGAAGAAGGTGGGATCTCAGCGCCAATCCGGATGCTGATCGTATTGACCGTGCTTTCTTTGGTACCGTCTATATTGATTATGCTGACATCATATACCAGGATTGTCGTTGTGCTTCATTTTGTAAGGACAGCCCTAGGTACACAGTCGTCGCCGCCAAATCAGGTTATGGCGGGTTTGGCGCTTTTTTTGACACTGTTTATTATGTCGCCTGTGTTTTCACAGGTAAATGAGGATGTGATCAAGCCGTTGGACGCAGGCGAGATTACATTGGAGGAGGCGGTGGAACGCGCGGAAGAGCCGTTCCGTAATTTTATGTATCCGAATACACAGCAAAAAGATGTCAATATGTTTTGTGAAATTGCAGACATTACGTATGAAGACTTGGATGAAGTCCCGATGACGGTTATTATTCCAAGCTTTATTATCAGTGAACTTCGGACAGCCTTTATTATCGGTTTTATGATTTATATCCCATTTATTGTGATTGACATGGTTGTTTCATCAGTCCTGATGTCAATGGGTATGATGATGCTTCCTCCGACTACTATTTCGATGCCATTTAAAATATTGCTGTTTGTACTGGCAGATGGATGGAACCTCGTAATTCGGGAACTCGTCCGGACGTTTAAATGAAAATCCAATCTGTTTAGGAGGTATGTCCTATGATTACAGAAGGGCAGGTTATGGACATCTCACGGGATGCCATTTATACAATTATTTTAACTGCGGCGCCATTGCTCCTTGTATCGCTGGTTGTCGGCCTGGTTATCAGTATTTTTCAGACAGTCACGTCGATTCAGGAACAGACGCTGACATTTGTGCCAAAGATTTTGGCTGTATTTGCTGCAATGCTCTTAATCGGTGCATGGATGCTGAATAATATGTCAACGTTTATGGTAGAACTGTGGTCGGACTTCAGTTTGTATGTGTGATCAGGATAGGAATGTACGATGGTCGATGCGGCGTTCTCATTACAGACAGTTGAATATTTTTTATTGATTCTGGTGCGGATTTCCACCTGTATTTTTGCGGCACCTTTTTTTAACCTAAGAGGCATACCGACCAGGACGAAAGTAGGAGTGGCAGGCTGTATTGCAATTATGCTGGTAGGTGTTTTGCCGGAGCAGCACCTTGCTTATACAAGTATAATGGAATATGGAATTATTGTAATCAAGGAAGGAATTACAGGCTTGCTGATCGGTTATTCAGCCAGTATCTGTAATTCTATTGTTTTATTTGCAGGTACATTGATCGATATGCAGATAGGGTTGTCGATGGCACAGGAATTTAACCCGATGACGCAGATGAATGAAAGCATTACCGGCAATTTTTATAATTATATGGTTATGCTGCTTCTGATGTCTTCCAACATGTACCAGTATGTGATCCGTGCAGTGTGCGATTCTTATAAGCTGATACCAATTAACCAGCAGGTTTTCCAGTGGGACTACCTGTTGGGCGGGATTTCGGATTATATGTCCAGCTTGATTATGCTGGGGTTTCGGATTACGCTGCCGGTATTTGCCTGTATGATGGTAACAAACTGTATCCTTGGAATTATGGCAAAGGTAGCGCCGCAGATGAACATGTTTGCAGTCGGTATGCAGATGAAAGTGCTGTTTGGGCTGTCAATTTTGTTTTTGGCTGTTTCCCTGCTTTCCGGGGTAGCGGATTCTGTTGCACGGGTAATGAAGCAGATGGTTGTATATATGATAAAAGGGATGTATACCAGTGGTTAGGGGACAAGATAGGATACCAGGGTGGATGCCCCTGGATTTGCAGTGGTTTGCAAAAGACGGCGAGGGCGGCGAGAAAACAGAGGAACCTACCTCAAAAAAGTTAAACGATGCCAGAAATGACGGGAAAGTGGCTAAGAGCCGGGAATTGGACAATGGCGTGGGGCTTCTTGTACTGTTTTTGATGCTCCGGGCTACGATTGGCAGCCTTGGGGAAAGCATGCTGGGGCTGTTCGATACATTTTATAATTTTATACCTGATTTTATCGCGGATAACCGCGGCGGCCCGACTGGGCGGTCTGTTTCACAGCTGCTGCGGGTAGCGGTCATGGATGCGTTTGACATGGTGGTCCCGTTTTTTGTGGTCGGTGTGATCGCAATGGTTGTGATCAACATTTACCAGGTTAAATGGAAGATAACGACAAAGCCGATGCATCCAAATATGGGAAAATTTAACCCGGTCAATGGGTTTAAGCGTTTTTTTTCCAAGGATTCTTTGATCGAGCTTTTAAAATCAGTGGTTAAGATCGTTTTGATCGCGGCTATCGCTTATATGTCGGTCAAAGACCAGTATGAAGAGGTGCTCCTGCTGTATGATATGGCGTTGATGCCTGCGATTATGCAGATCGGCACTTTGATCTTGGACATGGGGATCCGGATTGCGGCTGCCTTTCTGATCGTTGGTATTGCCGACTATATCTATCAGAAATGGAAGTTCCATGAAGATATGAAGATGACAAAGCAGGAAGTCAAGGATGAATATAAAAATGCAGAAGGCGACCCGCAGATCAAAGGCCAGCAAAGGGCCAGGATGCGCGAGGCGTCGCAGCGGCGTATGATGCAGGATGTGCCAAAAGCCGATGTTGTCATTACAAACCCAACACATTATGCCGTAGCGTTAAAATATGACGCCGATGAGGCACAGGCGCCGGTCGTGCTGGCAAAAGGTACGGATTACCTTGCTTTGCAGATTAAGGAAAAGGCAAAGGAAGCAGATGTAGAAATTGTGGAGAATAAGCCGCTGGCACGTATGCTTTATGCGAATGTAGAAATTGGGGAAGAGATCCCGCCTGAACTGTACCAGACGGTAGCAGAGATTTTAGCGGCGGTATACCGTTTGAAAAATAAGCTTTAAAAAACGAAAGATCAAATAGGAGAACAGGCTGTAGAAAAAGGAAAATTGTATAAAAAACAGGCTGTGGAAAAAAGGGAAGGCTATTTGGAAGAAAATTTAGAAAGAAGCTGTGGCAGAACATGCAGTTAAGCAATGAATTAGAAAAAACGGTTAGAAAACGATTTATGATAGAAACAAAGGAAAGGTGGGATTGACGAATATGAGAAAAGCAGATGTGGGCGTTGCATTATATCTTTTGGCAGCGATTATATTCTTTATTATACCAATCCCAAATCAATTATTGGATGTGATGCTGGCATTAAATTTGTCCATTGCATTAGTTGTGCTATTTAACTGCTTGTTTGTGCAGGAAGTCCTGGATATGTCGTTTTTCCCAACTTTACTGCTTTTTACGACGATTTTTAGGATTTCTTTGAACGTATCGTCGACCAGGCTGATTTTGTCGACTGGGGATCCGGGCAACGTGGTACAGACGTTTGGCGCTTTCGTGGGCGGCAATGATTTAGTAATTGGTACGATTGTCTTTATTATCCTGGTAATTATCCAGTTTGTCGTAATCAATAAAGGTTCCGAACGTGTGTCGGAAGTAACGGCGCGTTTTACGCTGGATGCGATGCCTGGTAAACAGATGGCGATCGATGCGGATTTAAATACAGGTGCGATTGACGACCGGGAAGCAAAGATCCGGCGTGAGAAGATCCAGCAGGAGTCCTCGTTCTTCGGTTCTATGGACGGTGCTACGAAGTACGTAAAGGGGGATGCGTCGGCAGGCCTTTTGATCACATTCGTCAATTTAATAGGCGGTACCGTTATGGGCATGATGCGCGAAAATTTGGAAGCGCTGGATGCACTGCAAAAGTATGGCGTCTTAACGATCGGCGACGGCCTTGTTTCACAGATGCCTTCTTTGATGATCTCGCTTGCAACTGGTATCCTTGTAACCAAAGCATCCAAAGAGGCCGACATCAGCGATATTCTCGTATCGCAGCTGTTCGGTATCCCAAAAGTGCTTTATCTGGTAGGCGCTACGCTGATTTTTTTGGGGCTTGTAACGCCGTTAAATGCATTTTTGTTTTCCGCGTTTGGCTTGATGTATATTATTGTTGGCAGGGGAATGAATAAGACAATGGCAGTGGAGGCAATTGAGGAAGAAACAACGCAGGCTGAAGAAGAAGCAGAGGAAATCCGAAAGCCCGAAAATGTTGTCTCTTTGCTGCAGGTTGACCCGATTGAGCTGGAATTTGGCTATGGTATTATCCCGCTTGCAGACGTAAACCAGGGCGGCGACCTATTGGACCGTGTGGTTATGATCAGGCGGCAGATTGCATTGGAGCTTGGTACTGTTGTACCGATCATCCGCCTGCGCGACAATATCCAGCTAAATCCGAACCAGTATATCATTAAGATCAAAGGGATACAGATTACGGAAGGCGAGATTTTATTTGACCATTATATGGCGATGAACCCTGGGTATGTAGAAGAGGAGATTACAGGCATCCCGACCTTTGAGCCGTCGTTCCACTTACCGGCGATCTGGATTACGGAAAGCCAGAGGGAGCGTGCAGAGAGCCTGGGCTATACGGTTGTAGACCCGCCATCCATTATTGCTACGCATTTAACAGAAGTGATCCGCAGCCATATCGCAGAACTGCTGACAAGGCAGGATGTACAGAACCTGATAGACAATGTAAAAGAAAACAATCCGGTGCTGGTCGACGATTTGGTGCCAAAGCTGCTTGGCATAGGCGAAATCCAAAAAGTATTACAAAACCTGCTGTCGGAAGGGATTTCTATCCGCGATTTGCTGACAATATTTGAAACGCTTGCCGACCATGCTACAACGTCCAGGGATACGGATGTATTGACGGAATATACAAGGCAGGCATTAAAGAGGGCGATTTCAAACCGTTACTTTATGCCGAATGAAGCGACCAGTGTGGTAACATTGGATCCAAATGTAGAACAGGAAATCATGTCTTCGGTAAAACAGACCGAACAGGGGGCATACCTGACCATCGACCCAGAGCGGACAAAGCTGATCATGTCTTCGGTTGAGGCTGAGATTTCCAAATTGGAAAACCTTGGGAAAAACCCGATCATTGTCACTTCGCCGATTGTACGTATGTACTTTAAGAAGATGACAGAAGAATATTTTAAAGATCTTATTGTAGTATCTTATAATGAAATTGATTCGAATGTAGAATTACAGTCAGTTGGGATGGTGACAGCATAAATGATAATCAATAAATTTCAGGGCAAGACGGAGAGTGAGGCAGTCGAAAAGGCCAAAAAAGAAATGGGGCCGGATGTTGTAATTATGAGTGTCAAAACTTTAAAGCCAAAAGGCGTGTTCCGTGCGTTCCGAGGCATTGTATATGAAGTGACAGCTGCCCTGGAAGAAAACGAGGCAGACAAATCCAGCCAGACGGCAAAGGCGGATGCGCCGGGTGCGATGAAGCAGCCTGAGAGCATTAGCCTGGCTGCAGATGAGCGGATACAGATCCCGTTTGCGCCGCCACAGCCGTCGCCTGGCCAGCCTCCCAGCGCGTTGGCGCAGCTGCAGCGGGCGGCTGGCCAGGGTGCGCCGGCAGCCGGGCAGGCGGTATCTGCCCAGCATCCAGCAGGCAGCATGCAAAAGGAAGCCGTCCGCCAGGAAGGGCCTGGCCTACAGGCAGTGCCAAATACCAGCCCTGTCCCGCAGGGCGCGCCCGCAGCGGCTGGCAGCATAGGACGGCAATCTGGCAGCTATGGTATGCAGGGGGCTGGAAATGGGCAGGATTCCAGCAGGTACCAGCCTGTAGCGGATACCCCGGCACGCTACAGTATGCAAACGGCAGGCCCCCAAATATCATCCGCCAGTACAGTGCCGCCTGGCCCCGTACCATCCAGCCCTATGGCCCCGTCCAGTTCGATCGAAGAGCGTCTGGACAGCCTCCAGTCCCTCCTGGAAGACCGCATTTCTGCAGAAAAGCAAAGCCAGGAGGACGGCCTTTCAGACGGTCAGGCGCAGGAAGGGTTCTCATTTGTGAAAATGCTCTATCAGACATTGCTCGACAATGAAGTGCATGAAAAATATGCCAATCAGATTTTAGATGAGCTGGAAAAAATTTCCAGTAAAGGCAATAACATAGATTATATATTATCGCATATTTACCAAAAGCTGATATTAAAATTTGGCCAGCCAAAGCCGATCGATTTCCGGAAGTCCAGGCTCAAGGTAGCGTTTTTTATTGGGCCTACCGGTGTTGGCAAGACTACTACGATCGCAAAAATTGCTTCGCGCTACAAAGTCGACGAAGGGAAAAAAGTGGCGTTTTTAACGGCGGATACCTACCGTATCGCAGCAGCCGAGCAGCTGCGTACCTATGCGAATATTTTGGATATGCCGCTTACGATCGTATATTCTTCAGAGGAATTAAAAGATGCCGTTGACAGTTTCAAAGATTGTGACCTTATCCTTGTGGATACGGCAGGATTTTCACATAAAAATGCTGCGCAGTGCGAGGACGTAAAGAATATGCTTGGGGCTATTACCGGGAAATACGATACAGAAGTTTATCTGGTCTTAAGTGCAACTACAAAATACCGTGATCTGCAGGAAATATGTAATACGTACCGGGCTTTTGCAGATTATAAGCTGGTTTTCACCAAGCTGGACGAAACCTCATGTTACGGTAACTTGTTAAATATCCATTTATATTCAGGTGCAAGCTTGTCTTATGCAACCTATGGGCAGAATGTGCCAGATGACATCGAGGTGTTTGATACACAAAAGATTGTGAAAAAATTACTTGGAGGGGATTAAGTTATGGATCAGGCAGAACAACTGAGGAACGTATTAAGGGCCAAGAATGTCCGTCCTGTATCCAACGCAAGAGTTATCACAATAACCAGCGGGAAAGGCGGAGTTGGAAAATCCAATACGGCGGTAAACCTGGCCGTACAATTACGGAAACTGGGAAAAAAAGTAATAATTTTTGATGCGGATATGGGCCTTGCCAATGTGGAAGTCATGTTTGGCGCAATTC
This sequence comes from uncultured Eubacterium sp., assembly GCA_947089855.1. GTDB lineage: Bacteria > Bacillota > Clostridia > Lachnospirales > Lachnospiraceae > Eubacterium_J. Next base: position 36,512 of record CAMUML010000034.1, read on the forward strand.
CGAAATATAATTTAAGTGATATGATCTATCATGGCAAACAGATAAAAGAAATTATCACCGAAGGCCCTATGGAGATTGGGTTTATTTCCGGCGGAAATGGCATTACCGGGATGAATAACCTGTCCAGGAGCCAGCTTACCAGGCTGGTCAACAACCTGGTGGAGCTGGACGAAATGGCGGATATTATCCTGATCGACACAGGGGCAGGGATTGCGAATAACGTTATGGAATTTGTAATGGCAAGCCCGGAAGTGCTGCTGGTCATTACGCCTGAGCCAAGTTCCCTGACAGACTCCTATTCTTTGATCAAAGCATTGTACGGCAACCCAGGGTTTGTCCGCCATAGTACAACGATTGAAGTGGTTGTAAACCGCACAATTTCGCCAGACGACGGCCAGATTGTATACGATAAGCTTAGTTCCGTTATATCCAAGTTTCTGCAGGGGGATGTACACTTCTTTGGTACGGTCCCGCAGGATGTGCTTTTGGAGAAATCAGTACGCGCGCAGCGGATCATATCGTTGACAACCCCAAATGCACGTTCCTCAAAAGCATTTGAACGGCTTGCAAAAAGGCTTGTGGATGGGGAAACAGACGTAGAACCGCAGAAACAAGGGATCCGGCAGCTTTTGTTCAATTTTTTCAGATAACGCAAGGGGTGAAGGATGATTTCTAATATTATTCAGGCAGGCAACAAGGTAGATTTATGCATGGTGCAGCAGATCGAGCAGGAACGTAAGACGGGCGTGCGTGCGCATATTTACAAAAGCCAGGTGACCAACCTTTTTGAAGACGGGGGGCTGGAGCTTTCCATGCCGATGGAGTCAGGCAAGCTGGTGCTGCTGCCAATCGGAACACGCTTTGAATTTGTATTTTATGCCGCTGACGGGCTGTACCAAAGTGTCGGGCTAGTAGAGGAACGCTATAAGTCGAATAATATGTATATGCTGCGCGTAAGCTTAAAAAGCCCGCTTTGTAAATTCCAGCGCCGTGAGTACAGCCGGATGTCCTGCGCCATAAATATGGCATATTATGGGATTACCCAGCAGCAGGCATTGAAAACCCCACAGGATGAGTGTATCCAGCTTATCCAGCAGCCGGAGGTCGAAAGCACGCGCAGGGAAGGTGAAATCGTAGATATTAGCGGCGGCGGCGTCCGGTTTATGACGGATGCTGAAAATAAAAATGATGGCTATATCCTGATCGGGCTGCGGTTAGGCAGCGGCGGGCAGGAAAAAACATATTACATACCAGCTCATATCCTGACGTCGGCAATCGTGCCAGGCAGCCCAGGGCGTTTTGAAAACAGGGCGGAGTTTATTATTAAAGACCGTTTTGTCAGGGAAGAGATTATGAGGTTTATTTTTGACGAGGAACGCAGGAACAAAAGCAGCCGTCCAGTCTAAATAGGCCGGATGGCCGCAACCAGAAAAAAGCAGGTGCAATAGGGACAGGGATGAGAATATGAAAAAAAATATTTTGGTTGTAGATGACTCTGCACTCATGAGAAGGGCCATTTGTGATATAGTGAATACAAGTAATGAGTATGAAGCGACAGATACATGCAGGGACGGGCTGGAAGCATATGAAAAAATTAAAAATAACAGCTATGATGCCGTGCTTTTGGATATTAATATGCCAAAGATGAATGGGCTGGAGCTTCTGCAAAAATTGCAAAAAGAGAATATTCGTACTACGGTAGTTGTAGTCAGCTCGCTGGCTACAGAAGATGCCGACATTACAATTCAGGCATTGGAATATGGTGCCATCGACTTTTTAACAAAGCCCCAGAATATCATCGAAGCCAAAGGGGAGCATTTCCGCCGGGAGCTGACGACGTTATTGTCTTCGATCCTGCCGCGGGCAAAGCAAAAGGCGCCTGGCCGTCCAGGGGCATTCCAGCGGCCGGCCGGAGGCAGTACGCTGGCAGCTGCGAAGGCGGCGGTCAGTACTACAGCAGCCGCGAGGACAGTCGTCAGCAACGCAGCTGCTGCCGCCAAAGCAGCTAGCGGGGCCACGCAGGCAACGGCCGCCCGTAAAGTGCCGCATAAGCAGGCAACGGGCAATAATCGGCTGGTTGCGATTGCTTCCTCTACCGGCGGGCCGAAGTCGCTCCAAAGCGTCATCCCATTTTTAGAAAAACGGATCGATGCACCGATTGTGCTTGTGCAGCATATGCCGTCAGGCTTTACCAAGTCTATGGCAGAACGGCTGAATGAATTAAGCAAGGTGGAAGTCCGGGAAGCAAAAGATAATGATATTTTGAAAAAAGGCTGTGTCTATGTGGCACCAGGAGGGTTTCATCTTGAAATCGTGCCTTTGAAAAGCGGTGGGCATAAGATCCATCTTTCGGATGCGCCGCCAATCGGCGGCCTGCGTCCATGTGCGAACATTATGTATAAATCGCTGAAAAAATCTACCTTTGATGAAATTGTCTGCGTAGTTTTGACAGGCATGGGCGCGGATGGCACGGAAGGGATTTCTGAATTAAACAAAGTAAAGCCGATCTATGTAATTGCGCAGGATGAACCAACCTGCGTCGTATATGGGATGCCGAAAGCAATTGCCGAGGCAGGGCTTGTAGATGAAGTAGTACCGCTTGCGAATGTTCCCAAACGAATACTGAATCAGGTGGGAGAGGGGTAAAGTAATATGGATGTAAGCCAATATCTGGAAATTTTCATTGATGAGACAGCAGAGCATATCCAAAGCTTAAGCGACAATATTATGGCTTTGGAAAACGAGCCGGAGGACCATGACGTTATAAATGAGATCTTCCGGGCGGCCCATTCGCTGAAAGGAATGGCAGGTACGATGGGCTTCAAGCGTATGCAGCATTTGACGCATGATATGGAAAATGTTTTCCAGGAAGTACGCAATGACAAGATTAAAGTCAATGGCGATATTATTGACGTGCTGTTCCAATGCCTGGATGCGATTGAAGGCTATTTAAATATTATAAAAGAAACTTCAGACGAAGGTACCAATGACAACGAAGGCATTATCGCGTCCCTAAATGGGATCTTAAAAGGGAATGCCGGTGTAGAACAAAAAGAGGAAGCGAAGGAAGCGCCGCAGCAGGAGCCCGCACAAGGGTCCGGCCATTCCAAAAAATACTTTGATATTGAATTGTCGGAAAAAGACCGTGAAGCGCTCAAAGCGGCAGAAGACAGCGGGAGGGTGCTTTTTGGGTTTACCGTCTATGTACAAAAAGAATGCCTGTTAAAAGCCGCACGTGCGTTTTTGGTGTTTAAGGCAATTGAAGAGTTTGGCGAAATTATTGTATACAGCCCAAGCTCGCAGGATATTGAAGATGAAAAGTTCGATCTGGATTTCAGCTTTTTTGCAGCAGCCGATAAAGAAGGTGTAGAAGAACTGATCCATGCGTCGAAAGGGGTATCGGAAATTGAGGATGTTGTCGGTGAACAGTTAAAATACGAAACGATCGTAGGCAAAGAAGCAGAAAAGAAAGAAGCGGAGCCGGAAAAAGCAGTACCTGCAGCAGCCGCGGATACTTCCGCAGCGGTACCGGCGCCGGTGGCCAAAGACAGCAAAGCGAAGGCACAGGGAGGGGCTGGTAAAGGAAAAGCAGCCAATAAGCCGGTTGCGAGCCGTACCGTGCGTGTCGATATAGAAAAACTGGATGCCCTGATGAACCAGGTCAGCGAACTTATTATTGCAAAGAACAGCCTTGTTTCGATCAGTGCCAGCGATGCCGGGGACGGAGCGCAAAGCCAGTCTTTCCGCGACCAGATAGAATACCTGGAACGGATTACGACCAGCCTGCATGAATCGGTTATGAAAGCAAGGATGGTCCCGATTGAAAGCGTAGTTGCAAAATTCCCGCGTATGATCCGTGACTTGTCGCGTAAGCTGGATAAGAAAATGGAACTTTATATGACGGGGGAAGATACGGAGTTAGACCGGACCGTAGTAGACCAGATTGGCGACCCGCTGCAGCATTTGCTGCGTAATTCTGCAGATCATGGACTGGAAAGCACCGAGGTACGTAAACAGCGGGGCAAGCCAGAAGTTGGTTCCATTAATTTGAAAGCATACCAGGAAGGCAATAATGTCGTAATCGAAGTCGGCGACGACGGGAACGGCATTGATACCGAAAACGTAAAACAAAAAGCGATCGAACGCGGACTGGTAACGCCGGAGCAGGCGGAGAACCTGACACAGAAGGAAATTATAGACTTTTTGTTTATGCCGAGCTTTTCTATGGCGAAAAAGATCACAGACGTATCCGGCAGGGGCGTAGGCCTTGATGTCGTAAAATCCAATATCGAAACGCTTGGCGGCGATGTGGAAGTAAAAAGCAAGCTGGGCGAAGGTTCTACTTTTATTGTCCGCCTGCCGCTTACACTTGCAATTATCCAGGCATTGCTTGTACAGATCCATGACGAACTGTTTGCCATAGCATTGGCCTCTATTATTACGATAGAAGACGTTGCCGTATCCGATATTAAATATGTGCAGGCAGAAGAAGTGATCAACCTGCGCGGCAATGTTATCCCGTTAATCCGCCTAAACGAAGTGCTGGATATTGAACCGCCGGAAGAAGAACCGGAAAGCATGACCGTTGTAATTGTCAGCAAAGGCGAAAAACAGGCCGGCCTTGTAGTAGACAAGCTGTTGGGCCAGCAGGAGATCGTTATTAAGTCGCTTGGCAAGTTTATCAGCAACAGCAAGATTATCAGCGGCGCGACGATTTTGGGCGATGGTGAAATTGCATTGATTTTGGATGTAAATACATTAATGTAACGGGGGTGCTGAATATGGATTATATGGAAGTGGTGGAAGAGACAAAAAAGCAGTACATTGTTGTAAAGATTGGCAGCGAACAGTACGGCATTGATATTGGTTATATTGACAATATTGTAAGGATGCAAAAGATCACCAGGGTGCCGACCTCACAGTATTATTTTAAAGGCGTCATCAACCTGCGCGGCGAAGTCATTCCGGTTATGAGCATCCGGCGTAAAATGGGGCTTGCAGATGATGAATATACAAGTGCATCCAGGATTATCATCTTGAAATTTGAACAAAAAGATGCCCTTGGTATTGTAGTCGATGAAGTAAAGGAAGTTATTAACTTGGGCACGTCCAATATTGATAAAGTGTCACACAGTACTACAGAAGGAAAAGAAATGTTTATCAACGGCATTGGCAAAAACGGCGATGAACTGGTATCATTGTTTGATATTAATTCAATTATTGACGAGCATGAGGCTGTTTAAAAGTATTTGGCAGGCGTAGTGCGTTCTGGGCAGCCGCTGCAGGCTTGGCACATGGTGCAGGCTTGCAGCGGAAACCGGCGCATGGGAAGCCCCACAGGGCAATGCGGATGAATGGATAAAAACAAATAGTTTGCAGGGAGAATGAAATGGGGAAATTTACGTTTGACGAAATAAACAGTATGTATTTTGACGTATTAAGGGAAATCGGCAATATTGGTGCAGGGAACGCAACGACTTCTGTAGCCACATTACTGAATCTGAAACTAAACATGCAGGTGCCAAATGTCAAATTAATTGCAGTACAGGAGCTAAATACCGCGATCGGTTCGGAAGAAGAAGAGATTGTAGGCGTATATTTGGGTGTGCATAATGGTATTGACGGCAGCCTGATGTTCCTTTTAAAGATGGATGCGGCACATTATCTGGTCAACCATCTTCTAGGCAGGGATCCAAACTATAAAGAACCGTTTGACGAGATGGACCTTTCTGCCATGAAAGAGATTGGGAATATTATTGCCAGCTCCTACCTTACGGCAATCGCCACAATGACAAACCTGACGATTGAACCCTCTGTTCCATACATTTCTGTTGATATGGCGGGTGCAATCTTAAGCATTCCGGCAATCCAGTTTGGACAGTATGGGGATAATGCGCTTTTAATAGAAACATCGTTTGAAGCCGAGGCCAGTCTGGAAGGTTATTTTATCCTTCTGCCGGAATTGGATTCCTATGACAAAATTTTGCAGTCGTTAGGAATTATACTTTAATCGGTACAGGAAAAGGACGTTTGTAGAAAGTGGGAGTTTACAGATGAATCGGATGATAAAAGTAGGAATGGCAGACCTTAATATCTGCAGGAGTCCGGATGTGATCACTACGCTTGGGCTAGGTTCTTGTATTGGGATTGCGATATATGATCCAGTTACCAAAATTGGCGGGCTGGCGCACATTATGCTGCCAGACAGCACAAAGATAAGGAATAATTCCAATATCGCAAAATTTGCGGATACTGGGATTACGGAACTGGTAAACCGGATGGCGCGGGCAGGGGCATCCAGGGCACGTATGGTAGCAAAGATCGCAGGCGGCGCTAAGATGTTTGAGGTAAGCGGCGCAGATGTAATCGGCAATATTGGGCAGAAAAACGCATTGGCTTCTAAAAAGAAATTAAAAGAACTGGGCATCCGCCTGATTGCAGAAGATACTGGCCTAAATTACGGCAGGACGGTGGAGCTGCATTGTGATACGGGTGAATATTACATAAAATCAGTAGGCAAGACACTGAAAATAATATGAGTCAGGGGGATTTTATATGAAAACAAAGCAGATTCCTGCCATTGTGATGCTGGCTGCCGGTTTTGCGATGTGTATTATATCGTATGTAAACGGTTATGGTATTTCTTTTTTAATACGGTCAATGTTTTGGGTACTGATCGGGTTTTACATACTTGGCTATATTATCAAAATTATCCTGGACCGGAGCATATCCAGCCTGGATGAAGAATTTACAGCAGAAGACCTGGGGTTTATAGACGGTGAAATCCTAGAAGACGAAGAAACGGAAGAAACCGGTGCGGTGCAAAACAAGGAATAAGCCAAAAAGAAAGAATAAGCCAAAAAGCCTGGAGGTTATGGCATGAAAAAAGTTTCAAAAGAGCAGCTTTGGGAAATGTATCAGGCCAAGCAGACACCGGAAGTAAGGGAACAGATTATCCTGGAATACGCGCCGCTTGTAAAAGTGGTAGCTGGCAGGCTAAGTATGTACCTCGGGTATAATGTGGAATATGATGATTTGGTCAGTTACGGAATTTTTGGGCTCATCGATGCGATTGATAAATTTGATACAAATAAAGAAGTAAAGTTTGAAACCTATGCAAGCCTTCGGATACGTGGTGCCATTTTAGACCAGATACGGAAGATGGACTGGATCCCGCGTACTGTCCGTCAAAAGCAAAAAAAGATAGAAGAAGCAGTAAAGCGGGTAGAAATGCAAACAGGCAAAACGGCGTTGGACGAAGAGGTTGCACAGGAGCTTGGCGTATCAAATGATGAATTTTTAGAGTGGCAGTCGCAACTAAAAATTACAAACATAGTATCGTTAAATGAATTTATAGAACAAGGTACGGAACCAGTCATGGATTCCAGGCATAATTCCCATTTTATCCAGCCGGAAGAACGGGTACAGGAAACCGAATTAAAAGAAAAGCTGCAAGAAGCAATGGAGCGGCTTACGGAAAAGGAGAAAAAAGTCATCCTTTTATATTATTATGAGGATCTGACGCTAAAGGAGATCAGTAGGGTTTTGGAAGTCTCAGAGTCCAGGGTATCGCAGCTTCATACAAAGGCACTCTCAAAGATGCAAAGGACAATGGGCCCTTACATGGATATATTAGTCAAAAAATAGAAAAAGAGGGTGGTTGTATGACAGTACGTCCAATCCATTTGAATGGGATGATACAAAATACGCAGGATGTAAGTGCGATAAAACATCAGGAAAATACAAAACCTGCAGTAGAGCAGCAAAATATCCAGATACGTGAGGAACAAAAAGAACAAAGCCAGGCGCAGGAAGTACAAAAAAAAGATAACGCGGATAAACAGCAGAAAAAGTACGATGCTAAGGAAAAAGGGTCCAACGAATACGAAGAACGCAAAAAAAAGAAAAAAAGGGAAAAAAAAGAAGACCTTCCAGATGGGAGCGTTAAAATAAAGAGCATGATGACAGGCGGGTTTGATATAAAAGTATAAAGCGAGTGAAAGGGTTTTATCAGAGAGGGAAATAAATGACGGTAGTAGAAATCATATTATTAATTGTTGGAATGCTTTTCATTTTAGCAAGTTTTTGGGTAACAGAAAAACTTTCACCAGAAGAACTCGAACATATATCCGAACTAAGCAAAGAGGAAATGGGCGTTATGCTTCGGCATGAACTAGACCGTTCCAAGCAGAAAGTTGTGGATATGGTAGAAGATACGATAGATGCCAGCAAAGAGCAGACAGAGCGTTCGCTGGAAAAACAGACAAATGAAAAAATTATGGCAATTAATGAATATTCAGATACTGTATTTGAAAAAATGAATAAAACACATAATGAAATTATGTTTTTATACAGTATGCTGAATGACAAGCATTCAGAACTTACCAGTTTTTCCTCAGACCTGGCCCAAAAGCTGCAGGATTTTAAGCAGCAGGAAGAGGAAATGACCAAACAATACTTAACCCAGCTGAAAAACCAGCAGCCACAGGCAGATGGGGCCCTGAAAGCGGACAGTGGAAAACCGCAGGCAGCGGCGGCAAAAACCAAGACTGCTGCAAAAACAAGGGCAAAGGCAAAAACTGCGGCAAAAGCGGCATCTGATAAAAAACCACAGGATAAAGAAAAAACGATTGAACCAATTTTTGTATATGAACCACAAGGCCAGGAAGTCGTACCAGTCGAAAGCCAGGCCGCGCCAGCAGGCGTAGACGGCAGGAAAACAAAGAAAGCTGCCATAGCAAAAGCACAAAAGGTGCCAGAGGCGCCGGAAGAAGAGGTCAATGTAAAGGAAGAAATTATCCGCCTGTATGAAGAAGGGAAAGATTCGGTAGCAATTGCAAAGAAACTTGGTGTAGGCGTAGGAGAGGTACGCCTAATTCTTGGCCTTTATAAAGGAGATTCGTAAATGAAGTTTAAATACTACCTGCGGGGGGCAGGATTTGGGGTGATTACTGCAACAGTAGTGCTTTCTGTTGCATTTTTATTTCAGGATACTTTAACCGATGCCGAAATTATCGAGCGTGCCTCTAAACTGGGCATGGTTATGCAGGAGGGCGGCACAGCAGGGATGCTAGCCGACGTATCAAAAGAAGGCGCCTCTGCAGCCGACTTAGAAAATACAGGCAGCAAACCAGAAGGTACACAAAAAGGCGATGCGGCAGTGCCAGGCCAGGAAACCGGTAAAGAAGGCAGTGCCAAAGGCAGCAGCACCGCGTCCGAAGGCGGCAAACCAGCGTCTGGCCAGTCCAGCGCCCAAAGCGCCGACGAAGGCAAAGATTTGGACAGTAAAGCAGGATCCGGTAAAACCGGTACATCCGGCAACGAAAAAGATACCTCCGGTTCCAATAAAACCAGTACATCCGGCAACGAAAAAGATACGCCTAATTCCGGAAACGATGCACCTGATGCCAACAAAGCCGGTACATCCAATCCAGCAAAAGGCCAGCAGGCATCCAGCCAGGGCACCAGCGGGGGCGGTACCAGCCAGGGGGCGTCTGGCGGTTTGGAAGCTTCCGGCAAGAATACGGATGGCGCCGGGGACAAGCCTAATCCTGCAGGCCAGGGGCAGGCTGCTGCAGACGGCAAGGTAGAGATCACAATTGAATCTGGCGATGTATCACGTATTGTATCCAGCAAGGTGAAAGAAGCCGGCCTGGTCGAAGATGCGGCGGATTTTAATGCTTACCTTGGGGCACATGGGTATGACAACCTGCTGCAGCCGGGTACTTATGAAATAGAAAAAGGGGCTTCGTTTAGCCAGATTGCACAGATACTTACCTCGCGGTAGCCATTATAAGCGGGTAACCATCCAGGCCAGGGTATTTGGATACCTGGATGGTATATGTGCCAGGCATGGGGGATATTTGGACGCTGGATGCGGGAAGCTGTCTGAATATTAATAAAGCGTCTGGGAACCCCAAAAGCGTAAACAGGCCATCCAAAAACATAAGAAACTGCTTGCACATCGTAAGAACGTGTGGTATAGTATACCAGTCTATAAAAATCACATATGTGGAGCGGTACAGGTGCCTTTGCAGGCCAAATCCAAAAGCCGGTTTTCCAAAACGGCTGTGTTTTTGTGTGCAAGGTCGTATTGCATTTGGAAGCATATGGAAGAAAAACCAGATGGAGGAGAAAAAAATGAGTGTTATTTCAATGAAGCAGCTGCTGGAAGCAGGTGTCCATTTTGGGCATCAGACAAGAAGATGGAACCCAAAAATGGCTCCATATATTTATACGGAGCGTAACGGCATTTACATTATAGACCTGCAAAAGTCTGTAGGCAAGGTAGATGAAGCCTATAATGCGGTAGCAGATATTGTAGCAAATGGCGGTACGATTTTATTTGTCGGCACAAAGAAGCAGGCACAGGATGCCATCCGTGCAGAGGCAGAGCGTTGCGGCATGTATTATGTCAATGAAAGATGGCTGGGCGGCATGCTTACCAATTTTAAGACGATCCAAAGCCGTATCGGCAAATTAAAGAGTATTGAAAAAATGGAAGAAGACGGTACCTTTGATGTACTTCCGAAAAAGGAAGTCCTTGCATTAAGGCGCCTTCACGAAAAATTGGAACGGAACTTAGGCGGCATTAAAGAGATGAAAAGGCTCCCAGATGCTATCTTTATCGTAGACCCAAAGAAAGAAAGGATCTGTGTGCAGGAAGCACATACACTGGGGATTCCGTTAATCGGTATTGCAGATACCAACTGTGATCCGGAAGAGCTGGATTTTGTAATCCCTGGCAATGACGATGCTATCCGTGCGGTAAAATTGATCGTGTCGAAAATGGCAGATGCAGTTATCGAGGCAAAACAAGGGGAAGCAGAAGAAGTAGAAATGGCTGAGATGGCACAGGAAGAAGAAGCATTGGCAGAAGCATAATATTACAGACCAGTAAATTCGTTGGAGGAAAAATAAAATGGCTATTACAGCAGGAATGGTAAAAGAGCTGCGTGAATTAACCGGTGCAGGCATGATGGACTGCAAGAAGGCGTTGAGCGAGACAGACGGGGATATGGATGCTGCCGTAGAATTTTTAAGGAAAAACGGACAGGCAAAGGCAGAGAAAAAAGCTTCCCGTATTGCCGCAGAAGGTATTGTAAAAGTAATTGTGGAAGATGATAAACGGGCAGCGATCGTAGAAGTAAATTCAGAGACAGACTTTGTTGCAAAGAATGAGAAATTCCAGGATTATGTAGCAAAGGTAGCAAAACAGGTGCTCGCTTCCAATGCAGCAGATATGGATGCGTTTATGCAGGAAGCTTGGCTGGAAGATACCAGCAAGACCGTAAAGGATTCTTTAGTAGAGCAGGTTGCTGTTATCGGTGAAAACCTGAAAATCCGCCGGTTTGAAAAAGTAGAAGCGGAAAACGGCTGCGTAGTTGATTATATCCACGGCGGTGGACGTATAGGCGTAGTGGCAGTTGCAGAGTCTTCTGTAGTCAATGATACCGTAAAAGAAGCAGTGCGCAACCTGTGCATGCAGATTGCAGCTTTAAATCCAAAATATATCAGCAGGGATGAAATCAGCGCAGAGTATATTGCACATGAAAAAGAGATCCTGCGCGCCCAGATTATGAACGACCCGAAGGAATCCCAAAAACCGGAAAAGGTTATCAATGGTATGATCGAAGGGCGTGTCAATAAGGAATTAAAAGAAATCTGCCTTGTCGACCAGGTATATGTAAAAGCAGAAGATGGCAAGCAGACCGTTGCTAAATATCTGGAACAGGTTTCCAAAGAAGCTGGTACCCCTGTATCCATCAAGAAGTTTATCCGGTTTGAAACAGGAGAAGGAATAGAGAAGAAAAATGAAGACTTTGCTGCAGAGGTTGCAGCACAGATGGGAGGAAACTAATAAGAAAAGTTTCCAGTCAAAATTCCTTGAAAACACGGGAAAATCAAGCATTACAGCGTGTTTTGTGAATATAAAGAGGGTATCATAAACTATTGTAAATTATCGTAAAATATCACAGTGATTTTGGTAAAGATTTGGTACGGATTTTGGTAAGAGATTTTACCAAAGTTATTCACGAAAAGTTTACTTGCTTATTCACTTGTTTTGGAAGGAATGAAGCATCAATCAATAATTTAAACATTAGCATAAAGGCATTACTGATTGTAAAATACAGTTGGTAGTGCCTTTATTTTAGTACTTAAAAATAGAATATCAAATATCACCCGCCAAAATTGGCGAACGTAAAAATATACTCAAACCAGAAAGGAACAAACCAGATGGCAAAGATTGACAATATAGTACGCATAGTAGAATTTGAATCAGAAAATGGCCTCTATTCCCAAATGGAAAATGACCTGAATATTTATTTTAATGAGGAATATTCAAAATGCCTTAAACTGAAAAATTTCCATCTGATAGACAGGAACCATGCAATACTTTATTTTGAGGAAGACCCGGATATAATCATGGCAAGGTTCAATTTCAATGGAGAAGTATTAGACGTAGAAGGCATACCGGGCATAAACTTTTTCTGTTTACAGGAAATTTCACTCATAGACAGCCTTGGAACCATCAACATAGGCGATACAGAATATGGCATTGAAAAAATAGAATATGCAGTTGGACTTTATGGTTCAAAACACGTAGATATTTATTTGGGCTAACCAGATAAATATATTCAAAAGAAAGTGGGGAATAATATTTATGACAGAAAATAGATCCAGACAGTACACAGACAATCAGTACAGCCGGACACCCGACCATGAATTAGGGTCAGGATTTTCAAACTATGGCAGGTTAATGGTGGAACTGAACAACAGACAGTACTATCCAAAAGAAGTATATGAAAATTTCTTTAACGAAAACGGCCTGGATGCCTATGAAACATTCGACAAGAATACAGACCATGCAAAATTGTTAGAGACAGTATACAGCATCCTGCAAACGCTGTTATCTAATATTGACATGTACCGGAAAA
>CAMUML010000035.1 GCA_947089855.1 uncultured Eubacterium sp.
CATAAATCCATACGAAAGGGTTATTTTTTTATTAAAAACTTCCAACTCTCAAGTAAAGTTATGGATGGATTATCGATATTGGTAAAGATGGAAAGTACCCACGCATAGTGATGAATGATAGACAACAGAAATACCCCTAAGATGGATTTAGAGGTTTAGGGGTATTTTATCGCTGCCATGGCTGGTGTGGTTGGCCACCGCATCACAAATGGCTAGACAGCAAGGATGCAGAGGACAGCAGATGGAGAAAGGGATGGGGATTACAATGGGAATGGATCTGTGGGAAGAAAGGATCAACATTTTTGAGGACACAAGGCAGCTGTATGAAACAAATAGCAAGCTGATTGCTTCGATACTGGATTCCAAAAAGCATCAGAAAGTTATTGCAGAGGGGGTAAATCTACCGGCTTTTGCACAGAAAGACGGTATGCCTGCAAAAGTGTTGGTATCAAAAAGGAGGAGCCTTGAAGCAGCTAGGCAATACCGGGGCCGGAAGGTATGTGCCCTTAACTTTGCATCTGCGACAAACCCGGGAGGCGGTGTAACAAATGGCTTAAATGCACAAGAGGAAGCAATCTGCAGGTGCAGCACCCTATATGCGTGTATTTCAGACAAGGAAATAGTCGGCCGGTTTTATGAAAAGCACCAGCATGGGCTGGAGGATGGGCAGCTGACGGCGTTGTATAATGATGACTGCATCTATACACCGGATGTAACCGTATTTAAAACGGATACGGAAAAACCGGAGTTAATGCCGGAAAAGGAATGGTATGGGGTAGATATAGTAAGCTGCGCAGCCCCAAACCTCCGTAGCGGGCTATACAGCCAATGGAGCCAAGTTGGCGCTAAAGCGTCTGAAATAGGGGAGGATGGGCTGATGGGCCTGCACAAAAAGCGGCTACACAGGATTTTGGAAATTGCCAGGATGAACAATGCTGAGATTATGGTTTTAGGTGCATTTGGCTGCGGTGCATTCCAAAACCCACCGGATATAGTTGCACATGCAATGTTAGATGTAATCAGTGGTTATCTGCGTGACTTTAGCGTGATAGAAATTGCTATTTACTGCCGGCCATACGATGAACGGAATTACGATGTGTTCAGACAGGTATTAGCCCCGGTCTGCAACCTTCAGGAATAGGCTGGCAACGTTACTGTTTTTGAAGGGAAGGCCAGCGATGATAAGGTTGGTTTTCGTTGACGGTTCCGGGGCGGATATAGATTTTGGCATACCAAAGTATGCTGTGAAAAAAACTTACCGCCACCATTAAAAATCAGCTGCATAGCCCGCTATGCAGCTGATCCGCTACGTTCCTTTATTTTGTATTTTTGACATTTTCCCAAATTTCATCGTCAAATACCCTGTCTTTATAATAATACTTTCTATCTTCCTCTGTAACTTCCCTGACTACGTGGCATGGATTGCCAGCGGCAATTACCCCAGCTGGAATATCTCTTGTTACAACGCTCCCGGCCCCAATTACGGTATCGGAACCGATTGAAATGCCCGGTAAAATGACGCAATTCCCCCCGATCCATACACGGTCCCCAATCGTGGCTGGAATTCCATATTCATAGCCGGATTTTCTGCTTTGCGGATGGATCGGGTGCCCTGCCGTATAAATTGAAACAAAGGGGCCAAAAAGGACATCGTCGCCGATTGTAATTTTGCCTACGTCAAGCATGGTGCAGTAGGCATTCGCATAAAAATTATTCCCTAATTCGATATGGGTTCCGTATTCACAGTGAAACGGAGGTTCAAAATAGATGTTACCCTTATGTATGATCCCTAATTCATCCAGGTATTTCATCCCCTGTTCCGGGTCAAACGGCATACATTCATTATACTGGCGGATGATACGTTTCGCTTTTGTCTGTTCCTTTATCACAGAATCATCTGAAAAATATGCCATGCCGGTATCCCTTCTTGTCCTGTTATCCATATTTGTATACTCCTTTAAATTGACATGATACGTTTCTGTGCCTATAATACAATGAAACAGATGGCATAGCTATCAATTTTATATCAGAATCTATAACAATCCTGCACGGCCTTATGTGCCAGATGCTTTGGGGCACCATCCGGACAGAAATATTTTTCAGCTGGACGTTATGGATAAGGAGCTAGCTCAAAATAATATGGGCATATTATTTTGAGACAGTTCCTAAGGATAGTTGTGCTTGTGAAAACGCAAAGGGGGATATATATGGCACTACAGCTCTGTTTAAATGATGACCGTTCGGAAACATTGCATTATGATTTTACCGAATATCCGGTCCTTGCACGTCAGGCAGCTTTGTCTTCCTATCCCAATTATTCTGCCCCAAGCCATTGGCATGACGCTGTTGAATTTACGGTTATACTTTCCGGCAGTATGAATTACAATGTAAACGGAAACGTGATATTGCTGCAGGAAGGAGAAGGGATTTTCGTCAATGCAAAGCAGCTTCATTTTGGATTTTCACAACAAAAAGAATGCCATTTTTTATATGTTATCCTGCATCCGTTGCTATTGTGCAATTCCCCTGCAATGGAGCATAGCTTTGTTGTTCCGTTGATTGAGAATCAAAATGCGGCATTCCTTAAACTGGAGCGAAGCAATCAGCGGCAGGGGCAGATGATAAAAAGCCTAAAATACATATATAAAATAAAATCTTCCAAGACAGCCCCTTTAAAGATCCAGTCAGCGTTTGCCTTTATTTGGTCAGAGCTTCTTGAAATGATTCCACAGGATAAACACTCTTACCCGCCCCCTGCCGGGAATCTTTCAATATTGAGGAATATGGTTGGATTTATACAGCAAAACTACAGTGAAAAGGTTTCGCTGAAAGATATTGCAGCTGCTGGCGCGGTAGGGCAAAGCAAATGCTGCAAACTCTTTTCTTCCTACCTAAACCAGACACCAAATGAATACTTGACATTATACCGCCTTAACAAAGGCTGTGAACTGCTTTCTAATACAGACCGGACAATTGCTGAAACTGCGCTCGAAGTTGGGTTTAGCAGCGCAAGTTATTTTGCCGAAACCTTCCGCAAAGCATTTGGGCAAAGCCCTACGGAATACAGGCGGGGGGGGGTTACTTTTCACACCCCAGCCAAAAAGCGGCTGTGCTGTAAAAAGTAACGGCATCCGGCCCATTGGAAGTTCGCCTTTGGCGAAGGGCCGGATGCATGGCAAGCCGCATTCTTTGGCCCAGACCAAGCAGCGGGTGCTTGGTCTGGGTGTGAAAAGTAACGGCGGGGGTAACTATAATATTTTAATTAGCGAGATTGATTGACTTTGCAGTATTTTTTTGCTAAAATGAAAGTGCCCACTTGCATAAGGGAGGGGGATGGCCACTTGGACGAAACAAGTCAAAAAATCATAGATGCTGCTATGATGCTAATAAGGGAAAATGGCTATGTTGCCACGACAACAAAAGCAATCGCAAAGGCTGCAGGTGTAAATGAGTGTACCCTGTTCCGCAAATTTAAAAATAAGAAAGATATTGTGCTGCAAGGTGTAAACCAAGCTGGGTGGAGGGCAAATGTAACGCCGCAAATTTTTGAGGATGTGCAGTGGGACTTGCAGGCAGACATAGAGATGTTTATGAGGGCATATATGGATAGGATGACGCCAGATTTTGTAAAGTTGTCCATCGGTTTGAGGGCACCTCAAATATATGAGGAAACGTCTTCCATGATTATGAAAGTTCCACAGGCTTTTTTATCGTCATTCACACAGTATCTTAATAAAATGTATGATTTGGGGAAGATACCAAAAGCGGATTTTGATGCTCTGGCCCTGGCCATTTTCTCATCTGCATTTGGATATTCGTTTTTAAATGCATCCTTTGGTAAGGAATTATCGAACGTGGAAAAAGAGGAATATATCAAAAGCAGCGTACAAATGTTTATCAAAGGTTTTAAACGGTGAAATAAAAAAATAGTAATGGATATTCGGGCAATGTGCGGCAATGGCAGGAGATGTTTTATGGCAGGTGTTATTCGAGCACCTGTTTGCGTTACCGGAGAAGTTGTGGAACAGGCTGTAATACCCCTGGCCACCGCTGTCCAGAATATACACCTAATTTTATTGCACTGGCAGAAAGCTATGGGGCGAAGGGCATTTGTGTTACAAAAAAAGAGGATATAGAAACAGCTTTGCAAAGTGCGCAGCAGAATACAAAAACGCCTACGGTTATTGAATTTATCATAGACAAGGAATGTAATGTTATGCCAGTTGTGCCGCCTGGGAATCCCCTTAATGATATGGTTTTGGAAAGCAGGGAACCCTGCAAGCCCAACCACCAGCACACAGTATTGAGAAGAATAAAGGAAAACTGAATACGGTGCAGACGCGGCGTTTCCCTATGCCTGCACAGGGAGGACAGGGACGCCGTATGGGTGGGCCCTGCTATATATACGGCTTTGCAGGATTTGTAAGCCCGCGCCGGAGCCTATAAATAGCGTTGAAATCCGTTATCAATAGTGATATACTTGATCCACGGTATTCTATGATGAAAATGGCTGAAGGAGAGTGCCTATACAGATCCGCGAGCACAAATATGAATAAAATCCTGGCAGCGCTGGACGGATTTACTTATAATATTCTATTATGGGAGTGTAATTATAAGTGTCAAGAGGGCAAGTCTTGACAGGCGAAAGGAGAATAAAATCATGATGGAGGTATTAGGTATGACAGTTGACGAAAAGAAAGATATGCTTCTGGAAATATTGGCTGACCTGTACGCAATCAAGGCTGCAAACAAAGAGGAAAACACAGTGTTAGACCATAAAATTAAAGTAACAGAGAAACGGCTTGAGATTTTAGGTGTTACGGATTTAGCAGACCTCAAACCATAATACTATACTGCAAACCGCCAGAATGTACAGTAATGTAACCAAGAAAGTGCCTGGCTGGTGGCCTGCAGCTGGGTTATGCCGTAAATTTAACTGGTGTGTAAACAGCGCAGGCTTGCTATGCTGCTATAATTAGCCCAAAAGACAAAGGGCAAAAATCAGTTGCATAGCCCGCTATGCGCCTGATTTTTGCCCTGCACCTGCTAAAATTATTTTTTTACAGTTCCGAAGGACCTTCGGGACGGCGCGAAAGAAAAGGCTGTATAAATCAGCCTAGAAACCGAATCGGGCGGCAGGCACACAAATAACGTCAGCAGAAATCCAATATACATTCTCAACGGCAGTTTCCTTTTTGAATGCTTTTCTTAGATTTTTTATACGGATTATCTTCTCCACTTTTTTATTCTCCCAATAATTCCAAATACAATGATTCCAATGATTTCTCCAAGGGCATTGCTTAGAAAGCCTTGCATATGGAGTGCGTCTTTCCACACATAATCTCCTGTGATTAGTCTGGTGGCATAGTTGCCTATAATTGCCAAGAATAGAAGCAATGCTATGCAATCCCAAATATTCCATTTTAGGAATGCCTTTGCAAGCACTGGAAGCCAGAGGACAAGAAGCCATAACAGCAGGATAGGCAAACCATAACGGAAAAGCCAGACTGTCCCTGTTCCAATAAGATAATATCTGGTAATCTGTATGACAGAAAGCAGGATAAATACCCCAATGCTTATGACTGCCATTACAATACAGCCTTTATTCTTTTTACAGGTTGAAAGAGTATATAGTAAAGCGTCAGCAAACAAGCAGGAGCTTGCGGCAATCAAGGACCATGTAATTCCTTTGTTTACCGCCAAATCCACAATCAGGCAGATAAGTATCGCAATAAAGCTAAGGCAGCCTAAGCCATATAGCAGGTACATTTTCTTTGTTTTTTTCAAGAACCTTTTTACATCTGAAATTTCTGACGACGGCGTTTCCATTTCCAGACGACAAGCCATATCGTGATAGATCTTACTACATTCTGTACAATGCCCTAAATGGTTATCAATGCTTTTTTTGGAAACGTCACTTACCATTTCATCAACATAAAGAGGAAGTAAATCTCTGACAATCTCACAAGCTAATTCTTTTTCCCTTATTTCCATTCTCTCATTCCTTTCATGATTTTTTGTTTCCCCCTGTAATAAGTTACCCTCGCCCAGTTTTCTGTTTTTCCTAAAATAGCCGCAATTTCAGAAAATTGTAGTTCTCCTGCCAACCGTAAATACATGACTTCTTTTGTTACATCGTCAAGGTTGTGCATTAGGCGGAAAATTTCTATTTTTTCTAAATTGTCCAGACTTTTACTTTCAACATTTTCTGTGGAAGGCATGCAATCGTCCAGTGGGGTGGTTTTATGCCTGCTTCTTTTTTCCAGTTCCTTATACCATGTTTTCTTGGCAATTCCGCATAGCCAGACCGAAATTTTACAGTTGCCCCGAAATTTGTCAATCCCTTTAATTGCTTGAAAAAATGTTTCCTGCGTCAGTTCCTCGGCAAGTCCGCAGTCCTGCGTTAAGCCGCATAGGTATTTATATATCATGGCAGCGTTTTCCCGATATATTTCATCAATTTTTTCTTTATCCATATCAGCACCTCGTAGTATTAGTTCTTTTCAAGTGCGATTTGTTACAAACATTTTTGACTTTTTTATTTTTCTGGCAGTGATCAATATAATGACACCACATCTATTGCCAAAGCATTTAAGGCACATTTAGGGCAGCGTATGGTTTTTAATCCTTTTTTTGCTTTATTGCAGCCTATCCGCAATAAATACCACTTTTGGTTTGCCGGGGAAAAATGAAAACAGAAAAGTAAAATTGGATGTTGCGTATTTTTGGTAGTGATTTACTTATCAGCAAATCAACTTTTTTATTTCTGAAAATGTGGTTTTGTATATCTTTTGTTTTGTGATATGTAAATTATACTAGGCTGAATAGGAAGAATGTGCAAATCAAAATTCTTATTGATAACTTTTTATAGTAAACTGTTATCCTTTAAGTATTCTATCTCAATCTAATGACTTTTGCAACACCAAAGAAAAAATTGTCTATTTTTACTTATTTTAGTATGTTTTTTTAGTTATTAGAGACTTTTTTTGTCTATTATATACAAATTCTTAAAAGAAATCCATGCAGCCAGATTGATCTGGAATTGCCAGGCCCGAGTGCAAAATGTAAAAAAATATATATTACAGTTTTTCCTCCTCGCCTGTGAAAACCCTTATAAATCAAGGCTTTGCGGTATTTTTAAATGGTATTTGGAGCATAACAGTTTACTATAAAATGTTATGCACAATAGAATGTAATTTATTACATGGATTCTAGAGGCACGAAACAGGCCCAGTTTGTTAGGAGGGGCCTGCTACGGCAAAGGATGGGGAAGATCATGCGGGAATTGGATTACGGCAAAATCGGAATGCGGATACGCCAAGTAAGGAAAGCAAAAGGCTGGTCGCAGAATGAGCTAGCGAAGCAGTGTGGCATTAGCATGTCATTCCTGGGCCATATTGAGCGTGGGAGCAGGGTCATGAGTATGGAGACGTTTGTAAGAATATGCAAAGTACTGGATGCCGGGGCAGATGAACTGCTTTGGGGCGAAGCAAGCCCATCTGGGGCAGCGCTTGATATGTGGGGCAGTGTAGGGAAGGGCGACGGTGGAAAGCAGTGCAAGGGTACAGGGAAGCAAGCGGATAGCTATGCGATGTATGTCAGGATTATGAAGTCGGTGGCTGAGATAATGAATGAAACGTAGGATGGTTAATATCTGTTTACTATCACTTTTAAAGAGTGTACAGGATATTAGTTGTGCGGGTGAAGGAAGATTGAGGCCGTAAGGAAAGGATCGATAACCAGGATGGAGAAACAGTTTTCTTGGAAAAGGACAGAAGACATAGAAATAGAGCTATTAGACCTGCTCCGAAGGCTCTGCAGAAAATGGAAGCAGGCGATAGCCTGTGCCGTGGCTGGTGCCGTGATTTTGGGTGGATACGGATGGATAAAGGGCAGGGGCAGCGTGGATGCAGACATGTCTGGCACGGTAGCAAAAGCTAGGCTGACAGAGGAAGAAGGGCAAGCGGTTATGGCAGCTGTGCAGTTAAATAATGAAACCGGCAGCTTGGAGGAATACTTGGGAAATTCTCTACTTATGCAGGCTGATCCTTATCATAGGGCCAAGGTTATCCTGCTTTATTGCATTGACCATGCGAAACGCCAGGAACTGCCGCGGATAACGGAAAGCTACCTGAATTATATCATAAATGGAGGCGCTGCGGATGAGCTAAAAAAATGTGGCCACAGTGTATGGGAACTGGACAAGAGTTACTTGGCGGAATTAATGACGGCGTACCAGAAAACATACAGCTCCCCTTACCAGGTGGTTGTGGAGGACGTGGCGGACAGCAGCATGTTGTCGGAGACCCTGTTTTATGTAGAAATAACAGGGAAAAATACCGACATGGCAGGGCAGATGGCAAAGGATGTGCGGTCTGTACTGGAAGTGTATGCGGGCACGGTCATAAAGAAAGCAGGCAGCCATAAATTGACACTCATAAGTACATCCGAAAGTGTGACGGCGGACAATAGTTTGCAGGCACAGCAGCGTGAAAAAAGGGCACTCTTGTCTTCAAATAAGACAAGCTTAAAGGCGATGACGGATGCTTTTAGTGAAGGGCAGATGAAAGCATACCAGGAGCAAGCAGGTATAGAAGAGAAAGGCAGCCAGGAGGAAACGGCAGAAGTTGAGAATGCAGGGGCTGGCATAATATATATATTTTTAGGGTTTGCAGGGGGCATTTTTGTCTACTGTGGCATTTTTGCATGCCTGTATATGTTCCGGGATACAGTAAAAAGTGCAGGGGAAATGAAAAGGATGTACCGGTTCCCGTTTTATGGAGAAATCCAGCTGCAAGAAGCGGCTGGAAAACGGGGCAGAAAAAAAGCAAGGCTGCAGCCGGATGCCAATAGCTGCAGTCGGGCACAGGTGTTAAACCGGATTAGGCTGGCGTGCAAAAAGCAGGGGGTGGCACGGTTGTATGCGGCTTCTGATTTTATATACCGCAGCCAGGAAAAGGAATGCCTGGAAGGCATTGCCTCACAGTTGAAGGGATGGGGGATTGAGTTGGCGGCAACTGAAAATGCCAGCCTGGATACGGCTTCCTGGGACAGACTGGCAGAAGCGGGGAATGTCCTGATGGTGTGCAGGATAGGTAAGACAACACACCGGATGATTGATGATGCAATGAATTTTTACTTGGAAAATGGTATCTCCGTATTAGGTGCTGTGGCATTTTCGGAGGATATATAAAGTAGGTAAAACTGGAACGGAACGTGAGAGTTTGAAGGCTGCACAGGAAGGGAAGGGGTAATAAAATGCCCGTTGGTACGGGGGAGTGCCTGGAGTGTGGAATAGCTGTGGGGATGGCGAAGCCTGCCCCTTGGATAGATGGCATGGTATGAAGGCCGCCCCTATTTTGAGAAGGCAACAGAGAAGAATGGATAAGAAAACTGCTAAAAAACGTTTGCATATTTTAGTTATTTCCCAATACTTTCATCCAGAGACTTTTCGGATAAATAATATGGCAGCTGAGTGGGTGAAACGGGGTTATAAAGTAACGGTACTAACCGGAATTCCGAATTATCCTATGGGAAAGTTTTTTGACGGATATGGCTATTTCCATAGGCGGAGGGAAAAATGGAATGGGGTAGAGGTTATACGGATACCAATTGTACCGAGGGGGTCTTGCAGCATAGGGATGGCTGCCAACTATATTTCTTTTGTACTGTCTGGCTGGTGGTGGATGGTATCAAATAACGTCCATGCCGACCTTGTATTTACTTATGAAGTAAGCCCGATGACACAAGCATTGATTGGATGCTGGTATGCTAGGAAATATCATATTCCACACTTTTTATATGTGCAAGATTTATGGCCGGAAAATGTGGAGGCAGTAACAGGCATTCGAAATCCTTTGGTGATAAATCCTATAAACAGTATGGTTGATTATATTTATAAGCATACCGACCAAATTTTTACCACATCGCAGTCTTTTGCAGATGCGATTATAAATCGGAAAGTACCCGTAGGTAAAAGGAAGGTGCATTACTGGCCACAATATGCAGAAGAGTTTTCCAAGCCTTTGAAACGGAAACGCATTCCAGATGACGGGATATTCTATATTGTATTCACTGGGAATATAGGCAAAGCACAAGGGCTTGATATTTTGCCAAAAGCGGCAGAGAAATTTAGTAACTCTAATATTCGTTTTGTTATTGTGGGAGATGGACGTTACCAGAAGCAGTTTGAGGCAGAGATAAAAAAACGAGGGGTTGCTGATCGGTTCATAATGGTTCCGCGGCAGCCTGCGGAGGTGGTACCTAGTATTCTTTCTTGTTGTGATGCAGCATTCCTGTCTTTTGCGGATACACCGTTATGGAAGAAGACAATTCCGGCAAAACTTCAGTCATATATGGCTTGTGGTATGCCGATTATTGCTGCGGCGAAAGGTGAAACAAGAAGGATCATAAATGAGGCCGGCTGTGGTATCTGTTGTGATATTGGTGATAGCAGCGCATTAGTAAAAGCGATACAAGAGATGTTAAAAACTGATTTAGTAAATATGGGAAAGAACAGCCGGGCATATTGCGAGAGGTTTTTTGATAAAAACAAACTTATGGATCAAATGGACAAATACATTGCATTTGAGATACAAAGAGATATTAGAGGAGTAAATCAATAATGATGCAAAAACGTATCATGCCAAAAAACGTAAAAAATTACCACAGAAAATATCAGATTTGCACAAATTGTGTCATGGACACTTCGGATTCAAAGATTACTTTCGATAGCAAAGGAGTTTGCGACTTCTGTAATGACTATTATGATAATATTCTTCCAAAATGGAAACAGGGGGTAGAAGGGAAGGAAGAATTGAAACGAATATCTAATCAGATCCGGAAAGCTGGCAAGGAAAAGAAATATGACTGTTTGATCGGAATGAGTGGGGGCGTAGATAGCTCCTACCTTTGTTACATAGCGAAGAAAGCCATGCACCTTCGCCCGCTTGTTTTTTGTGTGGATACAGGTTGGAACCTGGATATAGCAACGAAAAATATTGTACGGATTGTAAAAGCACTTGACCTTGCTATGTACACAGAAGTAATTGATTGGCAGGAAATGAGGGATTTGCAGCTAGCATTTTTCAAAGCACAGGTTCCATATCAGGATTTACCACAAGATCATGCTATTTTTGCCTCACTCTATAACTATGCCGTAAAGAATGGATTCAAATATGTCCTAACCGGAGCCAATAATGCGACGGAATGTATCCGGCCGCCGATTGAATGGGTATATCAGAATGATCTGACATTGATTAAGGATATACATAAGAAGTATGGTTCGGTTCCACTAAATACGTTCCCAACGTGCAGTATGTTAATGTACAGGGGATATTATACGTATATTCGGGGGATGAAGAAGGTTGCGCCACTTAACTTTATCAAGTACGACAAGGAAAAAGCAAAGAGGTTCCTGCAGAATCAATTCGGATGGGAACCTTATGAAAATAAGCATTATGAAAATGTGTTTACGAGATGGTATGAGGGCTTCTACCTTCCGTATAAGTTTGGATATGACAAAAGAAGGGTTTACTTTTCTAATGAGATACTGGCCGGGACACTTACTAGAAAAGAAGCCCTTAAGGAACTTGCAAATACCCCTTATCCTGCTGAGGCACAGCAGGAGGATAGGAAATATATTGCAAAGAAGCTGGGTATCAGTACAGCGGAGTTTGACTGCATGATTGACGGGCCGAATAAGTCCTTCGAGGATTATAAGAATTCTTGGAATACGATTCGGCTTGGTACCATTGTTTTGAGGAAGCTTGGGGTTGAGAAGAAAAAGTTCCGTTGATATGGAGAGGGGTAAAAGGCTTGCGGTTATTATTGGTTGATAATGCTCATTTGTATCAAGATAAAAACGGTAATTATTATGCACCGTCTATTTATAGTTATGGCTTTCTTCAAAGATATTTGAATGTTTTTGAAGAAGTCAGGTTTATGGGGAAGGTGTATCCTGTTACGCTTGAGGATACGTCGAAATATACATGCGTTAGCGGAAAAGGTGTGGAGGTATACGGGATTCCTTGGTATCAGGGGCTCAAGGATATGTGGAAGAAAGCGCATAGGGTTATTCCCGCTTTCTGGGATGCTTCTAAGGGATGTGATTGTATTATATTTAGAATTGCGCAGTTAGAAAGTTTCTTTGTATATCTGTTGGGCGGGAAAAAGAAACCTTATGCTGTTGAGGTTATAAACGATCCGGAAGCATGGATGGATCTGCCTGCATGGATGAAAAAATTTTCTGGGGATATGACAAGGAGGATGATTAGAAATGCGAAGGGAGCTGCTTTTGTAACAAAGGAGGTCCTTCAGAAAAAATATGCAGCAGGGAAAAAGAAAAAGGGGGCATTTACGGCAAATTATTCTTCTGTTGAGCTAGATGAATCGATGATTGCAAATAAGCCTTTGAGGTTTCCGAAAAACGGAGCTTTTAGGATTATCCATATTTCCAATCTTATTAATAATCATATGAAAGGCCATACTACGTTAATAAATGCGGCAAAAATTGTAATAGATAAAGGATATGACGTATCTGTGGAATTTGTTGGTGAGGGGGATAAGGTTAGTGAATTCCGCAATTATGCGGAAAGATTAGGTATTGGGCAGAAAATAGAATTTGTTGGCCGTACAAACAGTGTGGACCAGTTATTTAACGAATTAAAAAAAGCCAGCCTGATGGTATTTCCATCTGTGACAGAAGGATTGCCAAGGGTGTTGGTCGAAGCTATGGCAGTGGGGCTTCCATGCCTCTCAACACCGGTAGGCGGCATTCCGGAATTGTTGGATCGGAAATATTTGTTTGAACCGGATGATGCCGATGGGTTTGGAAATGAAATTGCCAGGCTTATGGACAATCCTAGGGAAATGGAAAAAATGAGCGGCGATAATATTGCAAAAGCCTGCGAATATAAAGCAGCTTTATTGAATCAGAAGAGAAGCTGGTTTTATAAAAAATTAAGGGAAAGTATCACTTAAGGGAAATAAAAATGATTAGGTTGTTGTTTTTTGTGCTATTAGCCATAAATTTTATCTATGCGGTACTGAATTTAAAATCTAACATTATCATTGCCCTGACATATGCTGGGACATTCTTGATTTTTGGCGGGAATACGATGTCGGTGGATTATGTAGGATACGAATATGCTTTTAACAGGATGGCTTATTCTGAATTTGAACCTGGATATGTGTTGTTTTGCACGCTGGTAAAAAAACTAGGGTTCACTTATCAGGGTGTAGTGGTGATATGGGAAATATTGCTTTTGGCGCTCATTACGTATTTAATTGTGAAAATTAAAGGAAATTTCCACATTTTCTTTTTTGCATTTTTGTGTTTTGAGCAATTTATGGGGAATGTACAAACAAGAAGTTTTTTGGCTTCCGTGTTCCTTGCAATTGCTGTTGTATTTATGGGTGAAAAGAAAAGATGGACGTCTGTCTTGTTGACGCTTGCTGCTATGACGGTACATAGCTCTATCGGTATATTCCTTCCGTTTTTTTTATTTTATGGTAGAAAAATGAGAATAAGAAATATAGCAAAAATAGCGCTTTGGCTTATGGCAGGGGTCCTGTTGCTGCTTGTGGCTTTTAATTATGTAACTGCCTATAATCCGTTATCTGATATGGTATATCAAATATTGTATGCGGTTGGCAGTATCCAGAAAGCAAGGGCATATTCTGGAACAACAAGATTTGGGGCACTGTTATATGCGTTGTTTTATTTTGCAAATGTTTACACGGTATATTTTATGCAACGGAAAATAAAAAGGGAGAGGGGGATTGCACTGGATGGGTATGACCGTGCGGTTATGGCGATAAACCTTTATGTATCCATGTTTTTGCCGTTTCTTGCCGTGTCAACTGTTTTTTACCGGTTTTACCGGTTATTAAATATAGCGAATTATGCTTATTGTTCTAGTATTTTACAATCTTTGAAAAAGCCAAAGTTTTTGTCGATAAACCTTAGAAGCGCAGAATGCTTATTATGCCTGGCTGGTAATTGCGCCCTTTGGGCGGCCCTTCATATTTACTTCTCTCCGGGGGTTTACAGTTTCATCTTTGAAAATAATATGTTTATCCATTCGTAAATCACGAAAGGAATGTAAAATGAAAAATAAAATACTATTTATTGGCAATACGGATATGAACCGTACCATGTTTGAAGGCAATCGCTGTGTGGATTGCAGGGAAGGGTTTTGGTCTCATGCGCTGTTGAATAGAATGATGAGAAGGATACGTCCGCTTGTAGGCTTATCGCTTTCGGACTGGAAAAGGGATTTAGGATCTTATGGATGCGTCGTTATATCAGATCAGGGCTATAGAAATGGAATGGTCCCTTATTTGAAAAAAAAGGACGCAAAATGCAGGGTAATCGTATATTTGCGCAATAGTATGATGTCTATTCATTCCTATAAATATAAAATAGATTTTGAAGAAATCAGAAACTTCGGGGCGGAACTATGGTCTTATAATAAAAACGATTGTAAGGAGTATGGATACCGGTATAACCGGCAGTTTTTTAATCCCTATCTGCCGAAACGATATGGTTGCGGCCAATGTGATTTTGACCTTGTTTTTCTTGGAGATGAAAAGGGAAGAGGAAGTACACTGGACCGTATCTATACATTGTGTACGGCACAGGGGATCAAAACATATTTTAATATTATTGGAAGTACGGCAGGCTATAACCGGAATATTGGCAACCGGTTTATGCCCTATAAAGAATACCTCCAAAAAATTGTAGCAAGGAGCAGGGCGGTTCTAGACATTGTAACAGAAATAAATTATGGATTGACGTTAAGGCCGTTAGAAGCAGTATTTTTTAGAAAGAAACTTGTCACAACTTACAAGGAGATCAAGTATGAGGATTTTTATAAAAAAGAAAATATCTTCATTATTGGAGAGGATCGTTGGAGCGATTTAAAGGATTTTATAATGTCGCCTTACGAAGAGGTTGACCGCAAAATTTGCGAAAGATATACAGTAGCAAGCTGGTATCAAACATTTATGGACGGTTGAGGTATTTGAAATGTCAGATAAAAAAATAAGGGGGATCTATTTTACCTATAGCGATACCGATGATGGGAATTCAGGGGTCGGCAGAAAAATAAAAGCACAGTATGAAAGTTTCCTTGATCATGGATACGATATGAAAATATACACTTTATATAAGCCAGTGGATCCATTCAATAAGTTAGCAAGAAGATTGCCGTTTTCAAATAATACACCAGTATGGGACAGGTCCATTACATGTAAAGGCAGCGATTTTATTTATTTTCGCAGGCCGCAAGCGATGACAGGCAGTTTTATCCGATATTTTAGAAAAGTCAAACAAAATAATCATAATCTTAAAGTAATCATGGAGATACCGACTTATCCATATGATAAGGAAATATCGAAGGAATGGTATAACATTCCGCTTTTAATCAAAGATAAAATAGCACGGAAAAAATTAAATGGCCTGGTTGATAGAATTGCATGTATTGGGGAAGAAAAGAGGATATATCATATTCCAACCATTAGGATAAAAAACGGATTTGATTTTAAGGGAATACCAGTCTCAAGGGAAGTAGATCCGTCCTGTATCCATCTGGCCTGTGTTGCTTGGTTTAGTTTTTGGCATGGATACGACAGGCTTCTAAATGGATTAAAGCATTACTATGAAAAAGGTGGAAAAAGAAAAGTTTTTATCCATTTTATTGGGGATGGGCCAGAGTTGGAAAATTATCAAAAGCTTTCAAAAGAAAACGGGCTAAATGAAAGTACGGTATTTCATGGGCCGATGAAAAAAGAAGGGATTCAAGAAATTCTAAACCACTGTGATATGGGGGTTGGGGCCCTTGGAATGTACCGGCAGAAATATTTTGGTATCGGGGCGTCCTTAAAAATGCGTGAATATATGGCATCCGGGCTTCCACTTATGACAGGGGTGCGGTCAGATGTCGGGGAAATTGCGGAAATGAAAAAATATGTATTGGAATATCCGAATAATGGATCCATGATTGATATAAAACGTATGGTTTCTTATCTAGACCATTTATATCAGGAAGTGGAAGGGGATCTTTCCATATTGGGAAATGAAATCAGGAATCAGGCAGAATTGCATTTTAGTATGGATGCAGCAATGAAAAACGTCTTTCATTATCTGGATAGAGAGGTATTATGAAGATAGCTACAATAGTAGGCGCGAGGCCGCAATTTATTAAGGCGTCTGTTGTTTCAAAAGAATTAAGAAAAAACCATACGGAGATACTTGTCCATACAGGCCAGCATTACGATTACCAAATGTCTGAAAAATTTTTTGAAGAACTAGATATTCCAAATCCGGATTATAATCTTGGTATTTCTGGCGGAAGCCACGGACAGATGACTGGTAGAATGATCATTGGAATTGAGGAAGTGTTGATAAAAGAAAAACCCGAATGGCTGCTGGTATATGGTGATACCAATTCAACTTTAGCTGCGGCGTTGGCCGCGGCAAAACTTCATATCCCAATTTGCCATGTGGAAGCTGGAACACGTACCCACAACATGGAAAACCCCGAGGAGGTTAACCGGATCTGCACGGATCATATTTCATCATTGCTTTTAGCATGTACAGAAAATGATAAGAAGGAACTCCAAAAGGAGGGGCTTTGGGAAAAATCAGAAATAGTTGGCGATACAATGTACGATGCATTTCTTAGATTCAAGGATCAATTAGATGTGCAAGAATTGAAGCTTCGGCAGTTAAATGGGATAGAAAAGAAAGTGCCTGATAAATTTTATTATATGACATGCCATCGGGAAGAAAATACAAATGATGCAAAACTGGCAGAAATATGCAATGCCATGAATCAGCTTGACCATCTAGTTATTTATCCCGTACATCCAAGAAATAGGGAGAGGGTTCACCGCATACAACAAGTAAGCCATTATGGCAATATCTGTTTTGTAGAGCCGGTTGGGTATTTGGAAAGTGTATCTCTTGTAAGTCATGCGCAGAAAATAGTAACGGACTCAGGGGGGCTTCAAAGGGAAGCTTTTTTTGCTGGAAAACAATGTATTACAATCCTTGACCATGTCACGTGGGAGGCAACGATGGTAAATGGCCGCAATCAGCTTGCGAAACCAGATTGTAACGATATTTTAAGCAAACTGGAGAAAAAACAAAGCGTGGACCATTGCTACCAGCCATTTGGGGATGGACATGCAGCAGAAAAAATAGTCCGGTGTATTGAGAATAAAGTAAAATAGAATGAAAAAAATATTATCTAAGCTTATGACGCCGGATAAAGCTTCCCGGGGCCAAAAAACAGTTGCATTAATGATTGCTGGAACATCGAATACGGTATTAAGTATGGTACTCCAGATGATCGTGACAAGGTTGTTTACAAAAGAGGAAGTTGCAATCTATAACCAGGGGCAGTTGGTTTTTACTACAGTACAGCCAATCTTGCAGATGGGGGTATCATCTGGCATATATTATCATTTTGTCAGAAACAAGCATAGGGCCAGGGCTGTGATGAATGAAGGGGTTCTGATTACCGTTTTGACGAGTGCAATCTTTGGGCTGTTTGTATTATTTCATGGGAATGTGGTGCTGGCCGGGATACTGGGCAATCATAAAGCAACAAGGTTACTGTATTTTTTGATTCCATATGTACTGGTCTGTGTGCCGGAGACGATTGCACATATTGGATTTATTTATACAAACCGGATACGATTTTCTTCATGGTATAGTATCATGAAATCATTGCTTTGTGCATGTACGCTTATTGTATTTGCGCTCGTCCAGGATAGTGGCTCAGTCCTGTTTGCTGCACGTGTTGCGGCCCAGTCTTTGCTTGGAGTGTTGACATTTTATTTGATCTACCGGTATGTTGTGCGGCCAGATGGATCGCATATAGAAAAGGATAGTATGAAAAGCCTTTTGATGGTTTCGTTGCCGTTAGGCATAGCATCGATGCTTGGAAGGCTGTATACAAACTTGGATAGCTGGGTGGTTTCAGGGTTCATGGGCCCGGAAGCATATTCTGTATTCCAAATGGGGGCATTTGAGATTCCATTTATCGGAATCATAACGAATTCGGTTTCTACGGTAATGACAGTCGATATTACAACTGCAATAAGGGAAAAGAAATACCAGGCTGCAATCAGTTTATTTAGAGGTATCGCGTATCGGACATCGCAAATATTGATGCCAATCATGGTGTTTTTTTTATTTGCAGCCAGAAATTTTATCTGTTTTATGTTTACAGAATCTTATGTAGGCGCCATACCTTTTTTCTTATTATATTTATTATATATACCAGTCCATACCGTCATGTATGGGCCAATTATGGTTGCGCTTGGCAAGTCGAAAATAATCTTGGCCAGGGATGCAGCCGCTTTTGCCATGAATGCACTGTTAAGTATTATACTTGTTATCAGGATTGGCGCAATTGGCGCAACAATAGCAACCATATTTATAACATATGTTTATTCGGTTCCGTTAGATATATATTTGATCGCAAAATGGTGCAACGTAAAATGGCATCAGGTTTTGCCGTATGCGCATATGATACGTTGTATTCTGCTTGCGGTTCCAGGCGGGGTAGTATCTTATTTTGTGGATCGTCATTTTTTTGCACAATTAAGCTATTTTTATAGGTTAATAGGGATGTTTGGAATATATGCAGTGTTGACTGGAATAACCTTTAAGGTAGCATTTCAAATTTCATATGTGCAGATAGCAAAGGGCTTGTTAAAAAGAAAGCTGTAAAAGCGAGAAAAAGGCAGGTTTATAGATATATGGAAACCAATATTATGAATGTAATAAATGACGGATTATGCAGTGCATGCGGTGGGTGTGCAGGGATATGTGGGGAATCGGCAATTAAGATGGATCGAAATCCGGCAGGTTTTTTATATGCCCGCCTAGATAAAGAAAAATGCATCAGCTGTATGAAATGTACAAAAGTTTGTCCAAGCAATAAAGAAAATGTCAGCCATGTCCTTCCCGAAAGATGGGCAGAAGGTGAATATCTGGAGGCTTATGTAGGATTTGCAGATGCTGCGCATGTGAGGGAAGGGTCGCAGTCAGGGGGGCTGGTTACTGCTTTATTAAGCTTTATGATGGACGAAGGGAGCATAGATGGGGCTGTAGTTACAGATTATGACATAACAGGCCAGAGGCCAAAATCAAAATATGTTACTACAAAGGAAGCCCTGGCGCATGCGGCAGGGTCTTATTATTCACAGACGCCAATGGTAGAAACGTATTTGCATCATAAAGATAAAAAATGTGCGGTCGTAGCGTTAGGGTGCCAAAGCCAAAGCATAAAATTGGCAGCTGAGAATCTGAAAATACCAAAGCCAAAGATGGTTCTTGGGTTGATCTGTGGCGGGCAGTTCAGCTGGAATATGACACAAGATTTAATCCGGCAAGGAGGGCTGCGCCATCGGAAGCTGGTACGTTTTTTAGCAAGGAAAAAAAACGGTGAATGGCCAGGCAACGTGTATTTTAAAGACTCTGCTGGAAAAGAATATACCCTTCCTAGTAAAAAAAGGACAAGGCTTCGCCATTACTATATGAACTATCGCTGTATTCAATGTTTTGATTACAATAATGCATATGCTGATATTGTTTTTGGTGACCCGTGGTGGCTGGTAGGGCATTGGGAAATGGAAAAATTAAAAAAAGGGTATACGATTGCATTGGTGAGAACTAAAAGGGGGTCAGAGCTGATGCATCGGGCTATATCTGCGGGGGCAATACAGGTGGAAAAAATAGAGGCAAAAAAATATCTGGATTTTAATAACCAAAGTTACTGCTATCCCAAGACTTTATACACGCAGCAAGTACTGAATAACCTAAAGCAGCCTAACCTGTATGATGGGATGGGCCTTCGTAGGAAAGCAGGATGGGTGGAAGAGCAAAGCAAACGGAAAGAAACTATACAATACTACAGGCACTACAATTACTTTTCATTTTTGAATTACAAGGCAAGATCAAAGGAGGAGTCCAGACGGCTGGTTCAAAAGGAAAAGATTTATCAGTCAATTCTTTCGATGCCAGATCATATCATCGGTTTTTATAAGCGTATATTCAGGTTTACAAAAAGAATATTAATTAGGGGTGGCAATTTTGAAGCACGTTGACAATCGTATCAAAAATATTTGGAGTAAAAAAATGTTGGAGGAAAAAGGGAAAAGGGTGGATTTTTCCTCTGATTATCAGTGGCCGTTTATAGAATATACTTTAAACCAGTATCGGAATAAAAAAGCGTTGCAAGGAAAAGAGGGTATATCCATTTTAGATGCTGGTTGCGGAAATGGGCGTTATACGGATGCTTTGTTAAAAAAGGGGTATCGAAAGGTCCTCGCAATGGATTTGATTGATGAACATGTATTTAGGAAAAGCGGAATAGATTGTACTTATGTACAAGGAAGCCACACGGATATTCCAGCGAAAGATAATTGTTTTGATATTATTATTTGTATGGGTTCGCTTTTTTATCTAAAAAATCCAGAGAAAGGATTGAAGGAGTTTTATAGAGTCCTAAAACCAGGAGGGATGCTTTTGGTTTCTGTAGCAACAAAGTATTCTTTGTTTACGTTCGACAGGTGCCTAAGACGGCTTGGGGGGGGGAAGAGTGCATCACATATAGAATTCTATCATTACAAACATAGCATTTTTAGCTATATAAAAATGTTCCGGCATCAAAATTTTAAAGTGGTTTGGATCGATGGCTTTTCCCATATTACACATTTTGACTTATTGCTTACGAAACTATGCAGTTTATTAAAGCATATGACAAAAGCAGACATAGCTTACCAGAAAAAAGTAGTTGTTTCCAATAGCAAATTTCTAGGATTTATCAGGTCAATTTTCGGTTATTTAGCGGTTGCTGTATGTGAGAAAGGGACATGTTTTTAACGTATGATTAAAAAAGAAGTGTTAACCTATTTGATCAAATATCTGTTAGGGAATGAGAATCAGGGATTACATGAATATGTCTATTATAAAGTTCCTGAAAATACGTTTGGTAAAGGTATCTACATAGTTCCCAGCGGATTTTTTGATGAAGGGATTTATTTAACAGAGAAAAGCCTGCCGCAAAATAGAATCGACAGTGTGGAAGGCATTATTTCTTTATTTGGTAAAGATAAATGTGAAGCCTATGGGAATTATATCGTTTTATACGCAGATATAATCGCATCTGCGTTTTTTCTGGTTACTAGGTACGAAGAATATGTCAGGCGGGATTGCCGCGATCAGCATGGCCGTTTTATAGGGCGGGAAAGTACACAGTATAAATTTGGCATTCTCCAGGAGCCTGTTGTAAATCAATATGGATGTGCGCTTCTTAAGATGTTAAATACGATAGGAATCCGTACATCGGATACAGGGGTTGGGGTAAAAAAGGTTTATTTGACGCACGATATTGATATACCTTGGTCTGTGCCTGAAAACGTCTATAAGCGGTTCAAAATATTTATCCGTTCTATGGCTGCAATTGTTTGCAATAAGAACAGGGAAATCCATAAGAAAAAATTAAAGATATTATTTCATCGGATCGATGATCCAGCGGATACGTTTGATTTCCTGATAGAACAGGATGCTTCCGTTAAATGTATTTATCATGATAAATTTGACAGCTTGTACTTTCTGATGGTTTGCGAAAAAGGGGCATATGATCTAGGTTATATCGAGGAAGAAGCAAAAACGCATAAATTAGTGGATAAGCTGAAGGCTTCTGGTGCTAAGTTTGGAATACATATTGGTTACCAGGCAGGTGGGCAGCCTTATCGGATTAAGGGGGAATGTGAAAAATATCAATCATTTATGGGAGAAATGCCAAAATGGTCGAGGCATCATTATTTGATGTGTAGGGAGCCAGAAGACTATTATGATCTTTTGGAAAATGGGGTAACGGATGATTTTAGCTGTTGTTTTGCAGATGGGGGAGGATTCCGCCTTGGGACATGCAGGCCAGTAAAATGGATCGATCCTGTTAAAATGGAAATAACAGGATTAATGTTGCATCCACTTTTTGCAACAGAAGGAAAGCTATGCCAAAAAGAGTATATGGGAATGGGGTATGATGAAGCGTTATCCTATCTATATACGCAGATTGATAAAATAAAACAATATCAAGGGGAAGTAGTTATATTGTTTCACAATACAAGTGTTTCCATTGATAATAAATACCATTTAAGGGAAATGTATGTATCGTTAGTGAAGTATATTCGGGAGTTGGGAGAAAATGACTGTAATCACATGCAATTTAAATAAGGATTATAATCTTGGCGGCCCATCAATATTGCTAGGGCTGGATCAATTATTAAAAGAAATTTATCCGAATCATTATAAAATTATTAACTTGCAGGCTGGCGAAAATCCGGCGGCAGTTGATGATGGATTGCCAATGGAAACTTTTTATTATTATCCTCCAACGAAGCGGTATATTTTCCGCTTCCTTTTTGGCTATAAAAACCATGTGGGGCTTGCAAAATTGATTTCCATTATAAAAAAAGCAGACATAGTTGTAGATTTATATGGGATTTGCTTCTGTGATTCCTTAAGTGGGGCAGAAGGCAATGAAACAAAATACAGGCTTTGGGATTTTGGTGCGTTTACTATTGCGGTTATTTCTAAACTGCTGCTAAAAAAGCGGGTTGTGAAGAATATGGCAAGTTATGGGCCGATGCATTCAAAATATAATAGGAGCAGTGCAAAGTATATGTGTACAAATATATTTGATAAGGTAGCTGCACGTGAAGGTTTGAGCAGAAAAAGGATAGCAAAAGTTTTAAAAGATACCGATATACTCCTGGCTCCGGATATTGCGAACCTTATGCCCTATAGGCAAAAGAAGGGCATGGAAGGGAAAATAACGGTTTCCGTTAGCCATCGGATTGAAAAAGAATGGAAATCTGCGGAAGCTTATGTGGATTGTATTTCAAATTTATGCAGGTTTTTCGCAAAAGAAAAAATGGAGGTAATGATTGTACCGAATGAATGTAAGCCATCCGCTTATACCGATGTATCCGTAGCGGAAAAGATCAGGAAAAATCTAAAGGAACAGGGGATAGCGGTTAGTATCCTTCCTGTTGCAAAGATGGCTGCGCAGGATATTAAGAATGTAATAGCATCCTCTAAACTTATGGTAGGAAGCCGGTATCATTCCTGTGTAGCTGCTTTGTCAAGTGGTGTTCCAACAATTGTAATCGGATGGCACAATAAATATGAAGAGCTGCTTGAAAAATATGGGCAAAGCAAATGGTATTTGTCATGTGTCGAATGTACGTCGGAAAAGCTGATCTCGATGGCAGCAGATTTATTGGCAAATTACGAGAAAGAAAAAGCAACGATTATTGGCCATCGCCCGGATGTTCAAGCGCAGGTATTAGCGGCAGGAAGAAAACTTGTTACTATTCACAGCCAGTTTGCTCTTGACAAATATTCCAAGTTATGAGGCTGTAAATAGTAACATTCGCAGGCTCATGGAAAGAATTTGCCTTGCAAATTGGAGCCTGCTCACTCCTGAATCAGCTTGGCAGCCACCTGGACAGCGGGGTGTTCAGGTGGCTGTGAATAGTAACGAAAACTTTTCATTGTATGATGGGGCAAACGCTGAATTGATAGGCAATAGCTGAAAAGCAAATAGTATAGGTAAGGAGAAAACATAATGAGATACGCACTGATAGGATGTGGCAGAATATCACCGAACCATATTGCTGCTGCGCAAAGGAATCATATGCATTTCGTTGGATTGTGCGATATTGATCAAGTTATGATATTGGACAAAATTGCAAAATTTGGCTTGCAAAGCGTCAATCAATATTATGATTATCGGGAAATGTTAGAGAAAGAGAAGCCGGAGTTAGTGGCGATTGCAACTGAAAGCGGCAAACACGCAGCAATTGCCCTTGATTGTATTGAAGCGGGTTGTAATCTGATCATTGAAAAGCCAATTGCATTATCGATTGCTGATGCAGACGCAATTATTAAATCAGCAAAAGCAAAAGGGGTAAAAGTATGTGTCTCACATCAAAACCGGTTTAATAAATCGATACAGAAGATAAGGGACGCATTGGAAAAGAACCGTTTTGGAAAAATGTTTTATGGTACAGCCCATATCCGATGGTGCAGGGACTGGGAATATTATTCCAGGGCCAAATGGAGGGGGACATGGGAACAGGATGGCGGGGCATTAATGAACCAATGTATCCACAACATCGACCTTTTGCGGTGGATGATGGGGGATGAGGTAGATGAAGTAATCGGGATGACCGACCGGCTGAACCACCCCTATATAGAAGCAGAGGATTTCGGAATTGCATTGATAAAATTCAAAAATGGATCATACGGAATCGTAGAGGGTACGACAGATTTATATCCAAAAAATTTGGAAGAGACCCTCTATTTATTTGGCTCAAAAGGAACTGTGAAAGCAGGCGGGCAGAGCGTTAATCTCATTGAGGAATGGCGCTTTTCTGACGCGCTTGACGAGCCGGAAGCCGTGATTGCGAAGTTTTCTGAAAACCCTCCCAATGTATATGGATTTGGACATACGCCGCTTTATGCCGATATGGCCGAGGCAATCAAAAAAGGCCGTGAACCATATGTAGATGCGTGGGCAGGGAAAAGGGCATTAGAATTGGTACTTGCAATCTATCAATCTGCTGCGCAAGGGAAGCGTGTGAAGCTTCCGCTCAATGCGTGTTCTACGTTAGATTTTAAAAATAGGTTTGTAAATTAGGAGCAAAGTAAAAGGATGATATATCAAGATTTAATTGAAAAAAAGGAAGCACTATCGGTGATAGGGCTTGGATATGTCGGAATGCCAATCGCCATAGCTTTTGCAAAGAAAATAGAGGTTATTGGCTTTGACTTGAATGAAAAAAAGATTCAGTTATATAAATCAGGGATTGACCCGACAAAAGAAGCTGGAGATGGCGCCATAAAATCCACTACGGTCCATTTTACAGCAGATGAATCGAAACTGCAAAAAGCAAGGTTCCATATTGTCGCAGTCCCTACGCCGATCCATTATGACCACACACCAGACCTTGCCCCCATCAAGGACGCATCTGTTATCCTTGGAAGGAATCTTAAGAAGGGTTCTATCGTTGTATTTGAATCTACCGTATATCCAGGTGTTACCGAAGAAGTATGCGTTCCCATACTGGAAGAACAGTCGGGTTTCGTATGCGGTGTGGATTTTAAGGTTGGATATAGCCCGGAAAGGATTAATCCAGGGGACAAGGTACATAGGCTGGAAACAATTCAAAAAATTGTCAGTGGTATGGACGGGGAAAGCCTGGATATAATTGCGAAAGTGTATGGGCTTGTTGTGGAAGCAGGTGTTTATAAGGCAGAAAATATTAAGGTTGCAGAAGCGGCGAAGGTGATAGAGAATTCGCAGCGCGACATTAATATTGCTTTTATGAATGAACTTGCCATTATTTTCAACAAGATGGGGATTGATACGAAATCTGTTTTAAAGGCGGCTGGTACGAAGTGGAATTTTTTGGACTTTGCCCCTGGGTTGGTTGGAGGTCATTGCATTGGCGTTGATCCATATTACTTGACTTATAAGGCAGAAACGCTGGGGTACCACAGCCAGGTTATCCTTTCGGGCAGGCGTATCAATGATAGCATGGGCAAGTATGTGGCAGAAAATTGTGTGAAAAGTTTGATAACGGCGCGGAAACATATTCATTCCGCAAAGGTTGCTATTCTCGGTTTCACTTTTAAGGAGAACTGCCCAGATACGAGAAATACGAAAGTAATTGATATAGTTAATGAATTACGTGAATATGGTATAGAACCGCAAATTGTTGACCC
Organism: uncultured Eubacterium sp.; assembly: GCA_947089855.1. Taxonomy (GTDB): domain Bacteria; phylum Bacillota; class Clostridia; order Lachnospirales; family Lachnospiraceae; genus Eubacterium_J. Next base: position 25,820 of record CAMUML010000035.1, read on the forward strand.
GCAGGCGGATATAGAGGAGGCAGGACGGTTATATGGCATAAAATTTATGGACATGAAGTGTATGAAAAATATCGATGCAGTCATACTTGCTGTTGCCCATAAGGAATTTATGGAGCTGTCCCGGCCAGAGGTTGACAGCCTATATAGTGGCGGCAAGAAAATTTTACTTGATATAAAGGGAATATTAAACCGGAAGGAATACGAAGAAGCTGGTTATAGTTATTGGAGATTATAAATGGGATATGAGAATGTGAAATTTTCTGAGGATAGCCTATTCCTTGTTACTGGAGGGGCAGGATTTATTGGATCAAATTTATGTGAGGCGGTACTTCATATGGGATATAAGGTCCGCTGCCTTGATGACCTTTCTACAGGCCATATCGAAAATATAGAGTCTTTTATGGGGGATGAAAACTTTGAATTTATAAAAGGCGATGTGAAGGAATTTGGCTTATGTATGGATGTATGCGAAGGGGTAGATTTTGTTTTGCACCAGGCGGCATGGGGATCCGTACCCCGTTCGATTGAAATGCCGCTTTATTATTGTGCTAACAATATCAATGGAACGCTTAATATGTTGGAAGCAGCCAGGCAGCGCCGTGTCAAAAAATTTGTGTATGCCTCTAGCTCTTCTGTCTATGGCGATGAACCCCATCTGCCGAAGCAAGAAGGGCGCGAAGGAAATTTACTGTCGCCTTATGCAGTATCAAAACGGGCCGATGAAGAATGGGCAAAACAGTATACAAGGCATTATGGATTGGAGACATTTGGATTAAGGTATTTTAATGTTTTCGGGAAACGGCAAGATCCAAATGGAGTATATGCAGCGGTTATTCCAAAGTTCATAAAAGAGTTAATGGACGGCAAGGTCCCGACGATTTATGGCGACGGTAAGCAAAGCAGGGATTTTACATATATAGAGAATGTGGTAGAAGCAAATTTAAAAGCATGTTTAGCAGGAAAAGAGGCGGCAGGGGAAACATACAACATTGCTTACGGTGGGCGTGAGTATCTTTTGGATATATATTACTACCTTGCACAAGCACTGGGGATGCATAGGGAACCTAACTTTAGTACCGTCCGCGCAGGTGATATTAGGCATTCGAATGCAGATATTAGCAAGGCGAAAGAGAAGTTAGGCTATTGTCCGGATTGGAACTTTGAACGTGGTATCCAAGCTGCGGTTGCATGGTATCGGACGAATCTATAGGGCAAAACATTTGCTGAAAATTTAAGGAACTGTCCCGAAATAACTTACCGATAGTCCGCAGGATTTTTCTTCGAGAGTGCCACTTAAAAATCAGGCGCATAGCGGGCTATGTAACTGATTTTTAAGTGGTGCTATCGGAGAAAAAGACAAGGAATACGGTAAGTTATTTTGGGACAGTTCCTAACGATATTTTGGAGGTATAGCGTTACATGGGCAGTTTTAGTGGAGCAATATTGCTGATTACAGGAGGGACAGGTTCGTTTGGCAATACCGTGTTAAAGCATTTTCTGAATACGGATATTGGCGAGATCCGCATTTTTTCCCGCGATGAGAAGAAACAAGATGATATGCGGCACGGGTTGCAGCAAAATTACCCTGGCCAAGCTTCGAAAGTGAAATTTTATATAGGGAATGTCCGGGATCCCCAGTCCATCCATGATGCAACCATCGGTGTGGACTATATATTTCATGCAGCAGCGTTAAAACAAGTACCGGCATGTGAGTTTTTTCCAATGGAGGCGGTAGAAACAAATATTATAGGGACAAACAATGTACTTCATGCGGCGATTGAAGAGAAAGTGAAGACGGTTGTATGTTTGAGTACTGATAAAGCTGCTTACCCGATCAACGCAATGGGGACGTCGAAAGCAATGATGGAACATGTAGTAAGGGCAAATGCCCGTATTGCCGCAGAACGGGGCGGTACAACGATATGCTGTACCCGTTATGGAAATGTGATGTGCAGCAGGGGATCCGTAATCCCGCTTTTCATAAACCAGATCAAATCGGGGCAGCCGGTAACAATTACCAATCCTGATATGACGAGGTTTTTGATGAATTTAGATGAAGCAGTTGATCTGGTAAATTTTGCATTTGAGCATGCCAAGCCGGGGGATACCTTTATACAGAAGTCGGATGCATGCACAATAGGGGTATTAGCGAAAGCAGTGCAAAAGCTTTTTGGGGATACGGGTATTCATATCATTGGAACCCGTCATGGCGAGAAACTTTATGAAACCTTGATGACGAAAGAAGAACGGCTTAGGGCTTCGGACATGGGAAAATATTTCCGTGTATCAGCGGATAACAGGGACCTCAACTATAACAAATATTTTGTGGAGGGCCAGGCTGCAACAGAAGCAGAGGATGCCTATACAAGCCACAATACGAAACGGCTGGATATGGACGAAACGGTTGGGAAGATACTTGCTACAGACTATGTGCAAAAGCAGCTAAAGGTGGTGGGGCAGTGAAAATTCTCGTAACAGGAAGCAATGGTTTTGTTGGGCAAAACCTTATATGTAATCTCAAAAAGATACAAGAAGGTAAGGACAGGGCAAGGCAAAACCTGAAGGTCGCACAGGTATATGCCTATGATCTTGACTCTACGCAAGAGGAATTAGCGATTGCTTGCAGGGAAGCCGATTTTGTATTTCATCTCGCAGGGGTGAACCGGCCGAAAAACAAATCAGAATTTATGGATGTGAATTTTAATTTTGCAGGGAAACTTTTGGATATGCTAAAGGCTTGTGGCAACCGGTGCCCTGTTATGTTCTCAAGTTCATCGCAGGCATCCCTTACTGGGCGGTTTACGGATTCAGAGTATGGCCGTTCGAAACGTGCAGGGGAAGAACTTTTTTTCAAATACGCGAAAGAAACAGGGGCAAGGGTCTTAGTCTACCGTTTCCCGAACCTTTTTGGAAAATGGTGCAGGCCCAATTATAATTCTGTTGTTGCTACATTCTGTAATGCGATGGCCAATGATGGACCGTATACCGTCAATGACCGAAATACTAGGCTTGAGCTTTTATATATCGATGATTTGGTCAATGAAATGCTTGACGCATTGGAAGGGAAAGAGCATCGTTGTGAATATCCAAAAAACGATAAATATAACGGCCTGGAGGCGGTAAAAAGTACAACAGGGCCTTATTGCTATGTACCAACTACCTATTATGCGTCACTTGGTGAAATTGTAGACCTTCTCGATTCGTTTAAAACGATGCCAAAGTCGCTGCTGATACCAGAAATGCCAGAAGGGTCATTTGCAAAGAAACTGTATGCAACTTATTTATCGTATCTTCCGCCAGGAAAGATGGTTTATGACCTTCCATCCCATTCGGACAGCAGAGGGGATTTTGTAGAGCTTATCCGTACGTCTAACTGTGGCCAGATTTCCATTAATGTGGCAAAACCTGGTATTACCAGGGGGCAGCATTGGCACAATTCTAAGTGGGAAATATTTATTGTTGTTTCTGGGCATGGGCTGATACAGGAACGGCGTATTGGGATTGACCAGGAAACAGGGGAAGGGTATCCTGTGATTGAATTTGAAGCCACCGGCAGGCGTTTGCAGGCGATACAGATGATTCCAGGATATACACACAATATTATTAATTTATCAAAAACGCAAGATCTAGTGACAATTATGTGGGCAAATGAAATTTTTGATCCGCAACATCCAGACACCTATTATGAAGCTGTGGTGGAAGGGCCGGCAGGTTAAAGGGCCAGTAGCCATTTTTTGGTAGTAAAAAATTCGGTTTGGAGGAAAACGTAGGTGTGTTATTATAAACATGAATCGGCGGTAGTCGATAATGATGTTTCTATTGGAGAAGGTACGAAAATCTGGCACTTTTGCCATATCCAATCGGGGGCGAAGATTGGCAGGGACTGCTCCTTTGGGCAAAATGTAAATGTTTCCAATAATGTTGTGATTGGAGATGGGGTAAAAGTTCAAAACAATGTCAGTATCTATGAAGGGGTAGAAATTGAAGACTATGTATTCTGTGGGCCATCGTGTGTTTTTACGAATGACCTTACTCCACGGGCACGGTATCCTAAGGGGCATCAATATGTAAAAACAGTGATCCATCATGATGCGACACTTGGGGCAAACTGTACGGTCGTTTGCGGAAATAGCGTCGGGGCTTTTGCAACAATAGCGGCAGGGGCGGTTGTGGCCAAGAATATTCCGCCCCACGCACTGGTTGCCGGTGTCCCGGCAAAACAGATCGGATGGGTGTGCAAATGTGGCCAGGTACTGGATAGGGCATTGATCTGTCCGCATTGCGGACAACGTTATCGGCTGCAGCAAGAAACTTTGGTCGAAAAACACTAGTGGAATTTGTCTAACTTTAAAAATTCAATCCCCAACAGCAGCTTCATCCGTTCCACCCCATCCTTTCAATCAACTGCAAACAACTCTTTTACCTTATTCATCCGGTAAAAAAACGTATTCTTATGGATACACAAATTCTGTGCTGAAATCGACAGATTATCAATATGCGTCAGATATTCAGCCAGAGTTTCCAAGTATTTTGTATTATTTTCAGTATCGTACTTTTGTATTGCAAAAATCGCAGGATGGCAAAAATCTTTTAATTCATGTGTTTCTGACAGGATCTTCCCGATATGGTAAATATAAAAGTCTGTATAAAAACCGATTGGTGTCTGTGGGGCAAAATAAGCCTTGTATTCTTTGACGCTTAAAGTTTGTTCGTAATGTTTTTTCACATCCGCTAACTGGGAAAACCGGTTGCTTAAAATCCCATACATATTGTTGCGTTCCAGCCGTTCCGACAGTGGGGAGCAGGTTTGGAATTCTTCCAGTCCATCGGTTTCTTTCATGATCAGGAACACGAGGTTGCCGTCCTGGATCGTCCAGTGGCAGTCTGGCAGGAGGCTGGACAGCTGGATGGAAAAGATTTCTGCTTTTTTGTGGATATTTGCCTGTGGCTGGCTGATTGAAAAAACTGTAAAAATATACAGGTATGGTGCGTCTTTCCATCCAAGCAGGTTCTTTCTGGATTCAATAGCTGGCAGGCTGCTGAATTTTTGGTCGAGCAGTTCAGACAAGAATATGCCATGCATCTGCATCAGATGGGGCGAGACAAAGCTTTTCTTTTGCATTTCCCAAGCCACGAGCTGGCTTAAAAAATGGATAAATTCAAAATCATAATCTGTAAACGGGTGGTCGTATTCGGTTACGCCGATTTCCGCGACTTCAATGCCGTGGATAAAGACTAGCGTATCTACCCAGTAATAGTCAGAATCGGAAGCTTTTCCATAACGCAGCTTTTTGCTGGATGCGCGGAGCTGTTCAAATATTTTATCCCGTTTCATACGTTTTAAGTTGTATTCCGTTAAAAAGCCTAGGCTGCGTTGTGTACCCAGGTTAAGTGCTGCATCCAAGACGGTGTCTCGGTACATGGCTAAAATCCGATAGCTGGAATCGATTACAATGATTGGCGAGCGGCTGATAATACAAGCTTCGTCGATAAGATGCTGCAGCCCACGGTTGGAGTTGGATGCTGCAACTAAACGGTTGATCTGGCTGGTATAGCGGTTTTCAGCCAGGAAGGTATGGGAAGCTTTATCATATACGTGTTTGAGCGGCATGTCTTTGCCACAGGCCAGAAAAATAAAGTTAGCGTTCGGGTATTGGGCGGCATATTGGGGCAGGTTTTGCCGAAGCAGACCAGGGGAGCGACTGGATCCGGCAGGCTTTGCTGTGTGGTTTGCTGCACCTGGCAGGCAGCTGGAACCTTCCTGCAGCTCCATGCCAATCAGGCATAGGAAATTCAGAGGCAGTTTTGATGAGCAGGAAAGAATCGTTTGATTGCAGCCAATATATAGGATATGCGGTTCCAGGAGGGTATCTGGCGTAAATGGCATAAAGGTATAGATTTCTTCTTCCGGGTTTACGAACGTTGTTTCTAATATTGTGCTGGAGTATGATCCGTTAGCCGCTTTTGGTTTAATGTCTGATGTTGGATCTCTTTTGTATTGTTCTTTAAATTGTATGATCTTCATAATTAAAATCCCTTATAGGCGGTTTTATTGTGTTGCAGTCCAGTTTTGATGATCAATTTTTGTCTTTTTTTAGACTGGATTACATTGTTGTCTTTGCGTTTATTATATAAAATGTTAGAAAAGAAATCAATACTGGAGCATAAAATCTACATATTTCACAAGCGGATAGTTTGCGCTTCAGGGATTTATCTGCAAACAGCACAAAGCTTTATTTGTGTATTGTCCCAGTATTTTATGAATCCAGTAAGGCAGTGCCAAGATACGGGCCGCCGTAAGAAGACTTTACCGTATACAGGTTTTATAATAAATTGAAGGAGGCAGCTATGAAGAACAAAAGCAGCAGTGCCCAGGTTGCGCTGGGTGTGGGGTTTGTCTGGTTTACCAGCCAGTTTGGGGGCGGTTTTGCATCCGGTACGCAGTTGTACCAGTATTTCATTAATTTTGGGATCTGGTGCCTGTTGACGCCTGCGCTGGCACAGTTATACCAGGCAGTGTTCCAATGGTACGCACTCCGGTTTGCGTATGATAACCGGACGGCAAATTACCGTGATTTCTGTGACAAATTCTATGGGAAATTCCGTTTTATCTTTTCCAACCTTTATGAAGCGGTATATTTTATGCTGATCTTGCTGGCGCCGTCGATTGCGTTTGCAACGGGGGGTTCTACCCTAAATGAATTGACTGGCATTCCGTATTTGGCTTGTACGGCAATTGTGGGGGTTTTTATTTTTGCGGTATCGCTGTGCAATACGGATATGATCCGCAAGGCAGCGACCATCGTATCTTATTTGCTGATTATTGGTGTTTTGTGCGTATTTTTGCCAAATATTGTTGCCCAATGGGGCAGTATTTGCGATGCGGTTTCCCAGATGGCTGACGGCACGCTGCCGGTCGGGTCTGCGGAAAGCGGTTCCTTTGGGAGTGCGCTTTGGTACTGCAACTTATATGGTGCGTATCATATCGCTTCTGTTGGGCTATATGTGCAGCATGCGCAAAAATTTACAGATAGAAAGCAATGTTTTACCAGTATGCTGTATGGATTTTTTATTAATGCTATTATTATTTCGCTGGTGGCAGTAGGGCTATTGGCAGTTTCCATGAACCCAAAGCTGCCGGAGTATTCTGTCTATACGCTGCTTTTTGCCCAGTGCGGCGTAGCATCCGGCATCCTTGCGCCGATGGTGTCGGTACTCATTATTATAGGGTCTGTTTTTTCGGGTGTAAATATGATCACTGGGTTTGTCAACCGTGTGGTAACGGGGCTTGAAAAGAAGGAAGATGCGAAAGCGGCGGAAAGCAAGCACCGTATGCGCACGGTTGTAACGGCATTGGTTTGTACAGTAGCGACCTTTTCCATTGCCCAGTTCGGGCTGCTGCCGTTGGTACGAAAAGGTTACAGCTATCTGGGTTTTGCATGTATGATCGTGCTTGTGGTTCCGTTTTTGATACGGATGGTGATGGAAGCATTTGGCATGGTATCGAATAAAGTGCAGGATGTATAAAAGGTGTTTGACTAAATCATTTCAATTATTATTATAAAAACAACAGGAGGTATTACAACCATGAGCATCAAACAGCAGATATTTGAAAAGCTTGTAGAACGGGCAGCGCCGCTGTTCGGCAAAACAAAAGCAGAACTGACACAGGAAACCCGCTTTGCAGAAGACTGTAATGCAAAATCGACCCATTTTTCACAGATCACTACTTATTTGGAAGATGAATTTGATACTGAAATCCCTTATATGTCCTTCCGTAGGCAGAAAACGATAGGCGAAGCAGTCAATTATGTATTGACGGAATGCCTGGGCGAAGCCGCTGATGACAGCGAGGTGGGCGTTATTGCATCTGGCCAGGCTCCGGCTGCTGCTGGTGCTGCTTATACCCCGCGCCAGCAGGAAGTGCTTGCAAAACTGGCGGAGCGTGCGGCAGGCTTGTTCCAGGTTGCGGTTTCCGAAGTTACAAGGGAGAAGGAATTTGCCAAGGATTTTCATGCAAAAAGCGTACAGTATTCGCAGATTACAACTTATCTGGAAGATGAGTTTGATATTGAGATCCCTTATATGGAGTTCCGCAGGCAGGCGACGGTCGGTGAAGCGGTGGATTATGTTGTGGAAGAATGCTTAGGGGAAGCGGTTGCACCGGCAGCAGATACGGCTTTTGCTCCGGGTTTGGCGGCGGGTACAACAGCTAACGCACCGGCACCAGCTGCAGTGGCAGGCACAGCGGCTCCTGCACCGGCGCAAGGAAGCGCTTCTTCTGCGAAATCAGACCATGACGATGAATTGGCAGCGCGGGAACGTTTTACATTAAAAGAAACGTTCCAGGGGGAAGAGCTGGAAGCAGTGTATATGGTGGCAAGGAAGCCGGTATCGGTAGATCCGGATGTAGATTTGTCAGCAGCTGACGACCCGATGGCACGTATGGGACAGGGGTTCTGCCCGGCTTTTTGCCAGCGTACTTATGAAGCGGCTCCTGGCATTTTGTGTGAGCAGGATGTGCCGGTGAAAATGCGTGACGGCGTTACGATTTATGTGGATATTTTTAGGCCAAAGGATGAGAGCCAGACGTATCCGGTCATTGTATCCTGGTCCTGGTTTGGCAAACGTCCGGGCGAGGGTATGAGTGAATGGCAGATTATGGGCGTGCCGCCGCACACAGTATCAAAGCTGGCAAAATTTGAATCGCCGGATCCGATGTACTGGTGTTACCAGGGTTATGCAGTCGCAAACGTAGATGTACGCGGCGCAGGCCATTCGGAAGGGAATGTACATATGTTTACCCATCAGGACCGGGAAGACGGGTATGATTTTGTGGAATGGGTAGGCACACAGCATTGGTGTAACGGCAATGTCGGTATGGCTGGAAATTCTGGTGTAGCAATGCACCAGTGGGGCATTGCAGCGATGCAGCCGCCGCATCTAAAATGTATCGCACCATGGGAATGCACGACGGACCTTTACCGTGAATCCTTCTATGAAGGCGGTGTTCCGGCGCTTTCCTTTAACAAATTTATTTCGGCACAGGTAACCGGTACGGGCGGAGTGGACAGCCAGGTCGATATGGCAGAAAAATATCCGCTGATCAATGGGTATTGGGAAGATAAGCGGCCAGACTTTTCCAAGGTAGAGGTGCCGATTTACCAGACTGCAGGGTTTTCGCATTTCCATTTAAGGGGGTCATGCCAGGCATTCCGTAAGGCGAAATCTAAACGGAAATGGCTGCGGGCACACCGGGACTTTGAATGGCCGGATACCTATACGCCGGAAAACCTGGAAGATCTGAAGCGTTTTTATGACCGGTACTTAAAGGATATACATAATGGCTGGGAAATGACGCCGAAGGTACGGATCGACGTTATGGATGCTTATGACTGTGATTACCAGACAAAGCGTGCAGAAAACGAGTTCCCGCTGAAACGGACGGAATACAGGAAATATTACCTGGATGCTTCGGATCCAAATAGCCTGACCATGAAGGATGCGCCGGTATCCGTTGAAAGCAGCGTTGCTTATGACGGCAATACCCAGCAAGTGGAATTTGATATGGCCTTTGGGGAAGATACGGAACTGACGGGGTATATGTACCTGCATCTGTTTGTGGCAGCAGAGTCCTATAACGATATGGATATGTTTATCAATATCCAGAAAGCGGACGCGGACGGGAACTGGATCCCTTGGTATACGTTAAATGAGCCGCATCCGGGTGCGTGGGGCAAGTGCCGTATTTCCCACCGGGAGATCAGCAAAGAAGAGTCGCAGATTGTAAAAGGGCTTATGGTCCAGCCGGTGATGGCGCATAAACGTGAGCTGAAAGTGCAGCCGGGTGAGATTGTACCGGTTGATATTGAGATCGTGCCATCTTCCCGTATCTGGCATAAAGGGGAAAAACTGCGTATCCAGATCGCAGGGCGTTATATCCGGGAAGGATGGTTTGAACCGCTGGCATGGGATACGGATAACCACGGACGCCAAATCATTTATACGGGCGGCAGGTATGAGTCATTTATCCAGGTGCCGGTCATCCCTCCAAAATATAAAGCCGGGGACTATGTATACCGGTAAATAGGTAAACGCAGCCGTCCAGGTTTCCTGCCATACTGGGCGGTTGCGGATAAACAGAGAACGTAAAGGCTGCAGGGGCAAGGGATAACCTGTGGCCGGGAAATAATAGATGGCGCAGGCAGCAGGATATAGCAGGTTGGACATGTATAGGGGCAGGATATGGTCATTGGGGTTGGAACCGATATTTTAAATATGAAACATATTTCAGGCGAATACTTAAAAGCGGGCGACCCGTTTTTGGAAAAGACTTATTCCGTAAAGGAACAGGAAGAAGCAGGAAAGCGGGAACTGCCTTTTTATTATTACGCAACCAGGTTTGCTGGAAAAGAAGCGGTATTTAAATCGCTTGGAATTTCCCCGCAGCATGTGCTGCTGTCAGAAATAGAAATTTTAAATGACAGTTATGGGGCGCCCTATGTAACGCTTTATGGAAATTTAAAGCAGGCTGCACTGGAAAGGGGGATTACGGACGTCCGGGTTTCCCTTTCCTATGAGGAAAGTTATGCGTCGGCTTTTGCTGTTGCACAAGGGCAGCAGGAAATTCCAGTATCCGTATGACAGGCTGCATAGGAAAAACAGACATGGCAGCCAGGGCAGCAAAAAGGAGGAAAACAGACAGATGGCGTTAATTGAAGAGCTGATAGAGAAAGCAAAACAAAATCCCAAACGGATTGCCCTTCCGGAATGTGAAGCAGAAAAGACGCTTCTGGCCGCAAGGCAGGTTTTGGATGCAGGCATTGGAGTGCCAGTGCTGGTAAATGACCCGGAGGTTATCAAAGAAACGGCACAAAAAGCGGGAGTTTCGACCGAAGGGATGGAGATCGTAGACATTACCGACGAAGCATACCGCGATGGCGTGATTGCGCGGTATATGTCTTATCCAAAGCTGATGCTTTCCGAAAAAGGGGCTAGGCGCAAGATGAAAAACCCAATGTATTACGCTATGATCCTGGAAGCGGCCGGGGATGTGGACGGGACATTCTGCGGGCATGTCAATACGACAGGTGATGTGCTGTTATGCGCGCAGCAATGCATTGGCATGCAGGACGGCGTAGATGTGCCTTCTATTTTTGCATTGACAGAGATCCCGGGGTTTGAAGGGCCGCAGGGAAACCTGATCGCATTGGCTGACTGCGGGCTGAACCCGGAACCAGCTGCGGATGAATTGGCATCGATTGCGATCGCATCGTGCGATAATATACAGGCGTTGATGGGATGGGAGCCAAGGTGTGCGTTCCTTAGCTTTTCTACATGTGGTTCTGGGACGGCTGCCAGTGTGGATAAAATTTTAGAAGCGGTCCGCATTGCAAAAGAACGCCGCCCGGATCTAAAGATTGATGGAGAATTCCAGCTGGACTCTGCAATTTGTCCGCAGGTGGCCCAAAAGAAAGTAAACCGGCCAAGTGAAGTTGCAGGAAAGGCCAATATCCTGATTTTCCCGGAATTAAACGCGGCGAATATCGGCATTAAGATGATACAGCTTTTTGCGAAGGGAAAGGGCTATGGCCATACACTCAGCGGTTTTGCAAAGCCGGTGGCGGATTCGTCCAGGGGCGCCAGTGTAGAAGAGATCGTGGGGGATATTGCAATGGTAATTATAGCGGCGGCAAATGCCTAAAGTATGAGAGGAGGAAGCGGTATGGGGTATCGGGTATTTACATTGAGCCCAGGCTCTACGTCTACAAAGCTGGCGGTATTTGATGGGGAAAAACGCCTGTTTAAAGCGAATGTGCAGCACGACCCGGAAAAGTTAAAAGGGTTTGCCCGTGTCAGCGAGCAGAAGCCTTACCGTGTGGAGACGATTTTATCGGAGCTTCGGGAAAACCAGATCGAAATCAAAGATATGGATGCGTTTGCGGCGTATTCCGGCGGGCTAGTGTCTACGCCGGGCGGGATTTTTCCGGTGAATGATAAAATATTGGAGGATTGTACGTCAGGGCGCCTAATGGAGCACCCGGCGATCTTGGGCGCGCAGATTATAGACGCGTTTGCAAAGGAAACCGGCAAGCCGGCATATCTGGTGAATCCGCCGGATGTCGATGAATTTGAGGATGTTGCCAGGCTGACCGGTATCAAAGGCATTTACCGGGAATCCCACGTGCATGTGTTAAACCAGAAGGAAACTGCCATGCGCGCGGCAAAAGAACTTGGCAAAAAGTATGAAGCTTGCAATTTTATCGTATGCCATGTTGGCGGTGGGCTTTCGATTACCGCGCAAAAGCAGGGGAAGATAGTGGACGGCAACGACGTATTAAACGGGGAAGGCCCGATGGCGCCGAACCGCAGCGGCTATGTCCCGTTGATGCCGGTTGTAAAGATGTGCTATTCCGGCGAATATACGCTTCAGGAAATGAAGGAAAAAATCAGCAAAACCGGCGGGCTGGTTTCCCTGCTTGGCACAGATGATATGCTGGAGATTAAAAAGCGGATCTTAAACGGGGACAGGTGGGCTGCATTGGTTTATAAGAATTTTGCTTACCAGCTTGGAAAATATATTGGTTCTTATGCCTGTGTTATGGAAGGCAAAGTCGATGCCATTGTTATGACAGGCGGTGTGTCCAACGATGCAGATTTTATTCAAAATGTGAAAAAATATGCCGGGTGGATTGCCCCGTTTATCGTTTATGGCGGAGATTTTGAGATGGAAGCATTGGCATCCGGCGCTATCCGTGCCCTGGAACAGACAGAGGGGCTGCAGGAATATACGGGTGTACCGGTATGGAGCGGGTTTGATTTTGAATATTGACATAGGGCAAAAAAGGGCAGGTACGGTTTTGGGTAACGCATAGTATTGTGGGAAATGGGCGGCTGTCTAAGCTAAACCGTGCGGAAGGCAAAATTTTGCCAGTCAGTATAAATTAAGGAAGGTATGGCAGATGGGGAAAAGGATACGATTATGTCCGGAAATTACCGACCCGTATTTGCGGAGTTTTTTGAATACGGTTCCGGACATCCGCATGTTTCAAGACGGGCTGGCTATGGAGCAGGCGCTGGCAGGGCAGGTTTGTGAAGTTGCATTGCCTGGCCGGGAGATTACGGTATGCATACACCGGGCAGGCGCTGGTATACGGCCGGTAGTATTTGAATTCCACGGCGGCGGTTTTATTTTTGGAAATGCGCAAAAAGATGACAAGATCTGCCAAAAGGTCAGTAAGTCGTTACAGTGCCATGTAATCGGAGTGAATTACCGCCTTGCACCGGAACACCCTTATCCAGCGGCGTTTGAAGATGCATATGATACGATTTTGTATTTTAAGGAACATGCAGGGGAATACGGTATTGATATACGCCATATGGCAGTGATGGGCTATTCCGCAGGGGCAGGCCTTGCAACAGCGGTAGCAATGCGCTGCCGCAGGGAAGGCCATTTTTCCCTTTGCGGCCAGGTATTGCATTATCCGTATTTGGATTCGGTGCATATGCCGCAGGAGAAGCCGCATTATGACTGTGATATGGACCCTGAGGTAATGCGGGCATTTACAGTGCTGTATGCAAAGGAGGAACAACGCAATATCCCGTATGTGTCTCCGGTTTGTGCATCCAAAGAAGACCTTGCAGGCCTTGCACCGGCATGTATCCTGCCAGCGGAAAAGGATGGATTAAAAGAGGAAGGGCTGCTGTATGCGGATTTACTGAAAAAAGCAGGGGTGCCGGTATACTGCCAGGTGGTGCCGGATGTGCATCATGGGTATATAGAAGATGCCGGCAATGAAGCCGTGTATCAGGCAATGGCGGAAGATACGCGGGCGCTTCACAGCCTATATTTTAGGGATTGGGCAAATGCAGCGTTGGATATTGCCGTTACGTTTTTAAAGCGTCGGTTTCAGGATGGCGGGTTTGGTAACAGTGGAAAGGACTAAACAAGGAAAGGAAACAGTATGAAAACGATAAAAGCAGATGTAGCAGTCATTGGGTCTGGCCCATCCGGTTTAGCAGCGGCAGCGCAGTCGGCAGAAAACGGCCTGGATGTCGTTGTATTTGAAAAAGCAGCTGTCGTAGGGGGCGCTGCCAATATGGGTATGGGCCCGTTTGGCATTGGCACGAAGCAGCAGGGCGATATGATGGTAGACATCGACGTAGAAAAAGCATTTAAAATGTTTATGGAATATACGCATTGGAGGTCCGATGCGCGTATGGTAAAGAAATATTTTGAAAATTCCGGCGATACGATCCGCTGGCTGGAAGAATCCTGTGGCGTAGAATTTGCGGGCGCGTATAAATATTTCCCGAAGTCAGAAGCAACCTGGCATATTGTAGCGGTAAACGGTGGGATTGGACGTAACGGCGGCGCAATTATGAATAAGCAGATTTCAGAATATGCGAAAGAAAACGGCGCGCAGTTTTATATGGAAACACCTGCAAAGCAGATTTTAAAAGATGGGGAAGGAAAGATTTGCGGCGTACTGGCAGTAGGCAGCGATGGGGAGGAGATCCAGTGTGGCTGCAAAGCGGTTATCTTGGCAACCGGAGGTGCTGGGGACAATCCGACGATGATCAAAGAACGTACGGGGTATACCTTCCAGGAAAATATGTTTAATTTTGCGATACCAGGGCTGAAAGGCGACGGGATCAAAATGGCAGAGGAAGTAGGGGCTGCATCTACACCGATGAATGTGGAGATGATGTATATCCTGCCGAATTCAGATTTTGGCCCAGACTGTATCCCGTCTGTATTTATGCAGCCGAATTTAATGGTTAACCAGCTGGGGCAGCGTTTTATCAATGAAGAAGAAATGCAGAATACAACGTTTACCGGAAATGCGATTTCTTTCCAGAAAGGCGCAGTAGGCTATTCTATCATTGATTCCAGGATTGCAAAAGGCTATATGAAAAAGGGCGTGGACGTAGTCAATTTTGTACACCATCCGGAAGATGTTTCGGATTTTGCACAGGCAGTCGACGACGCGGTTGCAAGCGGCAACCCAGATCTGGTAAAAGCGGATTCGATTGAGGAACTGGCAGAAAAACTGGGCATCGACCCGGAAGCGCTGGAAGAAACCATCGATGAGTACAATGAAATGTGCGAGTCCCATGACAGCATGTTTTACAAGAATCCAAAATTTATGAAGCCGATCGAAAAAGCGCCGTTTTATGCAGGCAAGTTCCGTCCAGGCGGATATGGGACGCTTGGCGGCATTAAGATCAATGAAAACGCTGAAGTATTGGATAAGGAATGGGAAAAAATCCCTGGCCTGTATGCGTGCGGGACAGACACCTGTACTATTTATGGGGATTCCTATATGTTCCTGCTGCCAGGGAATACAATGGGCTATTGCCTGAATTCCGGACGTTTTGCAGGCGATTCCGCAGCTGATTATATAAATGGCGATGAAGAGTAGAGTTATCTGGACTGTTGCCACATTGAGGCTGGATGGGAATTCAAAAATGATGGAGATTAAATATGAGTGGAACAATAACGTTGACCATTGATGGACAGACGGTAAAAACAGAACCTGGCAAAACGATTTTGGAAGCCGCTTTGGATCATGGAATTTATATCCCGCATCTGTGCAGCCATGAAAATTTACATCCGGCAGGGGCCTGCCGCCTTTGCGTGGTAGGCCAGCAGGGTGTAGAAGGTGTAGTTACCTCCTGTACGGAAAAAGTGCAGGAGGGCATGGTAATTGATACCCATGATGAAACAGCAGAAAAAATACGCAAACTCTCTTGTGATTTTATGTTTAAAACACATCCGGCAGAATGCACAGGCTGCCCGAAATACGGCAAATGCCAGCTGCAGTCTATTTCCCAGTATGTCGGGGATACCGGCAGGAAGCTGAAAGCCAATACCATAAACGTCAAAGCAGACCATAGCAACCCGATTATCCTGCATGAAATGTACCGCTGTATCCTTTGTGGCCGCTGCGTGCGTGCCTGCAATGACCTGCGTGGGGTGGGTGCGATCCGTTTTGGCGAGGTAAACGGCAGAAGGCAGGTCGTGATCGACGGGGCATCGTTAAAAGATGCGGATTGCCGGTTTTGTACGGCATGTGTGGAAGTCTGTCCGACCGGGTCTATCCGGGAACATGAAGAATTGGCGGAAAAGCTGGTTGGCAAAACCAGGGAGGAAGGGTTTGTACCATGCCGGAATGCATGCCCTGCCCATGTGGATGTGCCGCGGTATATCCGTTTTATCAAAGAAGGGGATTATGCGGCTGCGGCAGCAGTTGTCCGGGAAAAAGTGCCGTTCCCGCATGCTTTGGGGTATATCTGCGTACACAATTGTGAATTGGAATGCAAGCGTACAGAATTAAATGAGCCGATCGCTATCCGGAACCTGAAGCGTTATGCGGCGCAGCAGGATAACGGTGCGTGGAAGCAAAAAGGGTTCCAAAAGCCGTTAACCGGGAAAAAGCTAGCGGTGGTTGGCGCAGGCCCTGCGGGGCTGACAGTTGCCTATTATGCCGCAAAACTTGGCCACAGCGTAACCGTTTATGAAGCAATGCCGCTTGCTGGCGGGCAGATGCGCTATGGTATCCCAAACTACCGCCTGCCGCGGGAAGCGCTGGATGCAGAAATCCAGGAGATTTTAACGCAGGGGCAGCAAGATCCGCAAAACCAGATCAAAATCTTATACCAAACCCCGGTCCATCATGCGCCGGAATTATTAAAACAAGGGTTTGATGCCGTATTTGTAGCCATTGGAACCCATGCGGGAACCAAACTTCCGATACTAGGCAATGATCTGGACGGTGTTTTGGTAAATGCAGACTTCCTGCGTGATTTTGAAGAAGGGAACGCGAAGGTAGGCAAAAAAGTAGTTGTCTTAGGCGGCGGGAATGTAGCAGTAGACTGTGCAGGCGTAGCCCTGCGGCTCGGTGCAGAATCCGTATCAATGGCCTGCCTGGAAGCGTATGGCCAGATGACTGCATCCGACGAAGAGCGCAATTGGGCGCAAGAAGAAGGCGTCAAGCTTTATAACAGCAAGACCTTCCATGAAATCTTGGACGATGGAAACGGCCATTGTGCAGGCGTACGGATCCAGGGCATAGACAAATTCTATTTTGACCAGGACCGCAAGGTGCATATGGAGCTTGCCGAAGGGACAGAAGAAGTATTAGAGGCGGATACTGTGATATTTGCAGTCGGGCAGCGTCCTACGATCTCAGCTGATCCAGACGTATTTGGGCTGGAATTAACGCATGGCAATTATATACAGACAAAAGGGCCGGCGGGAGAGACGAGCGTAACCGGCGTCTGGGCAGCAGGCGATGCCGTAACCGGCACACAATCTGTAATCAAGGCGATTGCAGCCGCCAGGGAAGCCGTCCAGGAAATCGATCGGTATTTAGGCGGCGACGGCAATATAGACGAAGCGCTTGCGCCTCAGCAGTATAAAAACCCTTATATCGGTGTGGCCGAGCACTTTGGCGATAAGGAGCGGGTGCAGCCACGCGTAGTGCCGGTGCCGGAGCGGGTGACCAATTACAGCACCTGCGGCCCGATGGATTTAGGGTTTGATGGGGAAATGGCTGCGTGTGAAGCTGCACGGTGCCTGCAATGCGACCTTAGATGCGAGCTTGCGCCTCAGAAATTCTGGAGCGATTATATGCCTGGAAATGGATCTGATAAAAAACCTGGTATAGAGGAGGGATGATCGATGTTAAAAGAAATGGATTGTACCGATTCCCAGGTACGTAAAATACTCTCGCCTGCCAATGGCGGGCTGTCTGTAGAAGCCGTACAGGCATTAGATATGCACACAAAATATGGCGTTGATCTTGCTCCTATACTCCAGGACGCTAGGCAGCGGGGCGGCGCCGCATTGGTAGTAAATTTGGCTGGGGACGATAGCAGTGCGCCATTGAATGCCTTTCTGGCAGCCGCCCAGCCAGAGAAACTTTCGCTTGCTATAACAGCGGTTGCAAAAGCAGCCGATGCGGAGGAAATCTATCTGGTAAAGCCAAAGGAAATCGATTTTATGTTCACAGGGGCAGAAGGTACAGCCAACGGCCTGGTTGTGAAAACAGTGGAAGCAGGCCGTTCCCTTGTATTGCGGGAAGAGTCTGCGCTATACCATTGGATAGCGTCAGGCGTACTGTCTGCAAGCCCAATGGAAAAAGAATTTCCATCACAAGGCTGGCAGGGGCGCCCAGCTATTGCCCTGGATGCAGAAACACTTTGCAGGATATACGAAGCAGCAAAACCTGGATATATAGAATCAAAACTAGTCGTCATCTTTTGCGCAGGGGAAAGCCGGGTCGCAGAGGTAAAGGCCGAAACCAGCCTGCAGACGTTGCTTACAGAATGCGGGATCCAACCAGAAAAAAGTGTGCTGGTCGGCGGCGTGTCCGGCGAATTTGTCGCAGCAGGCCAATGCGGCCAAAAAACAGTCGGGCTTGACGCACAGTGGGACAGCATCGTAGTATATGGGGAAAAAGACTGCCTGGCAGATGTGACGAAAAACCTTGCCATACAGGCCAACCGGGAATCCTGTAAAACATGTGTCCTGTGCAGGGAAGGTACATGGCATTTTCAGGCAATTACGCAGGATATTACAGCTGGCAGGGCGAAAAAAGAAGACCTTGCGATGATCTTGGATATTGGGCCATTGATCCAGGTAGGGGCACTATGCCATTTGGGGCGTGGCATGGCCCGTGCCATCGTCAGTTCTATAGAACAAAACCGGCCGGAATTGGAAGCGCATTTTACCAAAAAGGTTTGTCCAGCAGGCGTATGCAAAGCGTTTGCCAAATTGGCCATTGACCCGGCCAAATGTACCGGATGCGGCGCCTGTATCGATGTATGCGATGAAGATGCGATTACCGGCAGGAAAAAATTTATCCATATTATCGATAACGACTTGTGTGAAAATTGCGGGAAATGCGCGGATGTATGCGAAGAACATGCAATTGTAGCACAGGACGGTACAGTCCGTGTACCAAAGAAGCCAGTGAAAGTGGGAAAATTTAAATAAACAAGATATATGGAAAGAATACACCAGTTTACAACTTTTTAGGTTTTGGCATATTTTTACAAAACCAAGAACTATATATTGCATATACCTGCAACTGTTCAATCTATATCTTGTTTTTGAGGAAAAACTTGTAAACTGGCGTAAAGAATATGCAAATGTAGCACAAGGAGGGATTTTCTATGAAAATTTTAGGCATTTCATCAGGGACGTTTAATGGCTCCAATGATTCCATGTGTAAAGAAGCCTTAATGGGCGCACAGGAAGCGGGAGCAGAGATTGAATTTATCAATTTACATAAATTGGACATCAAGCATTGCACCGGGTGCATTGCCTGCGTCAAAGCAATGATGGGCGGCAAAGGGCGTATTTGTTCCGTAAAAGACGACTTTTTGTGGCTGCTGGATAAAATGCTGGATGCAGACGGCATTATGATGGTATCCCCAATTTTTGAAAATGGCGTCCCAGGCATTATCCACACGATCTGCGACCGTTTTGGGCCGTCTATGGACAGGGGCAACCTAGTAATCGCAGATTCCCTAAATAAAAAAGCGGGCGGGCCAGGTGTCGACGAACGCCTGTTACGTGACAAAGTAATTTCTTTTATCGGTATAGGCGGGTCGGATTGGGGATCCCTCGTGCAGATGGATCACGGAATGCTTGCAATGAGCCCAATGTGGAAAATTATTGACAACGATAAATTTCAATGGTCCAAGACCATCCTGATGGATGACAAAGCGCTTGCAAGGGCGCATCAAATCGGAATCAACCTTGCCAATGCCGCAAAGGATATTAATAATGCATCCTGGCAGGGAGAGGAAGGCGTCTGCCCGCATTGCCACTGCAACAACTTCTATATCGAGCCAGGAACCACCCATGCAATCTGCGGCCTGTGCGGCATGGAAGGGGAGTTGGAATCCATAGACGGTAAAATAAGGATCAATTACCCACAAGAGCAGTATGCGCTGGCACACGATACCATGTCCGGAAAGATGAAACATGGCAAAGATATACAGGAAAATGAAGGGCGTTTGGCTTACCTGCAGAAAAACAGCGATGAATTTAAAGCACGTAAGAAAAAATATATGGACTTTATCCAGCCGACAGTTCCGCAAAAAGGGGCTTAAAGAAGCATAGGCAATCGCGGTATTTGCAGCTGGCTTCTTAAAGCTAAAATTGAAAAAATATATAAATAGCGTAGCCGTGTATAAAAGATGTGGCTTTAATTGGGAAGGGCCGCCTGTCCGCATTTGCGATCAGGCGGTTTTTTAATTTATTTGTGAAAATAAATTGCTACAAGCTATATTATCTTGCGCTACTTGTGTTTTATTGTCTTGTAACAGTTATATTGACTGTTACTTTTCACGGCCCATCAATAGTAACTATTGTCCTTGCAGTAGAAAAAACTTGTGTTTCAGTAAGGGTTGCCTTATAATAAAAAATGGAATAGGCCAAAATAATTAGGATTTTGGCTGTTGATAGTTAATTAGGGTAATATGCAGTACATTATCCAAAGAGAAATTTATATTTGAGTAAATAACACCAATTTACAACTTTTCAGGCTTTGACATATTATTGCAAAAATTCACGGAATCGAAAAGCATTTTTTCACATAGGTTTTCGGCAGTATACAGAAATGATAAGACAGACAGGCTGAAGGAGGAGAACGCAATGGTGCAAGAAAAAGTCATTGTTCTAGATTTTGGAGGGCAATATAACCAGCTGATTGCAAGGCGTGTGCGCGAGTGCAATGTATATTGTGAGGTATATCCATATACATTACCGTTGGAAAAAATCAGGGAGATGGAGCCAAAAGGCATTATTTTTACAGGAGGGCCAAACAGTGCATACTTGGAGGAATCACCGGTATGCGAGAAAGAAATCTTTAATCTTGGTATACCAATTTTAGGAATTTGCTATGGTTCACAAGTAATGGCACATTTGCTCGGCGGTATTGTAAAGGCAGCTCCAACCAGCGAATATGGGAAAACGAATGTAAATGTAAATACATCCAGTACCTTATTTACGGGCGTCCATGAGGACACAGTCTGCTGGATGAGCCATACAGATTATATAGAAACACCGCCGGACAGCTTTCTGGTTACCGGGCAAACATCCGCCTGCCCAGTTGCTGCAATGGAATGCCCGCAACGTAAATTGTATGCAACTCAGTTTCACCCAGAAGTCATGCACACATTAGAAGGCCAGCGGATGCTTTCAAATTTCGTTACCAAGATCTGCGGCTGTACCGGCGACTGGAAAATGGACTCATTTGTAGAACGGGCAATCAATGAAATACGTACAAAGGTTGGCAATGGAAAAGTGCTTTGTGCGTTATCAGGCGGTGTCGATTCTTCTGTAGCAGCAGTACTGTTGGCAAAGGCCGTTGGAAAACAGCTAACCTGCGTATTTGTAGATCATGGCCTTTTGCGCAAAAATGAGGGGGATGAAGTGGAAGCTGTATTTGGACCAGATGGCCCATACGACTTGAATTTTATCCGCGTGAACGCACAGGAACGGTTTTACAAAAAACTAGCCGGAATAGAGGAACCAGAGGCAAAGCGGAAGATCATCGGTGAGGAATTTATCCGCGTTTTTGAAGAAGAGGCCAAGAAAATAGGTGCCGTCGATTATCTTGTACAAGGCACAATTTATCCGGATGTAATCGAATCGGGACTCGGCAAATCCGCTACCATTAAATCGCACCATAATGTAGGTGGCCTTCCTGATTATGTAGATTTTAAAGAAATTATTGAGCCGCTCCGGCTGCTATTTAAAGACGAAGTGCGTAAGGCTGGCCGTGAGCTAGGTATTCCAGAACATCTTGTAAACCGCCAGCCATTCCCAGGGCCAGGGCTTGGAATAAGGATCATTGGCGAAGTGACGGCAGAAAAAGTGCGCATTGTACAAGATGCCGATGCAATTTACCGGCAGGAAATTGCGGATGCGGGGCTGGATAAAGGAATTGGGCAATATTTTGCAGCATTGACAAATATGCGGTCTGTTGGGGTTATGGGTGATGAGCGGACATATGATTATGCAGTGGCACTGCGGGCTGTGAAGACGACGGATTTTATGACAGCTGAGTGTGCGGAGATTCCGTTTGGAGTACTTCAGAAGGTTATGAACCGGATTGTGAATGAGGTGAAGGGGGTTAACCGGGTGGTGTATGATTTGACTAGTAAGCCGCCTGGGACGATTGAGTTCGAATAGCGGACATTTGGACTGAAAATCCTTATTTTATAGGGTTTTCCAGTCCTTTTTCTGTTTCCGTGAGATTGATATGAGATGGAAAATTAAGGCTTTTCCAGATAATCCACGTAATCAGAAATTGTTGAAAAATGTCAGAATGTGTGCTACAATGCTTTCAGTGCTGTCAGGATGGCAGGCGGTTAGCCCTCTCCGGAGGGACTGTGACCCTCCGTTTACATA
>CAMUML010000036.1 GCA_947089855.1 uncultured Eubacterium sp.
ATGGAGTCCATCAGGGCTCCGTTTTTGTCTCTACAAGTGGCAAACTCGGGATATAGCACATCCGCAATCAGTTTTCAAGAGCCTTTTTTATCTGGCACATACTGAAAAATATCCCCTATATCGCAATGGAACAGTTCACATATTTTGCAGACAGCTTCAACAGGTATCTATTATAAAGACTTATTGCTTGCCAGGCATAGGGATTTGTAGATAATCAATCAGGGCAGTTTCCAAAAGTCGGGAATAGTTTACCTTCTGTTCCTCTGCAATCCTTTTTAGCCATGCTGGAATAGTGATGTTTGTCTTAATGCGTTCATTGTCACGTTTTGCCCTATAAAGGTCAGGATGAATTGTAACCGGCATAACAACCATGCCTTCAATCTCATCTTTCGGGAGTGAGAGCGAGGGCGTAGGGATTTCATCTCCATCTTGTTCTAAACCATATACATGCAGGCTTGCGGCTTCTGCCGCCATTTGTCCCGCATGTGCAAGATTCTCTCCATAGCTAAAACAGCCAGGCAAGTCAGGGAATGAAATGCCATAACTACCATCTTCCCCGGGTTCTAATACTGCAAGATAGGTTATACTTAACATAGTCTGTTACTCCTTTCTATAAAACCGTTACATGTATGGGGCAGTTAAAGCCCCGCCTGTTTTCGTATTTTGTTGAGTGTTCCCGGTGGTATATCCTTTTTGCCATGTATTGCTACGGTTACTTTTCCGGGTTTTGTGGGGTGTTTAAGCTGCATGTGCGAGCCTTCCTGGTCAACTTCATACCGTCCATCTTTATGAAGTATCTTTAGTATCTCTCGTGCTGTCATGTCTAAACCTCCTTACAATATGTATTATACTCCTGTTTTATGCGCATGTCAATAGAATTGCGCATAAATTATGCGGATAATTATGAATAGCACTGACAATCACGTCAAAGGACATTGCAGCTTGAAAAAATTTGAAATTAGGGGTTGACAAATAGTGTACGGGCAATATTTAAGGAGGTGAGGCTTATTAGTCCGGCAGGTAGACCTAAAATCGAAAACCCCAAAAATGTAAGATTAGAGATAAGACTTACAAAGCAGGAAAATGAACTTTTAACAGAGTGTGCGGAGAAAATGCAGACTACTAAAACAGAAGTTATAAATAAAGGGGTACGATTGGTAAAAAAAGAATTAGACAACAGATAAAGAAAAGGCAACTGCCCGACTACCAATCACACAGTTACCTTTATCAATGACACGCCAAAAGGCGGTACGTAAATACTATATCATGCGTACCTTTATTTGGCAAACCTAAAATTGCGGAATGGAGGTATTTTTTATTGAACGAGATTCAAAGCCAGATAACGCAAACCCCTATTGAGATTGCTTTAGGCATTGATGCAGAAGGAAAAACCACAGCAAAGAAGTTGTATGAATTTCTGGAAATGGACAGTACGCATTACGGTAGATGGTATAAATCCAATATTTTAGAAAATCCGTTTGCTATAGAAAATGAGGATTATGAGGTTTTAGCCATTGAGGGCGAAAACCCAAAAGGCGGCATACCGACACAGGATTTCAAGCTATCCGCCAACTTTGCAAAGAAGCTTTCCATGCAGGGCAAGACGGAAAAGGCAGAACAGGCAAGGGACTACTTCATAACTGTTGAGGATAAGCTGAAAGAGGTTGCCAACGGCATAACTCACAACGTCAAACAGCTTACGATCACGTCAAGGGACATTGCAATAATGACAGCCCGGAAAACCTGCATGGGAAAGTCATTGCTACTATAGGGGACTGTATAATAGAGCTGGGGCAGATGGGATTTAATGCAAAAGAGTTCTTCATACTTGACAGCTACATAGGAGCAAATAAGCAGGAGAACCCGCAGTATATCTGCACAGAAAGAGGGTGTGAGTATTATTCTGGAAAACTAGAGCCGGAAATAAGAAAAGTATTCCTTGCAGAGATTCAAGACCGTTTCGAGCGTATGAGGAATGTTTTAGACGGAAAGCCAGTGAAGAAAATGCCAAAAGTTGTTTGTCCAACGGACGTGCCGCAGAAAGAGCCATTAATAAGGCTTTACAAAAATAATGCATGGGGCATCCTGCTGGCAGGCAATGAGGTGTATATTTTGAATCCGGGGGATATTGAAACATTGGACCGCTTTATCAGCGAAATGGAAAAGCAGAACATAGGGCAGATACAATGTGTCGTGTCGGCTTTCCTTAGAAGCATGAAGAGAAGTGAAAGGCTGGAAGAAATTGCGTCATGGGGCGCGAAAGAAAAAGGACAGCAGCCATAAGTTCCCTTATAGCTGCACCCATTTTATCATCATTCGCCCACTGCTACTATTTCTATCCACCAGTGCAGCCCTATTTCCCTGGCTACACATAAAAATACATATTAATTTGCCAATTCAGCCCCATTGTAATTTTTCAGCAAATCCAGCTGTACAAACATCCGCACGGCATCTTGGATGCCTGCAATATAAGAAATATCAGAATAGCGGTCATCCGCAGATTTGACACAAGAAATATAATCATTGATCAGCATCTTCTGTTCTGTGGTCAAGTCCAGTGCTTCGTACCGTTTTTCCAGCGCCTTTTCATCTTTGTTGTCTTTTAAATAAATTTCATCTGTCATAACAAGTTCCTCCCTGCTCCTGTCCATAAACTGGTCAGTACCCATATTTATCAGTTTATTGATTAGTTGTTCCATATGATTTCCTCCTTTAGTTGTGTAAGAAGTCTACTTTAGTTTATTAGATCTTATATTTCTATTCTAATTACCCTACACTATAGATGTCAAACACAATCGCTCATCAAATTAGGATATAATTCGACAAATAAGGATGAAAATCGAGGTGTATTTATGGAAGAACATGATTATGGACGTATCAAGATCAAACTTGCTGAGTTGATTGAAGAACGGGGTATCAGCAAAAATAAGCTGGCACACCGGGCTGAAATGCAGCGCACACAGATTAACCAATACTGCAAAAATCAGGTGACAAGGTTAGATACGGCTGTTCTAGCCAGAATTTGCTCCGCCTTAAACTGCCGTATTGAAGATTTACTGGAATTTGTACCTCCAGAACAAAACAACAACTAAAAAATACAGCTATAAGTCCCCTTATAGCTGTATTTTTTAGTTCCTTTTTCTAAAACATATTTTGTATAAAAAAATCAAAAACCGCTCATCTTTTTTATTCAATAAGCAATGGCCAGCCGGATACATACGGCTGGCCAGGTTTGTAAGCAGATACCTGCTTATTTTTTCGGCACTATTTTTTGCACCCCACCCATATACGGCTGCAATGCCTGTGGGATATTTACGCTGCCGTCTTCACAAAGGTTATTTTCCAAAAATGCAATCAGCATCCGCGGCGGCGCAGCTACGGTATTGTTTAACGTATGTGCAAAATATTTATTTTTATCCTTATCTTTTACACGGATCTTTAACCTGCGCGCCTGCGCATCCCCCAGGTTGGAACAGCTTCCGACTTCAAAATATTTCTTCTGCCTTGGCGACCATGCTTCCACATCACAGGATTTTACTTTCAGGTCTGCAAGGTCGCCGGAACAGCATTCCAGCGTGCGCACTGGAATATCCAGGCTTCGAAATAAATCTACGGTATTTTGCCAAAGCTTATGATACCACTCCATTGATTCCTCTGGCTTGCATACAACGATCATTTCCTGCTTCTCAAACTGATGGATACGGTATACACCGCGTTCTTCAATGCCATGCGCCCCTTTTTCTTTCCGGAAGCATGGGGAATAACTGGTCAGCGTATACGGCAGTTTTTCTTCTTCATTGATGGTATCAATAAATTTGCCGATCATGGAATGCTCTGAGGTACCGATCAAATATAAGTCCTCGCCTTCAATCTTGTACATCATGGCATCCATTTCTTCAAAACTCATAACCCCAGTAACCACGCTGCTGCGGATCATAAACGGAGGCACGCAGTAAGTGAACCCCCGGTTTATCATAAAATCCCTTGCATAAGAAATCACTGCGGAATGCAGCCGTGCAATATCGCCCATCAAGTAATAAAACCCATTGCCTGCTACCTTGCCTGCCGCATCCAGGTCAATCCCTTCAAACCGCTCCATAATCTGCGTATGGTATGGGATTTCAAAATCCGGTACCAATGGGTCGCCGTACTTTTGAATCTCCACATTGCAGGAATCATCCGGCCCAATCGGCACAGATGGGTCAATGATATTTGGGATTGCCATCATATCCTTTAACACTTTTTCCTGAAGTTCCTTTTCCTGTACTTGCAGTTCCTCCAGCCGTTTTGCATCCGCTGCTACCTGAGCTTTCACTGTTTCTGCTTCATCTTTTTTCCCTGCTTTCATCAAAGCGCCAATCTGCTTGGAAAGCTGGTTACGGTTGGCCCTTAAAGAATCTGCCTCCTGCTGCACCTTGCGTGCTTTTGCATCCAATTCAATGACCTCATCTACCAGCGGCAGTTTCTTTTCCTGGAATTTGTTGCGGATATTTTGCTTTACAAGTTCCGGATTTTCCCTGACAAATTTAATATCTAGCATATGTTTCCTCCAACCCGTTTATTTTAATGGATACTTTGCCGTCAATTCCTGGGTAATTGCAAGCGCTTTCTGCGCTGCCGGTTCGCCCTCTTTGATCATCATGGCAATTGCCTGCGCGATCTTGCCCATATCCTGCGTATCCATACCCCTGGATGTTACCGCTGGGGTGCCAAGGCGGATCCCGCTTGTTACGGTCGGCTTTTGCGGGTCATTTGGGATCGTATTTTTGTTTGCAGTAATATGCGCCATATCAAGCCTTGCTTCCGCTTCTTTGCCTGTCAGCCCAAAACTAGTCAGATCCACCAGCATCAAATGGTTATCCGTCCCACCGGATACAATCTGGATCCCCTGGTCCAACAGCCCTTTGCACAACGCCTGCGCATTGTCAATGATCTGCTGCTGGTATACTTGAAAGGATGGATCTAAAGCTTCCTTCAAGCAGACTGCCTTTGCTGCAATCACATGCATCAGCGGCCCACCCTGGGTTCCAGGGAATACTGCTTTATTAAACTTATATTTCTTCGCCAGCTCCGCATCTTTGCACAAAATCATGCCGCCCCTTGGCCCACGCAGCGTCTTATGCGTCGTTGTTGTCACCACATCTGCATATGGAACCGGCGACGGATGCAGCCCTGCTGCCACCAGTCCGGCAATATGCGCCATATCAACCATTAAATAAGCGCCTGCGGCATCTGCGGCTTCCCGGAACTTCTTAAAATCAATTGTCCGGGCGTAAGCGGACGCACCTGCAATGATCATTTTTGGCTTACATTCTTTTGCCGTTTCAATCAATTTATCATAATCGATAAAACCTTGTTCATTGACACCATAAGGTACAATCTTAAAATAAGCCCCGGAAAAATTCACTGGGCTGCCATGTGTCAGATGCCCGCCGTGGTCAAGGTTCATACCCATAACCGTATCCCCTGGCTGCAGCATGGCAAACTGCACCGCCATATTTGCCTGTGCTCCGGAATGCGGCTGTACATTGGCATATTCACAGCCAAATAACTGTTTTGCGCGCTCCCTTGCCAGTTCCTCCACGACATCCACGCATTCGCAGCCACCATAATACCGGTGCCCTGGATAGCCTTCTGCATATTTATTTGTCATAATACTGCCCATTGCAGACATCACTGCCGGGCTAACCCAGTTTTCGGATGCGATTAACTCAATATGGCTGTTCTGCCTGTCCAATTCTGCGGTAATTGCGTCTGCTGTTTCTACATCAACCGCCCGTATATCTTCCAATGTATACATAATATAAATACCCCTTTCTTCTATGCCTGTATAAGTCCGGTTATTCCAAAACTGGCTGTACAAGCCGGCTTTCTGTTACGGTTTTCTACTGCTTTATGCAGTTTTGTTGACTTTCTTTTTTACATCCTTCGACGATGTACGCTGATGGATTTTCATTTCAAACCACAGTTCTGTCGCAATGCAGACAGAGGAATACGTACCGCTGATAACGCCAACCATAAGCGGCAGCGCAAACTCACGGATAGATGCAACCCCTAGTATATACAGCAGCAGCACCATTACAAACGTCGTCACAGATGTATTGATAGACCTTGACAGCGTCTGCGTGATACTCTTGTTTGCAATTTCGGCCAGCTCGTCTTTTGTTACCCTTGCCTTTGACTTCATATTCTCACGGATACGGTCAAATGTAACAATCGTATCGTTAATCGAATACCCAAGGATCGTCAGCATAACCGCTATAAACGTAGAGCCAACGGAAATCCGTACCAATGCGTAGCAGGTAATCACTACCAGTATATCATGCAGCAGCGCTATAATCGCACTGGAAGCAAACCGGAAGTCATTAAACCGGAACCAGATATAGATTAACATCAGGACAACTGCAATAGCCACTGCCCAAATTGCATCCGAAGTCATTTCTTTACTAATGGTTTCACTGACATTCTGGTAAGAAATGGTATTGGCATCCACTGAATAATGATCCGTAAAGATCTGCGCGAACTGTTCACGCTCCTGCAAATCCAGGTTGCGGGTCTTAAAAATCACTTCCGTGCTGTCTGCGATTTTCTGCACCTGCACTTCCGCCGTCCCCAATGTGCTATTGATCAACGGCACGATTTCTGAATCAATTTCCGCCAATTCATAATTCTTGCCCAAATCTACGGTTGTGGACGTACCGCCGACAAACTCCAGGCTGTAGTTAAACGCACCTTTGCCGCCTGCCGCATTTACGCCTTCGCCGATAAAACCAGCCGCTATAACCACAATCGATATAAGAAAGAACACATACCGCTTTGAAATAAAATCGATTACCTTATGCTCTTTGGCTGCACCATAATATTTTACATCTTTAAATCCGATCGCATGGATTGCATACATTGAATACCGTGTTACGACCAATGCAGTAAACATAGATAATACAATGCCAATCGCAAGCGTATATGCAAACCCCTTAACCGTACCGGAACCTTTTGCTGCCAATACCGCTGCCGCAATTAAAGTTGTTACATTACCATCTATAATGGCAGACAATGCCTTCTGATAACCTGCTTTAATAGCTGCCCCTGTAGATTTGCCAAGTGCCAGTTCTTCTTTGATACGTGCATTGATAACGACATTTGCATCCACCGCCATACCAATGCCCAGGATAATCCCGGCAATTCCAGGAAGGGTCAGTGTAATTTCAAACAGGTAAATAATTGCCACTACTAACGTAGAATAAGTAAGCAGCCCAAGCGTCGTAGCTACCCCTGCAATCCAGTAAAATGCGATTAAAAATACAATAATCAGCCCAAGCCCAATAGCCGCTGCCGTCAACGCGGTAGCAATCGCTTCCTCGCCCAATGACGCACCTACAACTTGTGAGGTCAATTCCTCAAGCTCCAGCGACAGGGAACCGATCCTGATCTGGGAAGCCAATGTTTCTGCCTCCTGATAGGAATCCATGTTTTCTATCACAGCCCTGCCGCCAGTAATTTTAGCATCTACCCGCGGGGTGCTGATGACTTCGCCGTCATACTCGATCGGTACAATCTTGCCGATATTATTGCCAGTTAAATCTGCAAATACCTCCGCCGCTTCATCCGTAAATGTCAGGTCAACAACGGCCATTTTCGACCCACTCCTGTCTACATAGCCAGGCTGGGCATCCACAACGTCATCGCCGGTAAGCACCACATTCCCCTCAGGGTCTTTAAACTCCAAGGACCCCGGCGTGCCAAGGTCTTCCAAAATTTCATTGGCTTCGGTTACGCCCGGAATCGCAACATTGATCCGGTCGCTGCCTTCTTTTGACACAACGGCTTCCGTACTGTAGTCTTCCACACGCTTTTGCAGCTTATAAACGGTATCGCTGATTTCTTCCGCCGTTGCATCGCCGTCTACAATCTGATATGTGATGCTTACGCCACCTGCCAGGTCAAGCCCTAAAATGATATTCTGATTTTCACCGCGTCCGGTTGGGGATAAAATGATAGACGCATAATATCCAAGGCCGAGGATACATATCAGAACAATACACAATATGGTAATGCCTTTTCCTTTCTTCATCCTTTCATTCCTTTCCTAATATTGGTTCCATTTATTTCATATATGCATTCCTATGCTTAATCCTATGATCTGCTTATTGGATTTTATTATACCTGGCTGTCCAAAGCCTGTGCCGCCTTTAACATAATTGCACATTCTATCCTTTTTTTCTGCAATACACACCCAATTTCATATGCACCGTTTATATCTCCATGAAAATGGTATGCGTTCGCCGCGCAGCCCCCGCTGCAGTAAAATTTTGCAAAACAGTCCCGGCATTTTTCCTTAGAATATACATTTACGCCTTGGAACATTTCACGGACTTGCGTATTGGACACGCCATCGGCTACATTCCCCATCAAAAATTTTTCTTCCCCTACAAACTGGTGGCATGGATACAGATCGCCCCACGGCGTAACCGCCAGGTATTCCGTGCCAGATCCGCAGCCAGCCAGCCGCTTTGCGATACATGGGCCGCCTTCTAAATCTATCATAAAATGAAAGAACGTAAAACCATTCCCAGCTTTTTGCCTGGCCAGCATTTCTTTTGCCAACGTATCGTATTCTTCCATCAGCTGCGGCAGGTCTTCTTCCTGGATCGCATAATCTGCTGCCTGCGGCGCCACCACCGGTTCTATCGAAATCTGGCGAAACCCCAAGTCTGCCAAATGCAGCACATCTTTGGAAAAATCCAGGTTATAGTGGGTAAACGTGCCACGGACATAATACTTGTCCTGTTTTCTGCTTTCTGCAAATTTTAGAAATTTCGGGGCAATCACTTCATAACTGCCCGCACCGCTTGGAAACGGGCGCATCCGGTCATTGACCTTTTGCCTGCCATCCAAACTTAATACCACATTTGCCATTTCCCGGTTTGCAAATTCCATTATGGCATCGTCCAGCAATACCCCATTGGTTGTTAACGTAAAACGAAAATTTTTGTTATGGATCTTCTCCTGCCTACGCCCATATTCCACCAAATCTTTCACAACCGAAAAATTCAGCGTCGGCTCTCCCCCAAAAAAATCCACTTCCAAGTTCCTGCGGCTGCCCGAATTGGCAATTAAAAAATCCAACGCTGCCTTGCCGGTTTCAAAACTCATCAGCCCACGGCTGCCCTGGTACCCTCCTTCTTCGGCAAAACAATAACGGCAGGCTAAGTTGCAGTCATGTGCAACATGTAGGCAAAGCGCCTTTACAACTGTTGGCCTGTTTTTAAAGTCGTTTATAAAATCCCCATATTTTGCATCCTGGTATTCATCCAGCGTAAACAGTGCGCCGGAGTCTTTTAATTCCTTTATTTCTGTAAATGCTTCTTGCACTTCCCCTGCCTGGTACCTGCCCTTTAATGCTGCCGCAGCTTCTTCAGCTGTATGGCTTTCATATAATGGAAGCACATCATAAACAAGGTCATCTACCAGATGGACTGCGCCGCTGTTCACATCCAGAACGATATTATAGCCGTTATTTTTATATTGATGGATCAACTATAAAATCCCCCTTCTATCTTCCTTTGTGTTACTATTCACAGCCAATTTGTCCTTACAAACATTCTATACTCACGAGCGATAAAGTTTACCATATGATTCAAGATAATGACGCTCGTGAGTCGGCGTTATTTGGCAAACTTTAGTGTTTGCCAGTATAAGTTATGCGCTGTGAATAGTAACTCCTTTTTATCATAAAAACAGTGTATACTCACGAGCGATAAAGTTTGCCATATGGTTTGCGTTATTTGGCAAACTTTAGTGTTTGCCAGTATAGCTTACGGTTACATAAAACGCACAAATGACCGAACGCTGCGCGAACGGTCTTTGATGCCTGCATACTGCCATACATTTTCTGCTTTCCTTATTACATTTTTCCAGCGGCTACAGCCTGTCGAAAAAGCAGACGCCCTGCCACACATTACTTGCCGGCATGCTCACAGGTCTGGTTTCCTACTGTACAAGAAGTCTTGCACGCGGACTGGCAGGATGTCTGGCATTCCCCGCATCCGCCCTTTTTTATCGTATTCTGCAATTTTTTCGTATTTAAAGTTTTAATGTGCTTCATTTGTTCTCCTTTCGCTATGGACCCCGTTATTTCAATTTACAGGTACTTATAAAAATGCAGTACTAGTATAGCACACCTCCTGCTATAAAGGAAGCTTTTTTTGTGTTTTTTTCATCTCTTGAGGCCTTTAAGATTATGGTTCACGGGCCAGGAATGCGCATAAACTGCGTGAATAGCAGCCATATGCCTATTAGCTTATCATACCGCCAGCCATAGCCGAAAGCACACATAATACGGCTGTTGTAAGCATATGTACTACTTGCCCATCCAGCCCGCGGTTTACGGCTAGGTTGCCAAGGAACAGCACGAAAAAGTAAAAGGCCCCTACGCAAATCCCCCAAAGGTACTTTTTTGTTTTTTTCTTTTTTCCAATAAAAAATCCGCCCACGAAACATGATATGATATAAGTTGCAATAATCCCGATACTGACTGCTGCGTCAGTCATTTCTACACGCCCCAATAATGCAGCTAATGCTACAAGCAGGACGCCCGTAATCATATACATTACAACCAAATCTACCAGTACTGGCATTGCGCTGTTTTTTTGTACCTCTTTATTATCCATATTACGCCCCTCCTTAAGTTTTCACCTGATTTCCTGCTGGGCCTATCCTACCGGCCTTCCGCTTGTAATGCCGACTCTTGGCCTTTATCTTCGATCTTTGTCCTGCATTATCTTATGAAGGAAATGCATGCAATATGAATGGTTTTGGAAAATATTATTCTGATCATTCTGGTTTCTGTGGTTTTTTACTTAACCGTTTGCTAAAATGGAGCATGCCGTTTTGCTGTGTACCTTCTTTTTTATCCAACAAAAACCCCAATTTTTCCGCTACCCGTATAGAAGCCAGGTTCTTTGGATGGATAAAACAATGAAGTTCATCGACTTGCAGCTGGTCTGTGGCATATTCTAATATTGCGCTGCATACTTCTACAGCATACCCTTGGTTTTGATACCCGCTTGCAATGATATAGCCTAACTCCATAAGCACGCCGTCCTGCGTATCCCTGTGTTCGATGCCTGCCCGGCCGATTAACACCCCGGTATCCTTATCGCAAATTACCCACATGCCATATCCATAATAATAGTACATACAATCAATGTAGCTTTTGGTATATTCCGCTTCTTTTTCCCGCTCATACAATGGCTCTATATATGTTGTAATACCTTTCCCTTCATACAATGCGAATAATGCATCCAAATCCCCCATTGCTATCTCACGTACGCAGGTCCGTTTTGTATATAAAATATTCCAAGGCAAATGGTTTGCCCGTTTGTGTATCCGGTCCAAAAACTGGACGCTGATTTCTTCAAACCCCTGCACTACAATATCTGCGGCCACAAACCTGCCGATTTCTTCTTTCTCATAGAAAACTACGGCCAGCCCCTGTTCCTTTTCTATATCCCGTGGAATTGCTGTACGTTGTTTATATGCATACTCTGCAAACGGTGCGCATTCTGTTACCAGCAATGCATCCGCTTCCAAAACCCCTGCTTCTTCCAACTGCTCCCGTACCCTTTCATACCTTAGCCGCCAATCAGGCATACTCTGCCGTGCCGCTGCAATTTTTATAATTTGGTACTGCCTCAATTCCTGTTTTAGCTTTGCTGCCTCTCCCTGCCCAGTATCAGCAATATCCCATACTACTGCACGCAGCGTCAGCTGCGCCCGCACAATGTCTTTTTCTAACATAAATTTCCTCCTCCCATAAAAACATCTGCACACCATTGCACGATTAAAAATTTTTGGCCCCTAAATGCAATTTTTTATACATTTTCCCCTATGCCTTCTTTACAATCTACGAAAATAGCGTTAAAATTAGATAAGAGAAGGAGAAAAGACCATGACACAAAACCCAATTATTACGATCGAAATGGAAAATGGCGACATCATGAAAGCCGAGTTATATCCTGAAATTGCACCGAATACGGTCAATAATTTTATCAGCTTGATCAAAAAAGGCTTTTATGACGGTGTGATCTTTCACCGTGTAATCAATGGATTTATGCTGCAGGGCGGCGATCCAGAAGGGACCGGCACTGGCGGCCCAGGCTACTGTATCAGAGGGGAATTTTCCCAAAACGGCTTTGAAAACAATCTGGAACACGACCCCGGCGTCCTGTCTATGGCCCGGACAAATATACCGGATTCCGCCGGTTCCCAGTTTTTTATCATGCATAAAAAAGCTCCGCATCTAGATGGCGCTTATGCGGCTTTTGGCAGGATTACGGAAGGTATGGATGTCGTAAATAAAATTGCGGAAACCCCTACCGGTTACGATGACCGCCCATTTGAAACACAGCGGATGAAAAAAGTAACGGTAGATACGTTCGGCAATGATTTTCCGGCTCCGGAAACCTGCTAATATTATACTCACGAGCGATAAAGTTTGCTATATAGCTTGAGACAGTAACGCCCGTGAGCCGGCGTTAATTGGTAAAGCCTACTGCACGCTAGTATAATTTGCAGACCGCACAAGAAAGGAGGAAGGAATGGCTTATACAAATATTGAAGAATTTAGTTCTATGCACCTTGATGTGTTACGGGAAATCGGTAATATTGGCTCAGGGAATGCGGCTACGGCGCTTGCATCCTTATTAAATACAGTTGTCGACATTGAGGTTCCAGTTATCAGCCTGATCAGTTATTCCAAAGTAGCAGATTACCTTGGCGGAAAACATACAAAAGCGCTTGGTATGACCGTAGATTTAGAGGGCGACATTCATGGCTGCATGCTGGAAGTTGTCCATCTCAACTTTGCAGAAAAACTGATCAATACCTTTTATAAAAAAGAAATCGTAGATCTAGCCAAAATTGATGAAATGGATATTTCTGTCGTCCGTGAAATGAGCAATATTACAACTGCTGCATACGTGAATTCCATTGCAGCCATGACGCAGTTATTTATTAACATTAACCCACCGGACAGCTATTGTGATACCGTATCAAACCTGGTTACCATCCCAGCTGAAAAATTATCCAGAAGCTATGATGAACCGGTCCTTTATATTGACGAAAAGCTGCATATCGGCGATAATGAAATGAACAGCGGGCTTATCCTTGTTCTAGATTCTTTATCCATCCAGGTCCTTTTTAAAAAACTGGGGATGCCTTATTTATAAGGTTCATAGAAATGCTATTTGATAACAAAAGGCAGGTAAGGTATACCACCCCTTACCTGCCTTCTTTTTATGGCGCCCGGCAGCGGCAGGACAGCTGCGCTGCATACCTTGCCGCTTTCTAGTCAATCATCCGCTGATTCTTCATCTACCACTGCTGCTACGGTACCTGCTACCGATGCGGCTACTGAAATTACAACGACTACGACTACCAGTAAGATCATAAGTGCCAAAAAAACGATTATATTCATAATACTGCCTCTCCTTCACTGCGGCCTTTGCCATTATTTTTTTACCACTTTCGCTTTTTTATTCATGCCCGCATCAACCATCCCTTCCCGGTAAGTCGCAACCAGGGCTTTTGTAGGGACGTATACCTTTAAAGAAGCCGTAGTCTTTTTAAATGCATAGTTACTGAAATTTACCAGCACCTTAGAATTAATGACAAATCTTGTTAACTTTGTACAATTGTAAAATGCATAATGTTCAATAGAACGGATATTTTTGCCTAACGTAACCTTTTTAATACTTTGGTTTCCGCGGAACGCATTTGCATTGATGCAGGTTACCGTATAAGTACGGCCATCAAATGATATAGAGTTAGGTACAACGACCGTAGAAACATTGGTATCCTCAAGGCCCATCACACGTACCCGCATATCGTTAATACTCGTTATTTTATAAATAATATTATCAAACGTTACGGTATCGCCTTTTTTATGCGTTACCTGCGTGTCGTCAATTGGCGGCGTCAAGGATACCAGCCAGACCGCATTGACGGTAAGGTCGGAATTTACTTTTTTATAGCTTTCCGTTGACCAAGTAAGGTCATACCCTTTACGGATCCAATTCGGCGCAGATGCTTCTGTCCCTTCTTCTACGCCCGCTACTACCGATTCCGCGCCGGTATATGCATCTTTAAACGTTACGGTGTAGAGCTTTTTCCAAACGGTGCTGACCGTCCTATTCGCATTGACCACTGTGCTGGAATCAAAATTATCCGTCCAACGCAGGACATACCCTGGGCGTTCCCAGCCAACCGGTGGGTCAACGGTCTGCCCGCTCATTACATTCCTCGTCGTCGTTTCCCTTGTATAAGTATTGTAAAAGGTTACCGTACATTCTACACTTCTTGTAATATTATTGCTGATCGCATACCGCTCTGCCGCACTGCCGCTGATGCAAATAATGCATAGGCCATTCCCGCAGTTTTTAAACACTTCCGTGCCGATATTAGCCACTGTAGATGGAATTGTTACATTCCCCAGCCCAATGCAGTTACAAAATGCCTGGTCGCCAATACTTTTTACGGTATCCGGAATTTTAATGGACGACAAACCGCCACAGCCATAAAACGCCTGGTTCCTGATCTGCGTTACATTATCCGGAAATTCTGCCAGCATTCCTATCTGTGTGCCCGACGGGCATAGCAGCAGCACATTGCTCAGGTTGCTTTCCCGGTAGTACAAAATCCCGCCCTGCACAAAATATAATGGGTTATCGCGGATCTTTACCCCGCCGTTTAAACCGTCCAGGGCGCCGCAGCCCGCAAAGGCACCGCCTTCAATCCAGGTAACGGTCGGCCCGATCTCCAGGCTGTTTAAAGACGTGCAGTCCATAAACGCTTCATTTTCAATCCTGGTTACACCTGCATTGCTCTGCAGCTTCTCGCCAAGCGTAATGCCGGTCAGGCCGGTACAGCCATAAAAGGCACGGTACTCAATCTGCTGCGCTGCCAAGTAACCGGTCAGCGTTGCCGATGCAGAGGTTGTCTGTATCGACCTTAAATTCACACAGTTGCTAAACGCCTCCTGCCCTATATAAGAAACAGAATCCGGAAGCACCAATGTCGTAAGCGAGGTACAGCCATTAAACACCCTGCGCAGGATGCCGCGCACTGGAACCTGTACGCCTGGGGCATCCTCCGATTCCTTATAAGTAATCACATCCGGTATACGCAACTCGCCATTTACGATCGCACTGGAACGGTAGCTTTCTACATTTGCATAATAGCTTTCCCCTTCCCCGGTAAACGTATAGGTAAGCGAGCTGCCAACCGGCGTATACGTACCTTCCGGGACAGTAACGGCCTGTGCCCGGTTTACATTCAGCAGCACGCTGGCTGCCAATGCTACTGCAAACAGCACAAAGCTGCGCCAGGCTTGTGCCCCTTTTCTTTCCCTATCCATCGTCCCTAATCCCCCTATCTTTATAACCGCTTGATCGTCGGTTTCTTCACGCCTGCATTTTTCAGCATTGCCTTGAATTTGGATTTCTGCGATTCATATGTATAAAATACCGCTTTTTCATGGATATTTGCAAACGCTTTATTGTTGATCTTTGTCATGGACTTGGATTTGATCTTGACCTTTTTCAGTTTTTTGCAGTTAAAAAAGGCTTTTGCACTGATGCTTTTTACATACTTGTTGATGACAAGGCTTTGCACCTTTTCATTCCCATTCAGTGCTTTTACCGAAATCGCCGTCACTTGGTAGCGGACCCCGCCAATTGATACCGTTTCTGGTATAACCACGTTTGTAACTTCAGCATTTTCCAGGCCGATCAGTTTCACAGACGGGTTCTGCGCGTTGGCCGAGTTTACTTTATATAAAAAATTACCCTTTTTTAACTCTGTCCCTTTTTTCTGGGGCTTTACGACATCTGGCCCAATGACTTTGCCGGTACTGTTATTGCGCCAAACGGCATGGTACGTGAGGTTATTTACAACTTCTGTTGGAAGCTCGTCATCCCAGGACAACGTATAGCCGGACATCGACCAATCCGGCGGTACCGGCGCCCCTCCGTCCTCTACCTTTACTACTTCTTTTTTGTCGTTATAGGTATCTATAAATGTAACGTCAAATAATTTCTTCCATATCTGGTAAACCCTTGTATCCTGGCGGATACTGGTATAATTGCCGCTCCAGCTCATTTTATACCCGTCGCGCTCCGCCACTTCCGGCGGTACGGCATCCTTGCCTTCCACTACTTCCTGTGAAGAGACGATTGTAGTATAGGTATTATTCGTATAAAACGCAACCGTATAGGTACGTTCTGTCGTCAGCCCATTATTCCCGGCATAAATCGCTGCCTGCGAGCCGTTATGGCATAATATGGATGTCCTTGTGCCTGTAAATACACCGCTGCCGATGGAAGTCGTCTTCATCGGTATCGTAATCTGGCGCAGGTTTTCACACTGTGCAAATGCCTGGTCGCCGATCATCGTTACGCTGCCTGGCACAGTAAATTCAGTCATCGCTTTACAGCCCTGGAAAGCACGGTTGCCGATCAAAGTAAGCGTATCCGGCATATTCACCTTTTTTAATGCTTCGCAATACTGGAAGGTAGCGTTATTGATCATTTTTATGCCATCCGGCAGTGTGACTTCTTCTAGGGCACTGCACCCTTTAAACGCTTCTGCGCCCAAAGAAGACAAGCCTGCTGGCAACGTTACTTTTTTTAATTTTTTACACTCGGAAAACGCACTCTCCCCAACCGTCTTAACCATCGCCGGCAGGTTTATGGTTTCCAAAAACCGGGATCCCCAAAAGGCGCCTTCACCGATTTCCACCAGTGTCCCCGCAACGGATTCCGGTACTTTATATTCGGTCGCCGAATTGCCGAGCGGATATTGTTCCAACGTATATAAACCAGTCCCTGCCCCTGCTGTATAATGGTACAAAGCGCCGTCTACAACCTTATACCGGATATTCCCTTCCGATACCGTAATGCTGTTAAGCGCAACACAGTCCGCCAACGCATTTTTTCCGATTGAAGTAGTTGTAGAAGCAAATGTTATCGTAGTCAGGTCATGGCAGGCAAAAAATGCCCGGTCGCCGACCGAACGGATCCCAAATACTTTGCCTGTACTGTCTGTCCCGCCCGCCATTGTAACGGTCTGGATACCAAGGTTGCCGCTGAATGCGTCATCTGCAACTGCCACAACCGCATAATCTACCGACGTGGTATTATTATTTGTCGTACCCTGCGACGGCCTCTGCGTCACACCGCCTGGCGTCGTAACCGTCGGCGGGGTCGTGTCTGTCCTGGTCACCGTAATCTTGGTCGGTATCGCCAGTTCCTTTGCGGTCCCTGTATATCCGGTGATCGTTGCTTCGGTGCCAGTGATGCTGAACCGGAAGCCATTCGTTGTCGTCCTGCCGTCCGTAGACGTATCCGTTACTTCTGCATTGCCCCCGGACGGCCTTGCTGCCACCACGTTCTGCAGCCCTCCATATGGTATTATGGCAGCCGACGACAAAGCTACCGCTACTGCCACTGCCGCCGCCCATATCTTTCTTTTCATTTCCATCCTCCATCTTCTGCTTCACATTTTATGCATGACCATAACTAAAAACCCTGCTATGAAACTGCGCTCCCCCGCAGCCCCTAAACGGAATAGTCAATCCGGTTCCCTTCCAAAGCAAGCCCAAGCTGCTGGGCGAGCTGCATATCCATACCCCCGGCCTGTACGCCTGCTGCGCCAAACATTGCTGCGGCTTGTGCAGTGCCCGCCGCGCCTGCCCCTGCCTGTGCAGTGCCTGCCGCTTCTTGCGCAGCAGCCGCCTTGGCTGACGTACTTTTCCTAGGCATGGACAGATTCGTCCTAAGGATCATATTATTCGTCCGTTTCATCCATTTATCAACCCCTAGGCTGTATTCTGAATCCTTGTCAAACAGCTTGCTAACCTGGTACCTGCCCGTATCCTGCAGTTCTTTTTTATCCACTTTCAATTTTCCGCTGCTTTGGATTGTAATGCCAATTTCTTTAAATTCATCCGCATGTTCCCTTGTAAGCTTCTTTAATTTTGATAAATAACGGTTCGCGTTGCTGTCATCTACCCCTTTTGCAGAATCTACATAGTTATTATACGTGTTGACAAACGCCTGCACCTTATTCATCAGTTCGCTGCCTTCGCCTTCTTTATAATCATAGCCCCCAAGGTCTTTGACTGCCCGCCGGATTGCCTTGACATCTACGGAAATCAGCTCGTTTGCGCCACGTCCAGACCGTTCGCTTGCATCTGCCCCAAATAAATTTCCTCTATAAAATTGTTTTACATACCTTGCAACTGTTAAACTCATATGCGTTCCCCCTACCTTTTCTGCAAATTTCACCTATTGTAATATATTTCGTCCAAATATTACATTTTGATAAGGGTATTCTCGCATTTTTATATTAAGGATCTATTAGAAATCTTAGAAATTTTAGAAATCATAACATTTCTGCAATCTCTAGAAGGTTTAGAGCACTTTTGATAAAAATTCCTGTGTCCTTGGATTCTGCGGATGGTTAAATACCTGTTCCGGTGTCCCCTGTTCCATAATATACCCGCCGTCCATAAACAGCACCCTGGTTGCAACTTCCCGCGCAAAGCCCATTTCATGTGTTACAACCGCCATTGTCATGCCGTCTTGCGCAAGCCCTTTCATGACCTCCAGCACCTCTCCGACCATCTCCGGGTCCAATGCGGAAGTCGGCTCGTCAAACAGCATCATTTTCGGCTTTAACGCAAGGGAACGCACGATCGCAATACGCTGCTTCTGCCCGCCGGAAAGCTGCCCTGGATAGGAACCTGCTTTTTCTTCCAAATTGACCAGCCGCAGCAGGCGCAGCGCTTCTTCCTGTGCTTCCTCTTTTTCCATCAGTTTTAATTCCAGCGGCGCCAGGGTAATATTTTCCATAATGGAAAGGTGCGGGAACAGGTTAAAATGCTGGAATACCATGCCCATCTGCCTGCGGATCTGGTTAATGTCGACGCCTTTTGCCATAATATCGGTACCGTCAAAAATAATCTGCCCGCTGGTCGGCTGCTCCAATAGGTTCATACAGCGTAAAAACGTGGATTTGCCGGAACCGGATGGCCCAATAATTGCCACCTTCTCCCCGGCCTTAATATGTTCCGTTATATTATTTAATACGAGTTGATTTCCAAATTTTTTGGTGAGTTTGTTAACGGCGATCACTTTCTCTCATCTTCCTTTCTGCTTTATCTAACAGCCATGTAATCAGCATAACGATCGACAGGTAAATAAGCGCTGCTGTCATCAATGGGAGCAGTGCGTTAAATGTAGTACTCTGGATAATATTTCCGCCCCTGGTCAATTCATTCAGCCCGATATAGCCGCTGATGGATGTCTCCTTAAAAAGCGTAATAACTTCATTGACCAGCGCCGGCAACGTATTTTTAAACGCCTGCGGCAAAATGATCCTACGCATGACCGTTACATATCCAAGCCCAAGGGACCGCCCGGCTTCCATCTGGCCCCGGTCAATCGACATAATTCCAGCCCGGACTATCTCTGCTACATAAGCGCCGGAATTGATACCAAACGACAAAATCGCGACAATTACTTTATTGTCCAAGTCTTTCAGAAAAACGAAATACATCAGCAACAGCTGTACCAGTGTAGGGGTACCGCGGATAACGGTCAGGTATACTTTGGCAATCGTATTGAGTAGGCGCAGCATTAGGCCCCCTGCCCCATTCAAGCCTTTTTTTCCAATCTGGTCATGGGAAGACCTTACAATTGCAATTAATATGCCAAGCACAAGCCCAAGTACAAGCGCGCCTAATGTAACCTCAATCGTAATCTTTAACCCGTCTGTAATATACCGCCAACGTTCGTCTTCGATAAAGCAAAAGATCAGTTGTTCTTTCAATTCTTCCAACCAGCTCAATGTTCTCCTCCTTTAAAAAAAGAGGGCAGCTTATTTGCCCTCTATTTTTTATACTGTAACCGAAATATACATTACCGTTTATCTTTATTCATCTGCTTTAATATATTTATCAAGGATGGACTGGATGGTACCGTCTTCCTTCAGCTGGGCAACTGCGTCATTGACTGCAGCAACCAGGCCGTCATTTTCTTTGGCAATTGCTGCCGCATAATCTTCTACCGCAAATTCTGTTTCCAGTATTTTCAGCCCTTCTGTGGATTTCACATAAGAAAGCGCTGGCTGGTTGTCGATAATAACCGCGTCTACTTTACCCTGTTTTAACGCCATCACTGCATCTGCGCCTTTGTTATACTGGTCAACGCTGTCTTCGCCCAACGATTCTTTTACCAGCGTATCGCCTGTTGTCCCAAGCTGCACGCCTACTTTTTTCCCATCCAGGTCGTCAATGCCCTGAATATCAGAATCTTCCGTTACAATCACCACCTGGATGCCAGTAGCATAAGTATCCGTAAAATTAACCGATTTTAACCGGTCCGGGGTTACCGACATTCCAGCCAGGCCCATATCAGCCTTGCCCTGCTGTACGGCAATTAGGATAGAATCAAACTCCATATCTTCAATTTTCAACTCCAGCCCCAGTTTTGCCGCAATTGCCTCTGCAATTTCTACGTCAATGCCGACGATCTCATTCCCTTCATAATACTCATACGGTGGGAAATAGGCATTGGTCGCCATTGTTAAGACACCTTCTGATACTGTTGTAAACTCTGTGTTACGCTTGTCCCCGGCTCCGTCGTCGGCTGCCGTACCTGCTCCAGCTCCATCGTCGGCTGCCGTACCTGCTCCAGCTCCGTCGTCGGCCGCCGTATCTGACCCGGCATCGTCCGGTTTTGTATCTGCATCCCCATCCGAAATTTCTGCATTTACACCGCTGCCAGCAGAACCTGCCTTGTCATCGGCCTCGCTGCCGCACCCGGCCAGCATCGCTGCCATAAGCGTGCCGGCAGCAACCGCAGCGAGAAACTTCCTCATTTTTTTCATTGATTAACCTCCTTTGATCATCCTCTTTTATACGTAAACAGCACTGCCTGCAAATCCCCACAGCACAGTACTAGTACTGCGCATCCGTCAGCCCCAGAGCGCAGTACTAGCTCATTATACATAACTATTTATAAAAATGCAATATTATTTAAAATACTTCTGAAAAGTACGCATACACTCACGGATATCCAACGGCTTGGTCAAATGGTCGTCCATGCCGCTTTCAAAACACCGCTGCGCATCATCCGCAAACGCATCCGCCGTCATAGCAATAATTGGCAGGCTGCTATCCGCGCGGCCAAGCGCACGGATTGCCCGGGTCGCATCATACCCATTCATCACAGGCATACGTACATCCATTAAAATTGCATCGTAAAAACCAATTTCTGACGCCTGGAATTTGTCTACACACTCTTGTCCATTTTCTGCCCATTCCAGGATCAGGCCGACTCCAGAAAAGATCTCATTGGCAATCTCCCAATTGATCTCAATATCTTCCGCTAAAAGGACATGCTTCCCTTCAAAATAAATTTCTTCGCTGTCAGGCTGCGTTTTTTCATCTTCCCCCTGTGCATACTGCCTCAATCGTGTAAATAGCGTGGATTTAAACAACGGCTTGGATATAAAGCCTTCGATCTTTGCATCGGAAACCTGGGCTTCCAGCTCGCTCCAGTCGTAGGCGGAAATCAGGAATATTGGAATATCATTTCCAACCCTGTGGTGAATTTCCTGTATGGTCTGAATGCCATCCATATTCGGCATTTTCCAGTCGATCAATACAAAATGATAATCTTCGTTCCGGTTATGGTGTGCTTCGATCATATCTACCACCTGCCTGCCGTCCTGTGTCCAATCGGCGTGGGCGCCAAGCGCTTCCAGATTGGCAACCGCGCTAAGGCAAAGCATCTCATTGTCGTCCACCACTAATATATTCCAGTCCGGCAGCACCATTTCGTCTTCCGCTTCACCCGCTTTCTGCAGATCTAACGTGATATGGAATACGCTCCCTTTCCCCTGTTCACTCTTTAGGCCGATACTGCCGCCCATCATACTGACAATACTTTTGGTGATCGACATCCCAAGCCCTGTGCCGACTGTTTTTTGTACTTTTTCATTCGCTTCATCCCTGGAAAATGTATCGAATATCTTTTTTTGGAATTCCTCGGACATCCCGATCCCGTTATCTTCCACTATAAAATGCGTTTGTATGTACCCTTCCCCTTTTGGAGACGGCTCCTGGTACAGATGCACGTCAATCCTGCCTTTTTCCGGCGTAAATTTGACCGCATTTGAAAGCAGGTTTAACAAGACCTGATTTAAGCGCACGGCATCGCAGTATACATTTTCCTCCTCAATATCCCGGATAAAAATATCAAAATACTGGCTGCGTTCTTTCACCTGCGGCTGCATAATA
This sequence comes from uncultured Eubacterium sp., assembly GCA_947089855.1. Classification (GTDB taxonomy): domain Bacteria; phylum Bacillota; class Clostridia; order Lachnospirales; family Lachnospiraceae; genus Eubacterium_J. Next base: position 22,364 of record CAMUML010000036.1, read on the forward strand.
TTCACAATATCATCCATTGTTTCACGTAAAGACATCTGTGAAATATTCAGCGTCATTTTTCCACTTTCTATTTTTGACATATCCAGCACATCGTTAATCAGGCCGAGCAGATGTTTGCTGGAAAGGCGTACTTTCTGCAGGCAGTCTTCCACACGTGCGGCATCCGCCAAATTATGCAGTGCAATCTCTGTCATTCCGATAATCGCATTCATCGGGGTCCGTATATCATGGCTCATGCTGGACAAAAACTCGCTCTTTGCCCTACTGGCACGGACTGCTGCGCATTCTTTTTTATCCAGCTCTTTCATCTGTTGTATAGAAAGCCGGTAATACAGGATAAAAATAACCAGCATCATTATAAAAATAACCACCGCAGAACTGATCATAATCATCAGCCTTATGACGTCCAGTTCCCCCAGCCTTTGGTTCAACGCCCCGCTTGGCATAACAGAAATCACATACCACTCCATATCGTCTGAAATAGGGGCGCAAAACATATTCCTGCGTTCGCCCTCCGCTAAAATAAGCGTTGCATATGTTTTATTTTCCTGGATAGCCTCCTTTAGTTCCTTTTCATAATCATCCGCTGTTTTTCCGTCCAGCTCCTCTACAATCCGATGCAGGCGTGCAAAATAATTGCCTCCAAATTCCTCATTGCTGCGGATCACAAACGTTCCATCTTCCGCAATGACGTGTGAATGGACCAACGCATTTTCTTCATTTAAAAAAAGCGCATCTTTTAAATACTGCATAGACACCCCTGCTACCAAAGCAACGCTCTTCTTGCCACTTTTTAAAGGGTATGCCGCAGATTTTGCCAACATCAGGTACTGTTCCCCATTCCGGTCCGCCGCCATTGCGATCCCCTGTCCATTTTCCGCTAAACTGTCTAAAAGGGAATGATAACTGACAATATCCAAATCCTTGCCTACGATTTTTTCTTCCACTCCATTTTCTGAATAAAGGGCCAGATAGGAAAACCCGCGGACTTCCGCACTAACGGAAAGTTCCGCAAACATCCGATCCCCGTAAACAACATCCTCTGGGCTGCTGCGCTGTATAATGCCCTGCACCTGGTCCAGCCGCAAAGCCATAATGGAGTCAAATTTTTGCTGGATTTGGCGGCTCACTTCCGCCATATAAATTTCACTGATTTCCTTTACCGAATGTTCTGTCTGTGTCCGCATATAAGCAATCGCCCATCCAAATACAACAATACATATTGCAACAGCGCTAATAATGCTGCCCAGGAAAAAATTTTTAATCCTCTTATTTAACATTATCGCCCCCTCCTTAACTATCCCTTTCTATCTTGAGTTGGCCGTCTGCCATCCGTTTCTTCTCAATTTTTACCTGTTCTACCCGCTTTTTCAATTCCATCCATGCAACTCCATAATAAAGTACATGCATCCAATTGTCAACGCTGTTGCAGCCCTGCATTCCGCATATAAGGCTTAACTAGGTACCTGCTGTATTCTAAGTGCTTCCCTGCATATTTGGCCGGATCCCAAACATGGTCTTTTTCTATCTCTGACCTTTTAATATGAAAATAATCGTAGCAGACTTTGTTTCCCGGCAGAAGCGTTGCATCCCATGTGCAGTCAATGTGGCGGCCTCCGCTTTCAGACGCTACATAATTCCAGGTATGGCTGCCTCCTCCAGCCGTCCCGCATATGGCAATCGAAACAACCCCTGCTTTTTGGGCAATTAAATTAAAGGCAGCCGTATATCCTTGGCAGATTGCCTTTTTCTTTACCAAAGCGCCATATGCTGTTAATGAGTCCGAATATCCCTCTATATCTGTTAGTTTATAATCATAACGGCATTGTTTGGCAAGGTAATCGTGGGCTGCTTTTAATTTATCCACGATTGCCATGCCCTTTTTTAATTTTTGCTCCACAAAATCTTCCGCCTTTTCCTCTGCCTGCCCCATTTTGGAATCCTGCTGCGCCTTTGTCAGTTCGCTGCTCCTATGGTAGCCATAAGTACCATTGCGGTTTTTCCATACTACTGTGTTGTAATTATACTCAGGATGCTGCTGCAGCATCAGCATAAAAATCGGATAATACGAGGTACTGCTGTAATATTTTGTCGTATAGTCGCAATCCCGCAGCGCACACAACGCTGCCCGGTAAGCTGCTTTCGTACTATCAAGCCGTTGTACTGCTACCAAGGAATTTTTTTTGAACCGGAATACGTAATCCGCCTGCCTGCTAGATGTCTGCACCTGGTACGTGCATCCGCCCGTATAAAGCATCTGCTGGTTTTGCGCTGCTTTTTCCAGCTGTTGGTACAGCTGCTTTACCGTATATTCTACAGAAGTTGTAAATGCCGCTTCCATCTTGCCCTCTGCGATCGCCTGTTCAAAACAGGCGCATATTTCCGATAGGTCAAACGATGCATCTTGTGCAGGCACAGCCATACACCCCGATAAAAACATCAGGAACATGCCCAAAATACATACCGCCAGATACTTTCCTGCCCTGCACCCCCATAAGTGCCACCCTCTCCTGTCCATATACTACACCCGCCTGTAACGTGCCAGCTGCCAGCAAATACCCAAAATTATGCATTACCTGTCCGCTGACAGAAAAGGCAGGGTTACAGCCCCTCCATTTCTTTTGCTTTCTGTAACTCTGCCTTAATTTTAAACCACTTTATTCATACAACAATGCTTATATTTTTTCCCGCTTCCACAAGGGCATGGGTCATTTGGGTATACTTTCTTTTTCGACCGTGTCTTTGGTTTATTGGCAGCGGAATCGTCTTTATTTGTCCCAGTCACTTTTGCAACTTCTTCCCGTTCTACTTTTTCTTCGATCCGGACATGGTATAACAGCCGCAGCGTATCTTCCCGCATATTCTGCGTCATAGCATCGAACATTTCAAAGCCCATCAGCTTGTACTCAACCAGCGGGTCCCTTTGGCCATATGCCTGTAGGCCAATGCCCTGGCGCAGCTGGTCCATATCGTCCAGATGGGCCATCCATTTACGGTCAATCACTTTTAGCAAAATGACACGCTCCAGCTCACGGATTGCTTCCGGCTCCGGAAATTCTGCTTCTTTTTCTTCATACAGCTTGACCGCCTGCTCTTTCAGTTTATGCCTGACCTCTTTGCTGTCTTTGCAGTCTTCCATATTTTCAGCCGTTAACGGCTCTAATGGGATTACCGGCAGCAGCAGCTGGTTTAATTCGTTAAAGTCCCACTCTTCCCTACTGACATCATCGGATAAGCAGGTGTCTACCGTAGCTTCCACAAAATCCACGATCATTTTATAAATAGAATCGCGCATACTTTCGCCATTTAAAACTTTCATGCGCTCTTCATATACGATCTCCCTTTGGTCATTCATTACCTGGTCATATTCCAGCAGGTTTTTACGGATGCCAAAGTTGTTGCCTTCAATCTTCTTTTGCGCTTTTTCTATCGCATTGGTCAGCATTTTATGCTGGATTTCTTCACCTTCTGCTACTCCAAGCGCATTAAATACATCCATCAGCTTTTCGGAGCCAAACAAACGCATCAGGTCGTCTTCCAGTGAAATATAAAATTTTGACTCGCCTGGATCGCCCTGACGTCCGGAACGGCCGCGCAGCTGGTTGTCAATACGCCTGGACTCATGGCGCTCTGTACCGATTATTTTCAGCCCGCCTGCTTTGCGCGACTCATCGTCCAGTTTAATATCCGTACCACGCCCCGCCATATTCGTAGCGATCGTAACAGTGCCATGTTCGCCGGCATGGCTAACGATTTCTGCCTCCTGCTCATGGAATTTTGCATTTAATACCTGATGCTTGATTCCCCTGCGGCTTAACATTTTATCCAACAGTTCCGAAATTTCAATCGTAACGGTACCAACCAGTACCGGCTGCCCCTTTTGATGGCTGGCTTCCACATCGTCACAAACCGCGTTGAATTTCTCTTTCATTGTTTTATACACGGCATCCTGATGGTCTTCACGGATAACCGGCATATTGGTTGGGATTTCTATAACATCCATCCCATAAATATCACGGAACTCCTGTTCTTCTGTCAATGCGGTACCCGTCATGCCAGCCTTCTTTTCAAATTTATTAAAGAAATTCTGGAACGTAATGGTTGCAAGCGTGCGGCTTTCCCTTTTGACCTTTACATGCTCTTTTGCTTCGATCGCCTGGTGCAAACCGTCAGAATAGCGGCGGCCTGGCATAATACGCCCGGTAAACTCATCGACAATAAGCACCTCGTCATCTTTCACTACATAATCCTTATCGCGGAACATCAGGTTATGCGCCCGCAGGGCCAGAATAATATTGTGCTGGATTTCCAAGTTTTCTGCGTCCGCAAGGTTTTCAATCTTAAAAAATTGTTCTACTTTTTTGACACCTTCTGCGGTTAGGTTTACTACCTTGTCCTTTTCATTTACAATAAAATCACCATCTTCCTGCGCTTCCACGCCCATGATGGCATCCATTTTTGTATATTCCCCGTTGCCTTCCCCACGCTTCATCTGTTTGGCCAAGATGTCGCAGGCTTCGTAGAGCTTGGTAGATTTCCCGCTTTGCCCGGAAATAATAAGCGGTGTACGCGCTTCGTCAATTAAAATGGAGTCGACCTCGTCCACAATTGCAAAATGGAGCCCGCGCTGGACAAGCTGCTCTTTATAAATGACCATATTATCCCTCAGGTAATCAAACCCGAGCTCATTGTTTGTCACATAGGTTATATCGCATGCATATGCCTCACGGCGTTCATCATTATCCATGCTGTTTAAAATACATCCGACCTTCAACCCCAAAAATTCATGGATCTGGCCCATTTCATCTGCATCACGCTGTGCCAGGTAATCATTGACTGTCACGATATGGACACCTTTGCCCTCCAGGGCATTCAAATAAGAAGGCATCGTTGCTACCAGCGTTTTACCTTCCCCTGTCTTCATTTCCGCAATCCTGCCTTGGTGCAGGACAATGCCGCCCATCAGCTGTACCCGGTACGGCTCCATGCCAAGCACGCGCACAGAAGCTTCCCTTACCACAGCAAACGCTTCCGGCAAAATATCATCCATTGTTTCGCCGTCATTTAACCGCTTTTTAAATTCCGATGTTTTTTCCCTTAATTGCTCATCCGACATTGCCTGCATAGTAGGGCGCAGGTCTTCGATTTTATCTACAAGCGGTTTGATCCTTTTTAACTCACGTTCACTGTGGGTACCAAATATTTTTTCAAATGCTCCCATATAATCTCCTATCGTTATCGTATACTGATCCTTTGCAACAGTCTATTTATCACAAAATCGCCTTTATTATAGCACTACTTGCTATATGAGACAATAGCGAATGGCATGAACTATTTGTGAATATTTTATAAACTGCTGCTATAAATTCAAAAATTTGGAATTATTAGAAAAGTTTGAATTTTATATAATTATCAGATAATTTATGTATTTCCAAATCATGTTCTGATTAAATATATTTTTTTTATTTTTTTTCAAATTAATTGTTGACAATTCTATTTTTGTTTGATATTATTACTTCAACAAAAACAACACAGCAACACAACAGCAACACTTGACCAGCCGTTGACAGCTTAATCAGTGAACTGTGAAAGGGGTGAGTCCACCAAAATATATGTGATACATCCCATAATTTTTAGAAACGAGGTATTGACCAATGATTTGATGATTTGTTGATAATGCTGGATAGCTGTTATCCAAAATTTATCAAAAATAAGTGAAAGGGGCATGGAGCTCCAGACAGAACAGGTTTAGCCTGGTTCTTAATTTAGAAGAATCTGACGAAAGCGGGGTACAGTCCAATGGGAGCGGAAACTTGAACCTAATTTCCATCCGAAATTTACAGAAAGCAGGTACAGTCCAATGGGATGTTTTATCTAACCTTTGTTTTGATTCATGACTCTAAAGAAAGCAGGTACCGTCCAATGGGATAGAAGAAAGAAAGCCTATATTTAGTTTCGTATAATTAACGAAAGAGGTACAATCCAATGGGAACGAAATCTTGAATCTATGTTTGCATTATAATTTATAGAAAGCAGGTACAATCCAATGGGCTTTATATTTTAAACCTCTCATTAATTTAAAAACGGAAAGAAAGCAGGTATAATCCAATGGGAACCATATTTTAAAACTTATGTTTGATGTGAAAATCTAACGAAAGCAGGTACCGTCCAATGGTATAAAAATATTAGGATTATAAATTTGGAAATATCTGGTTTAGAACAATTGGCTTTCGTCCAATGCGGACAGAAAACTTGGGAAGCGAAGATAAGCTGAAAGTGAAGATAAAACCTTCTTCTTGGTTTAACATTGATGTTTCCATCAATACTATCCGATACTCAAATAAAACGCAGCTTAAGGATAAGGAAACCGTACTGATGTCGGCATAAACGTTAAATTCAACTAAGATGGCAAAGGGCACTGGCTTTTCAAAACAATCCAGCAAAAAGGGAGGGCACTCCAATGCATGGTTTACACAAGAGAGAAGTTTTCAGCTTAGTTACATAATTCATAAGATACCGTGAAAGGAGCCTCGGTAGTGGTCAGAGATTCAGTCGAGTACATTCATATATGGATTCAGATCAAACGTATTCAAGGAAAACAAAAATGGATTATGAATGGGCTAAACTGAAGGCATCTATCATAGAAAGCACCTACATTTCATCCTCTTTTAGATATTCGTTGTAAAATTGTAATAGAAAGGCATGGTATAGGCCAATGGATATATCAGTCTAAAAGGCGCCAGCAAATGCATCTGCATAGTTGGCGCCTTAATTATTGGCTATTCTTGTTTTTCCCGTAATTTGTCAGCCATATAATAGCCAAGGTTTTCTTCTGCATTCGCTATGCGGCAGCCATAAAAAAAACCGCCGTCCTTTAGCTCCTTAACCCAGACCATCCGGGCTTCCACCCGTATCTCTTCATCCTCTTCCCGATTTTCATCTATAATCTGGATATATAAATGCTTCAACTCCTGTGCCTCAATTTTAACCGGGCTTTGAAACCCTATCCCGTTGACACATAAATCATGCACGAGAATATCCAGCCCTGCCGGCGTATTGCTCACTTTCAGCTTGCCTGGCAAATTTAATACTACCCGTTCCACTTTACGGCGGTTGACCCTTACACTGTTTTTCGGGGCTGCCAGCGCATGGTACTGCTTTCCATCCACCGTCCTGCGCTGGATCCTGCAATTTGTCCACGCTTTTGGCATATCCTGGCCATCTTCATAGATCGTAATGATTTGCACATTTGGACTAGAAAAATCAACTACCTGGCCATCGTGGCGGATAAGGTCTAACAAGACTACATCCGAACGTACCCCAGCCACCTGCGCGTTTACATCTACAAGCAGCGTCTTATGCTTACAGCGGATTATCACTTTTTGGCCTTTTTTTAACTCTGATATTTTCAAACTTCCACCTCCGAAAATTTGCTTTAAGATTTATGATTATCCTCTATTATGCAATAAAATACGAAATTTAGCAAGCCATACTATTTCCCGGATTTCGGCAGCGCCGTCTTTTTCTCCACCAGGACCTTTTCTTCCAGGCAGGAAAAAATCCCATCTACTTCCCGCCGGTCCATTTTCGGCGTTACCAGGCTGACCACCGGGACTACAACCAGCCCAAGCACCATCGCAATTGCCCCAGCATTGATTGGGGAAGCAATATAGGACAGGAATAAATTGGATACGGTAATGCCGACCCCGCAGATAAAGCTCGCCCATACTGCCGCACGTGTTACGCCTTTCCAATAAAGCCCATACAGGAACGGCGCCAAAAATGCGCCTGCCAACGCGCCCCAGGAAATCCCCATTAACTGTGCAATAAACTGTGCGATGGATTTCGGCGGAAACAGCGCCAGGATAACCGAACATGCAATAAAAAATACCAGCAGGATACGCATGCAAAGCAGCTGTTTTTTATCGCTCATATTTTTAATAAAGTTATCTTTTAAAAAGTCCAGCGTTAATGTCGAGCTTGAAGTCAATACCAAAGAAGATAAGGTTGACATAGAAGCCGATAACACTAATACTATCACTACCCCTACCAAAATATCTGGCAACGTAGAAAGCATAGAAGGGATAATTGCATCAAAAATAACGCTTCCATCTTCTTTGTGGATCGCGGCAGTATCAAACAGCCGTCCAAAACCGCCCAAAAAATAACAGCCGCCGGAAACAACAACTGCAAAAAATGTAGAAATAACCGTCCCAGACTGGATGGATTTTTCATCTTTGATCGCATAAAATTTATGTATCATCTGTGGCAGGCCCCACGTTCCAAGCGAGGTCAAGATAATCACCCCAAGCAGGTTCAAAGGGTCTGGCCCAAAAAAGGAAGTAAATGCCCCTTTCTGCCCAAGTGTAACCGCTACATCGCTGTCCAGTTCAGAAAGTGTATGTACTGCCTGCAAAAAACCGCCTTGCCCGTTTAGCACAGCTCCGATTACTGCCACAATACCTGCCAGCATAATAATCCCCTGAATAAAGTCATTAATTGCCGTCGCCATATAGCCGCCTAAAAGGACATACACACAAGTCAGCGCTGCCATCACGATGACACAAACCTCATACGGGATGTCAAATGCCATGCCAAAAAGCCTCGACAGCCCATTGTATACCGAAGCGGTATAAGGAATTAAAAATAAAAAGGCAATCCCAGAAGATGCAACCCGCAGCGCATTGCTTTGATACCGTTTTCCAAAATAATCTGGCATCGTCGACGCATTTAGATGGTTGCTCATAATGCGGGTACGCCTGCCCAATATTACCCAGGCCAAAAGGGAACCGATCAATGCATTGCCAATACCGATCCAGGTAGATGCAAGGCCGTATTTATAGCCAAACTGCCCGGCATACCCTACAAAAACAACTGCGGAAAAATACGAAGTACCATAAGCAAACGCCGTCAGCCACGGCCCTACGCTCCGGCCGCCTAGTACAAAATCATTTACGTTTGCCGCATGTTTTCTGGAATAGAACCCAACCCCAACCATAACGGCAAAAAACAAAATCAAAAAAGTTATTTTAATGGCCACTGCTTTCCTCCCCTTCCTGGATCCCTAAAAGCCTATATGCATTCTGCCACAGGATTTTATCTAAATCTTCCTTGGAAACAGGCAGTTTTTGCAGATAGCCCAACGATTCTTTTTGCCCGCTCCAAGGGCTGTCTGTAGCAAACAGCACGTTGCCAGCCCCATGTTTTTTAAGGATACGCAAAAATGTTTCGTCTTTGATAAACCCAAAGGTATACGCCGTATCCAGATAAACCTCCCTGCCTGCCAACCGTTCCTCTACTTCTTCCCACAGGCCAAAACCGCCAAAATGTGCAAGCACCATATTTTTCGGCGCTACCTCCCGCACCACATTGCAGATACGGTCAACGTCACAGTGTACGTGCTGCGGGAACCCAATATCTACCCCGGCATGGATAACGCTGACAAGGCCCAATTCAGATGCATAATCTAAGATACGCATATATTTTATATCATCAAAATAGGTCATTTGGTAATCCGGATGGAGCTTAATGCCTTTTAAACCCAGCTTTTGCACGGTACGCAGCTGTTCTTTATAATCCGGGGAATCCGGATGGATACCGCCAAATGACAGTAGGCGCGGATGCTTCCCGCTGTATGTTTCATTTAGTTTAGCAGCAAAGGTATTTATCGTATGGAACTGCTGTGGCGCCGTAACGACCGGAAGTACAATCGACAGGCCAACCCCTGCTTCTTTCATGGATGCAACCAGCCCGCCTTCTGTCCCATCGGCAAAAGCCTTTACTTGCGCAATGTTTTCCAATTTCGCAATGGTCTTTGCTGCAATCTTCTCCGGAAACATATGTGTGTGGAAATCTACAATCATATCCAAACCTCTCTTCTTTTTCCATAGGAAAGCATGGGATGCGCAGCAAAAGGCCCCCAAGCCGCAGCACCCCTGCTGCGGCCAGGCAGTTTTTTACGCATTCCTATAAAATTAATGGAAAATATTTTGGATGTCTTCCTGGCTATAAAGTGCAACATCTTTACTTTTTAAAAGCTGTGCGGCTTCATCCCCATTGGAAATTTTGCAGATAATAGACGCTTCCCCTTCTTTATTGGACAACGCATACATATACTCTACATTCAGCCCCGCTTTGCAGACATGGCTTAAGATTTCCTGTAGGCTGCCTACCTGATGGGATAATTTTACTGCCAGCACATCCGTCAGCATAGCGGCAAACCCCTGTTTTTTCAGAGCAGCCTGCCCAGCCTGCGGGTTTGTCGTAATCATCCGCAGCAATCCATATTCGCTTGTATCCGCCAGGCTTAGGGAAATAATGCTGACCTGTTCAGCCTTTAATACATCCAAAACTTCTTCCAAACGGCCTTCCTGGTTTTCAATAAATACTGATAACTGTTTAATAAACATAATGCCCTCCATTCTGCTGCTTTATGCAGCATTGTACCATTTCATACAGCAATTCTCCTGATAGAACATCCGCCCATACTGGCACTATTAAACCAATTCCCTCTTGTCGATAACGTGTACTGCTTTCCCCATACTGCGCTCCAGCGTTTTCGGGGCAACCAGCTTGACTTTAGCCGCCAGGCCAATGGCATTTTGAATCGTATGTGCAATCTTTTTCGTCAGGCTTTCCAGTTCTTTAATTTCGTCTGAGAAGAACCGCTCTTCCACTTCTACCTGGATTTCCAGCGTATCCAAATTGTTCTTGCGGTCTACGATCATCATATAATGCGGGGTAATGCCGCTCATTTCCAACAAGGCTGCTTCTATCTGCGATGGAAATACATTGACGCCACGGATAATCAGCATATCATCAGACCGGCCTTTAAAGCGGCTGATGCGCGCCAGTGTCCTGCCGCATTCGCATTTATCATAGGAAATGCTTGTCAGGTCTTTCGTCCGGTAGCGCAGCAGCGGCAAACCCTCTTTGGTCAGTGTAGTAAATACCAGTTCGCCTGTCTCCCCTTCCGGCAACGGTTCGAGTGTATCCGGATGGATAATTTCCGGCAGGAAATGGTCTTCGTATACATGGAGCCCTTTGTGGTATTGGCAGTCACAGGCAACACCCGGGCCCATCACTTCCGATAGCCCATAAATATCAAATGCATGGATATGCAGCTTTTCTTCTATTTGCTTACGCATATTTTCTGTCCAAGGCTCTGCACCGCATACAGCAGCTTTTAGCTTGATATTTGGAATATCGCCCGCTTCCTCCAGCACTTCTGCAATATGCAGCAGATAAGAAGGCGTACAGGCAATCGCGGTTACACCAAAATCTTTCATCATGGTCGTCAACTTCTTTGTATTTCCAGTTGACATTGGTACGACCATTGCCCCCAGTTTTTCGGCTCCGCCGTGTGCCCCCAGGCCACCGGTAAACAGCCCATAGCCATAGGCAACCTGGATAATATCGTCCCGTGTAACACCTGCCTGCGATAAAGCCCTTGCGACGCATTCACTCCAAATTTCCAGATCCCTGCGTGTGTAGCCTACCACAGTCGCTTTCCCCGTAGTCCCCGAAGATGCATGAATGCGGACAATTTCCGAACGCGGAGCTGCAAACAGGCCAAACGGATAGGTATCACGCAGGTCAGCTTTGGTTGTAAACGGCAGTTTTTTTAGATCTTCGATGCCATTAATATCGCCTGGTTCAACGCCAAGCTGCTGCATCTTTTTCCGGTAAAATTCCACATTGTGGTATACCCGGTCCACGGTTTTTACTAGGCGCCTGCCCTGCAGGAATTCCAGTTCATCCCTGCTCATGCACTCCTTTGTTTCATTCCAAATCATTTCGTTAAGCCTCCTTATTTTTCATTTACCACCCACCGGCCGTTTTTACCATCCCTGCATCCTGCCTGGTTACCCGAAACAGTTCCGATGACCCTTGAACTGTTTCGGTTATCCTTCATAGCCGGTCAAAAATGCCTTCTGGTTTATTGCTACCGTCTTTTGCGGCACCGTTTTTTCGATCACATCCAGCCATGCCTCTTTGGAAAAATCCATATGCCGGGCTGCAACGCCGAGTACAATCACATTAAATACTTTGGCATTGCCCATTTTTTTTGCTTCTTCCATCGCATTGATCTTATAAACGGTATGTTCCTTTTCCAGCCCTTCTATAATCTGTGCAGGGTACTGTGCCGCACCTGTCACTACCGTAATCGGTTCAATCCGCTGTTCGTTTACAATAAGTACGCCGTTTTTTTTCAGAAAATGTGCATAACGCAGCGCCTCCAACTGTTCAAATGCAATCAGGACATCCGCCTGGCCTTCTTCTACAATGGGTTCCGCAACCTTTTCGCCATAGCGCACAAACGTTACGACACTTCCGCCCCTCTGGGCCATGCCATGCACTTCGGACAATTTTACATCATATCCTGCCGCCAGGGTAATGCCGCCTAAAATCCTGCTGGTCAGGAGCGTCCCCTGCCCGCCTACTCCTACTATCATTATATTTTTTGTCATTTTCTGCTCCCTTTCATCCTTCCCGTTTTTCAGCCCATACTTTAGGCAGCCCTCTTATGCCTTTACACGCTCAATCGCACCAAATTTACACAGCTGTTCACAAAGCCCGCATCCGTTGCACATCGTATCATCAATCGCAATTGCCCCATCCGGTTTCTTTGTCAATGCCGGGCAGCCTGGTTTTAAACACATCCCGCATTTTTTACAGGCATCCGCCACTGGCCTGCATTTATATGGAAATACATTCCCTTTCAGCAGCACGCACGGTGATTTTGTAATAATTACAGATACTGCTTCCCTTGCCGTCTCTTCCTTTATGGCTTTTTCCAGCTCTTTCAAATCAAAAGCATCGACTTCTATGACATGCGCAATGCCCATAGCACGGCACAGCCCTGCAAGGTTAATCGCCGGTACTATATCCCCTTTCAATGTCTTTCCAGTCGCCGCATGGTCTTGATGGCCTGTCATGCCCGTCGTAGAATTATCCAGGATAATAACGGTCCCTGTTGCCTGGTTATAGGCCATATTCATCAGAGAATTGACCCCTGTATGCAAAAATGTGGAATCACCTATAACCGCCACCCAATTTTTAATATATTCTTTTCCCCTTGCTTTTTCCATCCCATGCAAGGTAGAAATGCTGGCGCCCATACAGATCGTTGTGTCTATTACATTTAACGGGGCTACCGCACCAAGCGTATAGCAGCCAATATCGCCTGCTGCATGCACCCCTAATTTGTTTAATACAGAAAAAACACTTCTATGCGGGCAGCCCGGGCACAAGATCGGAGGCCTTGCCGGTACTTTTGCCGGTGCTTTCCCTTCTATGTTTTCGTGCAGGATTTTTTCCCGCAGCAAATTCGCAGAGTATTCGCCCTGCCGGGTAAAAAGCGCTTTCCCTTCTGTTTGGATCCCCCACGACTTTACCTGTTCTTCAATAACTGGCTCAAGTTCTTCAAATATATAAAGCCGATCTACTTTAGAAGCGAATTCTTCAATCAATTTTCTTGGAAGCGGATGCACCATGCCCAGTTTTAACACAGAAGCATCCGGACAGGCTTCTTTGACATACTGGTATGGGATGCCGCTTGTAATAAATCCAATCGACAGATCCTTATATTCTGCCCGGTTAACCGCAAAACTGCTGCCGTCCAGCGCCATTGCTTCCATCCTCTGTTCTACATATACATGGCGGCCAATCGCATTTGCAGGCATCATTACATATTTCGAAGGGTTCCTATTATACTCTTTTACCGGTACTTCCTCACGCGGTTCCAGCGTTACCGCCCCCTGCGAATGGGCAAGGCGTGTCGTAGTACGGACAATGACCGGAGTATCGTATTTTTCACTCAGTTCATATGCAAATTTAACAAAATCTTTTGCTTCCTGGCTGTCCGAAGGCTCCAAAACCGGAACAAGTGCAGCCCTTGCCACACATCTGGTATCCTGTTCATTCTGTGAGCTGTACAGCCCTGGGTCATCTGCAGCCACTAAGACAAGCCCGCCTCCTACCCCGCTATAGGAAACCGTATATAACGGATCGCTTGCCACATTGACGCCTACATGCTTCATAGATGCCATTGCACGTACCCCGCTAATAGACGCACCAATGGCAACTTCCGTTGCAACCTTTTCATTCGGCGACCATTCTGCATAAATCTCATCATACAAGGCAATATGTTCACTGATTTCCGTACTCGGCGTTCCTGGGTAGGCTGCAGATACCTTTACCCCTGCTTCGTATGCCCCCCTGGCTATCGCTTCATTTCCAAGCATTATTTTTCTATCTATCTGTATATCCTGTCTACTCATAAGTTTTCCTTCCTTAAATCTTTAACCCTTTGTGCCTTTCCTTCAAACCGCTGCAGCGTATTTGGGGATTCCAGGCGGATTTTTGCATCCAGCCCCAGGACTATGCGCAGCTTGTATTTTATTTTCTTTTCCAATTCTTCCAGTTGTTTATAAACATCCACCGGCTGTACGAGTTCTACCCGGATTTCCAGTTTATCGGTATGGTTTTGCCTGGTTACAATAATCTCATAATGTGGCCCGATCTCATCAATGCCAAGCAGCACTTCTTCAATCTGGCTTGGGAACACGTTTACGCCGCGGATCTTGAGCATATCGTCAGTACGCCCGTCCAGGTTTTCCATACGCACAGTAGTACGCCCGCATTTGCATGGCTCATAGATCAGCCTTGTAACATCTTTGGTACGGTAACGTATCAACGGCAGCGCTTCCTTATAAATACAGGTAATAACAAGCTCGCCTTTTTCCCCTGGCGGCAGCACCTCGCCTGTTTTCGGATCAATGATTTCCGGGATAAAAAAGTCTTCATTTACGTGCATCCCGCATAATTGCTCACATTCCCCGGATACGCCTGGGCCCATTAACTCACTCATCCCGTAATTTGAGGTTACCAGCATATCCTCGCCCCAAAGTTTATGCATTTCTGCACGCATTGCCTCTGTCAGCAGCTCGCTGCCGACCAAGCCAATTTTTACATGCAGGTCTTTCTTCGGGTCAATACCTATATTCTGTGCAACTTCTGCAATACGTAGCGCATAAGAAGGGGTTGCAACAAGCAATGTGGTCCCAAAATCTTTCATAAACATGATCTGCTTTTCGGTATTTCCAGTTGATGACGGTACAATGGCAGCACCCATATTTTCCAGTCCGAAATGCAGCCCGAGCGCCCCGGTAAACATCCCATATCCAAAACAGATCTGTGCAATATCTTTGCTCGTTGCGCCTCCCATCGCTGCAATCCTGGAAACACATTCCGTCCAGATTTCCAGATCCTTTTTCGTATATCCTACTACAGTTGGCTTTCCTGTCGTACCGCTGGACGCGTGGATACGTACCAGGTTGTCTTTTGGCACAGCAAACAAGCCAAACGGATAGTTGTCGCGCATATCCTGTTTGGTAACAAACGGCAAGTTTTTCAAGTCTTCCAGTGATTGGATATGTTCCGGCTTTACCCCGGCTTCATCCATTTTGCGGCGGTATGGGGCTACTTTTTCATAAACCCGATGTACCGTTTGCTGGAGCCGGGTAAGCTGGATGGCTTCTATGTCACTTCTTTCCAGTGTTTCTTCTTTTGCCCAAATCATGGTTTTGTTCTCCTTATGTTTGATGTCCAGCAGCCCACAGGCATGCGTTTGGAACCGCTGTTTCCATGCACCGGGCGAAGCTGGGCTTTTTGTTATCCTGTCCGAAACCCTGCGGAGCCATTTCCAAAAATAGGGCGGCAATCATGCAATGCCGCTTTTGGGGACTCCGCAGAGGAATCCATTATAACATAATTTTATACTGTATTCCACTAAAATCTGTGGTTTTTGTATTCTATAGCATCCTTTTCCTGCGCCCCTTCCAATCTGGCAGTATCTGCCCTACAAAATCATAAAAAGCCTTTGAATGGTCCGGATACACAAAATGCGAAAATTCATGCACTACTACATATTCCACACATTCCAAAGGCTGTTCTATCAGCAGGCTGTTATAAGTTATTTTCTGTTTCTTAGGGATGCAGGAACCCCAACGGGAACTCATTTTACGGATTCTAATCTCTGGATAGGCAATTCCAAGTGTTTGGAAATATGGATAAAACTGCCTGCTTACCCGCCCGCATAAAATACCTGCCTGGATCTTTTGCCAAGCATCATATAACTGCTGCTTAGAAGCAGTATCTTCTGTGTCGGCCGCATATAAAAACAGTTTCCCATCCTGCCTAAAAACAGCTTCCCCCTGCCTATTTCTGGAAAAATCGGTTATCCTGCCGTCTTGTGCCTGGGCAATCCAATCTGGAACTTGGCGGATGTCGGCCCTGCCAACCAGCAGCGGCAGAGGAAAGCCAAGGTATTTTACCGTTTCTCCGGATACAAATTGGGGCTGTACGTTGTCCATCTGCGCCATTTTGCCGCATACTTTTTGGATAAACGGAATATTCCTGCGTACAAAGTCATCAATAACGTCTTCCGGTACCGGCGGCGCTGCTGAGACCACTACTTGTTTTCCTGTTTTTACCCGTAGGTTCATGTTCTTTACTTGTTTACGGATCAACGTATAACGGATTTCCTGGCCCCCTTGATGGATACAGCGTTGCTGCGGCGGTATTTCATATTTCATAATCCATGCAGACCCTCGCTTTTGTAAAAGGCCGTACCTTGCTGTCTGCTACTTTCACATGCTCAGGATGTACGGCATATCCATGCAGGGAAGCTTCGTCTTCCAAGGAACAGTCCAGCATCATATCTGCATTCGACGTATCCAGGCCATGAATATGTACCTTAATTGCAAGCAGGCCAGGGATTTTTCCCTGTAAACCTTCCAAGCCTTCTTTTGCTTCCGTTTTGATCGTTTCTTTTTCCTGTGGCGTGTACCCATCTTTTAACTGCCATAAAATAATATGCTTTACCATACTTGTTGCCTCCCCTTCCATTTTCTGTGTTTTCTTTGAATATTTCGACTGCCCCTGGCATTTCCCCATCTATTGCAAATACACCAAAGCCCCTGCTGCCTATTATCTTATCACAGTATCGGGAAAATTTCTACTAAAAAGAAAAGGGGATTTTTTGCCTGTGTTACATACCATGTACACTGCGGTATTCCCGCATCTTACGGTAAAACGTTGACCGGCTCATGCCGCTTTTTTCCAATGCTTCACCAACCGATATTTTCTTGCGGTCCAATTCCCGGACAATTTTTGGAAACTCCCGGGGCACATCCAGCTCCGGCCTGCCAAACCGCACGCCGTTTTCCTTTGCTGCCGCAATCCCCTGTTCCTGGCGCTTCTTAATATTTTCCCGCTCAGATTGTGCGACAAAGGATAAGATCTGCAATACCAGGTCCGCAATAAACGTGCCCATTAAATCTTTGCCGCTGCGCGTATCTAGCAGAGGCATATCAATTACGCAGATGTCGATACCGATTTCTTTTGTCAATATCCGCCATTGCTCCTGGATTTCTACATAATTGCGGCCCAGCCGGTCAATGCTTTGGATATAAAGCAGGTCCCCTTTGCGCAATACCCTGACCATCTGGATATACTGTGTGCGGTTAAAGTCTTTTCCGGACTGCTTATCCAAATAAATATTTGACAAGCGCACACCCCTCTCCTTCATTGCCCGCATCTGCCTGTTTTCGTTCTGATCCATGCTTGACACACGTACATAGCCATAAACTGTATCCCGTTCCATATTCTTCCTCCATCGGCCTCCTGGTCGCTAAAACAGGAGCTGCCTTTTGTCCTTCGTATATTACCTTTTTGAAACAGAATACATTATGGCACATTTTGGGATTACACCCTATCATTGGCTCATGCCATAAACTCAATTTTGTACAATTTATTTAAAAAAATAGCAAAAAAATCATGCAAAATCACCATATTATGCGATCTATTTCTTGACTTTAATTAAGAAAAGTGTATAATAAAATAATCTATACATTTAGAAAATCTGAAAGGCGGTTTTAAATTTATGAAAGAACAGGCAACTGCCCGGGCACAGGGTACAAAAGGTTTTAAGAGCCTAACAGTTATGCTAATTTCCATTATTTTTATTATGATTGCTATCCCTACGATCGGGCTTGCATGCCTGGGGATCTATTATTTACGCCAGTCGATGAATGAATCCTTTGAATTATATGAAGAATCCATGAATGACGGCTATTCAATGGAGATTAAGTCCCAGGTACAGGGTGCGATGGCAGTCGTACAAAGCTGCTATGACCTATCCCAAAGCGGCGATATTTCCGAACAGGAAGCCCAGAAAATGGCTGCCGAAACTGTGCGTTACATGCGCTACCGGGATGACGCATCCGGATATATCTGGATAGACGGTGAAGATTATACGCTGGTCATGCACCCAATCTTAACGGAACAGGAAGGCACCAACCGCTATGACCTGACGGATAAGAACGGTGTAAAAGTCACACAAAGCATCGTATCGGCAGCAAAAGCCGGAGGCGGATACGAAGAATTCTACTTTACAAAAGCAGACGGCAAAACCGTCGCCCCGAAAATTGCCTATACGGAAATGTTTGAGCCTTGGGGCTGGGCAATTGCCACAGGAAATTATGTGGATGAAATGAACGAAAAAATTGACGGCATGAAAGTACATATCGAAACCGAATTTTCACAAATGCTTATGATATACGGCATCGCAGCTGTTGCAATGCTGATTGCTGCATTAGCAGTATCCACTTATGGCGGAACGCGGATTACCAAAGGCATTAAGCTGGTGGAAGGCAACCTGCACCAAGCGGCAATGGGGGATTTAAGCTTTACCGTCAACCAGAAATTGCTGCTACGCGCTGATGAACTCGGGGCAATGGCACGTTCCCTGGAAAATGTCCGCCAGTCGCTGGCAAGCATGCTTGGCAGCGTGATCCAGACCGGTGAATCTTTAAACCAGAGCAGCGAGAAATTCAGCCAAAAGTTTGACCATATTTCTGAAAGTATCAAAAACACCAACCAAGCCATCGAAGACCTTGCCCAAGGCGCTACCAGCCAAGCTAATGAAACGGAAATCGTCAATGATAAGATCAAAGAACTGGGCGGTGTAATTGAAATCGAAAAGAATGGCGTCAATAAACTGGAAGAAACGGTATCCGATATGACAAAGCATACGGCAATCGCATCAAAAAGTATCCAGGAGCTGGACAGCATTACCAAAACTACAATTGAAACCATTGAGATTGTATCCGAACAAACAACGAAAAACAACGATTCTGCTGCCAATATCAACAAAGCGGTAGAAATCATCAAAGGGCTGGCAGCCCAAACGAACCTGCTGTCATTAAATGCAAGCATAGAAGCTGCCAGGGCAGGGGATGCCGGCAGGGGCTTTGCTGTCGTTGCCGAAGAAATCCGCAACCTTTCGGAAGAATCTTCCGGCAATGCCCAGGAAATTGAAAGCATTGTAAAAGAACTGATCAATAATGTAGAGATTTCTGTCAGCAAAATGGACGAAGTAACCTGCAACGTACAAAAACAGCAGAAGTGCTTAGGCGAAACACGGGAAGCATTCGAACATCTGCACAATGAAGTATCGCTTGTAGAAGAAGTTACAAAGGAAATCGGCGGACAGACCGAGATTTTGAATTCGCTCAAACAAATCGTAACCGATTCCGTCAACAACCTGGCCAGTGTCGTGGAACAAAACGCCGCCTCTACCGAGGAAACCAGCGCCAGCATGACGCTGCTGTCACAGACGATCAGCGAATGTTCCGATGATACGCAAGGGCTGGTAGAATTAAGCCGCAGGCAGAATCAGGAAGCAAGCAATTTCCAGCTGTAAAACAGCTTTACCCTTTGGGGGGTTCTTTCAGCTTAAACCCAATCCCCCATACTGCCTCAATATAATCCTTCCCGCTTTCTGACCGCAGCTTTCCACGCAGGTGGCTGATATGCACATTCAGCGAACTTTCGGTACAATCCGGCGTATCTTGGCTGATCCGTTCTAGCATAGCCGAACGTGTAACTACCTGGCTGGCATTCTGCATCAGCAGTTTTAAAATTGCAAATTCTGTCCGGGTCAGCCTTACTGGCTGCCCGGATACAAACAATTCATGCGTCTTTGTATTCATCTTTAACTCTTCATAAGTTAAAAACTCTTTTGTTTCCCTGGGCCCCTGGCTGCGCAGCTGGACCGTAATTCTTGCCAAAAGCTCCTGGATGTCAAATGGCTTGGTCAAATAGTCGCAGGCGCCGCTTAAAAGCACATTCACTTTGTCCGACACATCCACTTTTGCACTAATGACAATAATTGGGATACCAGTGACCTGTTCCAGCACTTCTTCGCCTGACAGCCCTGGAAGCATCAGATCCAGCAGGATCAATTCTGGCCTGCTGTGCCTTAACAGCAGCAGCGCCTCTGTACCAGAATAGGCACGCAATACATGGTACCCTTCTTTCTTTAAAACTTTTTCCAGCATATCGCCAATATATACATCGTCATCTATGATTGCAATCGTGTTCATATGCGCCCCTTATAAATTCCCCTGCCCGATGGTACCTTCCCGATACGCATACAGCAGCTTTTTCAGCCCTTCAATATCAGCCAGGATTTTCTTTCCGTTATCGGTATGTTTTACCATCAGCCTCTCTTTTTCTGTTTCCACCAGTTCGCTTTCTGATTCAATATCTTTATTTTCACGCAGCGCAGAATACACGCTTTCAAACGGCTGGTGGGCTTTGATACGCATACCATGCGAATTGTAAATAAGCGTATATCCAGCCAGCCCTGTTGTCTTATGGTAGCTGCGGCAGAACCCGCCGTCTATCACGATCAATTTGCCGTTCGCACGCACTGGCTGCTCCCCTTTTCCGGTCCTCACCGGCGTATGTCCATTAATAATATGCGACATAGAAGAATACAGCCCAAACTCGCGCAATATCATATTACATGTTTTTTCTGTCTTATAAAATTTATAATAAGGGTCCGATTCTTCATGCCAAACAGACTGGTCCGCTATATAGCTGCGCTCAAACGTTTTAATAATACGCCCACACAGCGGAGATTTTTTCCCGCACCACAAATACCACATAAAATCCAGGTCATTTTCATTTTGCCTATATCCAGATAAAAATGCGCGCCTGCTTGCCTTTTCCGCATAATCCAGGTAAGCCCGCCCCTTATACATCTTCCCGTCAATGCAGATGCCTTCAAAATTCCCTTCTTCATCCAGCGGGATACACCCATGATACAACAAGTTCCCATTAAATGTTTTATACATACCGCCCTTTTTATACAAAAACTCGATATGCTCATGCAGCCGGCCACTGTTCATAAAAGCCATGCACAATTCATCCATAATTTCTTCTTCTTCATCCGAAAGGCGGTATGCATCGTTGCGGTCTACCGTTGGGAATTCCGTTTCGGTCAACTCATACACGTTCCCTTCCAGTTCAATCGTATGGTTGTCCCAATTAATCCGGTGCAGCAGCCTTCTGTCGTCCATTTCATACTCTGGATGCCTGGCAATGATCTGCCCTTCCAGCTTAAACAGCATTACGGTGATTTCTTTCACTGCAGCTTTCATCGGGTCAACACCCGGATACAGCTTTTCCGCAAACAGCGTAAGCCTGCGCAGGCTGATTCCATAGCTATTTTCCAAAATTTCTGTATTGTCGTACCGCAGGTTATTCCGTACTACATTCGCAATACTAGCCTTATTTCCAGATGCAGCGCCCATCCACAAAATATCATGGTTGCCCCATTCAATATCCAACGAATGATAGGTCATTAAAAGGTCCAAAATCTGATCCGCACATGCACCCCGGTCAAAAATATCCCCCACAATATGCAGACGGTCCACCGCCAGCCGTTTAATCAATGCAGCAAGCGCTACAATAAATTCATCCGCCGTATCCAGTGCAATGATCGTCTCCAGTACCTTGCGGTGGTAGACAACCTGGTTATCATCCTCGTCTTTTTGCACATGCAGCAGCTCGTCAATAATATACGCAAACTCCTCCGGCATTGCCTTACGCACTTTCGAACGCGTATACTTAGAGGAAAGCGTTTTGGCTATTTCGATCAGCTCTGATAAAATTTCGCGGTACCATTCTTCTAGGTTAATTACTTCTTTTTTAATCAGCTCCAGCTTTTCCCTTGGATAATAAATTAATGTGCAGATCTGTTCCCGCTCCGCATCCGACAGCGTAGCTTCAAACAGCATATCCACTTTTTCACGGACCACACCGGAACAATTATTTAAAATATGGTAAAACGCTTCATATTCCCCATGCAGGTCGCTCATAAAATGCTCCGTGCCTTTTGGCAAGTTTAAAATTGCGTTCAAATTAATAATTTCCCGGCAAACCGCCTGGACAGTCGGATACTTTTCCGAAAGCAGCGCCAAATATTTTTCCTGGTCAAATTCCATAATGCCCTCCCTCTTATAACATAGTTGGCCAAACCCTTCTCCGGCCCCATTTTACGTCCTTTGGATAAATGGTAGATATTTCAAATTATATCATATATTTTGCAGAATAAAAACAAAAAATAGAGGAATGGAAAAAATCACAGCATTATGATAAAATCTGTTCAGTGATCTACGTAAAGCCAGATTTATGTGCCAAATAGCCTGATATTATATTATAAAATTATGTTTGCAGATTGTCTGGATTATGTAGCCCCTCCCATAAGGAACTGTCGCAAAAAGGGCAGCTTCCGCTGCCCTTGCTTCCCAAAATTATGCCATTCCATTTACTGTCTTATATTTATACAGCATTTCAGCATGGTTTTGTTCCTCAATCTGTATATCAGCCAGCAATTTACGCAAGCTTGGTTCAGAAAATTTAAATACATTGCTGTTGTATTCCGAAGAAACCATCTTTTCTGTCCCAATACAGTCCGTAGCAAGGAAACAGTCGGTCTTCTTATCTTCATTTTCTGTCATTGCGCTGTAAGTTGCTGGCGGATCGTACATTTTACCGCTTCTATCGTTGCAGTTGCAGGTTGGCACACTGCCGGAAAGTACTTTGCCGAGCGACTGGTAGTGTTCTTTTTCTTCTTTTTCCAAGCTGTTAAACAAGTCTTTTAATACCGTATCTTTTGCTTCGCTCCCATATCTTTGGTACTTTTCAATACAGCTTTGCTCCTGTGTCTGCAGATCTTGAATCGCGGTGGTTTCTTTTTCTGTTAAAATCATGATCCTGTACCTCTTTCTTAAATAGTTAACTGTTGAATACAGAATCTAGTATGGGAAAGTATGGGCTATTTTATACAGGTATATCTTATAAATTTTAGAACCCCGGAACCCTCTTATCCATCCAGCGCCACCTGCCATTTGTACCCGCAGGATTCCTTTTCATCCAGCTCCCGGTTTTTTCTTTTACCAGATGGCTTTCCGAAACGGCCTGTGCAATGCCCTCTGGCAAATTGGCAATAAAGCATTATTGGTTTAAAACATTTCCGAACAGTATCTCCAACGTTTTGGGGTCTTTTTCCCCCTCAAAAAACTTGTCTAACACCCTTTGAAATACTTCATATTCCGGTTTTGCCAATGCAAATAACGTCATGGAAGACTTCAGCTTCAGATTATCCGGCCAGCCCATCACAGCCGCCGCATCATTGGAATCCACCTCCAGTAACGCCGCTGCAATTTCCACTAGGTTATTTCTAAGCGTAGCATCTTCCATATACGCTTTTGCTTCTTCCATGTCCCGTATCGCATAATACTTAGCTGTTTCACTATAACCAAGCCCTGCGATTTGAGGAAAAATAAACCACATCCAATGGCTCCGCTTCTGTCCAGACTTTATTTCCCGCAAGGCTATTTGAAAATATGTCTGTTGTGCATCCCAAAACCGCCTTAAACCTTCCTCCATCTTCCATCCCTGCCTTCTATACTCGCAAAAACTAAGATTTGCCAAATTTATCGCCCGTATATACCCGTGAACGCCAATGTATCTGGAAAACTTTTCCCCCGCGGGTATAGTACTCATCCAAAATTTAATCAACATAGCCCGACCGGCTAAAAATTGTGATACCGCAATAGCGCAAACCAGGCTATGCAGAACTCTAAATTTTTGCCAGATCTATCGCCATAATAAAAGCTATGGATTGATAAGCTTTAATACTTCTGAATAAAAAACCGGATTGTTTCCTGTAGATCTTCACTAAATTCATCAAGATCTTCAAAGCAGATTACGCCCTCTTTTCATCCAACTTCCAAAACTTTTCTGAAGGGCTGCCATCCCCGCTTAATAATTCTATGTTATCAAATTCATTAAAATCATTATAATGCATTAAATAATTTAATAAATTTGTTTATCAATCAATGCAGTTTATACGAAAGCTGCATTTACTTTGAATGGATGTAACACCACACCCTCTATCCCATTCGCATATGCTGCTGGGAATACTTTTTTTAATATCTGATAAGAAGCGTTGATGTCAGCGTTTATCTGTGTACCATGATTACTGTAAAATAATCCTCTATGTACACGCCGCCTCTTATTGTAATTTTTTTTCACTGGTTCTTCCTTATCCAAAAAACTTGTTCCAGATGTATAGGATTCTTCGGTTAAAACAACATGGATTCCTGCTTCCTGTGCTTTATACTGTATCATTTCTATCAAACGCTGTGTTGGGATTCCAGCAAAACTTTGGTTCACATTCCTGCCTAACCCTGCTTCCCTTTTCCAGTCCTTGTTATATCCAATCACAATCGTATGGATATCCCTGTCCACACAGTCCTTTACAATCTTCCGGCCTGCCTTGTGCATATAGTCATCCATTTTCCGGTTCCTTTTTGCAGCCATCCGCGCCATCCGCTTTGTAAAATCCATGCCGTTCATCCGTTTTGCTGTCTCCCTGTA
>CAMUML010000037.1 GCA_947089855.1 uncultured Eubacterium sp.
AACTTATTAACTCTATAGCTCTTGTGGCTATATCATTATTATACTAGGAGGGTTTATGTTATTTATCAGTATTATCTTATTTATCTTCTGTTTCGAGTCTATGATCAAACAGCATATGGATCAGACCTTACCCTTAAATGGCAGCCGTCAAATATCCGGCGGTTTGGTTGTTTTGAAAAAATACTACAATACCGGGGCGGCCGGGAATTTTTTGCAGCGCCATCCAGGCGGGATGCGCGGCATCCATGCAATAGCATTATGCCTGGCTGCTGCTTGGGCAGCGGCTTTGCCAAAAAAAGGGCAGGCAATGGCAAAGGTCGGCCTGTCATTCCTTGTTGGGGGAGGGGGAAGCAACCTGCATGACCGTATCACAAAGGGGCATGTAGTTGATTATTTCCGTTTCGGTTTTGGGCCGCTATGGTTCCGCAGGCTTGTTTTTAACCTTGCAGACCTTTTTATCTTTGCAGGTATGGCGTTGTGCGGTATCGCGCTGTTAAAAAAGGATAAGGAATAAGAAGGGAAAACTAAATATTATAATAAGGAAGGGACAGTAATGACAGCACTTAAGACAAAGGGCGGCCAGGCAGGCTTGCCGCGGGGGACAAAAGCACATGGCAGCGAGCCGTCGCCTAGCCCTGGGCCACAAAATCCGCTTGGCACGAAGCCGGTTGGAAAGCTGCTGGTGCAATTTGCAGTGCCAAGCATTATTGCGATGCTGGTCAGCGCCTTGTATAATATCGTTGACCAGTTTTTTATCGGGCATTATGTCGGTATGCTTGGCAATGCGGCGACCAATGTGGCGTTTCCGCTGACTATGAGCTGCACGGCAATCTCGCTGATGTGCGGTATTGGCGGGGCCGCCAATTTTAACCTAAATATGGGCCGCGGGGATCAAAAAAAGGCGGCGGATTATGCAGGGAATGCAATTACGATGACGTTTGCTATTGGAGTGGCGCTCTGTATCGTTACAAAATTGTTTTTGGAGCCAATGATGGTTTTATTTGGGGCGACAGACCAGACTTTGGACTATTCACTTGTTTATACTGGGATCACTTCATTGGGCTTTCCATTTTTGATTTTTACGACGGGCGGCTCCAACCTGGTCCGGGCAGATGGCAGCCCGCTTTTTTCCATGTTGTGTACGTTGGCTGGTGCAGTAGTAAATACGGTGCTGGATGCTTTGTTTATGATCGTGCTGCATATGGGTATTGAGGGTGCGGCATGGGCGACTGTAATCGGGCAGGTGGTATCTGCGGTGCTGGTTGCGCTGTATTTGATGCATTTTAAAACTGTGCGGCTGGAGCGCAGGGCTTTAAAGCCAAAAGCTGCCTGCTGGGGGAATATTGCAAGGCTTGGCATGTCGCCATGTATCAACCAGCTGGCCATGATGGCCGTTCAGATTGTTTTGAATAATGTATTGACATTTTATGGGGCACAGTCCCAATATGGCAGCGACATCCCGCTTGCCTGTGCCGGGATTATTTCTAAAGTAGGCATGATGTTTTTTTCGATTGTAATTGGGATTTCACAGGGGATGCAGCCAATCGTCAGCTTCAACTATGGAGCCAGGCAGTACCAGCGCGTGCTTGAGGCGGTCTGGAAATCTATTGCTTGCGCAACGGTTATTTCCATTATAGCATTTTTGTGTTTTCAGATATTCCCGCGCCAGATCATTGGCGTATTTGGGCAGGAGAGTGAGGAGTACTTCCGGTTTGCGGAACGTTATTTTAAAATCTATATGTTTTTTACGTTTGCTAACCAGTTCCAGCCAATCGTAGCAAATATGTATACTTCGATCGGCAAAGCAGCAGCCGGGGCATTTATGTCGCTGACCAGGCAGATTTTGTTTTTAATGCCGCTGCTTATCCTGCTGCCAAAGTTTTTTGGGCTGGATGGGGCTATGTACGCAGCACCGATTGCCGATTGTGTGGCATTTGTACTTGCCAGCGGGATGCTGCTTCGCGAAACACATCTCCTGCAAAGGGAAATACGGGGCCAAAAATGAGTTCAGGAGTTGAGAAATTTTCCAAGAAGTGTTATGTTATTAACAGAAAGGCTGTAATAAGTTTCATCAGTATAAAAAAGAAAGAGGAGAAAGACAAATGAGCAAAAAACCTACCGTATTAATGATTCTCGACGGCTTTGGCCTGAATGAAAAAGAAGAAGGCAATGCGATCGCAAAAGGGAATACGCCTGTAATCGATAAATTGATGCAGGATTACCCATTTGTAAAAGGCTATGCAAGCGGGCTTGCTGTTGGGCTGCCGGATGGGCAGATGGGCAATTCCGAAGTAGGGCATTTAAATATGGGTGCAGGGCGTATCGTTTATCAGGAACTTACCAGAATCTCCAAGGAAATTGAAGACGGGGAGTTCTTTAAAAATGAGGCATTGCTGGCAGCAGTAGAAAACTGCAAAAAGAATGGTTCAGACCTGCATTTATTCGGGCTGGTATCCGACGGCGGTGTACACAGCCATAATACGCATATTTACGGCCTGCTCGAACTTGCGAAAAAAGAGGGCCTGCAGAATGTGTATGTACACTGTTTTATGGATGGGCGCGATACGGCACCGACATCTGGAAAAGGGTTTATACAGGAACTTGTAGATAAAATGGCGGAAATTGGCATTGGCCGGATTGCTTCGATTTCCGGGCGCTATTATGCAATGGACCGCGACAACCGCTGGGATAGGGTAGAAAAAGCCTATGTGGCATTAACCAAAGGGGAAGGCGTAAAAGCACAGGATCCAGTAGCGGCTATGCAGGCTTCTTATGATGATGATAAGACGGATGAGTTTATACTCCCAACCGTTATTGAACAAGATGGCGCGCCGACGGCAGTTATAAAGGACAATGATTCGGTAATCTTTTTCAATTTCCGTCCAGACCGTGCAAGGGAAATGACCCGGGTATTTTGCTGCGACGATTTTAGTGGATTTGACCGCGGGCCGCGCAAGCAGGTGAAGTATGTCTGCTTTACAGAGTATGACGTGACGATCCCGAACAAAGAGATTGCATTTAAAAAAGTAGAATTGGAAAATACATTCGGCCAGTTCCTTGCGGCAAACGGCAAAACCCAGGCAAGGATTGCAGAAACTGAAAAATATGCGCACGTAACCTTTTTCTTTAACGGCGGCGTAGAAGAGCCGAACCCGGGCGAAGAACGCATCCTGGTAAATTCGCCGAAGGTAGCGACGTATGATCTGCAGCCGGAAATGAGTGCGCCTGAGGTTTGCGGGAAATTATGCGACGCCATCCGTTCGCAGAAGTACGATGTGATCATTATTAATTTCGCAAACCCAGATATGGTAGGGCATACCGGTGTTTTAGAAGCTGCAATTAAAGCAGTGGAAACTGTGGATACTTGTGTAGGCAAAGCAGTGGAAGCGCTTTTGGAAGTGGATGGGCAGATGTTCCTTTGTGCTGACCATGGAAATGTAGAGCAGCTGATTGATTATGAAACGGGTGTTCCGTTTACTGCACATACGACGAACCCGGTTCCATTTATCCTGGTCAACTATGACCCGGCTTATACCTTGAAAGAAGGCGGCCGGCTTGCAGATATTGTACCTACTATGATTGAAATGATGGGAATGGAAAAACCGGCTGAGATGACAGGGGAATCTCTGTTGATCAAAAAATAGCACGTTGAGCGGACGATTCCAGGAAAGAAACACAATAGGGTAGGAAAACGCTTCCGGCATGGTTGTGGCATGGCCGGAAGCGTTTTTTCATTGCCATAACAGGTTTATTCGCGCGCATGGGCCAGTACCATCATGGCTAGTTTGAATGTCATGGCATCTTCAAATTTGCGGATGTCCAGGCCGATGGTTTTTTCCAACCGTTCCAGCCGGTACACAAGCGTATTCCGGTGCAGGTAGAGCTGCCTGGCTGTTTCTGAAATGTTCAGGTTATTTTCATAAAATTTTTGGATCGTATTTTGTGTCTCATCATCCAGGTCGTCCGGAATATGTGTACCAAATACTTCATATAGGAAGACATTGCACAATTCTACCGGCAGCTGCGCAATAAGCCGCCCAATGCCTAGCTTGTCATAGGCAGCGGTGTCGCGTTCTGCAAAAAAGGTATGCCGTATTTTAAGTGCTGTGCCAGCTTCCTGGTAGATTTTAGGAAGGGTGAGGAAACTGTCAGTAGTGGTGCTGTAGCCTATATGTGTTTCGATCATGGCTTCGGCACGCAACGTATCTACCAGTGTCTGTGCAAAAAGTTTTAGGCTGGAAGCAAGCTGTATGGAATCGGCAGGGCCAAGGCTTTTTTTCTTACGTGTGTTTTTTAATTTTATGGAAGTATCAGGAAATTCTTTCAGGATATTTGAAATGTCTTTTATGAGCAATATCCGGTTATCGTCCAAATCGCAGCAGAAATCCAGTTTGTGACCTGCAAAAGCACGGTCCAGCATCTGGTAGGCATACGAATCGGCATAGCCTTCTTCGCATTCGATGATAAATGCCGCCCATGTGGCAGCAGATAATTTTAGTTTTTTTATCTGCCGGTTCATTTCTGCAGGTGTAAGGGTGCCGTTGATCACACTGCGTATAAAAACAGATTTTGTGATGGAATCCTCTTGTGCTTCCAGCAGGTTTTTTAACTGGCATACGGTCAGACGCCCAACTGTAAAAGCATCTGGTGTAAAATTTGATACCAGAAGCACAAAAGAAAGCGTATCCTGGCAGATAATTTTGAAGTAGTAATAAGTGCCAAGCAGCTGGCTATCTGCGTCAGAGTTAATAAATTGCTGTACATTGTCGGATAAAGATTCATTGACATTCATCGAAGATGCTGCGCGGCTTCCATCTGTATTGTATAAAGCCATAGGAATCCGCGAAATGTCCATAACCTCTTCGAGTATTGCCTGAAATTTTTTCATGTAGGCTCGTTCCTTTCCGGGAGTATATGAAAAAGAAAGGAAGCCAATACCGGGTTGGTGATATTGTGTGCTTCCTTTCTAATAACTGATTCGCATCAGCATATAATCAATCTCCAAAGAGACCAATTATATTAAATTTTATGTAAACACCAGCTAAATGAAATACCGGCAGCTGCTGTTTCAATGGAAACGGGAAGTAGGTGCGAAGGTTTCTGCCTGCGCATCATACTTCCTGCTGCCTGTGTATATTAGTTTGTAATTGTAAGTTCGGTTTCGTGGTCAAATACATGGATCTTTTCTGGATTCAGGGCCAGTGTTACATGGTCGCCCAAACGTGCTGGAGTAGAAGATTCTACCTTTGCGCTCATATTTGCGCCACCAATTGGGAAGTACAGGATAACTTCAGAACCAAGCAATTCATAGCCGGAAACAGTAGCATCAACCTTTGCTGCATAGTTGCTCATTTCATATTCGGAGTCACCCAGATCTTCTGGACGGATACCCATAATAACTGTTTTGCCATTATATCCGCCATCAATTAATTTCTTTGCTTTTGCAGGCGGAAGGGCAATCGAGAATTTATCAAAGTTCAATGTTACATCAGAGCCGCTTGCTTTACAGGTCGCGTTTACGAAGTTCATCTGCGGGGATCCAATGAAACCAGCTACGAATAAGTTATTTGGCTGGTTGTATAATTTCTGTGGAGAATCAACCTGCTGGATAACACCGTCTTTTAATACAACGATCCTGGTACCAAGCGTCATAGCTTCGGTCTGGTCATGCGTTACGTAGATGATCGTAGCTTTTAATTTCTGGTGCAGTGCAGAAATTTCCGTCCTCATCTGTACCCTTAATTTTGCATCCAAGTTGGATAATGGTTCGTCCATCAGGAATACTTTTGGACTACGGACAATTGCACGCCCCATAGCAACACGCTGCCTCTGGCCACCGGATAAAGCCTTTGGTTTACGGTCTAACAACTGTGACAGGTCAAGGATCTTTGCAGCTTCTTTTACTTTCTGGTCGATCTCGCCCTTTGGAACTTTCCTCATTTTCAACCCGAACGCAATATTGTCATACACGGTCATATGCGGATACAGAGCGTAGTTCTGGAAAACCATTGCAATATCCCTGTCCTTTGGCTCTACATCGTTCATGCGCTTTCCATCGATGATCAGATCGCCAGAAGAGATGTCTTCCAGGCCGGCTACCATACGCAGAGTAGTAGATTTTCCGCAGCCGGATGGACCTACAAAGATGATAAATTCCTGATCCTGAATTTCAAGATTGAAATCTTTTACTGCCTCGAATCCATTTGAATATTTCTTGCAGATGTTTTTTAATGATACGCTTGACATGATTAGTCCTCCTAATTTTTATTTTTTTATTGTGTATACAACTCCTGCGGCGGGAAAACGTCCAGCCGGTAAGTCCTTAAAATGGAAATATGCAATTCGTAAACCGGAGGGATACAAGGTTGTTGTATTCCTTCTACATGTCATACTATAACAAATTTGGAGGCATCTTGCCATACTGTGTTTTTCTAAAAATTTATTTGCTGCTTAGGCAGTTTGACGAAATATAAAGGCTATAGAAAGCAGATTCGGCGAAATGATGAAAAATCGAGTGTGTTTTAATGGTTTTGACGGGATTGATAATGGTGTTTTTGCACGGATACAATAGAAAATCTGCAAAAATTGGGGGTGTGTATAGGAAAATGTTACAGTTTTTGCACGCAGCCTGAATTGACATACCAGCAAAAGCATGTTATACTCACGAGCGATAAAGTTTACCATATGATTCAAGATAATGACGCTCGTGAGTCGGCATTATTTGGCAAACTTTAGTGTTTGTCAGTATAGTATATCAGCATTATATTGTCTGAAAGAATCGTTACTATTTACAGCCTCATAACTTAGAATATTTGTCAAGAGCAAATTGGCTGTGAATAGTAATAAAGAACCAGTTATTTCTTTATTATATATAGATTAGGATGAATCAGGTAAAATATGGTTTATATAGTTGCCGCTTTCTATTGGGAAGCACATATGATAATAGAAGCATATGGATTAAAAAAGGTTTTGGAAAGCACGCATTTCCAGCAATTCTATAGCAAAGAAGCGGGCATGTGCCTGACAATCAGCGGTGCGGGCGAAATTGCAGCTGCGGCTGCCGTCAGCAGCATGTGTACGCAATACCAGCCAGGGGCAGGTGATATGCTGCTCAATATAGGTATTTGTGCGGGTATGGGCGGCCAGGAAGGGGTATTCGTGGTTCATAAGCTAACAGAGCAGGCGACAGGGAAAACTTTTTATCCGGATATGCTGTACCGCTGCCCATTCCCGGAAGCAAGCCTGATGACAGGTATGGCCCCGCAAGTAGGCGTGGGGCCGCAGGCTGGGGTATTACAGCGGAGCAGGGCGCTGGGGGCTGTGGAGCTTCCGGGCAGGCAGGAAGAGGCACAAAGGGCACGTGGATACCGTGGGCTTTATGATATGGAAGCAGCCGCTGTGTATCAGGCTGGGGCGTATTACTTTGGCCCGCATCAGATGGTATTTATAAAAGTTGTATCAGATAATGGGGGTGCGGATGCAAAAGATATTGCGGGGCATCAGGTAGAACAGTTGTTTGCTAAGTATAAAGGAAGTATTTTGGGCCATATCCGCTTTTTGCAGTCAGTACAAAAAAGCCTATATCGGCAGGGGAAGGGGGATCTAAGAATCGGGCGCAGCGCGCAGGGGGATAAAAAACAGGAACGGATTCAAGCACTGTGTGCCGATATGCATTGTTCTAAGGCGATGAAGGATGGGCTTTTGGAGTATATCCGTTATCTGGAATTGGCGGGTATTGATTATGAAGCTGCCATTCAAAGGATGTATGATGAGAAAAAACTGCCCTGTAAAGATAAAAGGGAAGGGAAAAAGTGTTTTGCGCAGTTAAAAGAATACTTATTGTAAAATGATTTGCGGCAGCTACGTGGGTAGGGGAGGTGTGAAACGGTATGGTAAAAACTGGGAAGGATAAACAGGCACAAGCCCAGGGGCAAAAAGAAGCAGCTATTATTACAGGAGCATCTTCCGGTATCGGGCTTGCGGTCAGCAAGGCCATCGGCGCTATGGGCTATGAAGTGTTTGGGGTTGGGCGGGATTTTGCCGGCAATCCGCTGTGGCAGCAGGAGGGGTTCCATCCAGTTGTTTGCGATGTAATGGATACGGAAAAACTATGTGCAAGTGCAAGGCAGATTGCTGCGGACTACTGTGTGCGGATTTTGGTCAACAATGCAGGGGTTGGCTATTATGGGCTTCATGAGGAATTAAATCCGAAGAAGGTCAAAGAAATGGTGCGTACCAACCTGGAGGCGCCAATGGTTTTGACACAGCAGCTATTGCGCCAGTTAAAAAAACATGCAGGGTATATTATCAATATTGCATCCGTTACCGCTCATGGGTCCAATCCACATGGATGTGCTTACGGTGCAACCAAAGCCGGGCTGGCCAGCTTTTCACGCAGCCTTTTCGACGAAGCACGCAAGTATGGGGTGAAAGTAGCAGCTGTTTATCCAGATATGGCGAAAACAAACCTATACCGCAATGCGGATTTTAGAGAAGGCGACGAACCGGATGCATATCTGCTTCCAGAAGAAATCGCAGCCGCAGTAACGTTTATTTTAAGCCAAAGGGACGGGATGGTTATCTCAGAGGTTACTGTCAAGCCGCAGATACACCGGATTAAAAAGCGTAGGTAGCCGTACTGGCCCGCAGGGCAGGTGGATGCCGGCCACAGAAAGGAAATGATATAGTTGCAAGACGTAACACACGGTTATTTCAATCCATTTTTTTCACATATTTATATAGAGGAACGGGTGTGCGGCCATCCGCGTGCAAAAGCCATCCTTGCAAAATATCCATCTGCACAAGTGGTTGAAATTGGCCATTATAAAGATGTTTTTTGCCGAACGAGGCAAAGCCATGCCCTGCAGCAGCGTTCACAGAGCTTAATTTTGGCGGCAAAGGAAGGGGAGCTGCTTTATAAAGGTGCTCCGGTGTGCCAGGATTTTGGGTATCCATATTTTTATTATACTTCCTGTGTAATGAACTGCGTGTATAACTGTGCTTACTGTTATTTAAAAGGCATGTACCCTTCTGCGAATATTGTAATATTTGTCAATATTGAAGATATTTTTGGCCGGGTGCAGCAAATATTAAAACGCCATCCGTTGTACCTGTGCGTTTCTTATGATACTGACCTGGCGGCCTTGGAACCGGTGGCAGGGTATGCAAGGGAATGGAGCCGGTTTGTAGAAAACCAAGGGGGAAGATTGACAGTGGAAATACGTACAAAATGTGCAAGTAAGCATTTTTTTGCACCCAAACCCCCCGCGCATGGGGTCATCTATGCTTTTACGTTATCGCCACAGCCGGCCATAGATGCCTATGAACAATATACGCCATCCCTGCAAGAAAGGGTCCTTTGTGCAGCATGGGCTGTAAAGGCAGGATATGCGGTGCGGCTATGTTTTGACCCTATGCTGTATATCCCAGGATGGGAATATGAGTATGGCAGGATGCTCGATATGGTGGCTTCACAGATTCCGATGGAAAAGCTGGTTGATGCCAGTATTGGGTCGTTCCGTATCCCGCAGGACTATTTAAAAAGGATGCGCAGGCAGGAACCAGATTGTGCAGCGGTATGGTTCCCGTTCCAAAGGGATCATGGAGTTTGCCATTATCCAGATGGTTTGATGGGCCAGATGGAAGGATATTTGTTCCGCAGGCTAAAAGAAAAGATGCCGGAAGAAAAGATTTTTTTATGGGGTCCTGGGCAACTGGTATGAAAGATGTCATTTTAATAGTTGCCCGGCTGCATCCAGAAGGCCAGCCGAAACATCTGTATGCAGCGTGCGTGCGGTCTGTTTTGACTTCGATATGTCCGTGTCCAGGCGGCTATTGCGGCCAGAAAGCCATTTTTTTGTATCTTTCAATTTTCAAACATATTTCTTTTTTTCTTTACAAATCCCTATTTATAAACTATTATATTAAGATGATTACTGCTGTCATGTTAAAAACATATAAAACTGGAAAATTCTTGAAAAAGACAGAGTTAGTGACAATATTCGACATTTTTCAATGAAATCGTTTCATATGATATTGGAACGGAGGAAATTCGTCTTTTTCACAGGATGCTGTTGATTTTGTGGATTTTCTGCCGATGATGACAGGAGGTTAAAGTCATGACTCAATTGAATGTGGCGATTGCAGATGATAATGAAAAAATGGTACAGCTTTTAGGAGATATTGTCAAAAGCGATAAAGAACTTAATGTTGTAGGTACAGCCAAGGATGGCGTAGAAGCCTGTGAGATGATCCGGGCTAAGGAACCAGATGTAGTACTTTTGGACATTGTAATGCCGAAACTGGATGGGTTGGGTGTATTGTCAAAAATCAATAATGACCATTCACTGAAAAAACATCCGGCATTTATTATCATCAGTGCCATCGGTCAGGAGAAAATTACCGAGGATGCATTTAATCTGGGCGCAGATTATTATATTATGAAACCTTTTGATAACGATATGGTAGTAAATCAAATCAAGCTGATCCGTGACCGTAATATGAAAAAGCCGAATGAACAAAAGAAGGCGAATGCATATGAAAAATATCAGGAGCCAGTAGAGCGTGACCTGGAAACCGATGTTACCAATATTATCCATGAGATTGGGGTACCGGCCCACATTAAGGGGTACCAGTATTTGCGTGTAGCGATTATGATGTCCGTAAACGATATTGAAATGCTCAATTCCATAACAAAAATCTTGTACCCAACCATTGCCAAGCAGTTCCAAACGACGCCAAGCAGGGTGGAGCGGGCAATCCGGCACGCGATTGAAGTCGCATGGTCAAGGGGAAAAATGGATACGATTGACGAATTATTTGGCTATACGATCAACAACGGCAAAGGGAAACCGACAAATTCGGAATTTATTGCATTGATTGCAGATAAAATAAGGTTGGAATACCGCGCGAAATAGAGTATAATGTCTTTACAGGCAGTAAATGCCATTATACGTTCCGGAGGTTTTTCAATGAAAAAAGTGTTATTTGTAACATCGGAAGCGGTGCCTTTTATTAAAACAGGGGGGCTTGCAGATGTAGCCGGTTCCCTGCCGCGCTATTTTGACAAAGCAAAATATGATGTGCGCATTATCCTGCCGAAATACGTCTGCATGGATGACAGTTTAAAAACACAGATGCGGTTTGATTGCCGGTTTTATGTCAATTTAAGCTGGCGCAGCCAATATGCAGGCGTACTGGAGTCAAAGGCAGACGGGATTACGTATTATTTTATCGACAATGAATATTATTTTGCCGGGCCGAAGCCCTACAACAATATATACGAAGATGTTGAGAAGTTTGCTTATTTTTCAAAAGCGGTGCTGGAAGCCCTGCCCAAGATTGGCTTTTGCCCGGATATTATTCATTGCCATGACTGGCAGACTGGGCTGATACCAGTGTATTTAAAAAATGAATACGTTAAGGATGCTTTTTACCAGAATATAAAAACGGTCTTTACGATCCATAACCTCCAATTCCAAGGGCGCTGGATTATGCAGGCTGTCAAGGATATTACTGGGCTGCCAGAGTATTTATTTACGTCGGATAAGCTGGAATCCTATGGGGAAGCAAATTATTTAAAGGGCGGTGTCGTGTATTCTGATATAATCACAACAGTCAGCAAAACTTATGCCTATGAGATTACAACGCCAGGCAGCGGGGAAGGATTGGATGGCCTGATGAATGCCAGGCGGCAGGATTTATATGGTATTGTCAATGGGATTGATGATACAGAATACAATCCGAATACGGACCCGTTCCTTGCTTTTCCATTTGGACAGGCAGATATGGTATCACAGAAATGTAAAAATAAACTGCATTTACAGCACCAGCTTGGATTTGAGGAAGATGCAGATACCATGATGATCGGTATGGTATCACGGATGACAAACCAAAAGGGCTTTGATCTGGTGGAAGCGGTGCTGGATGAACTGCTTGCAGAGGCACGTATCCAAATTGTAGTGTTAGGGACTGGCCAGGCGAATTTTGAAAATATGTTCCGGCATTTTTCTTGGAAATACGAAGACAAATTATCAGCAAATATTTTCTATTCAGAAGAGCTGGCGCATCAGATTTATGCTTCCTGCGATGCGTTCCTGATGCCGTCGCTGTTTGAGCCGTGTGGGTTGAGCCAGCTGATCAGTATGCGTTATGGTACGGTTCCGATTGTGCGTGAAACGGGAGGGCTAAAAGATACGGTAGAAGCATATAACCGTTATGACCAGACAGGGACAGGCTTTAGCTTTTGTAATTACAATGCAAAGGAGATGCTGTCGACCTTGTACTATGCAATGGATATTTATTATAATTGCAGGCAGGACTGGAATGCTATCGCGGCCAGAGGGATGCAGTGTGATTTCTCATGGAGCCGTTCCGCTGGTGCATATGAGAAAATTTATGACAGTTTCTTTGAAAGCAGCGCATCCGAAAAACAGTAACCTATATATTCGGTGATTGAATACTACACAATAAACCCGATAAACGGCGGGCCAGAAATAAAGGATATTGCGCTGAAACTTTACGCCGTTTATATAGATCTACGGCAAATGCTAAGTTTGTCCGCCGCAAATGCGTAGTGCCTGGCCAGCCCGGGAATAACAGTAAACATGGCTGCTTAAGATTTCATCGGCTGCCAGTTCCGTCTGATTGACCTGGCTAACCAGGCTGGCAAGCTTATCCGGCTGGCAGCAGCTGGAAACAGGCAGCAAGATGACTTCATGGATACTGCTTGGCAGCAGGAAAAGGTCAGATTGCAAATATGCGGAAATATTGCTTAAAAGGCCGGGGTAGAGTATACAGCCAGCTCCATACAGCCGGCTGGTATTGGTCAATACGTACATGGGGCAGGCAGTATCCGGCGGGCTGCTATATGCCGTCAAGGTATCCGAAAGTATAGCAGACATTGGGGTTAGCTCATAAGGGAGCAGCAGCGGCGTTGTCAGGCACGTAAGTTCATATAGGTCATCCGCGGTGGCCTCCCACGTATCCAGGTGGCCCGAATGGATAAGGATTGTTGCACTGTTTTTGCCGGAAATATCTAGCAGGCAGAAAAAGACAACCGCAAGGTCAAGATAACGGATATAAGGGACTGTCTGGAGCAGTTCCTTATTTTTTTCATAATTTACCAGGCGGTAGGCAAGACGCTTCCTTACCTGTTTATAATCATAAAAAAAGTCAATATTGACCGGTTCCTCGGATTTATTATGTTCATAAGTAAGCAGGATGTCCTGGCAGATTGCTTCGAAACTAGGAAAATAATGCCGTTTTTCATAATAATAATCCAGCAAAATAGTTGGGGAAACGTTGCTCTTGCTGCTGGAAATCGTCAGCCCATCCAGGACAAGCCCGTTATTTTTACAAATTTTCTGCAAACAGACACTTGTCCCAGCAGGCAAAGCATCTTTGAGGTGCTGGTAAACCGTCATTTTAAAGTCTTCATAAGTCATAGTATTCCTCCATAATATAAACTATATGGGAAATGAAGAAAAAACGGATGCCATAAGGCAGTTTTCAGGGCAAGCCCGATAGAAAAGGATATACTCTGTAATAAGAAAATGCATGCAGAAGTGCGGTATTGAAATCTGCTTGAAGCTAATGTAACATGTTTTGTAAAATAATGCAAGGGTTTTTGCAAAGAAAATCAGAATAAACCATAATTGGTATTACCTTCCGCCATGGCGTGGAGGTCGGCACAAAGATTTGAAGGCAGCAGCAGACAGGATAACCGAAAATCTCCGGAACCTGCCCGCTGTATTTGTGTATGGAAATATAGTATGATGCTGGGGTCAAAAGTCCTACCCAAATCCCTTAATAGGACTTTAACGCTTCCCACAATTCCGTATAGTAATTGGTCGTAATCTCATCCAGCGGCTGGAAAAACTCACAGTTATCCAGCGTCTTGGTACTAGGGAAAATCGTTTCGTCGTTTTGGACCTTTGGATCTAACTGGTCAAATACAGCTTTATTTGGCGTAGCATAATAAACATATTCAAAATTAGCCATCCCGACGTCTGAGCGGCATAAATAGTTTAAAAACAGTTCTGCATTTTTTTTGTTTTGGCAGGTTTTCGGGATAAACCAGGCATCCACCCACATATTGGAGCCTTCCTTTGGTACGGAAAATGCAAGGTCGCTGTTCATCGTTTGTGCATAGGCGGCTTCACCGGAGTAGACTTCTGCAAGCGCAGCGTTGCCAACCGCCATAAGGTCTGCGGTTTCATCGGTCAGGTAAGCCTGCACAAGCGGCTTTTGGGCCAGCAGCAAGTCAAGGGAACGGTCTAGAATATCCATATCGGTTGTATTGCAGGAAGCGCCTAATAATTTTTGGGCGACCATATACGTATCGCGCACGCTGTTTTCCATAATGATCTGCCCGCTGTAGGTGTCGTCCCACAGGATATTCCAGGTGTCTGCCTTGGTAGGGTCTACTTGTTTGGTATCGTATAAAATGCCGACAGTACCAAAGAAATATGGGAGGGTATAACAGTTCTGGCGGTCGAAGTTTTTGCAGTAATTGATATAGACCGGGTCAATATTGGAGTATTCTGGTATATTGTTGAAATCTATTTCCAGTGTTTCCTTTTCCTGGATCAGTTTTTGGATAATATAATCGGAAGTACATACAACATCGTAGTGGATCGAACCTGCTTTGTATTTTGCATACATCTCTTCCGGGCTTTCGTATTCTTCGTATTTGACGGTTATACCAGTTTCTTCTTCGAAGCGGTCGATCATATCCGGATCAAAATATTTTCCGTAATTTAGTACTACGACGGAATTTGGGTCATTGCCAGTGCCGCATCCTGCTGCCAGGCATACGGCAAACAGGAAAAGAAACAGTGCAGCAGTCCATTTTTTCATGGCAGGGGCCTCCTTTCTTATACGTGTTCCGAGTGTTCCGCCTGTTTGACGGCACGGCTGGATTTCATGTTCATTAAAAGCAGCAGTGCGAATGCCATAAGGAATAGGATGGTGGATAGGGCATACATTTCCGGCATAATACCTTTGCGCAGTTCGGTATAGATCATAGTCGATAGGGTATTGACACCGGCGCCCTTGGTAAAATACGTAATGCTGAAATCATCCAGCGACATGGTAACGGCCATTAAAAAACCGGATAGTACGCCGGAGCTGATTTCTGGCCATACAATTTTGAAAAAGGCGTACAGCGGTTTTGCGCCAAGGTCAAGGGCGGCCTCGTAAGTGGAGCGGCTGGTTTGGTTTAGCTTTGGCATCACATTTAATATCACATAAGGGATATTGAATGTGACATGGGAAATCAATACCGTATGGAACCCTAAACTAGTAAAACGTACAAATAGCAGCATCATAGAAATTCCAGTTACTATATCTGCATTTAATAATGGGATATTTGTTGCGCCCAACATAATAGCGCGGCTGTTTTTGCGCATCGAGTGGATGCCGATGGCTGCCATTGTGCCAAGCAGGGTCGCTAGGATAGATGCCGTCAGTGTCAATATTAGGGTAGTTTTGAATGCGTCCATAATCATGCTGCTGGTAAACAGTTCCTGGTACCAGCGCAAAGTAAAGCCGCCCCAGATAACCCTGGATTTTGAGTTGTTAAAGGACAGCACGATTAAGACTACAATAGGAAGATATAGGAATAAAAAAATTAGGATTAAATAAAAACGCTCAACACCCTTTTTTATCATATTACATTACCTCAGTATTCATGATGATGGCTGGGGTGGGGCAGGCTACCATACGGCCGCCCCGCCTGCATCGCTGGAATGTTTGTTCATCAGCGCCATGCTTGCTATGACAAATACCATAAGGACCAGCGATAGCCCGGCTCCTAAGTTCCAGTTAAAAAACTGCATAAAATCAGCTTCAATAATATTTCCGATCAGCAGCACTTTGCCGCCGCCTAACAGGTTAGAAATTACAAACGATGTAAGGGCGGGAACGAATACCATGATAATGCCGCTCATAACCCCGGAAAGGGTCAACGGAAAAATAATCCGGGTAAAAATAACATGGTTTTTTGCGCCCAAATCTTGCGCGGCTTCGATAACGTCCTGGCCGATCCTAGCCATAGAGTTGTAAATTGGAAGGATCATATAGGGCAGGAAATCGTATACCATACCAAATACCACAGCAGTCGGCGTATTTAAGATCTGGATATTTGGCAGGTGTAAAAAATCCAAAACGGCATTGATGATCCCATTGTTGGATAGCAGCAGCTGCCATGCCAGGATGCGGAGCATAAAATTCATCCACATCGGCAGTACAAATAGGAAGACAACAAAGCTTTGCCGCTTTAAGTGCAGTTTGGCCAAAATCATAGCCAGCGGGTAGGAAAGCAGCAGGCAAATGGCGGTACACTGCAATGCGATTTTCACGGAAAGCCATAGCGCCTTTAAATGGACTTTGTGGAATATGGATATAATATTTGCCATTGTAAAGCTGCCTGCGGAGTTTGTAAAGGCATAATAAACGATTAGTAAAAGCGGCAGAAGGATAAAGCCTGCCATCCATATTAGGTATGGGCCTGCCAGCAGCTGTTTTTTTAATTTAAGCATCCAGTTCCACCATCCTTTCGTCGCTTGATTCCGGTTTATTCATAATCTGGATATTAAACGGAATGACACGCAGGCCGACATGTTTGCCAGGTTCGTGGTATTCGGTCGTATGGATCAGCCATTCATATCCGTCTGCGACTACTTCAATTTCATAATGCACGCCTTTAAAGATGACGGAAGTAATGACGCCTTGGAAAAACCCGTCAGCAACATCCGTGATCAATAGGTCTTCCGGCCGGATAACGACATCTACCGGCTGGTTGGTGCCAAACCCGGTATCTACGCATTCCAGTGCCACATCTGATACTTTTACCAGTTTATCATGGATCATAAGGCCGTCGATAATATTGCTGTCGCCGATAAAATCTGCAACAAAGGCGTTGACGGGTTCATTGTAAATATCTTCCGGCGTGCCGATCTGCTGGATATAGCCTTGGTTCATAACGACGATCGTATCAGACATTGTAAGCGCCTCTTCCTGGTCATGCGTAACATAGATAAATGTAATGCCGAGTTCATTTTTTAGGCGGATTAGCTCATATTGCATATCCTGGCGCATTTTCAAATCCAGAGCCCCAAGTGGTTCGTCAAGGAGGAGCACTTTTGGCTCATTGACGATCGCCCGCGCGATCGCGATGCGCTGCTGCTGCCCACCGCTTAAGGAGTCAACGCTGCG
Organism: uncultured Eubacterium sp.; assembly: GCA_947089855.1. Classification (GTDB taxonomy): domain Bacteria; phylum Bacillota; class Clostridia; order Lachnospirales; family Lachnospiraceae; genus Eubacterium_J. The sequence goes on from CAMUML010000037.1 coordinate 17,218, forward strand.
CTGTTCAAATCCTTCCAAATTTACAAGCTTTAATGCATATTTAATTTTATCTTCAATATAGCTTTTGCTTTTTTTATTGATTTTTAACCCAAATGCGATGTTTTCCGCAATGGACATATGGTTAAATAAGGCGTATTTTTGAAATACTGTGTTGAGCTTTCGTTCGTTTGGCGCAAGTGCGGTTATATCTGCCCCGTCAAAAATGATCCGGCCTTCATCTGGCGTTTCAAAACCGCCAATCAGCCGTAATGTTGTTGTTTTACCGCAGCCGGATGGGCCAAGCAGGGTAACAAACTCGTTTTCGTGGATGGTAAGGTCAAGGTCATCCAAGATTACGGTTCCGTTGTAAGATTTTGTAATATGTTCCAACTTTATCAGTTCTTTTTCCATATTTAGGGCCTCCAGGGTGTTGGCGGATAATTAAAAGCAGGGTGGGTTGCTGATCCAGATTACTTTTGCTTCTGTTTTGTATGCTTCGATATAGTGTTTTTTGCCTGCGGTAAAATAAAAGGATTCGCCAGAGTGGACAATATAAGTCCTTGTACCGTAGTGCAGGCGGATGCTTCCGCTTAATACATAGCCAAATTCTTCGCTTTCTACTGGCGGGAGCGTTTCGGATTTTCCACCGGGGGCTAAGGTTACAAGGACCGGTTCCATAGCATTTTTTTGTGCGTTTGGGATCAGCCATTCCACGGTGCAGCTCCTTTTTTTATAATTTTTTTCAAAATAATCCTCTGGGGAAAACACAATCTGCTCTGGTTCGTCATCCGTAAAAAATTCAGCCGGCGTCGTTCCGAGGCATTGGATAATATCCAGCAGCGTCCCAATGGATGGGGTGGTCAGGTTGCGTTCCAGCTGCGAAATAAACCCTTTGGATAATTCGGAACGGTCAGCCAGCTCCTGCTGTGTCAGCCCATATTGGATACGCAGTTCTTTCATACGGTGGCCGATGTCCATAGGCTGCCTCCTGTTTTAGTAATGATAATAATGAATTTTGAGTTTACTAATAATAAACAAACTGAAGACTATTATGTAAGAAATCAATAGAAAAGTCAATATATTTTTTGCAAAAAAAAGAGAAACATGCAATGCATGTTTCCCAAGCGTTATTCATATGGGTCATGGACCTTTAAAGATACATGGCCGTCTTTATTCTTATGGGCTTCCATAAGCAGCGTATACAGCTGATGGATGCGGTCAAGCAGTACGGCGTCTGCTTGAACAATATAAGGGGAGAGGATGCCGACATCAAAATAACGGATGCTGCTTGGCGGCATAAACAAGAGGTTGCTGGTACGCACTTTGTTTCCATGCGTTTTAATATATTCGTAGGTAATTAAAAGCCAGTTTTTTTCATGGTATTTGCAAAAAAAAGAAAGAAAGCACTCATCGACAGCCCAATCGATACCATCTTCCGATACATGGTGCTTGAGGGAATCGGCTAGGCCATCCGTAGACTGAAGTTCTAACTGCCAATCCAAACGGCCTTTTTTAGTTTCGCTGATCATTTCATCAAGGGTATTGGTAAGGACTGCAGGCTTCATGTATACCTCCTGTGTATAAGCAAATCATTAAAGACGCTACTATTGGACAAAAAGAAAGCCAATAGGGGGACTCGAACCCCCGACCCACGCATTACGAATGCGTTGCTCTACCAACTGAGCCATATTGGCAACTCTGCGCAGTTTTTATCATATATTGCCTGCGACTTAAATACTTTAACATAAAAAATGGGATATGGCAAGCGTTTTTTATAAAAATATCCATATTATATTTTATGGGAATTGTTTAATAAATCACAATTCTTGTTGACATAAAAAGAAGGGTAGGGTTATAATAAACTTGCAGTTGTATATTTACGGAGGAATCATGTAAATAAAGGATTGCGTGGATGAAAATAATTGCAACATTAAAAATAGCAAGTCAAAAGAATTTGTCATAAAAATCTGGAAATATATTTCTTATGCATGGTATTGTAACATATTTATTTGGCAGGGGTTGTTGTTTAACGGAAGGGAATCCTTTTTGCCTGCCGGATATGTTTGGCCGTGCGGCCTGGAAGCAGTAACCCAAAGCATCAGAATGGAGATTGATAAATGAAAAAGCAGCGCAAAGGTAACGGAAATAAAAAAAATATTTCGTTGCTTCTTTCTATTATATTAGTTTTTAGTATTTTAGGGGCGGTTGTATTTTCAGTGGCCAATAAAATATCCGCAGAGATGTCTGCGTCAGCCATTCAAAACTTGAGTGAAAGTTTGGATTTAATGAAAGGTACAATAGAAGCAATTCTAAGGAAGGAAGCGGAATTCCAAAAACTGATGGCGCTGGAAATTGCGCAAGTGGAGGATATGGAGGAATTTATATGTGTTTATAATAGGAACCAGACGATGGCCAAAATTTCTTTGATCTTGTCTGGGGAGGCGGAAGGCATTTCGGATTCTGGGGAAGTTTTTACAGAAGAAGGCCTGGATTTTTCCGCAGGAAGGCAGGTAGAAGGGCTGCCAGTTTCAATTTCATATGTAAATTATATGGGGGCTTGGGCATATACGATGAAATGCCCGGTGGTAAAAGACGGCCGGGATGCGGGGGTTTTGTATATCGAGTATATTTATGAAACCTTGGACGAATCGTTGCCGGATGGGTTTTACAACGGGCGTGCAATGTTGTATATTATGGATTCCGTCAGCGAACGCCTTGTATTAAATCCGAAAGGGATGGGGGAGCGCAATGCCGGGCATTTAAACCTGGAGGATTTTTACCGGGCAAACCGTATTGAGGAAGAGGAGCTGCAAGCTGAGGTAAAAAGATGCGTGGAACATGGGGATAATGTTATGTTTTACCATAAGATACAGCAAAAGGATGCCTTGGCTTATATGTGGGCGGTAAATGAAGGGACGGTTTATCTGATCGGATATGTTCCGGTTGAAGCGGTCCAGCAGGAAGGGAGGACAGTAAACCAGAATATTTTTATCGTTGTGGCTGTTATGCTGGTGGCTTTTTTCTTATGCTGTGTGTTATATTATTTTAACCAAAGGCAGCAGAACCGTATCAGGCGGGAGCGGGAGGCAGAACGGGAGGTGCATAACAAGCGGCTGGCAGAAGCCTTACAGGCAGCACAGGCAGCAAGCAATTCCAAGACTATGTTCCTTTCCAATATGTCGCATGATATACGTACTCCGATGAATGCAGTCCTTGGGTTTACGGCGCTGCTTGACAAAGATGCGGAAAATCCGTCAAAAGTGAGGGAATATACAAAAAAAATTACAGCGTCGGGCCAGCACCTGCTTGGGTTGATCAATGATATTTTGGATATCTCTAAAATTGAAAGCGGGAAAGTTGTGCTTACAGTAGAAGAGTTTACGTTAAGTAACCTAGTATCTTCCATCGATGCTATTATACGCCCGATGGCAAAGGCTAAAAAACAGACGTTCCATGTGGAAGCTGCCGGTGTGAAGCATGAGTATTTTATCGGTGATGAGACGCGTATGAACCAGGTTTTGATCAACCTATTGTCCAATTCTGTAAAATATACGCCGGAAGGCGGCGATATATGGCTACGTATTATGGGGTTAAAACAACGGTCTAGCCAATATGGGCATATCCGTATCGAAGTGGAGGACAATGGATATGGAATGACGCCGGAATATTTAACAACCGTTTTTGATGCATTTACCCGGGCGGAAAACAGTACGACAAATAAAGTGCAGGGTACGGGCCTTGGGATGGCTATTACCAAAAACATTGTAGAACTTATGGGCGGGTCGATCGATGTATCCAGCGAGGTAGGCAAAGGGAGCAAATTCCGAGTGGAATTGGAGCTGCGGATACCGCAGGCGCAGGTAGATAACCAGTTTTGGGAGGCAAATGGCATTTCCAGGATTTTGCTTGGAAATCAAGATATGCAGGATGCCCAAAATTTGAAGCAATTGATGGAAGGTGTGGGTGTCCAGGTGGATATAGCCCAGGATACACAAGCAATTTTGCGGATGGCGAAGGATAACGGGGAGCGTTATGGGGCTGTGCTGCTGGAATATGGCGTAGCAGGTACGCAAAGCGCGCATCTGGCAGAAAAAATACGTGCGGCGTTGCCGGAGGCGGTACCAGTGCTGCTTTTGGCTGACTATGATGCGGAAGGGGTAGAAGAAACACTTGTTATAGCAAATACAGGTGCCCTTTCGAAACCGTTTTTTGTATCGGCGTTTCAGGAAAAACTGTTGGAGATGCAGGAAGGGCGCCAGGAAGAAGCAGAGGCGGGAACAGAAACAGCAGGGGGCGTGAATCTGGAAGGGATGCATTTCCTTGCCGCAGAGGATAATGAAATAAATGCTGAAATCCTCTCGGAAATATTAAAAATCGAAGGGGCAAGCTGTGAGGTTGCTGAAAATGGCCTGTTGGCGCTGGAACGTTTTCAGGATGCGCCGCAGGGTACGTTTGACGCAATCTTAATGGACGTCCAAATGCCGGTAATGAATGGCTATGATGCAACAAGGGCAATCCGTGCGCTGGATAGGGAAGACGCGTGTACCATCCCGATTATTGCAATGACAGCGAATGCATTTGCGGAAGATGAAAAAGAAGCATTGGATGCCGGTATGGATGTCCATTTGGCGAAGCCAATTGATGTGGAACTACTAAAAGAGGTTTTAATAAAATATGTTGAAAGGGATAGGCTATGAATAAGAAAATGAAAACAGTGGCTGCGGTATGTTTGGCAGGGGTGGCTGCAGTTTTGGCTGCTGGCTGCGGTGCAACAAGTAGGGCCGAATTAGATAAAAACCTAATTAGTCAAGAGGACAGTATAGAAAAAGTCGTAAATTTATTCGGCCCTATGGAAAAAGTAAATCCAGATGCAGAAAATACTGCAAGAAGTGCATTTGATCTGACAATTATCATGGCAGAAGAAGAACTGGGTTTGACGGTAGACTATAGGACTTATACGGCCGATAATTACCAGGAAAAAACGTATGATGATGTTGCATTAGAGAGGGCGCGTAACCATATGGATGACTTCTACTTATTAAATCCAGATACTATCCAATCCTTGGGTTCGCAAGGGGAACTGATGGACCTGTCGGTGTTAGAAAGCGCAAATAATTTGAGGGAAGTTGTGAAAACGGCAAATGTTGTGGATGGCAAACTGGTTGCGATACCGCAGGAAGTAGTTGCATATGGTTTGTTTGTGAATAAAGATATGTTTGATAAATATCATTTGGAATTGCCGGAAACACCACAAGACCTAATGGACTGCTGCAGAATGTTTAAAGAACATGGAATTGAGACGCCAATCGGCGCAAACCGCTGGTGGCTGGAGAATTTTGTGTTTGCTATAGCATATGCGGATTTGTACAATGGCGGGGATACACAGGCACAGGTCGACGCACTCAATAAAGGGGAGCGCAGATACAGCGACTATATGCGCCCTGGTTTTGAATTTTTGCAGGAGTTGATCGACCATGGGTATATTGATGCAAAGGCCGCTTATACTTATGAAGCAATTGAAGGGGAAGGCCCGGATTTCTTGGCTCAGAAGACCCCGGTCGTAATGGCGTATTGGGGAGCGGCCAATTCAGAAACGGCTTATGGAAAACCGGATTTTAACTTGCAGGTTATTGGATTCCCAAGCAGCCTTGGGCCGATGCCTGTGGTCTCCATGACAGGGTATGGCGTCAGTGCGCAGGCAGAGCATGCCCAAGATACCTTGGATGTTTTGGATATTATCCTTTCAGATGAGGCATTGCAACTGTATTCAGAAAAAAATAAAGTCATTTCACCGTCCAAAAATGTTGAGGTTGACTGTATCCCGGCATTACAGCCGTTAAATGACAAGATGAAAGAGGATGTGTATGTACTTGGGTCAAATGCTGGCATGGATTTAGAACAGTGGGGGAACACATGTTTAATTGTCAGGGAACTGATGGCCGGTGCTACGGTAGAGGAATGCATGGAAGAATTTGATAAGCTGCAGGATGAATTGCTGCAAAAACAGGATGAAAATTCTAGTAAAAAATAATTGTTACTATTCACAGCCAATTTGCTCTTGACAAATATTCTAAGTTATGAGGCTGTAAATAGTAACATTCGCAGGCTCATTGAAAGAATTTGCCTTGCAAATTGGAGCCTGCTCACTCCTGAATCAGCTTGGCAGCCACCTGGACAGCGGGGTGTTCAGGTGGCTGTGAATAGTAAAAAATAATTCTTAAAAAGAGAAAGATTTTCTTGCTTATCCCCAAAAACCAGAGTATAATACCCCTTACTTCCCATATCAGGGTGTTTTTGCCAAAATATGGGCTGCGGGTTTTAAGATTGCCGCCCCTATCAACTGGCTACAGCACCCGTATGGGTTTTATCATAAGGTAGGAAAAGGGGGAGGGGAAAATGGGTATCCTAAAAAAATTTGTAGGCGATAAGGCCTTTTATAAGATGGTACTGTTCATCGCTGTGCCGATTATGGTGCAAAATGGGATTACAAATTTTGTAAGCCTTTTGGACAATATTATGATCGGGCAGATTGGCACTGAGCAGATGTCTGGCGCCGCGATTGTCAACCAGCTGCTGTTTGTGTATAATCTTTGCATTTTTGGAGGGGTATCCGGTGCAGGGATTTTTACAGCACAGTTTTATGGCCAGGGCAACAAGGAAGGTGTGCGCCAGACCATGCGTTTTAAACTGTGGATGACAGCAGGTATTACGGTGCTAACGGCCCTGCTGTTTATTTTTTTCGGGCAGGCACTGGTGGGTGCTTACCTTAAGGGGGATGGAAGGGCAGAAGATGCCACGGCGACCCTCCGGTTCGGGCAGCAGTACCTATTGATTATGCTGGCCGGCCTACCGGCATTTGCTGTTGTGCAGACATATTCCAGTACCCTGCGCGAATGTGGGCAGACAATCCTTCCAATGAAAGCGGGCATTGCAGCAGTTTTTGTAAATCTTGTTTTAAATTATTTACTGATTTATGGAAAATTTGGGTTTCCAGCATTGGGGGTAAGCGGTGCGGCTGCGGCAACTGTTATATCGCGGTATGTGGAAATGCTGGTGGTCACGCTGCAGGTACATAGGAAAAAAGAAGCTTATCCTTATATGGAAGGGCTTTACCGTACGATGAAGGTGCCAAAAAGTTTGACGGTGAAAATTTTGAAAAAGGGGAGCCCGCTGCTATTTAACGAAACGCTATGGGCTGCCGGTATGGCAGTGTTGACACAATGCTACTCTATCCGGGGGCTAAACGTAGTAGCAGGTTTAAATGTTTCCAATACGATCAATAATGTGTTTAATATTGTCTTTATTGCATTGGGGGATTCCGTAGCGATCGTAGTCGGGCAGCTGCTTGGCGCAGGGAAAATGGATGAAGCGCGCGATACGGATAATAAGATGATTGCGTTTTCGGTAGCCTGCTGTACCTGCGTAGCTGCGGTTATGTTTTTGCTCGCACCGCTGTTCCCACGGCTTTATAAGATAGATGATGGGGCACGGCTGCTTGCAGGCCAGTTTATTATGGCGACAGCGGTATTTATGCCGCAGAATGCATTTCTCCATGCCGCCTATTTTACGCTCCGCTCAGGCGGGAAAACCGTGATTACTTTTTTGTTTGACAGCGTATTTATCTGGTGCATCAGTGTGCTGATTGCCTATACGTTAAGCCATTTTACTGCACTTCCAGTAATTGCGGTGTATGTGATGGTACAGCTTGGGGATATTTTAAAATGTATCATAGGGTTTGTGCTAGTAAAAAAAGGTATTTGGCTTCAGAATATAGTGGAAAAGTAACTGGAAAATATGTTACAATAAAAACAGCGGTTCCCTGTGCCAAGTTCCAGCCAGACAGGAAGCCGGCTGGCAGTGTTCCATTTTGCAAATATAATTTCAGGAGGGTTTACAGATTATGAATAAGAAGGTCACAGCAGTTTTATTGGCTACAGCAATCGGGGCTTGCGGTATATCCGCAGGCACACAGGTACCGGCCCAGCCATCCGCCCAGGGGGGCTTTCTGGCTTCGCCGCAGCCAGTCCAGGCGGCAGCTGCATCCGCTGCGGCGAAGCTGGCAAAAGAGGTCGAAGCGGCATACGGTGAGGACTATGTGCCAAACTATAAATTAAGTGGAGATGAAATAAAGAACCGGTACGGCGTATCTACGTCCTGGTATTCTTCTGCTTTTGCGCAAGTGCCGATGGTCAGCGCACATGTGGATGAGGTTGCAATTTTCAAAGCTAAAAATGCAACTTCAAAAAAGAAGATCTTAAAAGCGGTCAAAGCATACCAAAAGTCGTTAAAGGAAAGTACGATGCAGTATCCAATGAACCTGCTAAAGATCCAGGGAAGCAAAGTATATACGAATGGAAATTACGTCTGCTTTTTTATGCTCGGCCAGATCAGTAAAAGTACAGAGGAAAATGGATCTGACGAGGATATTATTAAGGCATACCAGCAGCAGAATAAGAAAGCCGTAAACGCTGTGAAAAAGAAATTAAAAAAATAATTAACAAATAGGCAGGGGCAGGGAATGAAAGTTGGCATCAATGGAAAAAACGGGGCAAACCGCATCGCTGGTTTCTGCTTTGCCGTAGCCTGCCTGCTATTTTTGGCAGGCTGCAGCATATATATATATGTAATGCCAGACCAGTCGTATTCGGCTGCAGAACGCCGGATGCTGGCAAAACGGCCGAAAGTTACAAAAAAGCGTGTACTTTCTGGAAAATTCCAGAAGGATTATGAAGTTTATTTAAGCGAGCAGTTTCCAGGGCGCACCCGGTTTGTATCACTGCAGGCCAGGCTGTCCCGCCTGTTAGGGGAAAGGGACGCAAACGGTGTTTATTTTGGCTCAGGCCAGTATTTATTAGAACGGTACCAGGAACAGGATTTTGATTGGAAGCTGGCCAAAAAAAATGTACGCAGGGCCAGTAAGTTTTTGCAGGAATATCCGAATGCGCGGATCTTGTTCGTACCGGTGAAAAGCAGCGTGCTTTCCGAAAAACTGCCGATGTTTGCAGAAATATCAGGGGAGGGCCGCTTTTTTGAGCTTGTGGCCAAACAAATTCCCAAAAACAGCCAGATTCCGGTGGCAGATGCCTTGGTTTCGCATAACAGCGAATATATTTACTACCGCACCGACCACCATTGGACAACGCATGGCGCTTATTATGCTTATGTGGAATGGGCGCGCAGCATGGGGTTTGACGCATTGCCAAAGGAAAATTTTACGGTTACCGATGTGTGCAGCACCTTTTTGGGGACAACCTATGCCAAAGTGCGTACCGGAGGGCAGGCCGATACGATTTCCCTGTATGAGCCAAAAGAAGGGCCAAGTTTTTCGCTGGATTATAATATGGGGGAATTTCAGTCAGACAGTTTTTATGACCTTTCAAAACTGGAAGGGGACGATGCTTACAGCGTTTTTTTTGGAGGCAACCAGGCATTTGTCGATATACGTTCAAACGCGGATAATACGGATGGCCGGACACTGATGATCATTAAGGATTCGTTTGGAAATTGTTTTGCGCCGTTTGCGGCAAACCATTATGAACGGACGATTGTGGTCGACCTTAGGCATGTAAATATCCCAGTGGGCAGGCTGCTGCAGGCATACCCGGCAGATGATATTTTGATTTTATATAACAGCGTGCAGTTTATGGAAGATAAGAACTTAAGCAAATTACAATGACGGGCAAACATCTGCCGCCAACACCAAACGATAGGGTATCAATGAAATAAGCAGGCATTTGCTGCATAGATATACTCACGGGCGATGAAGTTTGCCATATGGCTTGAGGCAGTAACTAGAGTTTTGTGCTGGCTGCCATAACTCTAATTTCTGCCCGGATGGAGCACCAGTATAAGTCAGGAAGAAAGGAATATGGTACATGAAATATGACGTGATCATTGTCGGCGCAGGCCCGGCAGGGATATTTACGGCAATGGAGTTAATAAAGCATAACAGCAGGAAAAAAATACTGCTGGTAGAAAAAGGCAAGGCGATTGAAGAGCGCAGCTGCCCGAAAAATAAAACAAAAAAATGCGTAGGCTGCAGCCCATGCAATATTACCACCGGATTTTCCGGGGCAGGGGCATTTTCGGACGGCAAGCTGTCGTTAAGCTATGAAGTAGGCGGCGATTTCCCGCAGCTGGTCGGTGCAGATTTTGCGCAGGAACTGATCCATTATACGGACCGTATTTATCTGGAGTTTGGCGCAGATACCCATATCGAAGGGGTAAGTGAGCCGCTAAAAGTCCGTGAGATCCGAAAGCGGGCAATACAGGCTGGGCTAAAGCTTGTCGACTGCCCGATCCGCCATTTGGGTACGGAAAAGGCACAGCATATTTATGGCGCAATTGAAAAATATCTGGCCGATAAAGGCGTAGATATGCTGTTCGGGTACAGCTGCCAGGATTTAATCATGGAAGAGGACTGCTGCAAAGGCGTTATCTTGGCAAAAGAAACCTATGGCCGAAAAGATGCTTTGCCTGGCAATGTACAGGAACGCTATGAGGCCCCGCATGTCGTAGTGGCAGCCGGGAGGCGTGGTGCGGATTGGCTGCAGACGCTGTGTGCAAAATACGACATTGCCCACAAGCCTGGAACTGTAGATATAGGCGTACGTGTGGAAGTACGCAACGAGATTATGGAGGAAGTTAACCATGTCCTGTATGAATCCAAACTAATCGGATACCCAGGGCCGTTTAAAAATAAAGTGCGTACCTTTTGCCAGAATCCAGGCGGGTTTGTCAGCCAGGAAAATTACGACAATGGCCTTGCAGTCGTCAATGGGCACTCTTACAAGGATCTAAAATCCGACAATACCAATCTGGCAATTTTGTGTTCCCACAATTTTACAGAACCATTCAACCAGCCGATTTCCTACGCGCAAAAAGTCGGGGAATTGACAAATATGCTTGGCGCTGGGCAGATACTGGTACAGCGGTATGGAGATATTTTAGACGGCAAGCGCACCTGGCCAAAAGAGCTGGCGCAGTCCAATGTGCGCCCGACACTGCCGGATGCAGTAGCCGGGGACATTACAGCGGCGATGCCGTACCGTGCGATGATGAATATCATTAATTTTATCCAGGCAATGGACCATGTAGTGCCGGGGTTTGCGAGTACAGAAACGCTTTTGTATTCGCCGGAATTAAAATTTTACAGCAATAAAGTGCGGATGGATGAAAACCTTGTGACCAATGTCAAAGGGCTTTATTGCCTGGGGGATGCAAGCGGATGGACGAGGGGGCTTATGATGGCGTCGTCTATGGGGGTGCTGATGGGGCGTAAGCTGATGGAGTTTGACCGTTAAATGGGGTGGCTGACCACCCCGCCATCCGGCTGGTTTCCACAAGCTTTACGGACGGTTGCCGTATACGCTGCGGCAAAGCAGCAGGCTGGTGGTTCCGCGGTTGTCCGAAGTTCTACAAGCCTGGTATAGATGCCTGTTAAATGGCTAATTTTTTTGTTGCGCTTGAGCGTGTTTGAAATTTGTACTATTTGCATGAAAATAAGAAAAGGGCTGTTAACAGGCTCTTTTTTTATGTTCAGAACACCTGGAGCCTAATGAACAGCCCCGCAACAATCTGCAGGGTATTAAAAGGCCAACCCCGCTTTGCCCGGTATTAATTTGTTGCGCAGCAAAGCTGTGGGCAATCAGCCCGGAGAGATTGAATGCTTGCTGCTTTGCCACAGTGTTCAGTGGAAGTGAACTACCCATTGTCTAAAGCCAATACATTATTTCAAAGTAAAGCATGACAAAACCAGCCGGAGGATGGGGCGGTGGGCTGGGTTGCAGCGACGTTTGGAAGAATGTCTAGAAGCCCTTAGTATTCTGCAAGGAAACCAGGCGGCGAAGCCGAAGCGGCGCCTGTAGCTGCTGGCGTAAGCCAGGGCGGACAAGGTGCCGCGCCCGTCCGGTACCACTGTGTAAATGCAGAATACTTAGTGCTTCTTAACATTCTGGAATAGGAGCCGCAACCCAGCCCACCGCCCCATCCTCCGGCGTCCCCCATCCAAATTGCAATCCGCGAATAAACGTTCGAAAAAATTCTTTACATATTTTAGGAAAATGTGATATACTATAGCGTGATTCCATTTGTAAAGCCATATAAGCTACCGCCCATCCCGCCAAACCGGCTGTACAGCGGTACTTACAAAGCTAAAAATGGAATCCCCAGCCAGCCATCCACAGCAGGCCGTAGGGCATTCCAGCCAGTACAGGCAGCAGCCGGTGCCAATATGCCGGCCTTAAGGCAGCAGCCCTGTCCGCCTGGGCGGTTGCCTACGCTGCACCGGAGGCTGGCTTACAGGAATAAAGGGGTATTGTAAAATGGCAAAGAATCAAGTATACGATGAGGGCAGCATTTCGATCTTAGAAGGGCTGGAGGCTGTCCGAAAAAGGCCGGGCATGTATATTGGAAGTGTTTCCAGAAAAGGGCTGAACCATTTAATATACGAAATTGTAGATAATTCGGTTGACGAACATTTGGCCGGGGAATGTGATACGATATGGGTAACGCTGGAAAAGGACGGTTCCTGTACGGTGGAAGACAATGGGCGCGGCATTCCAGTCGGTATGCATCAAAAGGGTATACCAGCGGCGCGCGTCGTATTTTCTACCCTCCATGCAGGGGGGAAGTTTGACAGCACGGTTTATAAGACCAGCGGCGGCCTGCATGGCGTCGGTTCTTCGGTTGTAAATGCGTTGTCCGTGTACCTGGATGTGGAAATCAGCAGGGACGGGTACATCCACCATGACCGCTATGAACGCGGCAATCCGGTGGTTGCGTTAGAGCAGGGCTTGTTGCCGAAGGTGGGAAAAACCAAAAAGACTGGTACAAAAATTAATTTCCTGCCAGACCCAGAGATTTTTGAAAAGACACGGTTTAAAGAGGATGAGGTCAAAAGCAGGATGCATGAGACGGCCTATTTAAATCCGGCGCTTACTATTATCTATGAAGACCGGCGTGGGGAAACCGTTGAACATCTAGAGTACAGGGAGCCGGACGGTATTATCGGGTTTGTCAAAGATATTAACCGCAACAACGAGACGATCCATGATGTCGTATATTTGAATGGGGAATCTGACGGCATTACGGTAGAAGCGGCGTTCCAGTATACCAATGAATTCCATGAAAATATTTTGGGGTTCTGCAATAATATTTACAATGCCGAAGGCGGTACGCATATTACAGGGTTTAAAACTATATTTACGACAATTATAAACCAGTATGCGCGGGAACTTGGGGTATTAAAGGAAAAGGACGCTAATTTTACCGGGACAGATGTGCGCAACGGCATGACGGCAGTCGTTTCGATCAAACACCCGGACCCGCGTTTTGAAGGGCAGACCAAGACCAAACTGGACAACCAGGATGCGTCGCGTGCAGTTGCAAAAATTGCCAGCGAAGAAATACAGCTTTATTTTGATAAAAACCTGGAATCTTTAAAAGCGGTGATCAGCTGTGCGGAAAAGGCGGCCAAGATCCGCAAAACGGAAGAAAAGGCGAAGACGAACCTTTTGGCAAAGCAGAAGTTTTCTTTTGATTCCAATGGGAAGCTGGCGAACTGCGAGTCAAGGGACGCGGACAAATGCGAGATTTTTATTGTCGAAGGGGATTCTGCGGGAGGCTCTGCCAAAATGGCAAGGAACCGTATGTACCAGGCCATTATGCCAATCCGCGGCAAGATCTTGAATGTAGAGAAGGCAAGTATTGACAAGGTACTTGCGAATGCGGAGATTAAGACGATGATCAACGCATTTGGCTGCGGGTTTTCGGAAGGTTATGGAAATGATTTTGACATTGGCAGGCTGCGTTATGGGAAGATTATTATTATGGCGGATGCCGATGTGGACGGCGCGCATATTTCAACGTTGTTGTTAACACTGTTTTACCGGTTTATGCCGGAACTGATCTTTGAGGGGCATGTGTATATTGCAATGCCGCCATTGTATAAGGCGATGCCAAATAAAGGCCCAGAAGAATACCTTTATGATGACGAAGCGCTGAAAAAGTACCGGAAAAGGCACAAAGGGCCGTTTACGTTGCAGCGGTACAAAGGGCTTGGGGAAATGGATGCGCAGCAGTTGTGGGAAACGACGCTAAACCCCGAAACACGCATGCTAAAAAAGGTTGAGATCGAAGACGGGCGTATGGCATCCGATGTGACGGAAATGCTGATGGGCAATGACGTGCCGCCAAGGCGGGCATTTATTTATAAACATGCGAAGGATGCACAGCTTGATATATAGCCCAGATGGTTACTATTTACAGCCTCATAACTTAGAATGTTTGTCAAGAGCAAATTGGCTGTGAATAGTAACCCTAGATGAAATTTGGCAGGCAGCATCTAGATATTAAAAAGAAGGGAGGCGTTGCTGCAAAACCTATTGTTTTCAGTAACGGGCAGAAATATGCAGACACAAGACCGCCTGATCCGTACCGAATATTCGGAAGTAATGCAAAAATCCTATATTGACTATGCGATGAGCGTCATTGTTGCGCGTGCACTGCCGGATATACGGGATGGCTTAAAGCCGGTACAGCGCAGGACACTGTACGATATGTATGAACTGGGCATCCGCTATGACCGGCCATACCGAAAATGTGCACGTATCGTCGGCGATACTATGGGTAAATACCATCCGCATGGGGATTCTTCCATTTATGATGCGCTTGTTGTTATGGCGCAGGAGTTTAAGAAAGGGCTGCCGTTAGTAGATGGCCACGGCAACTTTGGCTCTATCGAAGGGGACGGTGCCGCCGCTATGCGTTATACGGAGGCGCGGCTGGAAAAAATTACACAGGAGGTATATCTGGCTGACCTTGATAAAAATGTAGTGGATTTTATCCCCAATTTTGACGAAACGGATAAAGAGCCGCAGGTTTTGCCGGTGCGGGTGCCAAATATTTTAATAAACGGTGCAGAAGGGATCGCGGTCGGCATGGCCACCAGTATCCCGCCTCATAATTTCGGCGAAGTCATCGACGGTGTGGTTGCCTATTTGAAAAACCCTGATATAAATACCGCGCAGATGATGGAATATATCAAAGGCCCGGATTTCCCGACGGGAGGTATTGTAACAAACCGCGATGCCCTGCTTAGTATCTATGCGTCGGGGACAGGCAAAATAAAAATCCGCGGCAGGGTAGAGGTGGAAAAAGGGAAAGGGGGCAGGGACCGCCTGGTCATTACCGAAATCCCCTATACAATGATCGGCGCTAATATCGGGAAATTTTTAAACGATGTGTTTGCGCTTGTGGAAACGAAAAAGACCAGCGATATTGTAGATATTTCGAACCAGTCCTCCAAAGAGGGGATCCGGATTGTTCTGGAACTGCGGCGCGGTGCAGATGTGGATAACTTGTGCAGCCTTCTATATAAGAAGACAAAGCTGGAAGACACGTTTGGCGTAAATATGCTTTCCGTTGCAGACGGCAGGCCGGAAACAATGGGGCTTGTCCCGATGGTACGCCACCATGTAAACTTCCAGTATGAGATTACTACGAGGAAATACCAGACCCTTTTAACAAAAGAGCTGGAAAAAAAAGAAGTGCAGGAAGGGCTGATGAAAGCCTGTGATGTAATAGACTTGGTTATTGAAATCCTGCGTGGGAGCAAAAATATAAAAGATGCAAAAAACTGCCTGGTTAACGGCGAAACAAGCAAGATCACGTTCCGCCGCGCGAGGTCAGAAAAACAGGCCACAAAGCTGCGTTTTACCGAGCGGCAGGCTACCGCGATCCTGGAAATGCGCCTGTACCGCCTGATAGGGCTGGAATTGGATGCGCTGATAAAAGAACACGAAGAAACGTTGAAAAAGATTGCCCAATACGAAGCAATCTTAAACGACCGCGGCACAATGACAAAAGTAATTATCAAAGAACTGCGCGCCTTTAAAAAGCAATATGGCAGGCCGCGCCGTACATCGATTGATAATCTGGCAGAAGCCGTATATGTGGAAAAACAGCTGGAAGAAAAAGATGTGATATTCCTTATGGACCGTTTTGGGTATGCCAGGACAATCGATATTGCGGCCTATGAGCGGAATAAGGAAGCGGCAGACAGCGAAAGCAAGGTTGTGCTGCAATGCAAAAATACGGGCCGCATCTGCATCTTTACGGATAAGGGCCAGCTGCATATGATGAAAGTACAAGACCTTCCTTATGGAAAATTCCGTGACAAAGGCCAGCCCATTGACAATATCAGCAATTATGACAGCAGCCAGGAACAGTGCCTTTACCTTGCGCCGCTTGCGTATGTCAAACAGCAGGTGCTGCTCTTTGGGACTACAGCCGGCATGGTCAAGCTGGTCGCAGGCAGCGAATTTGATGTATTAAAGCGGACGACGGCTGCTACAAAGCTGGCCGATGGGGATACCGTTGTATTTGTCCAGCCATTGGTTGGCACAGGGGATGGGGCTTCCAGCGGTGCCGGTTGTGGCCATACAGGCAAACAAACGCTGGTTATACAGTCAGAAAAAGGGATGTTCCTGCGTATAGAAGCAGATTCTATACCGGAAAAGAAAAAAACGGCAGCTGGCGTGCGTGGCATCCGGCTGGATGAAGATGATAAAGTAACGCATATGTACTTGCTTGGAGTGCAGGAGGAAGGGCGGATAGCAGACTACGGGCCGTCCGAAGTAGTATTAAACCGCCTGCGTATAGGCTCCCGGGATACGAAAGGTGTGAAACGGTAAATGGAACAAGTAACCTTAAAAATAAAATATCATTCCAAAGAAATTGCAAAATTGGACTACATAGCAGGAAAAAGCGACTGGATCGACCTGCGCAGCGCACAGGAAGTAGACTTGAAAAAAGGGGAATCCTGCCGTATCAGCCTGGGGGTATCGATCGAACTGCCGAAAGGCTATGAGGCTATTGTAGTCCCAAGAAGTTCTACATTCCAAAACTTTGGGATTATCCAGACTAACCATATGGGCGTGATCGATGAAACCTACTGTGGGGACAACGACTTGTGGATGGTGCCGGTGCTTGCGGTGCGTGATACGCATATCAGCGTCAATGACCGCATCTGCCAGTTCCGTATCCAAAAACACCAGCCGCAGATCGTATTTGAAGAAACACAGGCGCTGGGCCATGCAGACCGCGGCGGGTTCGGCAGCACAGGCAGGCAGTAGGCATCGTATTAACCCGGCAGCCAGAATGGAAACAGCATGGAAGCGGTCCGGCGGCCGGTGCGTAAAAAGGAAAGCGATCCGGTAAACGGCAGGGAATGGGCATGGAAGCGATCTTGTGGACCGGTGGGGAAATGGGTTGTGAGAAAAGATCCAAAGAAAGGAGTACCTATCGAATATGGAAAAACGCATGATTAAATTTTATGCAAAAGAAAGCAGCCTGCTTGCACTGCACGCCATGCAGGGCCATTTTGTGACTAGTAACTCCCATATCAATTTTTATATTGACGTGACCGGCATCCGGGCAAATATCCAGGAAGCGGAAGAAGCAGCAAAGATTTTTGCACGCAAGTTTGGGCATTTAAGCTATGTGGATACGATTGTATGTATGGATGGGACGGAAGTGATCGGGGCATTTCTCGCAAAGGAATTTAAAAAGGAAAAAATATCATCGACAAACCAGGATAAAACGGTATATGTGATTTCGCCGGAACAAAGCCGCGACAACCAGATAATCTTTAGGGATAATACAAAACATATGGTTGCGGGACGGCATATCGTACTGCTGCTTGCTACAACAACGACAGGGGAGACAGTCCGAAAAAGTATGAAAGGGCTGCGGTATTACGGCGGCGTAATCGAAGGGGTTGCTTCTGTGTTTAGTATTGTCAAAATGGCGGACGGCATTAAGATACAGTCTTTGTTTGACGGTATGGATATTCACGGCTACCAGGCATATCCAAAAGCAGACTGCCCGATCTGCCGGCAGGGCACAAAGATAGAAGCGGTCGTGAATGGGTTTGGATATTCCAAATTATAAGGAGGAGGAAAGGACGGGAATGATTATTGAAAAAGCATCCGTGGCGGTGGTTGCGGGCAGCCCTTATCAGGATATGCTGAAAAAAATAGAAACCATTGGCCGGGTTTGTTACAAAAGTGAAGATAAGATAACAGAAGGGTCTGCGGAAACATTTATCAAAGGCATTATCAAACGCGGGCATGAATCAGTGATTGAACATGAAAGCATCAGTGTCCGGTTTATCTGCGACCGCGGGGTATCGCATGAACTGGTGCGGCACAGGATTGCGAGCTATTCGCAGGAAAGTACGCGTTACTGCAATTATGTCCGGGAAAAGTTTGGGGAGCAGATTACCTGTATAGATATAGCGACTGGTTTCCAATATGACTTTGAAAAGGAAAACGACTGCAAAAAATATGAGGTCTGGCGCAATGCGATGGAGCGGGCGCAGGAGAGCTATTTTGAGTTGATAAAGCTGGGGGCTTCGCCGCAGGAGGCACGCAGCGTCCTGCCAAATTCCTTAAAGACCGAGGTTGTCGCAACGATGAACCTGCGGGAATGGAGGCATTTTTTTAAGCTGCGGGCAGCAAAGGAGGCACATCCGCAGTTTCGGGAAGTTGCCTGTGCCTTATTGCAAAAATTTGCGGGAGAATACCCTGCCTTTTTTTCAGATTTATTGGAACCGGCCGCTGGGCCTGCATAGGACGGCATAACGGACCGGTGCAGGAGCCGTAAAAGCAGGCCGCGCCAGAAGGGCGAAACGGGGAATGCAGCCTGTTTGGCAGCAAAATAGGAAGAAAAAGGGATAGGAGGGAGAACCAATGCCATTAGTAAAAAAACCAGTAAACGGTATGAAGGATATTTTGCCGGCAGAAATGCAGATACGTGATTATGTGCAGTCGGTGGTCAAAGATACGTACCGTATGTTCGGCTTTACGCCGATAGAGACCCCTTGTATGGAAAATATTGCAAACCTTACCAATAAGCAGGGGGGAGAGAATGAAAAACTGATCTTTAAAGTGATGAAGCGCGGTGAAAAACTAAACCTGGATACGGCAAAGTCGGAGGCTGACCTGGCGGATTTTGGGATGCGCTACGACCTGACGGTGCCGCTTGCACGGTTTTATGCAAACCATGCAAATGACCTGCCGGCTCCATTTAAGGCGCTCCAGATCGGGAATGTATGGCGTGCAGACCGTCCGCAGCGGGGGCGTTACCGCCAGTTTATGCAGTGCGATATAGATATTTTGGGCGAACCGTCGAACCTTGCGGAGATCGAGCTGATCCTGGCGACGACGCAGACGCTTGGCAGGCTGGGTTTTCAAGGGTTTGAGATCCGTATTAATGAGCGGCGCATTTTAAAGGCAATGGCGCTCTACAGCGGATTCCCAGAAGAAAGCCTGGATACGGTATTTATTATCTTGGATAAAATGGATAAAATAGGTATGGAAGGCGTAGCCGCAGAGCTGGGGAAAGAAGGGTTTGCCAAGGAAGCGGTAGATACGTACCTGGATTTGTTCCACGGCGTAAAATCCGCCCAGGATGGAGTTGCCTACCTTGCACAGACGCTTGGCGGATTTTTGGAGGCGGATGTAGTAACCAATATGCAGGAGATCGCAGCAAGCGTGAATGCCTGCAAAGCGGCGGAATTTACGCTTGTTTTTGACCCGACGCTGGTGCGTGGCATGTCCTATTATACGGGTACGATTTTTGAGGTCTCCATGCCGGAATTTGGCGCAAGCTGCGGCGGGGGCGGCCGTTATGACAAGATGATCGGGAACTTTACAGGCAAAGATGTCCCGGCATGCGGTTTTTCGATTGGATTTGAGCGGATCATCCTGCTGCTTTTGGAACGTGGGTTCCAGATTCCAGAACAGCCGAAAAAGACGGCCTACCTGGTGGAGAAAGGATACCCTGGAAAGAAGCTTGGGCAGGTCATTGTGCAGGCTGGACAGGCAAGGCAGGCCGGTCAGCAGGTGCTGCTGGTTTACATGAATAAAAACAAAAAGTTTCAAAAGGAACAGCTTGCAAAAAACGGGTATGAGGAATTTGTAGAATTTTTTAAATAGGAGGGATCATTATGGGAGAATCCATGCAGGGGCTGCACAGGACCCACAGGTGCACGGAAATATCAAATAAAAATATTGGGGAAACCGTAACCGTTATGGGATGGGTGCAAAAAAGGAGGAACCTGGGCAGCCTTATATTTATCGATCTAAGGGACCGCTCCGGCCTGCTGCAGATTGTGTTTGACGAAGAGAGTGTCGGTACGCAGGGGTTTGAAAAGGCTGGGCAGTTAAGGAGTGAATATGTAATCGCTGCCGAAGGTACCGTCCAAAAACGCAGCGCAGCGGTTAATGAAAACTTAAAGACCGGGGATATTGAAGTGTTGGCCAAAAGCCTGCGCATCTTATCGGAATCAGAAACGCCTCCATTCCCGATCGAGGAAAATAGCCAGACCAAAGAGGAGCTGCGCCTAAAATACCGTTACCTGGATCTGCGCAGGCCAGACCTGCAGCGCAATATTATGATGAAAAGCCGTGTCACTTCATTGATCCGTAGGTTTATGGAGCAGGAAGGGTTTTTGGAGATTGAAACGCCAATCCTGCAAAAGTCTACGCCGGAAGGCGCAAGGGACTATCTGGTGCCAAGCCGTGTGCATCCGGGCCATTTTTATGCGCTGCCGCAATCGCCGCAGCTGTTTAAGCAGCTTTTGATGTGTTCCGGCTATGACCGTTATATCCAGATCGCGAGGTGCTTTCGGGACGAAGACTTGCGGGCGGACCGCCAGCCGGAATTTACCCAGGTGGATATGGAGCTGTCGTTTGTCGATGTGGATGACGTGATCGATGTGAATGAGCGTTTGCTGCAGTACGTATTCCGGGAAGCCATTGGAGTTGAATTGCAACTGCCGTTTCCAAGGCTCCCTTGGCAGGAAGCAATGGACCGTTTTGGCTCGGACAAGCCGGATACCCGCTTTGGAATGGAACTAGTGGATGTATCGGAAACAGTGGCTGGCTGCGGGTTTGGCGTATTTACGGGTGCATTGGGGCAGGGCGGGTCTGTCCGGGGCATCTGCGTTGCCGGGCAGGGCGCGATGCCGCGTAAAAAGATCGATAAATTAGTAGAATTTGCCAAGGGGTATGGCGCAAAAGGGCTTGCATATTTATGCATTCTGGAAGATGGCACCTATAAGTCTTCCTTTGCAAAGTTTATGGCACCGGAAGGCTTGCAGGCGCTGGTTACCAAAATGGACGGAAAGCCAGGGGATTTGCTGCTGTTTGCGGCGGATTCCAATAAAACTGTATGGAACGTATTAGGCGCGCTGCGTGTAGAATTGGGCAGGCAGCTTGGCCTTATTGACGAGGGGCGGTACGATTTTTTGTGGGTGACGGAATTTCCGTTATTAGAGTGGTCCGAAGAAGAAAACCGTTTTATGGCCATGCACCATCCGTTTACCATGCCAATGGAAGAAGACTGGGGTAAAATTGACGCTGCACCAGGCCAGGTGCGGGCAAAGGCATATGATATTGTATTAAATGGTACCGAGCTGGGCGGCGGGTCCGTGCGTATCCACCGAAATGATATTCAGGAAAAGATGTTTGAAGTGCTTGGCTTTACAAAGGAAAAGGCATGGGAAAATTTCGGTTTCCTGCTGGGCGCGTTCCAATATGGCGTACCGCCGCATGCAGGGCTTGCCTATGGGCTGGACCGTATCGTGATGCATTTGGTAAAAGCAGAGTCGATCCGGGATGTGATCGCCTTCCCAAAAGTAAAAGACGCTTCCGACCTTATGTCCAATGCGCCGGATAAAGTGGATGAAAAACAGCTGGAAGAGCTTGGGATACGGATTGCTGCACCAGCTTCAGAATAATTTTTCATTGGTTGAAACTTTATGCCTCCGTATGCGTCTAACGTTTAAATGGGCAATATCCATTACATTATAGAAAACGGAGGGTCTTAGTAATGAAGAAAAACAACCTTGCAACAACATTTGGTATCGTTATCCTGGCAGCAGGCTTGGTGCTGTCCGGAGCGAAACCGGCAGCAAATGCAGCGGGCAAAAGCCAGGCGGCTGCAGGCAGCCAGGTAAGCACAGCCAGTGGTGCAGCAGGCAGCCTAAAAAGCAAAACGGCAAGTACTGCAAAAGCAGAGGATGGTTCAAACAGTGCAGGCACAAAGGGCCAGACGCAGGATGGCATTACGGTTACAGAGAAAAAATACGAGCGTGAATTTAAGAAAAAGGACGGCACAGTATACAAAACCATTTCATTTTCCTATCCATATGCCAAAGGTACCGGGAAAGCAGAAGAAGAATTTAATCAATTTTATCAAAGGCTGCTGCGCAAATGGAAAAAAGGTGTGGAAAATAACCTGGACGATGCAAAAGAAGTGGTAGAGGATGTAAGCTATTCCGATTCGGTAGATTTCGAAGTGGCAAGCAATGACGCCAATTATATCAGCATCCTGCAGACCGGCTATGAATATACGTTAGGCGCACATGGGATGCCATACCGCTATTCCTATATTTTTGATGCCAAAACAGGAAAAAAAGTATCCGCTGCCAGTGTGCTTGGGGTTAGCAAAAAGCGGTTAAATACTATGGTGCGCGGCCTGTTTTTAAAGAAATACGATAAGCTGGAAGGGACAGAGGAATCCCCATTTTTTGCAGACCGCGCATATGTAGTAGATTCGTTAAATAAAATGGATTTTAACCGGAACCTTTCGTACCTGAAAAATGGAAAAGTGTACTTTTATGCTGACCCTTATGCAGTTGGGCCGTATTCTTCCGGATTTGTAGAAGTGGCCGTGAAACTTTGACCTGGCATATATGTACCAGTATAGATAGTATAGGTAACATAGGTAGTATAGGGTAACAGTTCAGGCAGGTCTGCGCATTTACTGCGCTGAACGTATGAAAATGTAGTGGCTGCAGGTATCCAGCCCATCGCGAAGCGATTTTCAATGGCTGGATACGTAACAGTTCAATGGGTTATCTGAACTGTTACAGTATAGGTAACATAATCACGTAGGTGGGCTTTTGGCAGCATGCCCGTTTGTAGCGTTTCATGCAGCTGGTGGATAAACGCAGAAATATGCAAACGTATCAAACAGGTATGCTGCCGGGGCAATATGCTTGGGTCAGCCCAGTATGCCTGGGTTTTGAAACACATCAAAGGCCGTTGCCGCCATAGCTTTTGCCGCGGTATGCAGTGTATCCGCTGCCAGTTTTCCATGCACATAAGGAAGGAACGCCTCGTTGTGTGCATGTACTTTTGGCCTTGCCCCAGTGTCCAGTTCGCAGTATACAACAGGGCATACATGGGAAACATTTCCTATATCGCTGGAGCCGCTGGCTTCGGCATCGCTTTCTACAAACGAATCTGTACCCAGTTCCTTTAGGTTTGCAAGCAGCAGCTGCCGTAAGCCGTCGTGGTATACAAGGTTGTCAAAGGAATTTTCAAAATAGGAATAGGACATTTTGGCACCGGTCATCAGCTCTGCACCCTTGGCACAGTTGATGGCTTTTTGTGTCAGCTCTTTTAAATAGGCACGGTCTTTGGCACGGATATAAAACCGGCAGGCCGCTGAATCAGGGACAATGTTGCAGGCAGCGCCGCCTTCGGTAACGATTCCGGCTACCCTGGCATCGCTTCGCATATGCTGGCGCAGGGCATTGATCCCGGCGAAGGTAAGCTGGACGCCGTCCAAGGCATTGACCCCCAGCTGCGGGTAGGCTGCGGCATGGGCTGCGGTGCCTTGAAAACGGAATTCTATGGAATCCATCGCCAGGGTGAGGATATTGCAGTTATTTTCTGCGCCCAAATGCATTTGGATAGCAGCATCTACCTGGCCAAAAGCGCCTTTTTTTACCAGTTCGCATTTCCCTCCGGTAGTTTCTTCGGCTGGAGTCCCAATTACAATAACTGTTCCAGAAAACGTATCTTTTAACTTGGCCAGGGTAACGGCTGCGCCCAGCGTGGAGGCGGCAATCCAGTTATGTCCGCAGGCGTGGGCGTTTTGGTTTTTAGATGGCCCGTAGCCAGGCAAGGCATCGTATTCGGCCAAAAATGCAACTTTTGGACCATCGCCGCAGTATAGCTGCGCGTAGAATGCGGTATCCATACCCAGGTAAGGATAAGTTACATCAAAACCATGCGCGGCCAGTTTGCCGGCCAGGAACTGGCTGGATGCAAATTCCTGGTTGCCAAGTTCTGGGTGTGAAAATATAAATTCGCTGATAGACTCGATTTCTTCGGAAAGCTGGCCTTCCATTTCATATAGTTTGTTTTTAGCATCCATAGTATTATGCCCTTTCGTAATGGAAACGTTTCTGTTTGAGCGTTTTTTGAGTTTTTTATAGTTTTTGGTTATCACGCAAAGCTTTATGGCTAGTATCCAATGACTACTGCAATACAGAGCAATAGGACGGAAGCGGCAAATAACAGGCAAAACAGTGGCGTAACAAATTTATACCATTTATTAATTGGCACACGCATAATGCCGCACATCATAAATACACTTGTAGGCCAGAAGATATTGGAAAATCCGTCGCCAAACTGGTAGGCAAGTACGCTGACCTGGCGGCTGACGCCTACTAATTCGCCGACCGGGGCTAAAATCGGCATTGTTACAAGCGCTTGCCCGGCTCCGCTTGGGATAAAGAAGTTAATGATATTTTGTACAATCAGCATCCCAAACGCACTTGCCATGCCCTGGAAATTTTGCAGGATACCGGCCAGCCAGTTGACAATGGTATCAATGATCATGGCGTTTTCCATAATAATTGCGATGCTGCGGCTGACGCCTACAAGCAGCGCCCCATACATCATTTCCTTGCTCGCATCGATAAAGATTTCAGCAATCTGGCTGGCGTTATAGCGGGAAAGGAAGCCGGACACAATGGTCATAATAATAAATAACGTTGCAATTTCATCAATATACCAGCCCCAGCGGATTGTCCCAACAAGCAGCAGTACGATGGTAAGTACAAAAAGCAGGCAGCTTATTTTGTGGATCGGTTCCATTTTCTTTTTAGCCAATTCTTCTTTGGAGGCAACTTCCAGCGTTTCGACCGTTTCCCCATACAGCACAGAAGCAGCTGGGTTGGCCTTAATCTTGTGCGCATAACGCCAGACATACCAGATGCTGATGCCCATAAAGACGGCAAAGCATACGATCCGGTAAGCCAGGCCGGAAAATAAAGCGACGCCGGAAACCTCCTGTGCGACTCCGATTGTAAATGGATTAATCGTAGCCGCCGCAAACCCGATAGCGACGCCTAGGTAAATAACGCTGCTGCCGACTACCGCATCGTAGCCAAGGACGACAGCGATTGAGATAAATACCGGGATCAGGCCATAGGTTTCTTCGAATAGGCCCATAGTAGAGCCAAGCAGGCCAAATAAAATCATGCAGACAGGGATGATCAGTTCAATGCGGTCGCCGACTTTTCGTAAAATCCCGCCGACCAGGGCATCGAACGTACCGTTTTTTAATAAGACATAGACGAACGCATAGGCAAATATAATGAAAAATATGATTTGTGCGCTGTCTACAAACCCAAGCTGTATAGATTTGAACATATCAAAAATGCTGCAGCCGATTTTATCAACAAAATGGAAGCTTCCTGCAACGACAAGCGAATTGCCGGATGCATCTTCCACCCGGTCAAAAGTTCCTGCGGGGACGATATTTGCGAGGATTGCGGTAAGGATGGTCATAATAAAAATAATGACGTAGGCGTGTGGCATTTGGAATCGTTTCTTTGGTTTTTCCATAGATTTAGGGTCCTCCTTAAAGTTAATATGCATAGACATGCAGGGTTGTGCATAAATATATATTATAGTACCATTTTGGAGTGCATTTTACAAGAATTTGATTGGGGGATATGCGGGGCGGAGTGGAAGGAGGGTTACTATTCACGGGTCAGGAATGCGCATAAACTGCGCATTCCGTGAGAACATGATTCAGG
>CAMUML010000038.1 GCA_947089855.1 uncultured Eubacterium sp.
TTTAACACTTGTAAATAGAATAATATGGCAAAAACCGCATAACTGCGGCTTTTTTACCTTATTTTCAATTTCCGCTACCAATTTTTTTTGCGGTGTGGTATATTTAAATATAAATTGTTGCTATGAGCAGCCTCCAGGCCGTGAATAGCAACTATAAATTGTTACCGTCCACACACAGTGCCATGCGTCCATAGGAACCTGGAACCTTGGCAGCACACGAAACACAAGCCCGCCTGTTTTATCTAATGGGGAACAAAGCCGGAAAAGGAGTACAGAATATGAAAAATTCATCATTATATTATAGTGTTGGCCCACTGTTATATTGCCCTGCTGACAGGGATGCGATTGTACAGTATATTATTGAACAAAAGTTTGGGGGAAAATTTTCGTTGGCTTTATGCCTGGAAGATACCATCAACGATAACCTTGTGGCGCAAGCGGAGCAAAAAGTTGCTGCTTCTTTAATACAGCTGAATGCGGCAAGGAGCCAGAAGTTTTTTTACCTTCCGAAAATTTTTATCCGTGTCCGAAACCCAGAGCAGATCCTGCGCCTTGTGCAGTTGATTGGTGCGGGGATGGCGGTTGTGCACGGGTTTATTATTCCAAAATTTTCCACTGGAAATGCGGATGCTTATGTTCAAAATGTTATAAAAGCGAATGAAATAACCGGAAAAACACTGTACCTGATGCCAATTTATGAAAGCATGGACCTGATCAACCTGCGGACACGCTATGATATGCTGTATACATTAAAGGACAAGCTGGCGCCAGTAGAGCAGCTTGTACTGAATATCCGGGTTGGCGGAAATGACCTATGCCGTATTTTTGGTATCCGCCGCCATGCAGACGAGTCCATCCACAGGATGCTGCCGGTTGCACAGTTTTTGTCGGATGTCGTAACGGTATATGGGATGGATTATGTAGTATCCGGGCCAGTCTTTGAATATTTTGATGGAAATGGCTGGGAAGAAGGGCTATTGCGTGAAATTACCGATGATAAGCTGTGCGGCTTTGTTGGGAAAACAGTGATCCATCCGAACCAGATCAATGTTGTAAACAACGCTTACCGTGTTTCCCAAAAAGATTATCAGGATGCACTAAGCATTTTAAACTGGAAACCAGCGGATACCGATGTTTCCGCCGATTTGGACCATGAACGGATGGATGAAAAGAAGACGCACCGCAGCTGGGCGGAACAGGTTTTATTAATTGCGGATGCCTATGGGCTTTCTACCTAAGGAACGGTCGCTTTGCCTATAGGAGATAGCCGGCTATAAGAAAGCTGCGGATACGGCCAACGGCACTGGCGCAGGGGGCAGTTTCTAGGTATCGGCCATCTGCTTAATCAAACCGCAGCATTTATAATTTTGCATAGGATAATATTGTACTGGTACCTGTTTTTCTTCCGCAAGTTTAAAAATATGCCTTAATGCAGGGCTGCCTTTTTCTGTTTCATTGACCAGTATGCGCCATGGGACACGTCTTAAAAGCACCCTTGTGGTTTCTCCGATGCCCGGTTTGATCAGATGGATATTGGAAATGCCAAAGGTGCTGGCAATGCCCATAACCTCCTTCCAGCCGTCTGCGCAGGCTGTGGAAGGGGCTTGCGTATTTTGTGCGGTGAAATGTTTTTCAATTGCATGGATAAAGGGGTAGGACAAATCGTTTTCTTTTAGTTCGCCATAATAAACCGCGCCATGAAAATCAGAAGCCCCAATAATATCATCCCTTAAAAATGTGCGGCTGATCAGGCCGGATACCGTACAGTTTAAGCAGGCGCTCGGTATCAGGATGTCTTCGTGCGTACCGCACAGCCTGGTTACGTTTGCCGGGTCGGCGAGTACGGCAATGTCCGCGGATACTCCTGGAAATGCGGCTACGCTTTTTTTTAGTTCTTTTAAAATGGCCCCTTTTCCGATCCAGCCATCTACAAACAGCAGTTTACCAGGTGCATACCTTTCCAGTAGGTAGTGCATGGCATTTTGGTCAATGCCCCTGCCTCGAATAATGGAAATGGAATAATGGGGCAGGGTAACGCGGTAACGCCATTTTAGGTACCGTTTTAACAGGATACCTGCAGGGATGCCTGCCCTGGCGAGGGATACAAGGACGGTGTCCGGGCCTTTTTGCTGGATGATTTTATCTGCCAGCAGCCCGACGGCCTGTGCGGACGGTCCTGCAAACAGCTCCAGTGCTTCTTCATAGGCATGCATGTAGGCTGGGGACGGGGTATATTCGACGGGAAGCATTTCACAGTAATGGCGTCCGGACTGTATCAGCTTTTCGCGTTCTTGCGTCGGCTGTGGGGCAACTAGGCCGGTGATGTCTTTTAACAATAGTTCTACGTCTTCTTTCCGATAGGATGTTTTCATAATTATAGCTTCCTTTTCCACAGGATTTTTTGACAGTTGTAACGTTTCTTTTGCAGCAATCCCTTGTACTTAGGCCCATCGTATGATAGAGATGCAGCTGGGCTTGTTTTTGCAGGATAGGGCATAGAGCAGGGAACAGATGCCTTCGGGTTCCTCGGTTTGCGCGTCCGTTATCACTAGCACCTTATCGTAAGTGCCAATGTCATAAAGGAAGGTGCGCCGTTTCCTGTCGTATAGGCTGCACAGTTCATACCGTGTATGGAACGGGTAGTTTTCCGGCCCGTATACGGCGGCCGGGCTTCGGGTCGTTGCGTGGAATTTTACGTTGGAGCCGGTTTCGGCGATCTTTGCAGCTACATAAAGCGCTGGGTACATAAATTCTTCTGTGCCAAGGACCAGTACCCGGCATGGTTTTTCAACCGGGAAGTGTTTTATGGCTGCCTGCCACAAGTTTTCGCAGGCTGCTTCGTAGTCCTTGGCAGCAGTCAGCCTTCTGGCATTGATCCAGCCGTAGGCCTTTCTTACTTTCTGGAAGGCTGCTTCCGGTTGCGGGAAGCTGCTGCCTGCCATACATGGGACATACCTGCCGGGCGGCAGCAGCTGGCACTGGCTGGCGGCCTTGGCATAGGGCGTATGGTCTGTTTTCACCAAATAAGAAAGCCCGATATGGTTAGAGCGGAACCGCTCCAGCGCTTGTGCGTCCATACCGTTTAAAATGGATGCTGCTGCAAAGGAAAGGCGGTTCGGGTATTGCTTTTGCAGGATGCGGATAATATTTAAAATGGTGTTTCCGGTTGTGATCTCATCTTCTACAAATAAAATCTGGCGGATATGGCCGATGATGGCATCCAGGTCGTTTTTAACTAATTTTTGCCCGGTAGCATGGCTGTGCTCTTCCGAAAAGGAAAAAAAGCTGCATCCTGGCACTTCTTCCCTTGTAGTCTGCATGTAATAGGCGCCTAATGAGACAGCAACCGCTGCACCGATAGCAGTGGCTGTTTCTGCAAAGCCGATAACCAGAAGCGGCCCACACGAAGGCTGGATGCTGTCCGCCAGTGCCTGGAACATAGCAAGCGCCTGGTGCGGGCCTACAGGGATATGTTTTCCCTGCAGGCGGTTTACGACTAAATAGTTCCTTTTGGTATTGTTTTCCCGCTGGGCAATTGCTACCAAGCTTGATTCTTGATACTCCATATGGTTAACCTCCTGGCTGTTTGGATGGATCCTGTTTTTGGATGCAGGGTTTTAGTGTATATCCAGTTCGGGCGGCACATCCAATTCGGTTGGTACGTATTTGCCGTCTTTTTTCCGCTGCCTGACGCATTCTGACAAAAGGTATTCAATCTGCCCGTTGACTGAGCGGAAATCGTCTTCTGCCCAAGCTGCAATTGCATCGTAGAGTTTTTTGGAAAGCCGCAGCGGCACCTGTTTTTTTGTATTGTCTGCCATAAGCGTTTGCTGCTAATACAGGCTTCCAGCGTTCACAATTGGCTGTGAATCGTGGTTTCCGCAGAGTACGACTAACAGATTGGATACCATTGCAGCTTTGCGTTCCTCATCAAGCATCACAATATGCCGTTCGTTCAAATGGTCCAGGGCCATCTCCACCATACCGACTGCGCCGTCAACGATCATCTTGCGGGCATCGATAATGGCGGAGGCCTGCTGGCGCTGGAGCATAACCGCTGCGATTTCCGGTGCATAGGCAAGGTGCGTAATGCGGGCTTCTACGACCTCGATGCCAGCTTCCTGTACACGCGCCTGTATTTCATCACGGATCCTAGAGGCTACGGTTTCGCTGGAACCGCGCAGGCTCCCGTCGTCTGCAATGCCGTCGCCGGTCGTATCGACATTTGGTGCAACGTCGTATGGGTAAATCCGTACAATATTACGTAGGGCGCTGTCGCATTGCAGGGAGAGGAATTCCTTGTAATTATCTACGTTAAACACAGCTTTTGCCGTATCTTTCACCCTCCAGGTGACGGCAATCCCGATTTCTACTGGGTTGCCTAGGCAGTCGTTGATCTTTTGGCGGTTATTGCTTAAAGTCATAATTTTTAGGGAAATCCGTTTGGCATCTGGCGAATCGGTAGAAAACAGTGCGGCTGCCTGGGATTTTGGGCTGCTTGTTACATCCCCGCTTTGGTTTAACTGGGTCTTAGCAGCCGGGTTGATCGCGCTGCAGAATGGGTTTACAAAATAAAACCCTGGCTCTTTGAGGGATCCAACATATTTGCCGAACAAAGTAAGCACAATGGCTTCCTGCGGACGCAGCACCTTTAAGCCGAGCCAAAGCAGCCATGCGGTACTTAGGATAAAGATACAAAAAATTAGCAGCAGTGGGCTTTTGCCATCCGCAATCATACGGCCTCCATAAACTACGCCAATAATGGCAGCAATATAAATAGCGATGGAAAGCAGCAGGACGGCCATGCCGTTTTTTCCGATATTTAATGTTTTCTCTTCCATAAAAAAGTCCTCCTTGTGTTTGATATGATTATAATATCATAATGATTTCAAAAATGCAAGAAAAAATATCAAAAGAATTTTTACTATTATGGAATCCATTGACAGATAACGGAAATTCTCCTATACTGGACATAAAGCAGACACTACGTAACAGTTCAGATAACCCTTGAACTGTTACGCATCCGGCCATTGAAAATCGCTTTGCGATGGTCCGGATGCCCGCAACCGCTACATTTTCATACGGTCTGCGCAGTAAATGCGCAGGCCTGTCTGAACTGTTACGGCACTACAATGAAAAAGGAGA
The DNA here is from genome assembly GCA_947089855.1 of uncultured Eubacterium sp. Taxonomy (GTDB): domain Bacteria; phylum Bacillota; class Clostridia; order Lachnospirales; family Lachnospiraceae; genus Eubacterium_J. Next base: position 5,146 of record CAMUML010000038.1, read on the forward strand.
ATAAAGTATGCAAAAGTATGGATTTGGCGTAGACATCGGAGGGACGACAATAAAAATGAGCCTGTTTGAAATGACGGGCGATATGCTGGAAAAATGGGAAATCCCGACCAATACAGCGGACAACGGAAGTTCTATCCTGGACGATGCCGCAAAGGCAGTGGAAGGATGCCTGTCTGACTGGAAAATAGAAAAAGAGGACGTGGCAGGCATAGGCGTTGGGGTTCCAGGCCCGGTAGTTGGAAATACGGTTGTAATGCGGTGCGTCAACCTTGGATGGGGCCGTGTGGATGTAGCAAAAATGCTAGAGGCCAAAACAGGGTTAAAGGTCCGGGTCGGAAATGATGCCAATGTAGCGGCACTGGGCGAGATGTGGCAAGGCGGTGCAAAAGGATGCAAAAATGTTATTATGGTAACGCTTGGCACGGGTGTTGGCGGCGGCATTATTGTAGATGGTAAGATTGTAGGCGGCTCGCATGGCGCAGGCGGCGAAATTGGGCATATTTTTGTAGATGGGCAGGAAACGGAGCAGTGCGGCTGCGGAAAGCGTGGCTGCCTGGAGCAGTATGCTTCTGCAACGGGCATTGTTAGGCTTGCAAACCGTGCATTGGCGGCAGACAGCAGGCAGACGGCTATGCGCGGGGTAGAAAAACTGACGGCCAAAGATGTCCTGGATGCTGCAAAAGCGGGGGATGCGCTAGCTTTGGAAGTTGTGGAAAAAATGGGGGATATACTTGGGACAGCGCTTGCAAATATAGCCTGTGTCGTAGACCCTGAGGTTGTGGTAATTGGCGGCGGCGTTTCTAAGGCAGGCAGTATATTGACGGATGTGATACAAAAGTACTTTAAAGAACGTACTTTTTCTTCCTGCCAGGATACGAAGTTTGAACTGGCGCAGCTTGGCAATGACGCAGGGGTGTATGGCTGTGTCTACCTATTATTAAGCAGCCAATGAAGCTGATTATACAGATTCCCTGTTATAATGAAGCGCAGACGCTTTGCGTCGCGCTGGACGCATTGCCGAGGCACATTGATGGAATTGATAAGATCGAATATCTGGTGGTTGACGATGGGAGCAGCGATGGGACATCCCGTGTGGCCTTACATTGGGGCGTAGATTATATTGTGCATTTCCGCAAGAACCGGGGGCTTGCCAAAGGGTTTATGGCGGGCATTGATGCCTGCCTGCGCAACGGGGCGGATATTATAGTCAATACGGATGCGGACAACCAGTATGAAGGCGCAGATATTGAAAAGCTGGTCCGCCCGATTCTGGAAGGGAAATCCGATATAGTAATTGGTGCGCGGCCGATTGATGAAATTGCTGATTTTTCCCCAATGAAAAAAAAGCTCCAGCATTTGGGCAGCTTTATTGTGCGCCAGGCAAGCCGCACCGGTATACCTGACGCGCCGAGCGGCTTTCGGGCCTATAGCCGGGAGGCCGCTATGCGGCTGAATGTTACAAACGAATATACCTATACGCTGGAAACGATCGTACAGGCGGGCCGCACAAAGATGGCGATGGATGCGGTCCCAGTCCGTACAAATAAGGAAATACGCCCTTCCCGGCTTATGAAAAGCACAGCAGGATACATTAAAAAATCGATGTTTACGATCGGGCATGTATTTATGCTGTATAAGCCCCTGCAATTTTTTGTAACGATTGGCAGCATTATTTTTTTTATGGGCATAGCGGTTGGCGTGCGGTTTTTAAGTTTTTATTTTCATGGGGCCGGCAGCGGCCATATCCAGTCGTTGATCTTGGCAGCCGTCCTGCTTTTGCTCGGGTTCCAGACGATGATCGTTGGCCTGCTTGCGGATATTATTGCATCGAACCGCAAAATACTGGAAGATGTGCAGTACCATGTACGGAAAATGGACTATGATGGGGTAAAAACGGCGCAGTGCAAAGCGCCGGCAAAGCCTGGAAACAGGCAGCCAGAGTAACTGCCCTAGAGTACTGCTGTGGCGTATTCCTATGTGCATAAGGAACTGCCGCAAACTGCACAAGTTATTTCACGACATTCCTAAGCAACAAACTTCGACAGAATCTGCATTTGGTATCCCGTAAGATGGAAAAAGGGAAGGAAACAAAACAGCAGGTAGGAATTATGCACAAACGATGCAAATCCACAGGAGGGACGGCATGGGAATCAGGAAAATACTTCAGGATACGGCACAGATGAATGGGATTACGGTAGAAGAATTGCGTGCAAAAATGCAGCGGGCGATAAACGAAGCATGGACATTGCCGCCGGACGAAGGCGGTATTACAGCAGCTTGCCAGCAGCAGGTGCCATGTGAAGGGGATATTCCAACACCTGAGGAATTTATCGGTTATGTGGCAAATGAAATCCGCAAAATAGATGGCTGATGGCTGGAATATATAAAAATAATAAAACGCAGGGGGAGCCAATTGAAGCAATTTAACGTAAAAAAATATATGAAGGGATTGGGTAATGCAGTTTCTGCATTATCCATTCTTTTCGTACTGGCAGCTTTGCTCCGTACGGACTTTACTGCTTTTGCCATCACAGATTGGAAATGGTTCCTGCTGCTTTGCTGCATGAGCGTCTTTCTAAAGGCATGCACTGTATTTTTATCAGGCAGCGCATGGTACCGCTGGCTGGAGCTTTTTTCCAATAAACGGTGCCGCCGCAGGGAGGCGCTGCGTGTATATGCAAAAGCAAATATCGGAAAATACCTGCCAGGCAATGTAATGCATTACGTAGAGCGCAACTTGTTTGCAGGAAAGCTGGAAATGTCCCAAAAACAGCTAGCAGCGGCCAGTATTTCCGAAGTGGCAGGGCTGGCACTGTCTGCATGTTTATTGGGGGCAGCATTGGCATATCCGTCGTATCCGGCAATACGCAGGGCATTTGCAGCAGCAGGGCAGGAAACGGCACGGACGTACAACCGTTTGTGGCAGCTGTTTTCCAGCGGGCTGGCTTTAGGGGCCGTAGCGGCAGCGGCTGCCGCAGTATGGTTGGCTTACCGCTTATATCATGCAAAAAAATACAGTGCCGGCCCCAGGGATGCGGCGGATGCAAATATGCCAAAGCAGCAGGCGCAAAATACCGGAGGGCGCAGCCCCGGCACGCAAAACAAGCCCGCAGAATGGCTGTGCGGGCTTGTTGGGTTTGGAAAAACTTGTTTGGTTTGTGTTTGTACTTATGTAGCAGTGCTTGCTGTCCTTGGATCCATACTGGCGCTTATTTACTGGTATTGGGAAGGCTGGCCAGGGTTTGGGAAGGCGGCGTATATGGTAGCTGCCTATGCACTAGCCTGGGCTGCTGGTTTTCTTATGCCAGGTGCGCCAGGCGGCATAGGCGTTCGGGAGATGGTGCTGTCCGTTTTGCTGTCGCCGGTTGCTGGGCAGGGCCGCACCGCAGCCTTCAGTGTACTGCACCGGCTGATTACAGTAGCCGGGGACTTTGCAGCGTACCTGCTGCGGAAGGCCATATAAAGGTGCCAGTACTTGTTATGTGTTTTTGATCGAAAAGCGGCCGACGAGCCCTTTTAGGTTTTGTGCTTGTGCGGCCAGTTCTTCGCTGGAGGATGCGCTTTCCTGTGCTGTCATGGAATTAGTTACCACAGTTGCAGACATCTGTTCAAAACCTGTATTGATCTGCTCGATTGCAGCTGCCTGTTCCCTTGCCGCATCTGCGATTTCCCCGATAAAACTGGTAATTTCTGTCGTATTGTTTACCACCTGGGACAGTGATTTGGCTGTTTCATTGACAATATTTGTCCCGTTTTCTACGGTTTCAATCGATTTTAAAATCAGTTTTGCGGTGTTTTGGGCAGCTGCTGCACTTTCTTCCGCTAGGCTGCGTACCTCCTGTGCGACAACGGAAAAGCCTTTTCCAGCTTCGCCGGCACGTGCAGCTTCAATTGCGGCGTTCAATGACAGCAGGTTTGTCTGTTCTGCAATATCCTCAATATTTTTGATAATATCGCCGATTTTTGCAGAACCAGCTTTAATATCTGCCATCGCTTGGATCATAGCCTGCATCTGCTGGTTGCAGGCTTTGACATTTTTTACGGCTTCCAAGGAACGCTTGTTTGCCTTGGAGGCGTTTTCTGCCGTCAGTTTTACTTGGTCAGAGACGCCTGCGATGCCTGCCGTCAGCTCTTCCAGCACACTTGCCTGGTCTGCAGCCTGGTCCGCCAGGTTTTTGGCCCCTTGGGAAGTGCCGTCTGAGTGGTCTGCTACAAGGTCGGCGGCGCTGTTCATTTGTGTCATAGTTTCGTTGAGGGAATTTACGATCGTATCGATCGATTCTTTCAAACTGACAAAATCCCCTGCAAAGCTAGCTTCCGTCTGTATATCCAGGTTTCCGACAGATAGCTGCGCAAGTACCCTGGTAATGTCCGAAATATACAGGTTTAGGCTTTGGATGGTTTCGTGCAGGTTTTTGGAAAGGACGGATAGCTCGTCGCCGGAATCAATGACCTCAACCGGTGTCTGCAGATCGCCTTCAGCAAGTTTCACCAGGCGTTTCGTTACCAGGTCCACTGGATTGACAATGTCTTTGATCAAGCGCTTCATCCAGGAAATAATACCCGTCAATAAGAGGACGCCTATTGCGCTGTTAACAAGTACGGAAATCCATACGATAAAAGTAAATTCACTGTTTGGCGCAGTCATAATAAGGCGCCAGTCCGCATGCCCTTCCACTGGGCAGTATGCTGCAAACATACTTTTGCCGTTTTGCCGGTATGTAAGCGTGCCTTTTTTGGTATCGGCAAGGATTTTTTTCGTGGCCTTTGCCAAAGAAGCGTACTTCCGGTCGGTTTCCTGCATCGTGATCGCATTGGATTGGTCTGCGATATTTTGCTCATCTTTATGGAAGATCACAGTCCCTTCCTTATTTATAATATAAGCCTGGCCTGTTTTGCCAAAAGTAATTTCACCGATCTTCTCATTAACAGAAGCTGCCAGGTCGACAATGTATACGGTACCTACAATTTTCCCGTCAGCATAGACCGGGGCGCCTGATATAATAATTATATCGCCGTTTAAGCGGTTTACGATCGGTTCGCCTACAAAGACATCCCCTTTGGATGCTGCCTGGAAGTGGAGCTGGTCGTTAAAGTCGAAGTCCCCGTAATTGGAATAGCCCTGCCCGTCCAATGTTACAAACCCCACTTCGTCATAATGGTTTTGGGTGCGGACGCTTTCCATCGCTTCCAGCTTTTCTTCTTTGGAAGTCCCGGTATCCCGGATGGCATCCAGTGCAGCTACATTCAATGCGTTTACTTCCAGTGTATGCAGTGTCCGTTCGACAGCAAAGGAAGTTGAATTCAATGCCACATCCGTCATTTCATGAAGCGTGTTTTTGTTGCTGAAATACATAAATGCCCCGGATACAACAATCAGTGTAATCACTAAAATGAGAAACAGGCGTTTGACCTGCGAAACCAAATGTTTTTGCAGTGACTGGCCTTGGTTTTGTTTTTTTCCAGTATCCGCTGGTTTTGAATATTGTGTTTTTGCCTTTTTCATTTTCGGCCTCCTGTTTTTGTGTATTTGCCCGGCTGTTGTGGTTTGGGATTGGTGTTTGGGCTTGTTTTTGCTTTATAAAATCAGCATAGCATTTTAGGGGGCGGCTGTCAATGTGTGTTGCTTTGTATTTTGGGTAGATGGGGGTGGTAAGTGGTTGGCTGCACGGACGCCGGATAGTGGGGCGGTGGGCGGGCTTCCTGCTCCTGCTCCAGAATGTTAAGATGCCCTAAGTATTCTGCATTTACGTAGTGGTACCGGACGGGCGCGGCACCTTGTCCGCCCTGGCTTTCGCCAGCAGCTACAGGCGCCGCTTCGGCTTCGCCGCCTGTGTTTTTAGCAGAATACTAAGGGCATCTAAACATTCTTCCAACGTCGCTGGAAGCCCGCCCACCGCCCCACTATCCGGCTGGTTTTCGCAAGCTTTACAAAGATTGCCGTACACACTGTGGCAAAGCAGCCGCCCCTCCTCTGGCGTCCGCGCAGCCACATTAAGCATATCCCACCTCCCCAACGCGCCTCCATAAACAGGCCCCCGCTTAAATATTGACCATATATCCAAGAACGATTATAATAAAGCCAGCATATCAAACCATTAGCAAAAGCGCTGCAGTTAAGGCACATACCAGTAAATTTAGCATGTATAATAATGACAAAGGCATAATAAAGGCAAAATAAAAAGGAGGGCATTTGTATGCGAAAACGAAAAAAGGGCGGGTACCCGAATCTTTTACTAGCCGCAGCGGCAGTTTCTGTAGTTTGGCTGGCCTGCGGCTGTGGGCCAGAACCGGCGGAAAGCGGATCGATACAGCAGGAAGCATCCGGCACAAATTTAAATGCAGATGACCCAAAAGGCAATGAAAACGGCCATACGCAAACGAATGCGGATAGCCAAACCGGAACCGGCACGGATGCCGTGGATGGCAGTGAAAATAAGGTTGAAACAGAGGATGCAAAAGGTAAGGAAGGCGGAGTTGAGATGGATGCTGGCGAAGGCAGGGTAGAAAAGCTGACGGAGAAAACGGAAGTCAGCCGGGAGGATTTCCCAGACCCTGATGGGAGCGGGCATGGCCATGAAGAAGTCCGCTTTTCAGATGGCAGCGTAGAAATCAGGGAATATTAGTTTGTTGGAAGGGGGTGCCTGGTATCCATATGAAAGATATTACAATTGCAATTACAGCGGCAAGCTACAGCGGCAATAAAGGGGCGGCGGCTATGCTGCAAAGTTCGATTGGCCAGTTAAGGGAGGTATATGGCAGCCGCCTGCGGGTTTCTTTAATGAGCGTATATCCAAAGGAAGACGGTATCCAGTGCCCCCATGATTTTGTAACAGTGGTTCCGGCACAGCCGCAGCGGCTGGTATTCCTGGCGTTTCCTTGTGCAGTATGTTACCGGATCTTCCGCTGGTGCCCTCCGGTACGGGCGCTGCTGCTAAAAAATCAGATATTAAACGTCTATGCCAATGCAGACCTTGTCGTCGATGAAGCGGGCATTGCATTTTCAGATTGCCGTGGATTTGTTATGAATACCTATTCCTTTGTATGTGCGGCTACCCCTATGCTTGTTGGGGCGCCGCTTGTTAAATATTCACAGGCGCTTGGGCCGTTTCAAAATGCCTATAACCGTTTTTTGGCAAGATTAGTGCTGCCAAAGGCGGAGCTTGTGGTTGCGCGTGGGCGGTTTTCCTACCGGTATTTGCATCAAGCTGGGATACGGGATAATTGTAAGCTTTGTGCGGACGGTGCCTTTTCAATGGCGCAGTGTGGCTATCAGGCGCCTGCACCGGGTGGAAGCTGCAGGGCAGGCGGGGATGGGCTGGGTGCCGTTGGGGTTTCTATCAGTTCGGTAGTGGCCCAGAAATGTAAAAAGGTGGGGATTGATTACTGCGGGGTAATGGTTTCGTTTTTGCTCTATCTGGTCCAGCGCGGCTACCGGGTCTATCTGTTTGCCAATGCAGCCAGAATGCATTCCAAAAAGCTGCGCAACAACGATTTGCCGATAGGGGATGCTATTTTCCGGGCCTATCAGGGCCAGGTGCCGGCGGGGCAGGAAGGCCGCCTCTATTGGGACCGCAGGGAACTGGATGTGGAGGTGCTTGTAGGCCAAATCGGCCGCTGCAGGCTTTTGGTGGCGTCCCGTTTCCATGCGATGGTATTTGCGTTGTCCAGGCAGGTGCCAGTTATGCTCATTGGCTGGAGCCATAAATATGAAGAAGTAATGGGGCAGTTTGGCCTGGAAGCATATGCCACTGATTTTTCCAAACTGGACCTTCCAAATTTAAAGGAAAATTTTGAAAAACTGGAAAAAAACCAGGATGCAGTGCGCAGCAAGATCGCACAGCGCCTGCCTTTGGTGCAGGAAAGCTCCAGGCAGAATGTGGGAAGCATTGTAGAGGTGTTAACCCGCCTCCAGGAAGATGCGGCAAGGCGGGGGAAGAAGGCAATACGCCCAGTGGCAGCGGATAAGGGGCGCCAGTTGAACCATGCTGTGGACTTGCAGGATCCGCAACGCTACCTTGGGCCTCATTTATCCTGCTGCATGGGGTATGCAAAAAGCGCCAGTATCCGTGCCAATGCAGCATCTGGCGGCATGGTGACGGCATTGCTGTGCAGCCTGCTTGCCAACCATGAGATTGATGGCGCCTGGGTTGTAAAAACGGTATTTACCGAAACCGGAAAGCTGTCTTACCAGACGTTTGTGGCGACGGACATCCGACAGGTTTGCGATGCATCCTCCAGCGTGTATATGGACGTCCCTATGCTTTCGCATATCCAACAGCTACGTGCCTTTGACGGCCGGCTGGCGGTTGTGCTGACCCCATGCATGATGCGGGCTTTTAGCCATATATTAGAAAAAGACAGCAGTTTGCGGGAGAAAATCGTATTAAAAATCGGGCTTTTTTGCAGCGGCGCCCACGATGCGAAAGCAACCGAATATGCGCTTGATAAATGCCATATCCCAAGGGGCGGCGCGAAACGCCTTTATTACCGCAGGGGCCATTGGCGTGGGAAATCCAGTGTATTGTATGCAGACGGCAGCAGCAGGGAATTTCCTTATACGACATCTATTTGTGCGTATAAAAATGCTTATTTCTTCCTTAAGGAAAGCTGCCTGTCCTGCCGCGACCAGTTTGCTTGCGCCGCCGACATCAGTTTTGGCGATGTCTGGCTGCCTGAAATGAAAAAAGAACCTATCAAGTATACCGGCTGCATCATACGTACCCAACAAGCCAGAAGAATGGCTGCACAGGCGAAAGCGCAGGGCTACCTTACCTACCGGCCGATGGAGGATGTCAAGATGCTTTACAGCCAGAAACGCGCTTTGACTTTTAAATACCGTACCAACCGTTGGAACCACCGGCTGGCTGGGGCGTTTGCCCGGGCAAACCAGCGGTTTTCCAAAAGGCACCCGAAATTGCTCAAATATATTCCAATGAAGGCTGTTTATTGCTATATGTGCTTGATACGGCTGCTCCTAAGCTGGTAATAAAAATTAATGCAAATCGCTCTTGACAAACAATATTATATTTCGTATAGTATTAATTAAGAACCAATATGAATAAAGCAATAGTATACAGTATAGTACAAGGAGTGATGGCATGATATTTAATACAGGCGCTGCACTTTTAGACGCAATCGTACTGGCGGTTGTATCCAAAGAGGAAGAAGGCACTTACGGATACAAGATCACTCAGGATGTGCGTAGGACAATTGAAATATCAGAATCTACGCTTTATCCGGTGCTGCGGCGGCTGCAGAAAGACGACTGCCTGCAGGTGTACGACCGGGAATGCGGCGGCCGGAACCGCAGATATTATAAGCTGACATCGGCAGGCGAAGCACAGCTTCGGCTGTACAGCGATGAGTGGAAGGTTTATTCGCGCAAGATCAGTGCGTTGTTTTCGGGAGAGGAGTTAGCATGAATAAAGAGCGATTATCGAAAGACTTATTTTTAGCGCAGTTGGAACAATTGTTGTATGATATTCCAAAAGAAGAACGGGAAGAGGCAATGGACTATTACCGCAGCTATTTTGACGATGCGGGTGCGGAAAATGAAGCGGCTGTGATAGAAGAGCTGGATTCCCCGCAAAAAATAGCGCAGGGTTTGAAAGAAGAATTAAATAGCGCAGGCAATATGACGAGTTTTTTGAAAAATCCGCCGCAGGTGCGCGATGCGCAGCCACGCAAAAAACAGGGTGCGCGCAAACTGTTTTTCGGTTCTGATTTTGAAAAGGAAGATATGGATATGGGCAGCACAACCGGGCAGGAAGCATATGGCAGTGCAGGCGGCCAGGATGCGTCCGCCAGTGCAGGCAGCCAGGATGCGTCCGGGCAGGGCGCATATGGCGGCGCAGATAGGCAGGGTGCGTCCGGTGCGGCTTACCGGCGCTACAGCCAGTATGATACGGGCACTGGCCAACAGCGCTGGCAGCGGAGGGGCCAGCGTATGGATAGGCATGCAAAGTTTGTGCTGTTTGTGATCCTGGCGGTCTTTACTTCGCCAATCTGGGGTACGGCTGTATCCGGGATCTTTGGGGTAGTAGGCGTAGCCATTGCGTCGGTAGTGCTGCTTGGCATCTTTTCGCTTGGCGGTGTAGTAGGCGGCATTGCCTGTACCGTAGCAGGCATTGTCAAGCTGTGTATGCTGTCGATGCTTCCGGGCTTGTCTATGGTTGGCGTAGGGATGCTTTTGATCGCGGCCAGCGGGATTGGCATAGTATTGCTGCTGTTATTATGCGGCAGGTTTATCCCATGGGCAGCTGCTACTGTGGTACAGTTGTTCCGTAGGCTTTGGAACTGGGGAAGGAGTATGGCATGAACAGACTGATCAAGACTATTTTATGTATTACAGCTGCCTGTGTCGGCATTGGCTGCGCTGCTTTGGTACTCAGTTTTGCACTGGGCGGCGGCAGGCTGGATTTTGGAAGCGGCAATCCACTGTATCTTGCAAAACAGAAAGTAGGCAGCATCCTTTCCGAAATACGGGACAGGATGCATAGGCCGGATTTTTCACAAGCAGCTGTAGTTGAGAACGATGAATGCGTCATAACCGATTGGGGCGATAGTGGGGACCTGGCGGAAGCAGAGGCTATGGAAGGATATGCCGAGCAGGAGTTTCTAGAAGAAGACAGCTACGAAGGCGACGAGCTGATCTATTGTGGGCCGGCATCCCAAATAAAAAGCCTGGATATAGACTTGCGGTATGGCAGCCTGGAACTGCTGGAATCCGACGACAGCAATATAAGGGTATCGGTATCCGGCCAGGCACACCATATCTTGGCAGAAAGCGGGAACGGCGGGCTGACGGTCAATGACAGCCGCAAAGGCAGCAAAAGCCGTGATGATGCCTATGTCTATCTGGAGATTCCAGAAGATATGCAGTTTACAACAGTAACGGTCTGCACAGATGCTGGCACGGTTGATACCGATTGCAGTTTTCGGGCAAAGCAGCTTACGATCACAGCGAATGCTGGGGCGGTAACGCTGGATGAGGTGAAGTCGGATGAGTTTACGGCTACCATTGGGGCAGGTACCATCGACGTCAGCGACGCCACATTCGGCCGGATGGATCTGGAATGCGGCGTAGGTACTGCTTATATTGAAGGCGGTATACAGCAGGACAGCAGCATTTCCTGCGGCATGGGGACGGTCGAATTGGAACTGGAAGATGGGGAAGACAGCTTTAATTATATGATAAGCTGTGGAATGGGATGTGTCGATATTGGGGATAATTCTTATAGCGCGCTTTCCCAAAAGCGGCGGATAGACAATGGCGCATCAGCTACTTTATCCCTGGACTGCGGCATGGGCCAGATTATGGTAGAGTAGCTTCTGCCCGGATATTGTATTAGGCAGCCAGGGTGTGTGGAACAATTAGGAATACAAGAGAAAACGAGGAGAAAAAAATGGACATGAGAAAATTAGTAAAATCAAACCAAAACCGGATCATCTGCGGCGTATGCGGCGGGATTGCCCAATATTTTGGCATAGATGCCACGATCATACGCCTTGTATGGGTATTATTCAGCCTGGCAGGCGGCAGCGGTGTGTTAGCTTATATTATCGCTGCTGTGATTATTCCGCCGGAATATTAAAAAATTTGCATCCAGCCGTCTGTGGAGGGGTACCTTCCAGACTGGCTGGATTGTTTCTGTCCATACCTTTGTTGCTATTCACGGGCCAGGAATGCGCATAAACTGCGCATTCCGTGAGGACATGATTCAGGAGTGAGGGGCGGTTTTGCGAAGCAAACTTCCAATATCGCCCCGAATGGTTACTATGAGCGGCCCCCAGGCCGTGAATAGTAACGGGTATGGTAAAAATTATAAGGAAAAATACTTGCAACTATTTCCAAATACGCTTACAATAAGATAACATGATACAAAAGGCTGCCTGCGGTGCGGCCACGCAGGCCACTGGCAGAAAGGGAGCGATATACATGATCGAACAAAAGGACATCCAGGGAATGACCCGCAGGGAATACTGCAGTTATGTACAGCACCAATATCAAAATGACCCGCAGTGGGTGCGGACAAGGCTGATTTCCAAATGGGACCAGGAAAATGAAAGGAAAAAGGATATGCAGCAGGTACCGCCAGCTGGTCCGCAAGGGGCGGCTACGGAATAGAAAAGGAGGCATAGCAATGGGCAGGGCAGCACAATTGGTACGGAATACAAGAGAAACCCGGATAACGGCGGCATTTGATTTGGACGGCTCTGGAAAAACCAGCCTGCATACAGGCGTCTGTTTTTTTGACCATATGCTGGATGAATTTGCCAGGCATGGCCTGTTTGACTTAGACGTTGCCTGTAGCGGCGACCTGGAAGTCGATTGCCACCATACAATCGAAGATACCGGGATTGTGCTGGGCAGCATGATACGGGATGCAGCTGGGGATAAACGCGGCATCTGCCGTTACGGGCATGCCATTGTCCCAATGGACGAAGCGCTGGTATTATGCGCGGTTGACCTTTGCGGCAGGCCATACCTGGTTTACGATGCGTCATTTTCCGGTTTCCGCTGTGGGGAAATGGATACCCAGATGGCTAGGGAATTTTTCTATGCGGCCAGCTATACCGCAGGCATGAACCTGCATTTAAAGGTATTCTATGGGGCGAACGACCACCATATCATGGAGGCCATGTTTAAGGCATTTGGCAGGGCATTGGATATGGCAACGAAAGTTGATGGACGTATTACAGATGTACTTTCTACAAAAGGGGTATTATAATTAGGAAAAAGGCTGGTGCCGGCAGATGCGGCTTCAGCCTGGCATCCAGGTGGGCCACATGGTATGGCCCATCTTTTTTTATACAATATATTGTGGTACATTTGTGAAAATTTCATAAAAATTCATAGATATAGTAATTGGCATTGACATGTGCATCCGGTTTGGCTACAATAACATGCATAGGCATGCCATGCACGGAACGTATGTACTCCTTGAGCGGTGCTGCCTGGATTGCAGCAGGCCGGATTGGGCTGCTGCCCCGAAATTGTATTTGATTAGGAAATAAGGAGCGGGATAAGATGAAGATTATTAAACGAAGTGGTTCGGAAATGACATTCAATATCGATAAGATCAGCCAAGCCGTAAGTAGGGCAAACTTAAGCGTGCCGGAAAGCGCACGGCTGAATGAACTGCAGATTGCATTAATATCCAATAATGTAAAAGGCATCTGCGAGCGGATGGGGCGTGCCTTAAATGTAGAGGAAATCCAGGATCTTGTGGAAAATGAGATTATGAACCAACGTGCCTTTGATGTTGCAAGAAACTACATTACCTACCGATATAAGCGTGCATTAGTACGGAAATCCAATTCCACCGACGAACAGATCTTAAGCCTGATCGAATGCAACAACGAGGAAGTCAAACAGGAGAATTCCAATAAAAACCCGACCGTCAACAGTGTACAGCGCGACTACATGGCGGGGGAGGTCAGCAAAGATATTACAAAGCGGTTCCTGCTGCCAGCGGATATTGTGGAGGCACACGAAGAAGGGATGATCCATTTCCACGACGCAGACTATTTTGCACAGCATATGCATAACTGCTGCCTAGTCAATTTGGAAGATATGCTGCAAAATGGGACGGTGATCAGCCAGACCCTGATTGAACCGCCAAAAAGCTTTGCGACGGCCTGCAATATCGCCACACAAAGCATCGCACAGATCGCCAGTGCACAATATGGCGGCCAGAGCATTTCCCTGTCCCATTTAGCGCCGTTTGTCCAGGTAAGCCGCGAAAAATACCGGCGGCGGGTACGGGAGGAATTTGAGGCGGAAAACCTGGCCATCGATGAAACCAAGATCAATGAAATTGCGGAAAAAAGGGTCCGCGATGAGATCAAACAGGGCGTGCAAATGATCCAGTACCAAGTGATCTCCCTAATGACGACAAACGGGCAGGCGCCATTTGTTACCGTTTTTATGTATTTAAACGAGGTAGAAGAGGGCAGGCTGCGGGACGACCTGGCTATCTGTATTGAAGAAATGCTGCACCAGCGTATCAAGGGCGTTATGAATGAAGAGGGCATTTACATTACGCCGGCATTTCCGAAGCTGATCTATGTCCTGGAAGAAGACAATATCCATGAAGGCAGCAAGTACTATTACCTAACGAAAATAGCAGCGCAGTGTACCGCAAAGCGTATGGTGCCGGACTATATCTCCGAAAAAATCATGAAGCAGTTAAAACAGGGCAATTGCTATACCTGCATGGGCTGCCGGTCTTTTCTGACCGTATATAAAGATAGGCATGATAAATTTAAATTTTACGGCCGCTTTAACCAAGGCGTCGTTACCCTAAACCTCGTAGACGTGGCCTGTTCTTCCGGCGGGGATATGGACCAGTTTTGGGATATTTTAGATGAACGGCTTGCATTATGCAAACGTGCGCTGATGTGCCGCCACGACCGTTTAAAAGGGACGCAGTCTGACGTAGCGCCGATCTTATGGCAGCATGGCGCATTGGCCAGGCTGAAAAAAGGGGAAACGATTGATAAGCTGCTCTATGGGGGCTATTCTACCATATCGCTTGGGTACGCAGGCTTATGCGAATGCACAAGGTATATGACCGGCAAGTCCCATACCGACCCGCAGGCGACCCCATTTGCACTGGAAGTAATGCAGCATATGAACGATGCGTGCGCTAAATGGAAAGCGGAAGAAAACATTGATTTTTCGGTATATGGTACGCCGTTGGAATCAACGACCTATAAATTTGCCAAATGCCTGCAAAAACGTTTTGGAAAAATCCCAGGCGTAACCGATAAAAACTATATTACAAACAGTTATCATGTACATGTAACCGAATCCATCGACGCATTTGCCAAACTCAAATTTGAAGCACAATTTCAAAAACTTTCCCCAGGCGGGGCGATCAGCTATATCGAAGTGCCGGATATGAAAGAAAACCTGGAAGCAGTGCTGTCGGTGATGAAATATATATACGACAATATTATGTATGCAGAGTTAAATACCAAAAGCGACTACTGCCAAATCTGCGGGTTTGACGGCGAGATCCGTATTATAAACGATGGCCAGGGGAAACTGGTATGGGAATGCCCACGCTGCGGCAACCGCAGGCAAAATAAAATGAACGTTGCCAGGCGTACCTGCGGCTATATCGGCACCCAGTTTTGGAACCAGGGCCGGACACAAGAGATCCAGGAACGGGCGCTGCATTTATAATAGCCTGACAAGACCAGAAAACATAAGGATAAAAAATAAGCCTAAAATGAAAATACGTATATAATGAAAATAAGTATATAGTGAAAATAACATAAGGGCCGCCATGAAACCCCCTTTCATGGCAGCCCCTATTTTTGCAATTATTTATTATTTCCAGATTTCCCTTCCGCCTGTTTTTCATAATCAACCGCTTCTTTTCCATCCGAAGAAAGCCTTGTCAGCGTATGGCGGATAACAGTCCCCTTTTTTAAATAGCACCAGGAAAACCCATCCACTGCTTCACAAGTGTAAATACCGACAAATGCAGGCTCTGCATCCGGTTCTTGCAGCAGGTCGGTTCCACGCAGCTGGTACTGCACCCCATTTTCCGCATAAAATGCATAAGCAGCGTTCTGGTAATTAGCCGTATTTTCGTCTGTAGTCCGGAAAGTCTCTTCTTTTATCTGGTATTCCGCAGCCAGGTCCGCGTCCAGGACCTGCGTCCCCTGCGTGGAAGAGACGATATAAAGGGAAGCAGATGCCGCAATGCCCAAAAGGATGACAGAAAATATGATCAGCCCATTTTCCTTGCCAGCCAGGAACTTCCGGCAAAATAAAAAAACGAGGATTAAAAAAGTGGCGGATGCAATGGCGGTTATCCATAAATAAATGCTCATACTATGCTATGCTCCTTAGTACAGAAATAAAATCCGGACTCTATTATAATATATTTTTGTCATTATGAAAAGGAAAATTTTGATTAATTTATGATAGACGCAAATCCACATATAAATATTACTATTCACAGCCAATTTGCTCTTGACAAATATTTAAAGTTATGAGGCTGTAAATAGTAACATTCGCAGGCTCATGGAAAGAATTTGCCTTGCAAATTGGAGCCTGCTCACTCCTGAATCAGCTTTCTTATTGACAAAAAGCAACCAGATATGATACCTTTTGTATACGGCAAACAACAAGAGGCAATCATATCACAAAACCATACAACAGGAGAAGGACATGGAATTTTCAGTGTTAAATAAACAGGCGATCCAATGTGTAATGACACAAAAGGAAGTTGCCGATTACGGGCTAGATAAAAAAGCATTATTTAAAAATGACGAGCGGGTACAGGAATTTTTCCGCAGCATAATGCAGCGGGCGGAACGGGAAACCGGAGTTTCTAAAATAAAAGGCAATATTATGGTGCGTGCGTCTTTTTTAGCGGATGAAAAATTAAAAATTACATTTCTATTTGAAAAGACAGACGCATGGCCGCAACAGGTGAAAACGGCCATCTTAAAATCCCGGGACTTAATGCACCTGGCTGCATTTTCCAGGCACGCGCCGAAAGGGCTTAAAACCTGGCTGTATAAATACAGAGGCGTCTTTTTTTTGCTGGCGGACATCCGTGCATACAGCTTATATGAAACTGCCGTATTTTATACCCTGGCGGATGAATATGTAGACGCCGTCTGCCATACAGAAGGCATAGCAGCTTTTTTAAAGGAACATGGGGTATGCATGGTTTCTAAAAATGCCATTGATGTGCTTGGGGATTTATAGCTGTAAAAAGCAGGAATGATTTGCATGTATGATTGGGCCTCCTTTTGGAAATAGTAAGTTTGATAGAAAAGCAAATTTATCAAGGAGGCTTGTATGACAGCAAAATTGGATATAATAGACGTATATGCAAGGGAAATTTTGGATTCCCGCGGCAACCCGACGGTAGAAGCGCAGGTGGCAGTGGAAAACGAAGCGACTGGGGAACAATTCTGTGCTAGGGCAGATGTGCCTTCCGGGGCCAGTACCGGGCAGTTTGAAGCAGTGGAACTGCGTGACGGCCAGGAGGCTTATCATGGGAAAGGCGTAAAAAAAGCAGTCGCTAATGTAAATGGAAAGATTGCCAAACAGCTTATTGGCAAAGATGCGATGCAGCAAAACCGGATTGACGGGCTGCTGTTGGAATTGGATGGTACCAAAAATAAATCTTCGTTGGGTGCAAACGCCATCCTTGGCGTTTCGATGGCATGCGCACGGGCAAGCGCAGATGCGCTGCACCTGCCGTTATACCGTTACCTGGGCGGCTGCGGCAAAGGGACAATCCCGATGCCGATGATGAATATCTTAAATGGCGGCGCACACAGCAAAAACTGCATTGACTTCCAGGAATTTATGATCATGCCGGTCGGTGCAGGCAGCATCCATGAGGGCCTGCAATGGTCTGCCCAGGTTTACCACGAATTAAAAAGGCTGCTGGATGCGGACGGCCATAGTACCGGGGTAGGGGATGAGGGCGGATTTGCTCCAGATTTAAAAGATACGTTTGAGGTATTCGACTATTTGATGCGTGCAGTAAAAAAGGCAGGCTTTGAACCAGGCAAAGACATTGCATTTACAATGGATGCGGCAGCAAGCGAGCTGTTCCAGGAAGATGCGGCTATGTACTATTTCCCAGGGGAGACAAAGTCCTTGGTCAAAAAAAATGCAAAAACAATTGAACAGGGGCAGACACAGAGTTCGGAATGCCAATGCGAAGGTACTACAGTTGTAACAGAAGTGGTAAAAGACGGCTGTATCTGCGAGCCGGACTGCAACTGCCTGACGCCGGATACCGACGGCCAAATGATTATGCGCTCGACGGATGAGATGATCGACTATTACGAAAGCCTGGTAGACAAGTACCCAATCGTATCGATTGAAGACCCATTGGATGAGGAAGACTGGGACGGGTGGAGGAAAATTACCGAACGGCTGGGCAAGAAGATCATGCTGGTCGGGGATGACCTGTTTGTAACCAATGTTTCCAGGCTGCTGCGTGGGATTGGGGGCGGGTGCGCCAATGCAATCCTAATCAAGCCAAACCAGATCGGAAGCTTGACCGAGACGATGCTGGCTATCCGTACCGCAAAGGAACATGGCTACCGCACGATCATGTCGCACCGTTCCGGCGAAACAGAGGATACGTTTATTGCCGACCTGGCAGTTGGGATGCATACCGGGTATATCAAGACTGGCGCCCCGTGCCGTAGCGAGCGTGTTGCAAAGTATAACCGCCTGCTGCGCATAGAGGAAGAGCTGGAAGGGCTGAGGGAACAGTAAGAGTGCAAAAAAAGGCCTTGCCCAGACGGAAGGATGTCTATCGGCAGGGCCTTTTTCGGGGCATAGCCGTTTGCTGTACGTATGCCGTATTGTTTTTTTCCGGGTTTTTATGGTTGGGATGTTGTTGTTAGTTTGGGGTTATGTTAAGATAGGTTTATCCTGGATGCAGTACATGGATAGCTGCGGCAGGCAGAGATCGGATTTGTTGCAAAAACGGAAAGGGATTCCATAAGTAATGAAGAAAAAGAGCATATTTATGCAGCTGTTGATTCCAATGATTACATTGGCAGCCGTATTGCCTGCTGTCGTATTTGTGATTTTTACTACCTCATATGAACAGGAGATTTATTCGCAAAATGAGGGGCAGGCCAGTTTAATGGCAGAAGAAATCGCTACGTTTATGGATGGAGCATACCATGTCAATGAAGTGCTTGCAGACAACCCAAGCATCCTGACAATGGATACCAGCGTGCAGACGCCAATCTTGGAGCAGTGCGTAGAACGTAACCCATACTTGGATCAAATATACATACAGGGTACAGACGGCATGCAGACGGGCCGTTCATCTGGTGAACTCGCAGACCGTTCTACAAGATGGTGGTTTCAGCAGATGATGGAACAGCCGGAAGCATTTATTTCCAAATCATATTATTCAGTTGCGACTGGGATGCCGTGTGCATCGGTATTTTTCCCAATGTACCAAGGCAGCGCGCTGGCAGGCATTTATGCGGCAGATTTAAAGCTGGATTTTTTACAGGATTTGATCGGGAAATATTCCAGTGAAGCAGAAGGCAGGATTTCGTTTGTAATTGATGGCGAAGGCGTAGTAGTCGCACATCCGGATTTGAAACAGGTGGAAGAACAGTATGATTACAAAGGGCGGACACGCACGGTTTCGATTAAGGATGAAGCAGGCAACCCGGTTATGGATGAGGCAGGGAATATTAAGACCGAGCAGCACCCGCTCGACCTATCAACTGATATGGACAAAGTGGTTGCGGATGCAATGGCGGGCAGCCGCGGCAGCCGGAAAATAGGCTTTGAGGGGGATGCCTATTATGCCAGTTATACAGCAGTCCCGCTGCCCGGCAGTTCGGATTCCTGGTCGCTTATTACGCTGCAGGAGCGGGGCGCTGCAATGGCAGTAGCCCGCAGGATGCTGGCCGCGGCAGCCATCCTTTCCCTGGCAGCTGTGGCAGCCGCTGTGGTTGTCGTAGGTTTTCTTGCCCGCAGGCTGGCCATGCCGGTCGTTTCGATCACTGGGCTGATGAAAGGGGCTGCGGATGGGGATTTTTCTGCCCAGGCGCCGGAAACCAGCCAGGATGAAGTAGGGGCGCTGGCAAGGAGCTATAATACCATGTCTGGCAGGATTTCAGGCGCGTTGATGCGTATCCGGGGATTTACGGCGGATTTGCTGGAATGTTCCGATAACCTGCAGGCGCTTGCGGCGGATATAAGTTCCGTTGGCTATACCATGAAAGAAATATCAGACGGTACTACGGTGCAGTCGTCGCAGGTTGGGCAGGCAGCAGGCCAGATGTCCAGGCTGGAAGGGCAGTTTGGCGAATTGAAAGAAAAAAGCGTGGACCTGCTGCATGTAGCAGAGCAGACAATGAGGTCCGGCGAAGAAGGGAGGGGATGTATAAAAGAGCTGGAAGCACAAAACCGCCAGGTGGAACACAATGTGGGCCGTTCCTGTGCACAGATGAAGGTAGTAAAGGAGCATTCTTTGCAGATTTCCGAAATTGTGGGGACGATGAAAAACATTGCCTCAGAAACAGAACTGCTGGCACTCAATGCAAGCATTGAGGCAGCAAGGGCAGGGGAGCATGGCAAGGGGTTTTCCGTTGTGGCGGAATCCATTGGGAAGCTGGCGGCGGACGCATCCAAGGCAGCGGCTGATATAGGCGATATGGTTGCCGGGTTTTGCAAGGATATGGACAGCATTGCTGCACAGGTTGACGATGTGAGGGAAATTACAGCGGCGCAAATACAGGCGGCCCAAAAGGCAGGGGAGGTTTTCCTTAGCTTTCAGGAAGCAGCAGGGCAGACCAGCAGTTTTGCAGCTGATATGGACAGCATGATCGGCAATATGTATGAGATCGACCGTTTTGTTGCCGATGCGCTGCAGCGCATCAGCGATATTGCAAAAAAAGCAGAAGGGTTATCTGGGGAAGTATCGGTTTCCTTGGATGAAAAGCTAAAGGAAGTTCAAAATAGTGCCGAAAGCATTACTGGGGTGTCCAGTGGATTGGAGCAGGAAATGGCTAAATTTAAATTGTAGGGCAGCGCCATGCACCGCAGCGGTTTGGATGCATAGAATAAAAGAAATGGTTACTGGGGGCATTTATGGGGACTCTTGCTCAGGCACCTGAAGGCCTGCCTATGCAAACGGATAGGCCGCAGTACTGCAGGTTTGAAAATGAACCGCTTCCATATTCCTACAAAGCGATGGAGCCGTACATTGATATAGAAACGATGTACCTTCATCATGACAAACATTTACAAACGTACATTGACAAGTTGAATGATTTGATAGGACGCAATGCAGTATTGCAGTCTGCCACATTTACCGAAGAAAAATGTTGCGGTTTTGCAGCGCTGGTACGCATTTTGCGCAACCTGGACGCCCTCCCGGATTATTTGCAGGATGGGGTAAGGGACAATGCAGGCGGGGTATTTAACCACTGGTTTTATTTTAACGGGTTAAGCGCGCAGCCAAAGGGCAGGCCACAGGGGACGCTGGCCGATAGTATCCATTGGGCATTCGGCAGTTTTAAGGATTTCCAAAAAGAATTTACAAAAGAAGCGCTGGCGGTTTTTGGCTCCGGCTATGCATGGCTGGCCGCAGATGCAGACAAAAATTTAAAGGTCATACGGACAGCCAACCAGGATACGCCGGTTGCACATAACCTTGTGCCAATAGCCTGTATTGATGTGTGGGAGCATGCTTATTATTTAAAGCACCATAACCTGCGCCAGGATTATGTGCCAGACTGGTTTGCAGTAGCAAACTGGGACTGGGCGCAGTGGTGCTATTCAAATCCAGAGGTGTTTTTAGGGGCACAGTAGGGCTTATTGCTTTTTCATGGCCGCGCGTTTACGCATGGTCGTATCTAAGATACGTTTGCGTATCCGCAGGCTTTGCGGCGTTACTTCCAAAAGTTCG
The DNA here is from genome assembly GCA_947089855.1 of uncultured Eubacterium sp. Taxonomy (GTDB): domain Bacteria; phylum Bacillota; class Clostridia; order Lachnospirales; family Lachnospiraceae; genus Eubacterium_J. The sequence continues at coordinate 26,589 of CAMUML010000038.1, forward strand.
TCCGTATCGATAAAGTCAAGCGCCTGCTCCAAACTTAAAATACGCGGCGGCGTCAGCGTCAAAGCTTCATCCGCACTAGAGGAACGCGTATTGGTTAAATGTTTTTTCTTGCAGACATTTAACTCAATATCCTCTGGCTTTGCACATTGCCCGACGACCATACCGGAATAGACTTTTTCGCCTGCGCCGATAAACAGCTGGCCGCGGTCCTGGGCGCTAAACAGCCCATAGGCAACAGAAACCCCTGTTTCAAAGGCGATCAGCGAACCCTGCCTGCGGTATTGTATATCGCCGCAGTAAGGGCCATAGCCGTCAAATATGGTATTGATGATCCCATTGCCCTTTGTGTCGGTTAAAAAGTCGCCACGGTAGCCGATCAGGCCGCGTGACGGGATATGGAATTCCAGGCGTGTGTAGCCTCCCGCGATCGAATGCATATTCAACATTTCGCCTTTGCGCTGGCATAGTTTTTCAATAACCGCCCCGGTAAATTCGTCCGGCACGTCCACATAGGCAGTTTCCATCGGTTCCAGCTTTTTGCCGCTGCCGTCTGTTTTATACAATACTTCGGCTTTGCTTACAGCAAACTCATAGCCCTCGCGGCGCATGTTTTCGATTAAAACAGACAGGTGCAGTTCACCGCGCCCGGATACTTTGAAAATGTCGGTATCATCCGTTTCTTCCACACGCAGGCTGATGTCCGTATTCAGTTCCCGGAACAGCCGGTCGCGCAGGTGGCGGGAAGTAATATATTTTCCTTCCTGGCCGGCAAACGGGCTGTCGTTGACGAGAAAGTTCATGGCAATGGTCGGCTCGGAAATCTTTTGGAACGGGATCGCAGCCGGGTGCTCCGGGGCACAGATCGTATCGCCGATGTGTATGTCTGCAATGCCGGAAATAGCAACGATGGCGCCTATATCCGCCTGGCGTACCTCTACTTTGCCAAGCCCGTCAAATTCGTACATTTTGCTGATTTTGACTTTTTTGCGTTTGCCAGGGTCATGGTGGTTGACCACGACAGCGTCCTGGTTAATTTTAAGGCAGCCGTTGTCCACCTTGCCAATGCCGATGCGCCCGACATATTCATTGTAGTCGATCGTACTGATCAGCACCTGGGTATTTTCCTGCGGGTCGCCCTGCGGGGCCGGGATATAGCTGATAATTGTTTCAAACAGCGCGGTCATATCCTTGTGTTCTTCGGTTAAGTCGGTAACTGCATAGCCGTCACGGGCGGAAGCGTATACAAACGGGCAGTCCAGCTGTTCGTCCGAAGCATCCAGGTCCATAAACAGTTCCAGTACTTCGTCGATTACTTCATCCGGGCGCGCTTCCGGGCGGTCGATCTTATTAATGCATACAATAACCGGAAGGTCCAGTTCCAGGGCTTTCATTAAGACGAATTTTGTCTGCGGCATAACGCCTTCAAAGGCATCCACCAAAAGTACGACGCCGTTTACCATTTTTAAGACACGTTCCACCTCCCCGCCGAAGTCGGCATGGCCGGGGGTGTCGATAATATTGATTTTGATATTTTTATAAAACACAGCCGTATTTTTGGAAAGTATCGTAATCCCGCGTTCCCGTTCCAGGTCGTTAGAGTCCATCACGCGCTCTTTGACCTCTTGGTTTGCGCGGAATACGCCGCTTTGCTTTAATAGTTCATCCACCAGCGTAGTTTTGCCGTGGTCGACATGGGCGATGATTGCAATATTGCGGACATCCTCTCGTGTTGTTTTCATACTTGCTCCTTCTTTCTGTTTGTGTATAATACTAAAATAAGCCAAACTGTATCCATTTTATCATATTTCAGCATGAGTGCAAGAAATTTCAGCGTAGAAGGGCAAAAAAATGTAACCGGGCATTATTTTTTGGAAACGTCAGCTTGTCGACATGAAATGAGAAGATTTTTAGAATCTACATGTTAAATTCTGTGTTGTCAAAAAGATAACACTGCCGATATTGCAGCCGCTTGGGGACGCCTGGCTTATGGAACGGCAGGTGTGCAGCAGCATGTTCCGTGTTCTAAATGCGGCAGCAGGAGAATACATTGGTAGTAGCTAAAATCAGCCCGGCATGCAGGGCTGAAGATAGTACCACTTGACAGTAACAACCATTTGCAACTGATGCAGCAGCCCGTTTTGCCCGGACTGTTGCCAAACGTTATAGCTGTCACGTTTTAAAAGAGGAAGGGAGATATAAATTCATGGCAGATAAAATATTTGAAAACAATCAGGTAACAATTGCAGGGAAAATCGTATCCGGCTTTGAATTCAGCCACGAAGTGTACGGAGAAGGTTTTTACATGGTAGATGTGTCTGTGAACAGGTTGAGCAATTTTGTGGATTATATCCCGGTTATGGTTTCAGAGCGCCTGATCGATACGACACAAGACTACATAGGGCAGTATATTTATGTAACAGGCCAGTTCCGTTCCTATAACCGGCATGAGGAAAAAAAGAACCGCCTGGTGCTGTCTGTGTTTGCAAGGGAGCTGGAGTTTATGGAGCAGGAAGAGGAGGATGTCAAAAGCAACCAGATATTTCTGGATGGATATATCTGCAAGGAGCCGATTTACCGCAAGACGCCGCTGGGGCGTGAAATTGCAGATTTGTTGATTGCGGTCAACCGCTCCTATGGCAAATCGGATTATATCCCATGCATTTGCTGGGGCAGGAATGCACGCTTTGCTTCCGGGTTTTCCGTAGGTGCCCATGTACAAATCTGGGGCAGGATACAGAGCCGTGAATATGTAAAGAAACTGAATGAATTGGAAACCGAAAAACGGGTCGCTTATGAAGTATCCGTCAGCAAGATTGAATATTTGGAAGATAAAAATTACTAATTTTTTATAAAATTCTTACAAATTATTTGCATTTTGGATAAAGGTGTGGTATCTTATAGGAATCTGAAGCAGGTAGGGACGTTTCGATGCTCCAAAGGAGGGTATATTTTTATGGATGATTCAGGCAGGGTTCAGATTTATTATGGAGATGGCCGCGGAAAATCTGCCGCAGCGCTTGGATATGCACTGCAGGCGGCCGGTGCAGGCAGAAGTGTCATTGTCATTCAGTTTTTAAAAGGCAGGATGGCAGAGGAATCTGCGTTTTTGCAGCGGTTGGAGCCGGAGATAAAGGTATTTCATTTTGAAAAGTCGGAAAAACGCTATGAGACATTGTCTGAGCAGGAAAAATTAGAAGAGAATAGGAACCTAAAAAACGGAGTCAATTTTGCAAAGAAGGTTCTTTTGAACGATGAATGCAGCCTGCTTATCCTAGATGAACTATTAGGGGTCGTGGATAACAATGTAGTGACAAAAGAAGAAATGGAGGCGTTGTTTCAGGCAAAAGCAGATGAAACACAGATTATTTTAACGGGCCGCAGCCTGCCGGGATATATGCGGGAGCTGGCAGATGAAGTTTATCAGATACAGTCAGAAAAAGGCTAGGATGCATAACCACGGGTTTGATGGAAGAAATCATACAGGAACGTTTCCGCCAGAGCCTGGTGCAAGCATGGATTAGAAGAAAAACAGGGCATACAGTTGACATGCGGGTTTATCAATGGTATAGTGGGATTGTCAGTATGCTGAGGATAAAAGCACAGCTGGAATTTGCTGCAGCCTATTCCAATAGGTGGCTGTAGCTGCAATACAAATAAAATAAAGTGGATAGAGGTTGCGTGATTCATAAGTAGCTTATCTGATGTGGCAGGCACAAAGGATGATAGGCAGAAGGGGAAAGCGCCGAAAGGACGGATGCCCTGCGCTGAAGCCCTTGGGCATAGGGTGAATAACCTTATGACTGTCATCTAAATATAGATGGGGCGCTATCAGATTGGATCATGCAAAAAAGCCGGCTCATCTGAGTCGGCTTTTCTAATCAATATATTTTGGTGGCGGCCCAGATTGCCTGGGCAGTATCGTTTGCAGCTAGAATAAAAGAAGCAGGAGGTCAGACATGGCAGTTTTTAAAGGAGCAGGTGTTGCGATCGTCACACCAATGAAAGAAAATTTAGAAGTAAATTACGAAAAACTGGAAGAGATTATTGACAGCCAGATTGCGGGCGGGACAGACGCGGTTATCATTGCAGGCACCACTGGTGAAGCATCTACGATGACTGAAGCAGAGCAGGTCGAAGTGATCCGTGCCTGTGTGGAGTTTACAAAGCACCGGGTGCCGGTGATCGCAGGCAGCGGTTCCAATTGTACGCGCACGGCAATTGAATTGTCGCAGGAGGCGGAAAAAGCGGGTGCAGACGGCCTGCTTATCGTGACCCCTTACTATAATAAGGCAACGCAGCCGGGCTTGATTGCGCATTATACACAGATAGCCCAGTCGGTAAAGCTTCCCATTATTATGTATAATGTGCCAAGCAGGACTGGATGCAATTTACAGCCGGAAACCGTTGCGCACCTGTATAAAAATGTGGAAAATATCACAGGCTTAAAAGAAGCGACCGGAAATATGGCGCAGGCGTCCAAAACAATGGACCTTACCGATGGGAAGCTGGAAATGTATTCTGGCGAAGACGGCCTTGTGCTTCCGCTTCTGGCGATCGGTGCGCTTGGCGTTATTTCCGTATGGTCGAACGTAGCGCCAAACGACGTGCATAACCTTTGCCAAAGCTTTTTTGACGGCGATATAGAAACAGCACGCAAAATACAAAGGAAAGGGCTTCCATTGATCGATGCCTTATTCTCAGAAGTAAACCCAATCCCGGTCAAGAAAGCAATGAACTTCATGGGCATGGAGGTAGGGCCACTGCGTGCGCCGTTGTGTGAAATGGGGGAGGCAAATGCCAAAAAGCTGGAAGCAGCTTTAAAAGCATATGGTTTGCTATAAAATACACAATACGCATAAGTATGGAGGAAACGATCATGATAAAGGCAATTCTATATGGATGCAATGGAAAAATGGGCCAGGAGATTACGAAGATCTGTGCGCAGGATAGCGGCATAGAAATCGTAGCAGGCATTGATGTATTTGGCGGCAAGGCCCAAAACCCATATCCGGTATTCACAGATATTGCAGAGTGTACTTACCAGGCAGATGTAATCATTGATTTTTCCAATGCAGGGGCAGTGGATGCGCTGCTTTGCTATAGTATGGAAAAAAAATTGCCCGTCGTGCTGTGTACGACGGGGCTGTCCGAAAGCCAGCTGGAAATGGTACAAAAAGCAGCACAGCAGGCAGCTATTTTAAAATCCGCAAATATGTCGCTTGGCATCAATTTGCTGATGGACCTGTTAAAAAAAGCAGCAACAGTACTTGCACCAGCAGGATTTGATATAGAAATTGTAGAAAAACACCATAACCAGAAACTGGACGCACCAAGCGGCACAGCGCTTGCACTGGCGGATTGTATGAACGGGGAGCTTAAAATGGGCTATACGTACCAATATGACCGCAGCCAGGTGCGCAAGAAGCGTGAAAAAGAAGAAATCGGCATCTGTTCGGTACGCGGCGGGAATATTGTCGGAGAACATGACGTGATTTTTGCAGGTATGGACGAGGTGGTTACAGTCCGCCATACCGCATACTCCAGGGCTGTTTTTGCAAAAGGCGCGGTAGAAGCGGCGAAGTTCCTGGCAGGGAAAAAGGCGGGGCTTTATGATATGGCAGATGTGATAGCTGCAGCCAAATAGCGGATGGGATTACGCAGAATTTCCTGACATACCTTATGGCATGTTAGGAAATTCTGCGTATCTGTATATGGTTATGCCCCAAAATAACCCCGGCTGTTTGGCAAAGCTAGAGCCCCTTGTAGCAATTATAGCAGCAAAACCCCACGTTTTCTACATTCCGCTTCTATTTCAGGTTTCCAGATGGAACACTGCACTTCGCCGATGTGTGCTTTGCGTAAAAAGAACATACAGATACGCGATTGGCCAATCCCGCCGCCAATGGTATAAGGCAGCTCCCTATTTAAGACTGCTTTTTGGAACGGCAGGTTTGCGCGTTCGGTGCATCCTGCTTTTTCCAATTGCGATGCCAGTGCGGTTTCATCGACGCGGATTCCCATGGAAGAAAGTTCCAGTGCAATATCAAGCACCGGATAATAAACCAGGATGTCTGCATTTAGCGTCCAGTCGTCGTAATCAGGCGCCCGGCCGTCGTGTTTTTGGCCAGAAGCAAGCTTGTCGCCAATCTGCATTAAGCAGACGGCACCCTTTTCCTTGGCGATAAAATACTCCCTTTCTTTCGGCGTGTTGTATGGATAGCGGTCTTCCAGTTCCTGTGTGGTAATAAAGTATATATCGTGCGGCAAGGTTTCATGGATATAGTCATACTGGATGGCCATATATTTTTCCGTTTTCCGCAGTACTTTATAAACCATTTTTACAGTATCTTGCAAATAGGCAAGGTTGCGGTCTTCTTTTGCTATGACCTTTTCCCAATCCCATTGGTCGACAAATATGGAATGGATATTGTCGGTATCTTCGTCCCGCCGGATCGCATTCATATCCGTATAGAGCCCTTCGCCAACCCCAAACCCATATTTATGCAGGGCAGAACGTTTCCATTTGGCAAGGGAATGTACGACTTCCGCAGTCTGGCTGCGCTGCTCCTTAATATCAAAAGCAACCGGGCGTTCCACACCGTTTAAGTTGTCATTCAGGCCTGATTCCGGCGTAACAAACAGCGGTGCAGATACACGGGCCAGGTTCAGCGTTAAGGAAAGCAGGTTTTGAAAAAAGTCCTTTACCGTCTTAATTGCAATCTGCGTATCATGCAAATTTAATTGTGGCTGATAATCTTGTGGGATAATAAAACCGTCAGTAAAATTGTCCATAACTGTTTTGATTTCCGTCCTTTCTTAAGAAATAGTTCCTTCTCCATATGATTCAAGATAATGGCGCCCGTGGGCCGGCGTTATTTGGCAAACTTTAGTGTTTGCCAGTATAGCTTAAGAGATAAAATCCTTGATATATGGATATAGGGTATCGCTGTGTATAAGATAGCTGCCGTGGTCTTCGCCAGGGATGATCTGCATCTGTGCATTTGCCAAGCTCTCTGCAATTAATTTTGTATGCGAAAGCTTGATAATGTCCTCGCTGCCTGCGACAACAAGCGTTGGTATCTGTACTTTGGCAAGGCAGGCAGGGTCAATATCCGGCTCCTGCAGCATCAGGCGGTCAAGCAGGCTGCCCGTTCTTTTATAGTGCTGTTTAATTTTATGCAAAAATGTACGCCGCATGCCATGCGGATACAAGTTTGCCCCGCAGATTACCAGCCTGGAAAGCAGGCCCGGATAATGTATGGCCAGCAGCAGGCCGACAATGCCGCCGTCGCTGAAGCCGCACAGGATCGGGGATTCGATTTCCAGGGAGGTGGCCAGCTCCATAATATCGTCTGCCATACCGTCGTAATGGTAGTCGTCGGTCGGGTTGCTTGCGCCGTGGCCACGGCTGTCAATCGCATAGACGGTATGGTTTTTCGCAAGCAGCGGGATAAGGGCGTCAAAGATTGTGTGGTCTTCCCCATTGCCGTGCAGCAAAAGCAGCGGGCGGCCTTCACCAATTTTATCGTAGAATAAAATCTGTCGGTTAATTTGAATGTACATGGGAGGTCCTTTCTGTCTTCTTGAAAATCATGGAATCTTATACCGTTCCCACACTTGCTGCGCGGAAGGTATTCCAGCGGCCCCGATCTGTTCAATACACAAAGAAGCCCCAGCATTTGCAAATTTAGCGCATTCCGCCAACGGCATGCCTTGGCTGTGTGCATAAAGGAAGCAGGCGGTAAATGTATCCCCTGCCCCTGTCGTATCCAGGTAGCGGGCATATGGATAAGCAGGGGCCTCATACCGTTCCTGCCTAGTTTTTAGGAAACATCCGTTAGCACCTGTTTTTATCACAATGCAGCCAACCCCGCGGCATAAAAATGCGTCTGCAATTTCATCCAGGCCAGTAAGCCCCGTAAGCAGCGCAGCTTCCTCATAATTTGGAAAAATAAAATCTAGCAGCGCTAGGCAGCCTTCCAAATCACGCAGGCATTCGCCATGTTTGCATTTGGTCATATCCGCACAAACAATGAGCCCCGCAGCATGGGCTTTTGCAAATAGTTCCACCAGTGCAGCCTGGCCAAATGCAGGGAAAACAAAAATACTTGCAAAGCAAAGGTAGCGGCCCATTTGCAGCGCGTTGCCAGGTACCTCTTCTGGCAGGAGCCTGCGCAGGCTTCCGTTTGCAGAAGTAATAAAGTGCCGTTCACCAAACGGGTCAATAAAAACAATATTTACACCCGTTTCCAGGCCGGCCTCTTCTAATAAGAAAGAAGTGTCAATCTGTGCCTGAAGGCAGGATTTTTTTATAAAACTGCCAGCCATATCAAGCCCAATCTTGCCAATCAGGCGCACAGAAGCGCCAAGCGCCGCTAAAACACCCGCTTCGTTTAACGCGTCGCCGCCAGTATGGATGCTGATATGGCTGGCAGCAGTAGAACCAGCCGTAAATACTTCTGTAGTAACAGGCTGCGCCAAGACGTCCAGGACGCAGGCACCGATCAGGATAAAATCCGTTTTCTTTTTCATAGAGCTGGGAATTCCTTTATTATGTGGAATAAACGATATATACTGGCAAACACTAAAATTTGCCAAGTAACACCGACTCACGAGCGTTTTTATCTTACATCATATGGTAAACTTTATCGCTCGTGAGTATAAAAGGCTTGAAATCTACCAAAATAGTAACATAACAACTGGCAACTGTCAATATTTTGATTGGATGCTTATTACCTTAATAATATTAGAAAAAATATTTTCCGCTTGCAAAGCGCAAACAGTTGTGTTAGAATCCATAACACAGGAAATGCAAGGAAGGAGACTCTTATCCTCAGAGGCTGACAGAAATACGGCGCCACCGGCTGAGAGCGCTGTTTGGAAGAGGGGAAGAAGGGAACACTCTGGAGCAGGCCAGCTGAACATTGCAGTAGGCTGGCACGTGGTGCGCGTTAAGTACAAAAAGTGGAGCTGTCCGGCTGTAGGCAGGCCCTTTAGCAATACCAGTAAATTGCTATCAGGTTTCCGTCAGCAGGTGGTTCAATGCGGGTGGTACCGCGGATGCTGCTATGCACGTTCGCCCCGGGATACAGGATATGTATTCCGGGGCTTTTGTATTTGGCAAGCATGGGTATTATCGTTAGGACAAAGGCAAATAAAGAGTAGATCCAAATAGAAGTTTTAGCAGATCAAGGAGATTTTAGTATGAAGGGCAATATTTACAGGGATGTGACGTTAGGCGGCATCAGTGAGTCGGATATTGGAAAAGAACTGCGGATTGCCGGCTGGATAGAAAATATCCGTGACCATGGCGGGGTATCGTTTTTGGATGTGCGGGATATGTATGCTGTTATGCAGGTAGTGATCCGGGATGGCAGCCTGCTGTCAGGCCTGCGCAGGGAGCAGGCCGTTTCGCTGAAAGGGCAGGTTGAAAAAAGGGATGAGGAAACGTACAACCCAAAAATACCAACAGGTACGATTGAGCTGGAAGCACACGAGATCCAGATTTTAGGCGAGGTATACCAGAACCTGCCATTTGAAATCCCAGCGAGCAGGGGGGTGCGCGAAGAGGTACGTTTAAAATACCGGTACCTAGACTTACGCAACCAAAAAGTAAAGGAAAATATCCTGTTCCGTTCAAAAGTGATTTCGTTTTTGCGTGAAAAAATGGTACAGATGGGGTTTTTGGAAATCCAGACGCCGATCTTATGTGCGTCTTCACCAGAAGGGGCCAGGGACTATATCGTGCCTTCCAGAAAAATGAAAGGCAAATTTTATGCCTTGCCGCAGGCGCCGCAGCAGTATAAGCAATTGTTAATGGTATCTGGGTTTGATAAATACTTCCAGATCGCGCCATGTTTCCGCGATGAAGATGCCAGGGCAGACCGCTCGCCAGGTGAATTTTACCAGCTGGACTTTGAAATGTGCTTTGCAGGGCAGGAAGAAGTATTTGCAGCCGGGGAAGAAGTGCTTTGCGCCGCATTCGAAGCCTTTGCCCCAGCCGGCAGCAAAGTCACCAAAGCGCCGTTCCCAGTGTTTAGCTATCAACAGGCAATGCTTGAGTTTGGCACCGATAAACCGGATTTAAGGAACCCGCTGCGCATTGTGGATGTCACAGAGTTTTTCCAAAAATGCACATTCCAGCCATTCCTTGGAAAAACCGTGCGCGCAGTAAAAGTCCATGCGGATATGTCCAAGGGTTTCCATGAAAAACTGTTAAAGTTTGCAACCAGCATTGGCATGGGCGGCCTCGGGTATTTGGAAGTCCAGGAAGACGGCACATACAAAGGGCCAATTGATAAATTTATCCCAGCTGTCCATAAGGAAGGGCTCCGCGCGTTGGCAGGCCTCTCCGTAGGGGATACGATCTTTTTTATTGCAGACAAACAGGCACGTGCAGCCTATTATGCTGGGATGATCCGTACAGAATTGGGGGAAAAACTGCATTTATTAGAAGAAAACGCTTTCCGTTTCTGCTATGTCAATGATTTCCCAATGTATGAAAAAGACCCAGATACCAAAAAGATCGGTTTTACCCATAACCCATTTTCTATGCCGCAAGGCGGGCTGGAAGCCCTAAATACAAAAGACCCGCTGGAGATACTGGCATACCAGTACGACATTGTATGCAATGGAATCGAACTTTCCTCCGGCGCAGTACGCAACCACGACTTACAGACAATGGTACGGGCATTTGAAATCGCAGGCTATGATGAAGCGACACTACGTTCAAAGTTCGGCGCACTCTATCAGGCATTCCAATTTGGCGCACCGCCGCATGCAGGTATGGCGCCAGGCATAGACCGGATGCTGATGCTGCTGCGGGGAGAAGAAAACATCCGGGAAGTGGTTGCATTTCCAATGAACGGCAATGCAGAAGACCTAATGTGCGGCGCCCCAAATACCGTAACCGAGCAGCAGCTTCGGGAGGCACATATCAAAATACGCAACTAAAGCACCACGCAAACCAAACAGCCAAGAAAGCTGTGCACGCCAGGGAAGGAAGATGCTTATGTCAGCATTCATAACAGACGAAATGATAGATTATGTCAGCATCCTAGCCAAGCTGGAACTCTCGCAGGATGAAAAAGCTGAGGCAAAAAAAGATATGGAACGTATGCTTCGCTATATTGACAAACTAAACGAACTGGATACAGACGGGATAGAACCGATGTCCCATGCTTTCCAGACCGTAAATGTATTCCGTGAAGATATAGTAACCAATACAGATGGCCATAAAGAAACATTGAAAAATGCACCGGAACAAAAAGACAGAAGTTTTGTGGCACCAAAAACCTTTGCCTAAGCCCTTAAAATAACTTTCAAAACAGCCCCTAACGGCAGCTTCTGTCACAGATTTGAACCCGAAAGGAGGAAACATATGAGCCTTACAAGCTTAACCGCTGTTGCATTAGGCAGGAAAATCCAGGCAAAAGAAGTATCCGTAGGAGAAGCCGTCCAAGACGCCCTTGCGCAGATCCGCAAGAAAGAACCTGCCCTAAACAGTTTCATAACAGTGGACGAAGAAGGCGCCATCAGACAGGCGCGGGAAGTACAGCAAAAAATAAATGCCGGGGAACTAACCGGCCCGCTCGCAGGCGTACCGGCTGCCATCAAAGACAATATGTGTACCGAAGGGCTGCTGACTACCTGCGGATCGAAAATGCTGTCAAATTTTGTACCGTCATACACGGCGCAAGCCGTATACAACTTAAAAAAAGCCGGTGCAGTCATCCTTGGCAAAACAAATATGGATGAATTTGCAATGGGTTCCACAACCGAAACATCTTATTACGGCCCAACCAAAAATCCGTGGAACTTATCACACGTGCCAGGCGGTTCCTCCGGCGGCTCTTGTGCAGCCGTCGCAGCAGAAGAATGTTCCTATGCACTTGGCTCTGATACCGGCGGCTCTATCCGCCAGCCAAGCGCCTTTTGCGGGGTAACCGGTATCAAACCAACATATGGTACGGTTTCCCGCTACGGCCTGGTTGCCTATGGCTCGTCGCTGGACCAGATCGGGCCGGTGGCAAAAGATGTCACAGACTGTGCGGCAGCCCTTACGGCAATCTGCGGCTATGACCCGAAAGACTCCACTTCTATAAAACGGGATGGGGCAAGCTTTATGGAAGCGCTTACGGATGATATAAAAGGTATGAAAATCGGCATTCCAAGGGATTATTTCGGGGAAGGGCTAAACGGGCAGGTGAAATCTGCCATTTTAAAAGCAGCAGATGTGTTAAAAGATAAAGGTGCCATAATCAGCTGGTTTGACCTAAGCCTTGTGGAGTATGCGGTCCCGGCTTACTATGTGGTCGCATGTGCGGAAGCAAGCTCCAACCTGGAGCGGTTTGACGGCATTAAATACGGCTGGCGCGCAAAAGGATACGAGGGCCTGCACCAGATGTACAAAAAGACCCGGTCAGAAGGGTTCGGTGCGGAGGTAAAGCGGCGCATTATGCTTGGCTCTTTTGTATTAAGCTCTGGTTATTACGATGCCTATTACTTAAAAGCACTGCGTACAAAAGCCTTGATCAAGCAGGCATTCGACCAGGCATTTGCCTCCTATGACGTAATCTTAGGCCCAGCTGCACCTACCGTAGCCCCGGAATTGGGAAAAAGCCTATCTGACCCGCTCCAAATGTACCTGGGCGATATTTATACCATTGCAGTGAACTTAGCAGGGTTGCCAGGCATTTGTGTCCCAGCCGGGGCGGATACACAGGGGATGCCGATCGGGTTACAGTTTATCGGGGATTGTTTCCAAGAGGAAAAGATCATCCGTGCAGCCTATGCATTTGAACAGGCAGGGGGATACCGGCGTTGCCCATTTGCATAGGCGGGGCAGCAGCGGCTATGCATTGCAAGAAAGGATAGCACAAGATTATGAAAGAATATGAAACTGTCATTGGGCTTGAAGTCCATGTGGAACTGGCCACAAAGACCAAGATTTTCTGCGGCTGCCCTACAGCGTTCGGCGCAAAGCCCAATGCGCATACCTGCCCAGTCTGTACCGGGATGCCAGGTTCCCTTCCGGTTTTGAATAAACAGGTGGTAGCATATGCTGTATCTGTCGGGCTGGCGCTAAACTGTGAGATTACAAAGTACAGTAAATTTGACCGTAAAAACTATTTTTATCCAGATAATCCGCAAAACTATCAGATTTCACAGCTCTATCTCCCAATCTGCCGCAATGGCAGTGTGGAAATTGAAACGTCCGCCGGGAAAAAAACCATCGGCATCCATGAGATCCATATGGAAGAAGATGCCGGCAAGCTGGTCCATGATGAATGGGAAGATGTGTCCTTGGTAGATTATAACCGTTCTGGCGTGCCATTAATAGAAATCGTTTCCGAACCAGATATGCGAGGCGCCGAGGAAGTCATTGCCTATTTGGATAAACTACGTATGGCTATCCAATACCTTGGCGCTTCAGACTGCAAGCTGCAGGAAGGCTCCATGCGTGCAGACGTAAACCTGTCGGTACGGGAAGCCGGGTCGCCGGATTACGGTACACGTACAGAAATGAAAAATTTAAATTCTTTTAAGGCAATTACCAGGGCGATCGAAAATGAAAAAAACCGCCAGATTGACCTGCTGGAAACCGGCAAACCTGTGGTGCAGGAAACAAGGCGCTGGGACGACGCTAAGGAATACTCCTATGCGATGCGTTCCAAGGAAGACGCGCAAGATTACCGCTATTTTCCAGAGCCAGACCTGATGCCTGTCGTTATCAGCGATACCTGGCTGGAAGAACTGCGCGCCAGCCTGCCGGAATTACGCGATGCAAAACTGGCACGTTATAAAGGGCAGTATGGGCTTCCAGATTACGATGCATCGATTCTGACCAGTTCCAAAAAACTGGCGGATATGTTTGAAGCAGCAACCCAGATATGCAATAAGCCAAAGAAAGTATCTAACTGGCTGATGGGGGAAACCATGCGCCTTTTAAATGAAAACGGCCAAGAACCAGACGCAATTTCATTTTCACCGCAAAACCTGGCCAAACTTGTGGACTTGGCAGATTCCGGCGCAGTGAATAATACGGTTGCAAAAGAAGTCTTTGAACAAATCTTCCGGCACAATACCGACCCAGAAACATACGTCGAAGCGCATGGCCTGCGGTCGGTAAACGACGAAGGGGAATTAAAAAGCGTTATTGCACAAGTGATCCAGGAAAACCCGAAGTCTGTAGAAGATTACCGGGGAGGCAAGAAAAAGGCGGCTGGTTTTTTAGTAGGCCAGACCATGAAAGCCATGAAAGGCAAGGCAGACCCAGGGATGGTAAACCGGATATTAAAAGAGCTGCTTTAGGAAAGCCATAAGCTATATGGCAAACTTTATCGCTCGTGGGTATAGCAGCCGTATCATTTTACAGCATCCACAAAACATCTCACGGCAAATTGGTTTATCCGCAGTTTTGGCTGGCCGAAAAGAGTAATGGAAGGCAGCACTGCCGGACACTACGATCAAAGGAGGGCCATTTATGGCAATGGAAATCAAGGATAGCAGCTATTACAGGGCCCAGTATGTGCAGCAGCAGTACCTACAGCAGCAAAATGCACAAAATCCCATTGGATTGGCGGAAAAACCAAGGGAAACCGATACTGGGCAGGATAGCAAAAAAACGGCTAACCAAAAGGCCGCTGATCAAACGCCTGTTTTGAAAGATGGCTATATCAGCAGCGAAAAAACGGCTAATAAACCAAGCGGCCTGTACCGGGTAGGGCAGGATGGACATGGGAACCGCAAGGTCTTCTTTGACGGCCGAAACAAGCCTGGCCGGCCAGATGGGGAAAACCAGCCACAGGCAAAGCCGGATGGTGTAAAAGAAGGCGCCAGGGAAGGCCAGGCTGGCAGCCAGCCGAAAGTAAAACCAGGCCAGCCGCAAAAAAAGGAGGAAGTATGTGTTGGGAGTACCGACAAGGTTGACAGGGAAATTGAGAAACTAAAGGCCAAAAAAAAGCAGCTGGAACAACAGATCCAGCAGGCCAAAGAAGACGTGCAAAAATCCAGGAAACTGGAAAAAGAGCTGGCCCAGGTAGAAAATGAATTAAACCAGAAAGACAACGACACATACCGGCGGCAGCATATGACGGTTACAGGATAAGATCCATACAGTACAAAAACTAGCCCCAAATAGGCAGCTGTTGGACCATGCACTGCCTTTCATTAAAAATTTATCAAAATCATACCACCATTTATAAGGACTTTGCATTTGCTGCAAAGTCCTTATGTATAGCAGCGAAAACAAATCCCTCATCCGGCATCCGGGAGGCCATAATGTAACATCCTATCTGAACAATTACGATTAAGTAAATGGCATTGAAGGCTGGACTGTTACAAAATATCATAAATATAGAAAAAAATAGTTGACAAAACGCAAGGCAATCAGTATAATATAAAAAGTTCTTAGGAAAATATGGGAATATTTCACAAAAGGGAAAAGAAAAACAATAAAAAGAAATTAAGAATAGAAATAGATTTTTTGATTGCCACGATTGGATGGAGTGGCAGCCTACTAAGAAAATGTGAAAACGCCTGCTTGATAGGGCAAGGGAAAAGGTAACAAGTAAAAATAAATATAGATTTAGTAATTGTCGCTATAGTTCAGCTGGATAGAGCGACCGCCTCCTAAGAAAGTGTTATAACACTCGCCTAAGAGGACAAGGGAAAAGGTAACAAGTAAAAATAAATATAGATTTAGTAACTGTCGCTATAGCTCAGTTGGATAGAGCGACCGCCTCCTAAGCGGTAGGTCGGAGGTTCAAATCCTCTTAGCGACGCCAAAAACTCCGCCGAAAACATTGATTTTTCAAGGTTTTCGGCGTTTTTTATTTCCAAAAAGAATTTGAACTCA
>CAMUML010000039.1 GCA_947089855.1 uncultured Eubacterium sp.
TCACTCCTGAATCATGTTCTCACGGAATGCGCAGTTTATGCGCATTCCTGGCCCCTGAATAGTAACAATCTTTCTGTAACAGTTATTATAATTGCTTCCCGCCTACTTGTCAAAATCAGATTTTTGTTTATAATAGAAGGCATGTTACGATATTTATGATAAAAGGAAAAGAGGATAGACCAATGGATATAATGTATACAAGTACCAGGGATTCCCGCGTCAAAGTGACGGCATCCCAGGCAATCTTAAAAGGGCTGTCTGAAGACGGCGGCCTGTTTGTCCCGCAGCAGATCCCTGCGCTTGGCGTTAGCCTGCATGACCTGTCCAGGATGGATTACCGGGAAACGGCCTATACGGTCATGAAGCAGTTTTTGACAGATTTTACGCAACAGGAATTAAAAAACTGCATTGACGCTGCGTATGACAGCAAATTTGATACGGAAGAAATTGTACCGGTAAAAGCAGTGGAAGGCGCTTATTACCTGGAATTGTTCCACGGCCCGACCATTGCGTTCAAAGATATGGCGTTATCTATCCTGCCGCATCTTTTAACGGTTTCTGCTAGGAAAAACCAAGTGGAAAATGAAATTGTTATCTTGACGGCAACGTCCGGCGATACCGGGAAAGCAGCCCTTGCAGGGTTTGCAGATGTAAAGGGGACAAAAATTATTGTATTTTACCCGAAAAACGGGGTCAGCCCTATCCAGGAAAAACAGATGGTGACGCAGGCAGGTGCGAATACTTTTGTGGCTGGCATTGATGGTAATTTTGACCAGGCCCAGGCGGGCGTTAAAAAAATGTTTTCCGACCCAGGGCTGGAACAGGAATTGGCTGCGGCCGGGTACCAGTTTTCATCCGCCAATTCGATCAACATCGGGCGCCTGGTACCGCAGGTGGCCTATTACGCTTACGCTTATGGAAAGCTGCTTTGCAATGGGGAAATCCAAGAAGGCGAATGCATAAACGTTACGGTGCCGACCGGCAATTTCGGCAATATCCTTGCCGCCTATTATGCAAAACAAATGGGGGTTCCAATTGCAAAGCTGATCTGTGCGTCCAATGAAAATAAAGTGCTTTATGATTTTTTTGCGTCTGGGCAATACAATAAAAACCGCCCGTTTATTTTGACGTCGTCCCCGTCTATGGATATTTTGGTTTCCAGCAACTTAGAACGCCTAGTTTACCGGATTGCGGGCAATGATGCTGCAAAGACCGCAGCGCTGATGGAGGAACTGGCGTCTGGGGGCGTTTATCAGATTTCCGGACCGATGAAGGAGGCCTTGTCAGATTTTTACGGCGGTTTTGCAGGGGAGCTAGAAACCGCACAGGCTATCCGGGGCTTGTATGAAAAGGCCGGGTATGTAGTCGATACCCATACTGCAGTTGCTGCAAGTGTGTATCAAAAATACCGGGAAACAACTGGCGACCATACGAAGACGGTGATCGCATCTACGGCAAGTCCGTTTAAATTTACACGCAGCGTCATGCAGGCCATCTGCCCATCTTGTACGTTGGAGGATGATTTTGCGTTGGCAGATGAATTAAGCAAGCTTTCCGGTGTGGAAATACCACAGGCAGTGGAGGAGATCCGCCATGCCGAAACAATACACCATACGGTATGCCGGGCAGAGGAAATGCCGGCTGTTGTTAAAAAGTTTTTAGGTATCGCATAAGAAATAAAAAATTCCTGACACCCATCTGTCAGGAATTTTTATGTAAAAATTAAAAAGAAAACAAAAAATTAATGGTTCCAAACGGGAATAAAACCGGGAAAATATAGGATACTGCGTCGGAATGCAGATCCACAATATCTTCTTCATGCTGCTCTGGCGGGGAGAGCTGCAGCTCAATGGAGTAGTTGTTTGAAATATTAACGGTAAACAGCCCATTGTGGAGGTTCAAAAAGTCTTCTAAGGATGCCTGTACATATTCATCGAATTCATCAAAGGAATCCATTGCATAACGGGATGCAAACTCAATTGCCATTGCACAAGTCATATCAATGGCAGATGTAATGCTGTATTTTCCCTGAATATGCTGTACGACACTAAACTGTGTCGGAAATTCTTTGCAGCGGATTGGGGCTAACGGTGTAAAGTCCGCACCGATAAAGCGGATCAGGTTATTGAACAGCAGCATCAGATACGATTCAAACAGCGCATTATTTTTTACGTCTTCCAATTTAAAATAATGGCGGATCAACCGGATAACCTGTTCTTTTTGTTCAATTTCCAAATCCAGGTCGTAAATTTCATGTTCGGATTCATAGTCGATAATCAAATCTTCCAAATCAGAGTTCGTGATAATGCCATCTTCAATTAATATCTGCCCCAGCAGAAGGTACTGCGGGCTTTGCTCAGATAACAGGCGGTTAACCTGCTCTTCCGTCAAGTAGTGGCGTTCAATGGCAATTTCACCAAAATGCTTGTCTTCATGCGTCTGCGCAACGACAATATCGTCGATTTCGTTGGCAGTCATTAAATTGTGGTACATTGCCAGCGTACCAAGCTTGATATGGCTTGTGGATTCTTTGCCGATGGCAGCGACAAGCTGCTCCGGTGTAATGACATTGCGGCCCAATAAAAAATTTCCAAAAAATTGTGTGTACATAGTGAATAGTCTCCCTTGTCAATGTTCAAAACGTGATTCGATTACCCGCTTAATGTTGTTGGCGGAGAACGGTTTTTGGATAAAATCTTTTGCCCCAGCTTCAATTGCACTCATTAACTGCTCTTTCGTACCAATGGACGAAGCAATAATAATAAATGCAGATGGATTTAATGCCATAATTTCTTTTGTTGCAGCAATGCCGTCTTTGACCGGCATTACGATGTCGAGGAATATAATATCCGCCGGTTCTTTTTTATATAGATCAATGACTTCCTGTCCATTTGCTGCTTCCATGCAGTTGACGCCGCCAAGATCAGATAATATATCCTTTAACTGTTTTCTTGCCAGAATCGAATCATCACCGATTAAAATTTTGGATTCTGATAATAACATAATAATTCACTCCTTTTTCTAAATGCCTTTATGTATAAATTTTACAAGATAAATCCAAAATATGCAACGAAAAAATTGGAATTATTTATAAAAAAGGTACAAAATTTGTTGCAGCAGGAATAGGAAAGCATTATAATAACAAAAAATGAAGGGGGAAGGCAAATATGTCATCCAGCAAGGTCATGTCGGTATTCGATGTTATTATAATCGTTTTTGGGCTATATGGGATATTTTGTGCCGTGCGTATGAAAAAAAGCGGCGTTGTGTCCGCCTTCCTTTTCTCAGAGGAAGAACTGCCAAAACTAAAGGATGGGCCAGGGTTTTGCCGGGAAATGTACCGGCCGACAGTTTTGCTTGGCATTGTTTCTTGTTTGTTTGGCATAGCTGACATTATAAACCGGTATGTGCTGGGGATGCCCTATATACAAATGGCAGGCGTTGCCTGTTTTTTGGCTGCCTGCGGTTGGTTTGTAAATAAGATGCGTGCAATAAAAGAAAAACATATATAGCCTGTATTATCGGACCCCATCCAGCCTGTGCTGTGCGGCTGCACAGCATCAGAACAATAAGCAGATGGCTTGAAAAATGTTATAATTTCAGTTCACGGATACGTTCTGCCATCGGGATATATTCCCTGCGGCTTGATACGCTCATATAAGCCGGGCGCATGATCTTGCTGTTGTAAGAGATTTCTTCCAGCCTATGCGCACTCCAGCCGGCAATACGGGCAATTGCAAAAATCGGGGTATACAGTTCCAGTGGAAGCCCGAGCATATGGTATACAAAGCCGCTGTAAAAATCCACATTTGGGCTGACGCCTTTATAAATCTTGCGTTCTTCGGAAATTACCATTGGCGCAAGCCGTTCCACCATAGAATATAAGGCAAATTCTTCGTTAAACCCTTTCTCAATGGACAGCCGCTCCACATAAGACCGGAAAATCCGCGCACGTGGGTCAGAAAGCGAATAGACTGCGTGGCCCATACCATAGATCAGCCCTGCATGGTCAAATGCCTGTTTATTTAAAACAGCTTTTAAGTATTTGCGTACCTCGTCCTCGTCGGTCCAATCTTTTAGGTTTTGTTTTAAATCTTCAAACATCTGTACTACTTTGATGTTTGCCCCGCCATGTTTCGGCCCTTTTAAGGAACCGATGGAAGCTGCGATCACAGAATATGTATCCGTCCCGGAAGAGGATACCAGATGTGTCGTAAAGGTAGAGTTGTTGCCGCCGCCGTGTTCCATATGCAAAATTAAAGCTATATCCAGCAATTTGGCTTCCAGCGGTGTATATTTGCTGTCCGGCCGCAGGATATGCAGGATCGTTTCAGCGGTAGACAATTCCGGCAGCGGTTTGTGGATAAATAGGCTGTCGCCGTCATGGTAATGCCTGTATGCCTGGTACCCGTATACAGAAAGCAGCGGGAACAGGCTAATCAGCTGCATACACTGGCGCAGTACATTTGGTATGGAAATATCGTCGGCCCGCTCGTCATAAGAGTACAGCGTTAGGACACTGCGTGCTAGCGTATTCATCATATCTTGGCTAGGGGCCTTCATAATAATATCACGGACAAAACTGGTTGGCAGGGAACGGTAATAAGAAAGCTGTTGGGTAAATTCAGCCAGTTCCTCCTTTGTAGGGAGTTTGCCGAATATCAACAAAAAAGCGCTTTCCTCAAACCCGAAATGGCTGTCTGGCCCAATCCCGTCAATAAGATCCTTTACATTATAGCCACGGTAAAACAATTCGCCGTCTGCTGGAATGATTTGGTCTCCATCTTTTTTCGTCGCACACACTTCGGAAATCTCGGTCAGCCCGACTAAGACGCCCTTGCCGTTAATATCGCGCAAACCGCGTTTTACATCGTATTTGGCATACAGCGCCGGGTCGATTGCAAAATGCCGGCTGCTTAAATCCGCGAGGTTTTCAAGCTCAGGCGTAATTTTGGAATATTCATTTTCTTTCATTCATCATACCTCCTGTCTGCTCACATAGTAACATAGTATAAAACACGAACACAAGAAAAATTCAAAATTTATAAAAAATTAATGATTCTACGGGATAGATTTTTTTACCAAAATGTATTAAAATTTAGGGAAAGCGGAGGTATTTGCATGGAGTACAACATACCGGATTTAGTGAAAAAAGCATTGGAAGCAAAGCAGTATGCCTATGTGCCATATTCCGGCTTCGCAGTTGGGGCCGCACTATTATGTATGGATGGAGAAGTGGTTATGGGCTGTAATATTGAAAATGCTGCTTATTCGCCAACAAACTGTGCGGAACGCACCGCAGTGTTTAAAGCAGTTTCCGAAGGCAGGCGGGGGTTCCTTGCGATTGCTGTAGCAGGGGACAACAATAAGTACCTAGCCCCATGCGGGGTATGCAGGCAGGTGCTTTTGGAATTTTGCAGCCCGGATGAGTTTGACGTTATTTTCGTAAAAAGTGAAACCGAATACAAAGTGGTAAAGCTGGGCAGCCTGCTGCCCTTTGCGTTTTCCAGCGCGGATCTGCAGTGAAAAATTTTACTAAAAAAGATTGACAAAAAGATAACATAGTGTATAGTTTAAGATAGTATTATTTCCCATTTCAACGGGGAAAATAAATCATATCATAAAATTTCAAATAAGGAGGAAACTATCCATGTCAACAAAAGCTCTGTATCCAAGAACTGAAATAGGGCCGAATAAACCTGGCTTTCCAAAAGCTGGTTCCCCAGTTACCAATACGCGTGCCATTATTGAAGCGCCATTTTATGGCAACAATGTTGTAAAGGTAAATACACTGCGGGAAGCTTATGAGCTGGCTAAAAATTCCCCTGGTACAGTTGTAACGGATATGCCGGTTTATAAGGCAGAAGACATTGGCCTGGAACCAGAATCCAAAGTGCTGTTATTTAATGACGGCTCTATTACCGGACGTTATGCAGCAGCAAGGAGGATTACCGGCAAAGAAGGCACAGACTGTGCAAAATTGGACAAGATCCTTATGGATGCGGTCTATGATACACGCTGGAGGACCATGTACCATGCACAGGTCTATATTGGCCTTGACCCGGAATTTATGGTAAAAGCGCACTTGCTGATCCCAGAAGGCGAAGAAAATATCCTGTATAACTGGATGTTAAACTTCCAGTATATGAGCGATACCTATACAAAGATGTACAGCCAGTCCCAGCCAATCGGCAACGGCACAGAACCGGACGTATTTATTTTCTCTGACCCACAGTGGACAGGCACAGACCAGACGGATGTCTGCGACGGAAAATGCTTATGCTACTTTAATACAGAGACAAACTGTGCGGCAATCCTTGGCATGCGCTATTTTGGCGAACACAAGAAAGGTACGCTGACGCTTGCATGGGCAATTGCAAACAGGAACGGCTACGCATCCTGCCACGGCGGCCAAAAAGAATATACGCTGGAAGACGGCTCAAAATACGTTGCAGCGGTATTTGGCTTGTCAGGCTCTGGAAAATCTACGCTGACCCATGCAAAACATGGCGGCAAATATCCTTCCATTAAAGTGCTTCATGACGATGCATTCGTTATTAATACCGATACCTGTGCATCCATTGCATTGGAGCCGACCTATTTTGACAAGACAGCAGATTACCCGACTGCCTGCGAAGACAACAAGTTCCTGCTGACCGCACAGAACTGTTCCGCAACCTTGGATGAAGACGGCAAGATCGTATTGGTAACAGAAGACATCCGCAATGGCAATGGCCGTGCAATTAAATCCAAATTGTGGTCGCCAAACCGTGTGGACAAGATTGAAAGCCCGGTAAATGCTATTTTCTGGATTATGAAAGACCAGACGCTGCCGCCAGTAGTAAAATTAAAAGGCGCATCTTTAGCATCCGTTATGGGTGCGACACTTGCAACCAAGCGTTCCACAGCAGAACGCCTTGCTCCTGGCGTTGACCCGAATGCCCTTGTTATTGAACCGTATGCAAACCCATTTAGGACATATCCGTTGGTAAATGACTACGAGAAATTTAAAAAGCTCGTTGCTGAAAAGAATGTAGACTGCTATATTATCAATACAGGCGATTTTATGGGCAAGAAAGTACAGCCGAAAGATACGCTTGGCATTCTGGAAGCGATTGTTGAAAAGAAGGCAGACTTCAAACCTTGGGGTCCGTTTACGGATATTGAAATCTTTGAATGGGAAGGCTTTGTACCGGATCTGAATGATAAAGATTATGTTGCCCAGATGAGGGCACGTATGACAGACCGCTTGAACAATGTGAAAGAACTGGATACAAAAGAAGGCGGCTTTAACAAGCTTCCGGCAGATGCAGCGGATGCGATTCAAAAAGTCGTAGACCAGGCAAATACGTTGTAATTTTTACTGTATAAAAGCAAAACGATAAAAAGAAGCCCGCTTTAAGATTGAAAAATCTTAGAGCGGGCTTTTGGTTGGAAATAGATAGGGCGTTGCATGATTATGAATTTTTTGAAATATTTAAAGTAATTTTAAAAAGGCTTTACAATCGGATAAAAATAGGTTAGAATAATTTTTGTGAAGTTCACGTGAAGTTCATGTGAAATTCTAATACAGAAAATATAGCCAGCAAAAATACCATAAAATACATTGCTGTGTATATAAATAATTGTTGCAATACTGCACATAGTAGAGTATAATCAATTTTAATAAAAGTACTTACCTGGGGTGTGCGATAACCTGCTATTTTGAACCTACATTTTCTTTTATGGGATTCCAAAATTTTGAGGTAGATGCCAGGCCATCATTATGCAGTGGAAGGCAGAAGCTTCATTGAGGTTACCCACCTAGCTTTGCTAGGAGTCAAAATTGTGGGACCGGCACTTTGGGGGTACTTTTACAAAAGAGAATTTGATTCTATATGCTGCAAAAGAAAATAGGCACTAAAAAACAAAAGAAAACGGCCAAATATAACAAAAGAAACAGATACGGGGACATTAAGGCTAAGGTTATGCCCACGTTATGTTAAAATTACGTTTAGATTAATGGAAGTTACCTTCAAGATAAAAGATACCATAAAGTACAAAAGATATTACAAAAGAAGATATATGGAAAAGTACAGCAGATAGCGAACGAAAGATAATAAAAAGACCGCAGAATTCAAAAGAGAAGTTATTTTAAAAGGAATGTGTACGAAGCAGCATCTCAAAAGATAAAGTTAAAAAATTTGCAGAAGAGAAGGGCAAAAAGCAGTATTTATAGCTGAAATCCAATATGTTCCATATAGCACGGAAGATAAAACCGATAGATAAGGATAGATAAGTTTTGTTCATAAATTCTATTGCAGAAGATAAGCATTTTGAGGTACAAAAGAGGCGTTGTTTACACACCGTATTCGGTAACAATACTATACAAAAGAAATATTTTTACAAATAGGGCAAAAGAGGCATTGCAGTATGGTTACAATAAAACCTACAGTGAAGTTATCGTAATGAGGTTACCGTAAGATTTACGATAAAGTTAATGTAACGGAATTATAGGATGGTTATAGAATGGACTTGCCATAAAATTATCCTGATAAGTTTTAAGGGAAAATTTACCGTAAGGTTATGGTAGAAGAAGTTGGCCTGAAATTAATGTAATTAGGTTACAGTGGACGAGTTCGAGTTGTAAGGATATTGTATCTTAAGCTACCGTAGATATTTTATAAGATAATGTAGGATGATTCTTGCAATTAAACTATAATTAAAGATATGGTAGTAAGAATATTGCAAAAAATACAAAAGAAATATCAGAAATATCAGTTTTGTTTAGATTTAGGCTAGGGTAGTTGAAGTAGCTAGAAATCTAGTTTAGGCGAACATGTAGTTTAAGATAAATTTGCGAAAGGGTACAAAAGAAAAGGATAAATAAGGCTACACCAGATAAGTATATGTTTTATCATTCAGTGCACAAAAGAATAAACAGCAAATAAAAGCAACAGAAAGATAAGGAAGAAATATAAATCACACCTGATAAATTGAGCTTATATACGAAAAAGTTTATAACACAAATCGCAGAATACAATACAAGATTTAATAAAATACAACCCGATAAGAAAAGAAGCTGCTTTATTTAGCAGCTTCTTTTGCTATTAACGTAAAGCAAAACCAGGCAGCTACCTACCATCCTACTGCTTTGCCACAGTGTATATGGGAAACCATACTAAAGCCAGTGGGAACCAGCCGGAGGGCGGAGCGGTGGGCTGGCTTCCAGCGACGTTGGAAGAATATTTAGAAGCACTTAGTATTCTGCAAGGAAAACAGGCGGCGAAGCCGAAGCGACGCCTGTAGCTGCTGACGTAAGCCAGGGCGGACAAGGCGCCGCGCCCGTCCGGTACCACTACGTAAATGCAGAATGCTTAGGGCTTCTTAATATTCTGGAGTAGGAGCAGGAAGCCAGCCCACCGCTCCGCCCTCCGGCGTCCTAGCAGCCACGAAAAGCACTACCCAAATTTCTTCTATTCCCGCCCACAGCGCCTAGCCAACCCCTCCCCTTTGTGAAAAATTTACCCAACTCCTTTTCCAAATTTAGTCATAAACGCACGCCATACCCGCATACATATATTGGAGAGGCCCTAAGGAACTGTAAATAAATAACTTTTAATACTGCTTGTCTTTTTCTCCGAGAGCACCGCTATGCGCCTGATTTTTGAGCAGTGCTCTCAAAGAAAAATCCTGCGCATTATTTAAAAGTTATTTATTTACAGTTCCTAACGTAATCGGCAACCCGTAGGAATAAAATTTCTCATCAGGCAAGGAAGAAAAGTATGGACAGAGCAGCCAAAGTAAAAAAATACAGGAAAGAATTGCATGGAAAACAAAATGTGGGCGGCCAGGCCGCATTTGGCCGGACTGGCGCCGGTTTGCCTCCAGGCGGCATATTGGCGGCCTGCCTGGCGTCAGCCGCCCTTTTGGCCGCCCTGCTTTTTTTGCTGTATAAAAAAAACGACGCGTCGGCCCTTGCCTATGTACCCCAAGAAGAATTCATATCCCTTTTATCGTTTTTAGCCGAAGATGCCCTTCCTGTGGAATGGGGAAATGACCTACAGGATGCAGTAACGAAAGGGCAGCTGAAAGAAGCGGTGCAGGCTGTTGGCCTGTCCGGGGCCATCCCTGTAGAAGGCGGAAATAGCAAAGCCAAGCGTGAAGACCTTATGGCATGTTATGAACAGATCCTGGATTACCTAGACCTCGAAGGGGCGGTAACAAAAAAGACAGTCTTGGTGCTTTGGCAAGGTTCTGGCGCCTGCCGCACACAAGATGGCGAATTGAAATTAAATGTGGATTCTTTAAAGTTGGAAGCATTGCATACATATGAGGCATATCTAATGGGGAAAACTTTGATCGGCGTCCGGGGAGAGTCCAATAAAACAATTGCATTAAGGGATGCAACGGTGGATTCCGCAGCAGACGGCAGGGTTGATTTTACCTATCAAAAACAGGAATACAAAGCCGATTATCCGGATACGGGCAGCCTTAAGGAGCAGGCAGCGTATACATTATGTATAAAAGGTGGTAAAATCACTAAAATAAAAGGCAAGGATGGAGCGTCCGGCAGCACAGGCAGCGGGCAACAGGAAAAAAAAGCAGTGCAAAAGCTTCCAGATACGGTAAAGGTTTTGCTGTTAAATAAAGGGGCAGTCCATTACAGCGAGGTGTACCTGTCTTGTGATAGCCAATTTAAAGTGGAGTTTGGTAAAAAAACATCTAATTATAAAAGTTCTGAAATCGTTGATGTAAAGAAGCTGAAGTTAAAGCAGGGCGGCTGTGCCCAGGTGGCACCGTTAAAAAGCAGCGCAAAACTGTTCCTGGCTGATAAAAAAGGCAGTCCGGTTTCCAATGGGTATTTTGGCAGTTTTTTTGTATATAAGGATGCACAGGGATATTATATCGTAAATAAAGTAAGTATAGAAAAATACCTGTATTCTGTAGTAGCAAGTGAGATGCCTGCTTCGTTTGGAAAAGAGGCGTTAAAGGCGCAGGCGGTCTGTGCAAGGAGCTATGTTTACCGGCAGATAGCAGCTGGGGATTATGGCGGGTACCATGCACAGATTGACGACAGTACCAATTACCAGGTCTATAATAAATCACAGATTAGCGATATTGATGTGGAAGCGGTAGAAGAAACTGCGGGCCAGGTCATGTATGCACAGGATGAAATTGTCAATGCATACTACTATTCGGCTTCCTGCGGCTATGGGTCGGGAATGGAGATTTGGAACCAAACGGAGGATACCTGCCCTTACTTAAAAGCAAAAACGTTAGACCCCTCAAAAAAATCCAATGCTAAATTTGACATGTCAGACGAAAAAACGTTCCGGGCGTTTATTACTTCGAAGAAGGAAAAATCCTATGACAGCAACAGCCGGTATTTCCGTTGGCAAGCCAAAGTGGAGCTGGGTTCGCACACAGGCCAGCTAAAAGAGGCCATCGAAAAGCGCACGCAAATCAGCCCACAGAACTTTACTTTTTATTCCACGAAAGCCAAAAAGCCGAAAAAAGTGGCTTCTATGAAAGGGTTTGGGGGCGCGAACAAAATGTATTGTTCCAAACGGAGCAAAAGCGGGGCTATTTTAACCTTGACCATTGCGTTTGATTTTGGTAAGGTGGAAATTAGGTCGGAGTATAACATCCGGGCAATCGTAGGATGCGCGCTTGAACAAGTGGCGTATGCAGACAACAGTACCGATACAGCCTCCCGGTTTTTGCCAAGTGCATATTTTTCCATATCCTATGATAAAAAGGGCAAGCGGTTTTTGCTGGCAGGCGGCGGCAACGGGCACGGCATCGGCATGAGCCAGTACGGTGCAGACAGCATGGCACAGGCAGGATGGGATTATAAAAAGATACTAAATTATTATTACGATGGGATTACGGTTAGGAAGTTTTAAGCCAAAAACAGCAAGTATACAGGACAGAAAAGAGGGGTATAAAAATATATGAGACGTATGGTTTTGAACGGTCTGCGTTTAATGGATAAATGTAAAAAAGATAATATCGGCGCATATGCGGCGCAGACCGCATTTTTTATCATGATGTCCCTTGTGCCGTTAATGATGTTTTTTATTACGCTCGTCCAGTATACGCCAATTTCGGAAGCAATGCTGCTGCAATGGGTGCATCAGTATCTGCCCAATTATATAGAGCCATTTATTATAACCGTTTTGGATGAAGTATTTTCAGAGTCTGTTGGGATCCTTTCCACGACTGCAGTCGTTGCTATCTGGTCTGCTTCCAAAGGCCTGCATTACCTGTCCAATGGGCTTGATGAAGTCAATGAAATACAGGAAAAACGCAATTGGTTTGTATTACGTATCAAAGCGGTTTTTTATACGTTTATTTTCCTGGTTTCCATTGTTATCTTCTTAGTGCTGATTATCTTTGGACGCTCCCTGGAAGATGTGCTGATACAATATTTTCCAGTTATCGGAAAAGTAGTGTCCCGCATTTTGGATTTCCGTATCCTGATCATTACTCCGATCATGATCATTACGGTTATGATGGCATTCCATTCCCTGCCTGACCGCAAGGCATTGGTAAACCATAAGATAAATTTCCATAACCAGCTCCCTGGGGCAGTGCTTTGTACCGTTGTTTGGTATTTGTTTTCTATTGGGGTATCGATATATGTAGGATATTTTAATGGGTTTTCCATGTATGGGTCTTTGGCCACGATTGTATTGACTATGTTCTGGATTTATTTTTGTATGTATATCCTGCTGCTGTGTGCCGAAATCAATGAGTTTTATTACCAGGATATTGAATTTTATTGGGCAAAGCTGCATAAAAAAAGGAAATAATACAATTGAAAAAAATGTAAAAAAATACTTGCATTCCTGAAAATCCTATGCTATTATACTAGTGTTCTGCTGATGCAGCAACATTTGGAGCAAGGTCCGTTGGTCAAGCGGTCAAGACGCCGCCCTCTCACGGCGGAAACACGGGTTCGATTCCCGTACGGACTGCTGGTAGGGAAAGCAACCGGTTAAAAAGCTTGCATTTTCCGTAAAAAAGTGCTATGCTAAGAGCAAGAATATGGTAACTATTCATTGAGAGTGGATTTCGGTCCACTCTCAATTCGCGTTGTAAAGCAGTGATAGTATAGAAAGCAGAATGCTGTACTTGGCCGGGGTATATGAGGAGGTGTTGAAATGTCAAGAAGAGAAGATTATGAGTTAAAAACCGAAAGGCTGCTCCAGCCAATTTTGGAAAAACGGAATTTTGACCTTATCGATGTGGAATATGTAAAGGAAGGGAACACCTGGTACCTGCGTGCCTTTATTGATAAGGAAGGCGGGATCACCATTAACGATTGCGAAGCGGTAGCCAGGGAAATGAACCCGGTTTTGGATGAGCTGGATTATATTGACGGCCCTTACACCTTTGAAGTCAGTTCACCGGGGCTTGGCAGGCCATTAAAAAAAGAAAAAGACTATATTAGAAATATGGGGAAAGAAATAGAGGTTCGAACCTATCGTCCGATTCAGCATGAAAAGGAATTTCACGGCAGGCTGGCAGCATATGACGGCAAAACGGTAACCATTGTTACACAAGAAGATGTGGAGCTGGCATTTAATAAAAGTGATATTGCCTTGATACGTGAGGCACTTGATTTTTAAAGTTATGCCCCCTGGCCTTTGTGCCCTGTGGGGCAGCCTTTTGCTGCGCGGCATAACTTTTTACGTGTTGAAGTACACAAAGATTAGGAGGATCGGAAAATGAACAATGAGTTGTTAGAAGCATTGAATATATTGGAAAAAGAAAAAAATATCAGCAAGGATACGATGCTGGAAGCGATTGAGACTTCGTTGATTACCGCATGTAAAAACCATTTCGGCAAATCAGATAATGTAAGGGTAGATATGAACCCGCAGACATGCGAATACCATGTATTTCAGGCAAAGACGGTTGTTGAATCAGTCGAAGACCCGGTTATGGAGATCAGCCTTGCCAACGCAAAGATGATCCATAGCCATTATGAAATTGGCGATATCGTAAATATCGAGGTCAAGTCCAAAGAATTCGGACGTATCGCAACCCAGAATGCAAAAAATGTAATCCTGCAAAAAATCCGTGAAGAAGAGCGTAAGATCCTTTGCGATGAATATTACAGCAAGGAAAAGGATATTGTAACGGGGATTGTACAGCGCTACTTGGGCAGGAACGTCAGCATTAACTTGGGCAAAGTAGATGCTGTCCTGACTGAAAATGAGCAGGTCAGGGGGGAAGTGTTCCAGCCGACAGAACGTATTAAGCTGTATATCCTGGAAGTGAAATCAACCTCGAAGGGGCCAAAGATCTTGGTTTCCAGAACACATCCGGAATTGGTAAAACGCCTGTTTGAATCAGAAGTAACCGAGGTAAAAAGCGGTATTGTAGAGATTAAAAGCATTGCAAGGGAGGCTGGAAGCAGGACTAAAATCGCCGTATATTCCAATGACCCGGACGTAGACGCTGTCGGTGCCTGTGTAGGTATGAACGGGGCCAGGGTAAATGCGATTGTCAATGAGCTGCGCGGGGAAAAGATCGATATTATTACATGGAATGATAATCCAGCTATGCTGATTGAAAATGCCTTAAGCCCAGCAAAAGTAATTTCCGTAATTGCGGATGCAGAAGAAAAGAGCGCAAAAGTGGTAGTACCAGACTACCAGCTCTCGCTTGCGATCGGGAAAGAGGGCCAGAATGCCCGCCTCGCTGCCCGGCTGACGGGGTTTAAGATCGATATTAAGAGCGAAACGCAGGCAAGGGAAGCCGGAGACTTTTTGGATTATGAGAATGATTACGAAGATGCAGACGAATATGATACTTATGCAGAAGATGATTCCACGGAAGCATACGGTGAAGAGGAAGCCTATACGCAGGACCCTTATGCAGAAGGCGGGCCTTATAGCGGCAGCCCATATGCAAATGGGGAAGCCTATGCAGACGGCTTTGGAGCAGATGGGGAAAGCTATGCACAAGAACCGTATCCAGACGGGGAAAGCTATGCACAAGAACCATATCCAGACGGGGGAAGCTATGCACAAGGCCCATACGAAGACGGCACGTATCCAGACGGGGAAGCTTATGCAGAGGGGGAAGGTACGGATAGCCCTTATGCGGATGGGGAGACTTATGAAGAAGAGGGGATTTATGCAGATGGCCCTTATCCAGACAGCCCGGATGACGGCGGGGAGTTTTATGCTGACGGCCCTTATGCTGGACAGGAAGCCTATCCAGACGGGGAAGCCTATATGGATGGCCCGGATGGGGAACCTTATAGCGGCGGCCTTGATGTAGGCGGGGAGCCTTATGCAGAAAGCCTTTACACCGGACAGGAGGCCTATCCAGACGGGGAACCTTACACAGATAGCCCGGATGCATATCAAAAACATCCTTATGCCAATGACGGAAGCTACACACAGGATCCATACGGAGGCAGCGGAGTTTATGCGCAGGAACCGTTCGAAGGAGGGGATGATACACAAAAAGCTGCTACGGATACAGGGGAGCTATACGGATAGGATGGCGTATGAAATATGGATGGTAAGAAGGTGCAAAAAAAATGAAAATGAAAAAGACCCCTTCCAGAATCTGCGTTGGCTGCGGCGAAGCGAAAGAAAAACGCAGTATGGTGCGTATCGTTAAAAGTGCGGATGGCACGGTCAGCTTGGATGGAACCGGAAGGAAGAATGGACGTGGGGCATACATTTGCAAAAGCAGCAGCTGCCTGGAGCACGCTATAAAAAATAAGGGTTTAGAACGTTCGTTAAAAACTTCTATCCCGCAGGAAGTAGTATGTTTATTAAAAGAGGAGATGGGTGCAGTTGAAGCCAGATAAGGTATTGGCAATGGTTGGGATGGCCGCACGGGCAGGGGCTGTCGTTAGCGGGGAGTTTTCAACGGAACGTGCTGTAAAAAGTGGAAAGGCCCATTTGGTGATTGCTGCGGTAGATGCGTCCGAAAATACAAAAAAGCATTTCTCGGATATGTGTGCTTACCGGAAGGTAGCATATTATGAATATGCACAAAAAGAGCAGCTTGGAGGCTGTATTGGCAAAGAGTACCGGGCGTCGCTGGCAATTACCGACGGGCAGCTGTCACAGGCGGTTATTAAGCGTTTAAAAGAATTCGAACAACGGAATCATGGAGGGAATCAATAGCATATGGCAAAGAAGAAAATACATGAACTTGCGAAAGAAGTCGGGGTTGCGAGCAAATCAATCGTAGATTTTATGAACAATTGGAAGAATAAGGAAAAAGGGAAATACACGGCCTCCAATTCCTTGGAAGTAGATGAGGTTGCACAGATTAAGGCAAATTTAAATACACTGATCAAAGCCGAAAACAATGCAAAAGCTGCCCAAAAACAGGAGCCGGCAAGGGACGGGAAAGCAAAACCGGCAGCGGCGTCCGAAGGGCAGGCGATAGAACCGGCAAAGGGTAAAGAAGGGCAGGCAGCTGTACAAAAAAACAGTGAGAACAGGCAAAGCGAAGCGAAAGGAAAGAATGCCGAAAAGAGGGACGCCGCAACGGTATCTATGGGCGGTTTTAAAAATGTAGAAGGCAGGCTGGCACAGGCACGAAGGAACAGTGAAGGCAGGTCTATGGCACCAGGGTTGCGGAATGTGGAAAACAAAACAGCGTCGCCAGGGTTAAAAAATACGGAAAAGAAAGCGGATGCACCATCATCAAATACCGCATCCAACGCAAATGGCGCAGAAGGCAGGATGCCTGCTGGTACACAAAAAAGCGGGGATGCCAGGCCGGCACAAAAAAATACGGACGGAAGGCCAAGGGCAAAACAGGGCCAAGGCAAAACCGCACCGAAAGAAACTTCCCAAAAAGAAACGGCACAAAAAGAAGCTTCCCAAAAAGAAACGGCACAAAGAGAAACTTCCCAAAAAGAAACGGCACAAAAAGAAGCTTCCCAAAAAGAAGCTTCCCAAAAAGAAGCTTTGCAGAAAGAAACTTCCCAAAAAGAAACCACGCAGGCTTTCCCAAAAGATATGATGCAAAAAAATACAGTCCAAAAAGAAACCACACACAAAGACAGTGTGCGTAAAGATACGGCCCATAAAGATAATATGCGTAGGGACACCGCACCAAAAGAATCTGTGAAAAAAGATACTGTGCAAAAAGACGGGGAAAATAGGCCGAGGAAAAAGGCCAGCATTACTGCTGTTTTCAATGCACAGTACAGTAAACAGAACCAGGGCCGTAATAAACCGGAAGCAAATAAAGAGAAAAAACCGCCCCGTGACCGCAGGCGCGGGGGCCGCAACCGGCAGCCGGAAAAAGAAAGGCCGCATATCCCGATCCGCCCGAATGCTGACCGTCCAAACTATGACCGTGCGTCCTTGCATGTGCCAGATGACGAAATCGTAAAGCCAGCATCCAATCCTACTGCTGCAGGGCGTAACGCTGCACCAGCAGGCCAGAACGGGGAACGCGGGGAACGTGGGGAACGTACAGAGCGGAATATGCGCGGCACAAACAGCGGCCGCCAGGCAGGCAACGGGCAGACACAACGCACCGGCAGGCCAGAACGGGGCCAGAATGACAGGAGTGGCAGGAATGCAGGGTTTGAACAAAAAGGTGAAAAAGGCCATCAGAATAATCGAGCGAATTCCGCTAATAATTATGGTGATAAAAACAGTGGCAGAGTCGGCCAGAATCGCCAGAAGGAATTTAAAGGGAAATTAGACCAGGACATCAACCGTTTCCATAAGGACGCTGCCAAATCTACCCCGGACGACTTACGCAAAGAAAGCCGGGACAGCGGCAGGGACCGTGATAACAGCCGCAAGAAAAATGGCGGCAATAAAGATTATGATAAGCTTGGCGGCAAGAAACAGGAACGCTATGTAAATCTGGAAAAGACGAGCGGCCATAAAAAGAAGAACCAGGCTCCGGCCACACAGGCCCAAAAGGAAGAAGCGGCCATCCGTTCCATTACCCTGCCAGAACATATGACGATCCGTGAACTGGCAGAAAAGATGAAAGTCCAGCCAGCAGTGATTATTAAGAAACTGTTTTTAAAAGGGACGATGGCTACCGTAAACCAGGATATTGATTATGAACATGCAGAAGAAATCGCACTGGAATTTAACTGCATTGCGGAACCGGAAGAAAAAATCGATGTGATCGCAGAGCTGTTAAAAGAAGAAGCGGAAGACGAAAGCAAGATGGTATCCCGTCCGCCGGTAGTCTGCGTTATGGGCCATGTTGACCACGGCAAAACATCCCTGCTGGATGCGATCCGCAATACAAGGGTAACCGATAAAGAAGCCGGCGGCATTACACAGGCAATTGGTGCGTATGTTGTAAAATGCAATGGGGAAAATATCACATTTTTGGATACACCTGGGCATGAAGCGTTTACCGCTATGCGTATGCGGGGCGCTAATTCGACGGACATTGCTATCCTGGTGGTAGCAGCTGACGACGGGGTAATGCCGCAGACCGTAGAAGCGATCAGCCATGCCAAGGCTGCCGGGATTGAGATTATTGTAGCAGTTAATAAGATTGATAAGCCAAATGCAAATGTAGAACGTGTCAAACAGGAGCTTTCCGAGTACGAACTGATCCCGGAAGACTGGGGCGGCAGCACCGTTTTTGTCCCGGTTTCCGCACATACGCATGAAGGCATTGAACAGCTGTTGGAAATGATCCTGCTGACTGCGGAAGTACTGGAGTTAAAGGCAAATCCAAAACGGAACGCCCGCGGCGTTGTGATCGAGGCAAAGCTGGATAAGGGGCGCGGTGCGGTAGCAACTGTATTAGTGCAGAAAGGGACGTTAAAAGTTGGCCAGCCCGTTGCCTGCGGCAGCAGCTTTGGCAAAGTAAGGGCTATGATCGACGACCAGGGCCATAATGTCAAAGATGCAAAACCGTCTATGCCGGTAGAGATCTTAGGCTTAAGCAGCGTCCCGGATGCCGGCGAGACTTTTGTGGTATGCGAGTCGGAAAAAGATGCAAGGAACTTTGCACAGACGTATATCACAGAAAGCAAAGAAAAGCTGCTGGAAGAAACAAGGTCGCGTATGTCGCTGGATGACTTGTTTTCGCAGATTAAATCCGGCAATGTGAAAGATTTAAATATTATTGTAAAAGCAGACGTACAAGGGTCTGTCGAAGCAGTCAAACAAAGCCTGCTGAAATTGTCGAACGAGGAAGTAGTAGTCAAAATTATCCACGGCGGTGTCGGTTCCGTAAACGAGTCTGATGTAAACCTGGCATCTGCGTCGAATGCGATTATTATCGGGTTTAACGTGCGTCCAGACCCGGTAGCCAAGGCAAGTGCAGAGCGTGAAGGCGTAGACATCCGCCTGTATAAAGTCATTTACAATGCAATCGAAGACGTATCCGCTGCGATGAAGGGGATGCTGGATCCTATTTTCGAGGAAAAAGTAATCGGCCACGCCGAAGTGCGCCAGCTGTTTAAAGCATCCGGCGTTGGGAATATCGCAGGCTCTTATGTGCTGGACGGTATTTTCGAACGCAACTGCAAGTGCCGTATCCGTAGGGAAGGGGAAGAAATCTACAATGGTTCCCTGGCATCTTTGAAACGTTTTAAAGACGACGTTAAGGAAGTGCGTGCAGGCTATGAATGCGGCCTTGTCTTTGAAGGGTTTAACGATATTGCGGAATTTGACCAAATTGAAGCTTATAAAATGGTGGAAGTGCCTCGTTAGCCGCAGCTAAGAGCTGCCGCATGCCGCAAACCAACCCGGAGGGATGCGGCAGCTCTATTTATCCGGCAGTGCAGGGCAAAGAAACCTGCCTTGTACTGCCAAACACTAAAGTTTGCCAAATAATAAGAGGTATAAAAAATGAGAAAGAACAGCATTAAAAATATACGTATCAACGAGGAAGTGCTGCGCAAACTTAGCGAGATCATCCGCGGCGATATGAAAGACCCGCGCATCCATCCAATGACAAGCGTTGTCTCGGTAGAGGTTGCGCCAGATTTAAAGACTTGCAAAGCCTATATCAGTGTTTTGGGGGATAAGCAGGCGCAAAAAGATACGTTGGAAGGGCTTAAAAGCGCGGAAGGCTTTATCCGGCACAGCCTTGCCAAGACCGTCAATCTGCGCAATACGCCGCAGATTACGTTTATTATCGACCAGTCGATCGAATATGGCGTAAATATGTCTTATTTGATTGATAAAGTTAACCGGGAAAGCAAGCACGCAGTGCCGCCATCCGATGGTGCCTCAGCGCAGCCGGCGGAAGCTTCTCCAAAACCGGATGCAGGCCCGGGCCTGCAGGAGGGCAGCCATGCATAGTTTGGAAGAAGTGCTGCACCAAGTAAACAAAGTGGCGGTCGCAGGGCATATCAAACCAGACGGGGACTGCATCGGTTCCTGCCTGGCCACATACAACTACCTGAAAGAATACCATCCTCAGATAGAAGCAAAATTATTTCTGGAACCAATCCCAAATATTTTTAAATTTTTATCCCGTTCTGACGAAATTATCAGTAGTTCCGATTATACGGAAGCATTTGACCTATTGATCGTGCAAGACTGTGGGGATACGGGCAGGCTTGGAGATGCAGCCCGCCTATTAAATACAGCAGCAAACGTCGTTTGTATTGACCACCATATCAGCAATTCTGGTTTTGGGGATACCAGCTGCATTGTACCGTCGGCAAGTTCAACATCGGAACTGGTTTTTGGGCTATTGGAAAAAGAGCGTATTACAAAACAGATCGCAGAATGCCTCTATGTAGGCATTGTGCATGATACCGGCCTGTTCCAGTACTCCTGCACTTCCTCCAAGACCATGCAGGCGGCTGGTTTTTTAATGGATACCGGCATTGATTTTTCCAGGATTGTCGATAAAACATATGTGGAAAAAACTTATGAGCAAAACCAGATCCTTGCCAGGGCTCTGGAAAAAAGTCGGCTCCACTTAAATGGCTCCTGCATCTCATCCATTATAACAACCGGTGATATGAAAGACTGCCAGGCACTGCCCAAACATCTGGAAGGTATCGTTGCACAGCTGCGTTCCACCAAAGGCGTGGAAGCGGCAGTCTTTTTTTATCCACAGGCAGACTATACCGGGAAGGCCAAAAGCGGGGAATATAAGATCAGTTTCCGCTCGTCTTCCGATGCCGTCAACGTGGCCCAGATCGCTGTGCAATATGGCGGCGGCGGGCATGTACGGGCAGCCGGCGCATCTACCAGCCTGCCGCCGGAAGAATGCCTGGCACAGATATTAAAGCAAATCGAAGCCCAATTGGGGCATAACTAGAATCAATGCCTGGCGCCACACAGGGGCGACGATCGGAGTAAGCTACATGAATGGAATCTTAAATGTATACAAAGAAAAAGGCTACACTTCCCATGATGTAGTCGCTAAATTACGCGGCATTTGCCATCAGAAAAAAATCGGCCATACCGGAACGCTTGACCCGGATGCGGAAGGGGTCCTTCCCGTCTGCCTTGGCACAGCGGCAAAAGCCTGCAGCCTGATCACCGATAAGGATAAAGAATATACAGCCATCCTGCTGCTTGGAAAAGAAACAGACACCCAAGATGCCAGCGGGGCTGTCCAAAAAGAATCGGAGGTCTTATATACAAAAGACGAAGTACAAAAAGCGGCCGAATCCTTTATCGGTGCAACCAGCCAGGTCCCGCCAATGTATTCCGCGTTAAAGGTAAACGGAAAAAAATTGTATGACCTGGCAAGGCAAGGGATTGAAGTAGCCCGCAGCCCGAGGCCGATCCGGATTTATGATATAAAAATCGAATGGATCTGCCTTCCAAGGGTAAAACTGCATGTACATTGCTCCAAAGGCACCTATATCCGTACACTGTGCCATGACATCGGACAGCAGTTAGGCTGCGGTGGCTGCATGGAAGAACTGCTTCGTACCAGGAGCGGTATGTTTTCCATTGGGCAGTCTTACAAGTTAGCGCAGATCGAAGCATTGGCTGCGCAGGGAAACCTTTCCCAGATCTTGCTGCAGGCCGACATCCTGTTTCCGGAATATCCAAAGGCAAGCGTAGCACAACCGTTCCTGGCCATGCTCCAAAACGGCAACCGCCTGCCCAAACGGGCGTTTTGCAGTATTCAGGAATGTGCCCAACCGGCGCAGGAAAACAGCAGCGGCAGCAACGGTTTGCCTAAACAGGCAGTTTGTGGTATGCGTGTATACCTGGATGGGGAATTTTTCGCTATCTATGCGCTGGATCAGGCACGTGGGGATTATAAGCCTATGAAAATATTTGGCCGGGGGATAAAAGACAGACCATGAGATATGAAAAAGATTTTAAGCATTTACAACTAACGGAAGATACCGTCCTTTCGCTTGGAAAATTTGACGGCCTGCACCGCGGCCACAAGCTTTTGATGGATGCCGTTTTTGAAAAAAAGCAGCTTGGCCTAAAAGCAGCGATCTTTACCTTTGACATCCCTCCCAAAAGTGTAGCCAGCCATAAACAGCAGGTGATTACAACCAATACCGAAAAACAGGGCCTGTTTTGCAGCCAGGGCGTAGACTATTTTATCGAGTGCGCGTTTACGGAAACCGTTATGAAAATGGAAGCAAAACAGTTCTTAGAAGAAATAGTAGGCCGCCTGCGTGTAAAATGCATAGTAGCCGGTACCGATTTCCATTTCGGCCACAACCGCAGGGGCGATTACCAGATGCTTTTAGACTATGCCGAAAAGTACGGCTACAAAGCCTGCATCGTACCCAAAATGCAGCACCAGGGCCGCGACATCAGCAGCACCTACATCCGGGAAGAACTGCAAAAAGGGAACCTGGCGCTGGCAAATGAGCTGCTGGGCTACCCGTATTTTATCCAGGGCAGTATTGTACATGGCAACAAACTGGGCAGGACCATCGGTTTTCCAACCATCAATATCCAGCCGCCGCCAGAAAAATTACTGCCACCGTTTGGCGTATACCTTTCTAAAATCTACCTAGAAAGCGGGCAGTACTGCGGCATTACCAATATAGGCAAAAAGCCGACCGTCCAGGGCGGGTATCCGGCAGGCGCCGAAACATTCCTTTATAATTTCAGCCAGGATGCCTATGGGAAACAAGCCAAAATAGAGCTTTTGCATTTTATGCGCCCGGAAATAAAATTTGAAGGGATTGCGGAATTGAAGGCGCAGTTAGAAAAAGATGTGGCTTATGGGGAGGCATATTTTAAGGGGAGTGGAACCTAATCCATAACTGAAACGGTTGCAGCCTTAAATCATTTTTTATTACGCGGTTATTACAATATGTTGACAGCTTTGTAAGATGTTGCTATAATATACCGGAATCGAAACAGTAATTTAAGTAAACATTACGGTTTTATAGAGAGAAAATTATTACAAAGTACGACTATAATAATAATCAGGAGGATAAAATGAAATTCAGGTTCATAAAATTGGGGGCAGTGTTTATGGCTGCAATTATGACGGTTATGGGAAGCCGGACGGCAACAGTAAGGGCCAGTTCCGTCCATGCAGGCATTAGTGCAGTCTTAGCAGAATGTCTAAACGGCGGTTCCACAGTGAAGGCGCAAAAAACAGCCAAAAAAACAACGGCTTCAAAAGCGGCAAAATCCGAGGAAAAATCAAAAGAAAGCGCAAAAAACAAACACAGCCTAAAGCAGAAGAAAAAGGAAACAGAAAAAACAATTTGTGGCTATAAAAACCTTGGGATCGCAGATGTAGACAATTACCTGAATATCCGCGCAGAAGCTAGTGAAAGCGCTAAAATTGTCGGCAAGCTTTCTTCCAATGCCGGCTGTGAAATTGTGGATACAAAAGACGGATGGTACGAAATACAGTCTGGAAAAGTAAGTGGGTATGTAAAAAGCGATTATATTATTACAGGGGAGACGGCAGAAAAAAAAGCTGAGAAGTTAAAAAAGACGGTGGCAACTGTAAATACGGTTACGGTGTATATCCGGGAAAAGCCAAATACAGACTGTACGATTTTAACTATTGTAACAGCGGATGAAGAACTCGAAGTGATTAAAGAAGGAAAGGACTGGATCGAAGTCAAACTGGACGATGAAAATGGCTATGTAAATGCCAAATACGTAGACCTTTCCGAAGAACTGAAAAAAGCAATGGCCTATACCGAACCGGAAGCGGAAGAAAGCAACAGCAGCCAGGAAAGCGGGCAGCCGGCCGGTAATACAAGCAGCGGCTATTCCCTTGTGCAGAATGCTTTAAATTATGTAGGGTGCCCTTATGTATGGGGCGGGACAAGCCTTTCCAATGGGGTCGACTGTTCTGGGTTTACGATGCAGCTTTTGGCCCAATATGGCGTCTATTTGCCGCATTCTGCTGCTGCACAGGCAGGCTATGGCACCAGCATCAGTACCTCGCAGCTGCAGCCGGGGGATTTGATCTTCTATGGCAGCGGCAGTTATATTAGCCATGTGGCCATTTATATTGGCAGTGGCCAGATTGTCCATGCAAGCAATGAGCGGGACGGCATTAAAGTGTCCAATGCATTTTACCGCACCCCAATCTGCTGCCGACGGATGCTGTAAAGTATAAAAAATAGTTTACAATTAATTTCAGGTATGTTATATTTAAAAAGCATGAGCCAGCCCATATTCGGTAGATGGATTCTCCGACCTTTTACTGAGTATCATGCGGATAGGGGCGATAAAGAAGAATATGGAGGAAGACAAATGTTATCGAAAGAAAAGAAAGAAGCGATTATTTCAGAGTACGGCAAAAAGCCTGGCGATACTGGTTCGACAGAAGTGCAGGTAGCTTTGCTGACAGCGAGGATCAATGAACTGACAGAGCATTTAAAGGTAAACCAGAAAGACCACCATTCCAGAAGGGGGCTTTTGAAAATGGTTGGGCAAAGAAGAGGGCTTTTAGCATACTTAAAGAAGAATGATATTGAACGGTATCGTACTTTGATCAAGCGCTTAGGTTTAAGAAAATAATGCAAACAGGAGAAGGGCGGAGATTTTCCGCTCTTTTTTAAGGCTGTGGGGCAAATGATCTTGTTAGGTTGGGGTGTTAAAAGGGAGATGCCGGGCCCCCGGCGCCTGCCTTGTGACACCCGAACTAACTAGGAAGAAGGAGAAAAGACATGTATAAGAGCTATTCTATGGAAATTGGAAATAAGACGTTGACCGTGGAGATCGGGCGCGTCTGTGCGCAGGCAAATGGCGCAGCGCTGATGCGCTATGGTGATACAACGGTGCTTTCAACAGCAACAGCATCGGATAAACCAAGGGAAGGGATTGATTTTTTCCCGCTGAGTGTAGAATATGAAGAAAAATTATATGCGGTAGGAAAAATCCCAGGCGGATTTAATAAAAGGGAAGGGAAAGCGTCAGAAAATGCCATATTGACCTCCCGTGTCATCGACCGTCCGATGCGCCCGCTGTTCCCAAAGGATTACCGCAATGACGTTACCCTCAACAATATGGTTATGAGTGTCGACCCTAAGTGCCGCCCGGAAATAACGGCCATGCTGGGGTCTGCTATTGCTGCAAGCATATCGGACATCCCATTTGCAGGCCCATGTGCCATGACGCAGGTTGGCATGGTAGACGGGCAGTTTATTGTAAACCCTTCCCAGATTGAATGGGATGAGGGCGACTTGCAGCTGACTGTAGCATCTACTATGGAAAAGGTCATTATGATCGAAGCAGGCGCCAATGAGATACCAGAAGACAAGATGCTTGCGGCCATCTATATGGCACATGGTATTAACCAGGAGATCAATGCCTGGATCAATAAGATCGTAGCAGAAACCGGAAAGCCAAAGCATGCCTATACCAGTTGCGCGATACCGGAAGAAATGTTTGAAGCGATGCGTGGGGTCGTTACACCGGAAGAAATGGAACAGGCGGTCTTTACGGACCAAAAGCAGGTGCGTGAAGAAAATATCCGGGTAATTACGGAAAAATTCCAGGAAGCATTTGCCGAAAAGGAAGAGTGGCTTGACGTACTTGGCGAAGCAGTTTACCAATACCAGAAAAAGAC
The DNA here is from genome assembly GCA_947089855.1 of uncultured Eubacterium sp. Taxonomy (GTDB): domain Bacteria; phylum Bacillota; class Clostridia; order Lachnospirales; family Lachnospiraceae; genus Eubacterium_J. Next base: position 25,957 of record CAMUML010000039.1, read on the forward strand.
TGTCCGGAAAATGATTTTAAAAGACAGGAAACGGCCGGATGGACGTGATATAAAGCAAATACGCCCGCTGGCCGCTGAAATTGACCTGATTCCAAGGGTCCATGGCAGCGCTATGTTTACCCGCGGCCAGACGCAGATCTGCGATATTGTAACATTGGCGCCTATGTCGGAAGTACAGAAAGTGGACGGGCTGGATGAGAATATTGTAGAAAAACGTTATATGCACCATTACAATTTCCCATCGTACTCCGTAGGTGAAACAAAACCGTCTAGAGGGCCGGGCCGCCGGGAAATCGGGCATGGGGCGCTGGCAGAAAAAGCATTGATGCCGGTCCTTCCATCTGTGGAAGAATTCCCTTATGCGATCCGTGCTGTATCCGAGACGTTTGAGTCAAACGGTTCTACTTCTATGGCTTCTACCTGTGCCTCTTGCATGTCTTTAATGGCGGCAGGCGTTCCGATCAAAAAAATGGTGGCAGGTATTTCCTGCGGCCTGGTAACCGGCGAAACAGACGACGACTATGTTGTACTAACCGATATACAGGGCCTGGAAGATTTTTTTGGAGATATGGACTTTAAGGTGACGGGCACGCACGATGGTATTACCGCTATCCAGATGGATATTAAAATTCATGGCCTGACCCGCCCGATCGTAGAAGAAGCCATTGCGCGGACACGGGAAGCAAGGCTGTATATTATGGATGAGGTTATGTCCAAGGCAATTGCAGAACCTAGGAAAGAAGTCGCTCCGTTTGCACCAAAGATTATCCAGATCCAGATAGACCCGATGAAAATCGGCGATGTGGTTGGCCAAAGGGGTAAAACCATTAATGAGATTATTGACCGTACTGGCGTAAAAATCGATATTACCGACGACGGCGCCGTATTTATATGCGGCACAGACCGGTCTATGATGGATAAAGCAGTTGAAATGATAAAGATTATTACAACCGACTTTGAAGCAGGGCAGATTTTCAAAGGGAAAGTTGTCAGTATCAAGGAATTCGGCGCATTTTTGGAATTTGCACCTGGCAAAGAGGGGATGGTACACATTTCCAAATTGACCCGGGGGCGGATCAACCATGTAGAAGATGTGCTGACGCTAGGCGATATAGTAACCGTTGTATGCCTTGGAAAAGACAAAATGGGGCGCGTAAGCTTCAGTATGAAAGACGTGCCGAAAACAAAATAAAAGGATCATAGGCCCCCAAATCCGGCATTTGGGGGCTTTGTTCTATTTTAATACCGAACGTTTCAGACGGCCCGCCATATGATAATAAAAAATACAGGATTGTTTTTTATGGACAGGGTTCGTAATTTAATACATTGTGACTATGTACACAGGCTTGGGTATACAGGGCGGGGCGTTGGCGTCGCCATTTTAGATACTGGGATTTCCATGCACCCAGATTATGCGGAACGCATACGGGCCTTCCAGGATTTTTGCGGCAACCAGCGCCTGCCATATGACGATAATGGGCATGGGTCGCATATTGCGGGGATTATTGCGGGGAATGGGCGGATGAGCAAAGGCCGCTGCCGTGGCGTTGCACCGGCAGCCTCTTTGATTGTGTTAAAAGTGCTCGACCGTACAGGGAACGGGAATACCAAAGACGTGGTACAGGCAATGCAATGGGCCATTGAAAACCGCGAACGGTACAATATCCGCATTGCCAATATTTCCGTCGGTATGCTGCCGCATTCGAAGATACAGGAACGTGGCCAGCTGCTCGAATGGGTAGACCGTATGTGGGACAGCGGCATTTTTACCGTAGCTGCGGCTGGAAACGGCGGCCCGGCAGGCAGCAGCGTAACCCTTCCGGGGGCAAGCAGTACGGTACTTACCGTTGGCAGCAGCGATGACCGGGAGCAGTTTGTGCGCCGGCGTGGGCTATATCCAGGCTACAGCGGCGTTGGCCCGACGGCCTGCTGCGTCTGCAAACCGGAAATACTGGCGCCTGGCACCGAAGTCAAAAGCTGCAATTTTGAAAATAACGGCTATGCCGTAAAGAGTGGGACGTCTATGGCTACCGCAGTAGTATCAGGGGCCTGCGCACTTGTGCTTGACCGTTATCCGGATATGTCGCCTGCACAGTTAAAGCTGTATTTTTATAAGAAACTGGCCAGGCAAGCGGATGCTTCCTGCTGGGGGACGCTGGATGTACGTAAGCTGCTGACATAGGGGCTAGTTGCCAGAGGTTAGGAACTGCCGTGAAATAACTTGTGCAGTTTGCGGCAGTTCCTTAGCGCGGCTTACGGACGCCGGAATCAGCGGTTACCGTTTTGGGATGATGCGATCCGGACGGCAGCAGCCGTTCCGCCGTCGCCATATGGCGATGCGAGAGAAAACGGCTGGGGCTTTGGCTTAGATCTTGATTCCTTGTCTTTTTCTTCGATAGCACCACTTAAAAATCAGTTACATAGCCCGCTATGCGCCTGATTTTTAAGTGGCACTCTCGAAGAAAAATCCTGCGGAAAATCTCCAGCATACCCCTCACACAACCTGACCCAGAAAATGCCTAACCAGGAACGCTGTTAATTGTGGCCTCCCGGACGCCCCCTAGCACCCACCTTTCATCCATAATCTAGGGTTATCGCCCATATACCCTTGAAATTGGCCGCAAAAAGAAATATAATAAGATCAGTACAAGAGAGGCTGGGGAGGTATTGTATGGATAAAAAGAAAAGAAATACGGAAATAACACAAAACGTAAATTGTAATATACGCCAGGATACGGATCCATACATATCCGATGACAATGCCAGGATCCGGCAATTTGCAATAGAAGGTACGGTTACAGAAATCCGTGAATATGGAAGTGGGCATATCAACCGTACAAAACGGGTGGAAACCGTCCAGCATGGGCAGCGGCGCCAATATATCTTCCAGCAGATCAATACACAGGTATTTCAGGATGTTGATAGGCTGATGGAAAATATCACAAACGTAACTGCGTACCTACGGGAAAAAATCGCAGCGCAGGGCGGCGACCCATCGCGGGAGGCTTTGCAGGTAATCCCTACCAAAGACGGCAAAAGCTATTACCGGGATGCGGATGCAGGCTGTTACCGTATGTATCCGTTTATAACGGATGCTATAAGCCTAGATGCGGTAGAAAAGCCGCAGGATTTTTACGAAAGTGCCGTTGCATTTGGGAATTTCCAGGCGTTATTATCTGAATATCCGGTGGAAACACTGCATGAGACGATCCCGGATTTCCACCATACGGCAAAACGTTTTCAAACCTTTTGCCAAGCCGTGGAGGCGGATGCCTGTGGCCGGGCAGCCCAAGTACAGCCAGAAATTGCGTTTCTTATGGAGCGGGAATCTGAAATGGGTGTTTTGGTTAAGCTTTTTGAACAAAAGGAACTGCCTTTGCGTGTTACCCATAACGACACAAAGTTAAATAATGTATTAATGGACCGCAAAACCGGCAAAGGGCTTTGTGTGATTGACCTTGATACGGTTATGCCAGGGCTTTCCTTATATGATTTTGGCGATGCGGTCCGTTTTGGGGCCAATACTGCCGCGGAGGATGCCACAGATACCGCAGGCGTCTCGCTGGATCTGGAGCTGTACCGGCAGTATGTGGCCGGGTACCTAAAAGGATGCCAGGGTATGCTGACCCAGAACGAACGGGAGCTGCTGCCGGTTGGCGCAAAATTAATGACCTTGGAGTGTGGCATGCGTTTCCTTACGGACTACCTTTGCGGAGATGTTTATTTCCGGATCCATAGAAAGCAGCAGAATCTGGACCGGTGCAGGACACAATTTGCATTAGCCGCAGATATGGAACGTAAATGGGAAGAAATGCAGGAAATGATAAGCAGGTGCAGCCTATGAATGTCCGTTTTTACCATGCAAAAATACTTCAGCCGCAGCCGGACCATTCATGGAAGCTTTTGGAAGGCGAACTGTGGGTAGCTGGAAATACCATTTCCTACCTTGGAGATGGGAAAACAGGCGGCGCCCAAAAGGCGGATGGCCAATTGCCGCAGCTGGCCCCAAAGGAGTGGGACAGGGAAATCGATGCGTCTGGCTGCGTAATGATACCGGGATTTAAAAATGCGCATACGCACACTGCGATGACTTTCCTGCGTTCCTATGCAGACGACCTGCCTTTACAGGAATGGCTTGAACGGCAGGTTTTTCCCAAGGAGGCACAGCTTACGCAAGAAGACGCGTACTGGCTGAATATCCTTGGTATTATGGAATATTTAACAAGCGGCATTACCGCTAATTTTGATATGTATTTCCTGCCGCTCGCAAGCGCGATGGCGGCAAGGGATACAGGGTTCCGCACGGTGCAGGTGTCTGCATTGAATAATTTTGCCAGTTCCCTGGAGCAGATGGAAGAAGATTATTATGCAATTACGCAAATGGGCAGCCGGTTAAGCTATATGGCTGGTATCCATGCAGAATATACGACCTCCATGAAACGGATGGAAGGTGCCGCAAGGCTGGCGCAGAAGCTGCATTTGCCCAGCTACCTGCACAATTCGGAAACCAAACGGGAGGTGGAAGGCTGTATCCGCCGCTGGGGCAAGACGCCGACGCAGCTGACCGATGCGCTTGGCATGTATGAATATGGAGGCGGCGGCTACCATTGTATCTGGCTGGATGAAACGGATGTTTCTATTTTTGCATCCCGTGGGCTATTTGCGGTTACAAACCCGGCATCCAATTTAAAGCTGGCAAGTGGCATTGCCCCGGTAAAAACTTTGGTAGGGCGTGGTATCCCGGTAGCGATCGGTACAGACGGCCCGGCGTCCAACAACTGCCTGGATATGTTCCGGGAAATGTTCCTTACGGCGGGCCTGGCAAAGATCCGGGAAATGGATGCGGCATGCCTTTCAGCGGATGAGGTGCTTTATATGGCGGCTGTTACAGGGGCACAGGCAATGGGGCTAGTGGATTGCAGCTCGCTTGCGGTTGGAAAAAAGGCCGACCTGGTTTTGATCGATTTGCAGCAGCCCAATATGCAGCCGGAAAATAACCTGGTCAAAAACCTGGTTTACAGCGGCAGCAAACAAAATGTAAAACTGACAATGGTAGACGGCCAAGTTTTATATGAGGACGGACGTTTCCATATCGGCTTTGCACCAGAAGAAGTCTATGCAAAGGCAAATGCGGTGGTCAGCCGGATGAAATGACCGGTATTTTATGGGCGGAGGACAGATATGAAAGTAATTTTTTTACACCACAGCAGTTTTTTAGTGGAGCTGGAACATACGATCTTATTGTTTGACTATTTTAACGGCAGCCGTGTCAACGGGTTTCATTTTAACGGCACGCTCCCACAGCTGGACAGTGGCAAAACGCTTACTGTATTTGCCAGCCATAGCCATCAAGACCATTTTGACAGGGATAACCTAAAGCTTGCAGATCGATACCCCAATGTCCGGTTTGTGTTTTCCAAAGACTGCCGGATGAGCCGTAATTATCTTATAAAACATGGTTTCCAGGCATCGGTTATGGACCGTATCACCTATGTAGCAGCTGGAAAACAATATGAACTGGATGGGATGCAGATCCGTACCTTGTTTTCTACGGATGAAGGAGTGGCATATTGCGTAACGGCAGAAGGAAAAAATATTTACCATGCCGGCGACTTGCACTGGTGGTATTGGGAAGGCGCAGGGGATTTGATCAACGGGCGGATGGAACGTGGGTTTAAACGGGAGATACGCCGGATTGAGGATGTGCATTTTGACCTGGCGTTTGTACCGTTAGACCCGCGCCAGGAACAGGATGCGTTCCGGGGAATTGACTATTTTATGAAACATGTGGACGCAGACCATGTTTTCCCAATGCATATGTGGCAGGATTATTCCCTGATCCAAACGTATAAAAAGCGGATCTCCAACGATGCCTTTGCAGGCAGGATTGTGGATATTTCAAGGGAAAACCAAGAATTTGTATTTTCTTCTTGACTGTATAAATAAAACCAGGATCAATCAAGGCAGCTGATTCTGGCTTTTTTAGCATAAGGGTAGCAAGGCAAAGAAAGGATGTGAAAAATGGAAAAGAAAGAAAAAGCCGGCCTGACCGGGCATATTTATGTGGATGCAGATGCCTGCCCCGTTATAGGCATTGTGGAAGAGGCTGCTAAGGAACAAGGGCTTTCTGTAACGTTATTGTGCGATACCAGCCATATCCTGTACTCGGATTACAGTGAAGTGGTCGTGGTAGACGCTGGGGCAGACGCAGTGGATTTTAAGCTGGTTTCCCTATGCCGCAAAGGGGATATTGTAGTTACGCAAGATTATGGCGTAGCTGCGATGGCATTGGGCAAAGGCGCTTATGCCGTACACCCATCAGGCCGGTGGTATACAGATGCCAATATCGGCAGGATGCTGATGGAACGGCATATCAATAAAAAAGCAAGGCGGGCAAACAAAAAAAACAACAGCAAAGGCCCGCGTAAAAGGACGCCACAAGACGACCGGCGTTTTTGCCAGTCTTTTTTGCGTCTGGTTACACAGGCATCCATAGAGCCACAAGGAGGAATTGATTGAAAAGGATTTGTAAAGACTGCGGAAGGACGTTTGAATTAAGCCCTGGCGAAATACAGTTTTATAAGGAAAAAAACCTGTCCTTGCCAAAAAGGTGCAAGGAATGCCGGGATAAAAAGAAACGCAAAGGCAATATAGCCGATATGCCAGAGCAGCCAAACAATGCCGGAAATCTGGAAGCAGCAAAGAATGGCACTCCTGCCAATGGAAGCCAAAAAAAGCCAGTCCGTATTTTAACGGCCGTTATACTTTTAATCGTTGCAATTGGCGGGATTATTAATGGCGATTTTTTCAAGGGTGCCAAAGGAGGCAGCCCGGCCGAAGATGTTTCCAATGGATACGAAGCCGGTTTGGAATACCGGTTCCGCAATGGCAGCCTTTTAACAGAGCATTTTGAAAAACATGGGGCGGAATTTGGCTTTGCGTCCAAGGAAGAGTACGAAGCAGGTGCAAACCATGTGATTTCTTCGGAAAACGCCCTGCATAAGTTGGAAGCAGAAGACGGGGACGACGTCTATTACCTAGAAGAGAGCAATGAATTTGTGATTGTATCGACGGATGGGTACATACGGACTTACTTTAAACCAGAAGATGGGATTGATTATTACAATCGGCAATAAACTGCAGGGGGCTTATTTATGCCCCCTGGCGGAAGTCGCGTGGGGTCTTCCCAAATTTCTTTTTAAAACTCCGGTTAAAATGCGACAGGTTTTCAAACCCCACTTCATCGGCAACCGACAAGACCGTAGCGTCTGAGGCCAAAAGCAGCCTTGCCGCCATCATCAGCCGGTAGTCGTTGAGATATTCGATAAACGGTATGCCCATCGCCCGTTTAAAATATTTCATAAAATGCGATTGGCTGTAGTCACAGTGCGACGCAATATCCGCAATCGTAATGCGTTCCTGGAAATGCGTTTCTACATATTTAATGATGATCTTCAGCTTTTCCAGCGGCAGGCTGTGCTTTTTTTCAGCAGGGGTTTCCTGCCAGCTTAGGAACAGCTCATAAAGCAGCGAAAATAGGCAGCCCTTAATTGCCAGCTGGTAGGCGTGCGGGGTAGTCCTGCTAATCTCGTCTGCACGGTTTAGGCAGCCGGCGATATTAGCATACCCTTTGTCCTGCGGCCGGTAGATATTTTTTGCGGGGGTATAGGAATACTGCAGCGGCTCCAGGAAATCTGCAGTACAAGAATCTGTATTTTTGGACATCAGCATGGCCAGGTCAAATAAGATATTTTCATACTCCATAGAAAAACTGCCGTTTTGCAGGATTTCATGGAGCTGGCCTGGAGCAATAAAAATAATATCGCCTTCTTTTACCGGCGCAGTGGCAAGGTCAATGGATACCATCCCACTGCCTTTTTTGATATATATGACCTCTGTCTGCGTATGCCAGTGCAGCGGCACCGACAAAAAATCCTGCGGGATGCTGCAAGGATAGGTATTGTATGGAAAGGCAGCGTCAAAATGTGTTTTCTTTTCCTGATAGTTTTCATATTCCAAAATATCCATAAAGGGGCTCTCCCGGTTTTTGATAGGATTGTACCATATCATCGTAGGATACTGCAAGAATAATTTCCAGATATTAGGATATAATAATTTCCAGATAAAAGAAACTCAGGAGGAATTGCCATGACAGCAAATGAATATGTAAAAAGCCGTTTCGGACGGTTTATGGACGAGTGCACCAATGAAGAAATCTACACGGCCCTTATGGAGTTCGTAAAAGAACGGGCAAAGCAAAAGGAGAGCAGCCAAGGGAAGAAGAAGCTATATTATATTTCAGCTGAATTTTTGATTGGGAAATTACTGTCTAATAACCTGATAAACTTAGGGCTGTATGACGAAGTCAGCGCCGAGCTGGAAAAGTGTGGGAAATCGCTTGCGCAGATCGAAGAGCTGGAGCCAGAGCCATCGCTTGGAAACGGGGGGCTAGGCAGGCTTGCCGCTTGTTTTTTGGATTCTATAGCAACGCTTGGCCTAAATGGGGACGGCGTAGGGCTGAATTACCATTTTGGGCTGTTCCGCCAGGTTTTTGAAAATAACCTGCAAAAAGAAATGCCGAACCCTTGGATGGAACCGCAGTCCTGGCTGACGAAGACCGATAAAACATACCGTATCCATTTTGGCGGGTTTGCCGTGCAGTCACGGATGTATGATATTGATGTCGTAGGCTATGAAAACCGCACGACAAAGCTTCATTTATTTGATATTGAATCCGCAGATGAATCATTGGTCAATGATGGCATCCAATTTGACAAAACACAGTTTGCCAAAAATATGACCCTGTTCCTTTACCCAGATGACAGCGATGAGAATGGGCGCCTGCTGCGTGTGTACCAGCAATATTTTATGGTATCCAATGCAGCCAGGCTGATCTTGGACGAATGTACGCAAAAGGGCTCCAACCTGTACGACCTTGCGGACTATGCGGTGATCCAGATCAACGATACGCATCCGACGATGGTAATTCCAGAACTGGTCCGCTTATTAATGGAACGCGGGCTTACTATGGACGAAGCCATCACAGTCGTATCCAAGACTTGTGCTTATACGAACCATACCATTTTAGCAGAAGCGCTGGAAAAATGGCCAATGCATTTTATGCAGCAGGCAGTGCCGCATTTGGTACCGATTATTTACGAATTAAATAACCGGGTCAATCAAAAATACCATGACCCGTCGGTATCTATTATTAATGGCGATAACTGCGTATGTATGGCGCACATTGACATCCATTACGGGATCAGCGTCAACGGCGTAGCTGCACTGCATACAGAGATTTTAAAAGATACGGAGTTAAATAACTTCTACAAGCTGTATCCAGAAAAATTCAATAATAAAACGAACGGCATTACATTCCGGCGCTGGCTATTATACTGCAACCCACAGCTGGCTTCCTATATTGAAGAGCTGATAGGCCCTGGATTTAAAAAGGATGCAATGGAATTAGAAAAGCTGGCAGCGTTTGTAAATGACAGCCAGGTACTGGAAAAACTGCTTGCGATCAAAGGGGCGAGGAAAGAGGCCCTGTGTGGCTACTTAAAGCAGACACAGGGGTTGGAACTGGATGCAGATTCTATTTTTGACATCCAGATCAAACGCTTACATGAGTACAAGCGCCAACAGATGAATGCATTGTATGTAATCCATAAATATTTTGAAATTAAATCCGGCAAAAAACCGTCCCGCCCGGTCACCGTATTTTTCGGTGCAAAAGCAGCACCGGCTTATACCATTGCCAAAGATATTATCCATCTGATCTTGTGTTTATCGCAGGTAATCAACAACGACCCTCAGGTAAGCCCATATTTAAAGGTCGTTATGGTAGAAAACTACAATGTAACTCTGGCTGAAAAATTAATCCCAGCCTGTGATATTTCAGAACAGATCTCACTGGCTTCCAAAGAAGCGTCTGGTACCAGCAATATGAAATTTATGCTTAACGGCGCTGTTACGCTTGGTACAAAAGACGGGGCAAATGTAGAGATCGCAGACTTGGTTGGCGAAGAAAATATCTTTACATTCGGCGATTCCAGCCAGACAGTCATCGACCGCTATGCAAGGGCAGATTATGTATCCAAAGACTATTATGAGAAAGACGAAGATATTAAACGGGCCGTAGACTTTATTGTAAGCGATGAAATCCGTGCCGTTGGCTGCAGCGAAAACCTGGAACGGCTGTACAATGAGCTGTTAAACAAGGACTGGTTTATGACATTCCCGGATTTCCAGGATTATGTTGAAACAAAAGACAAAATGTTGGCAGCATACGAAGACAGGCAGGCATGGGCAAAGATGATGCTGGTCAATATCAGCAAAGCAGGCTTTTTCTCAGCAGACCGGACGATTGCGCAATACAATGATGAAATCTGGAAGCTTGACAAATAAATAAGGGCTAGAAGCATAAAAAGGTGTGTCTTTTTCAAAACACGCCTTTTTTGCGCCGTTTAAAGGTGGGCGTATTTGCCTTATAGTGTGGCTTTTTGTGGCTGCCCGGACGTAACAGTTCAGACAGGCCTGCGCATTTACTGCGCAGACCGTATGAAAATGTAGCGGTTGCGGGCATCCGGACCATCGCAAAGCGATTTTCAATGGCCGGATGCGTAACAGTTCAAGGGTTATCTGAACTGTTACGCCCGGACGGCCAACCAATCGCAAGCCGCCCAACGTTTTTTATTTACATTATCCCAATTATCTGTTATGCTACTATTAAGTGTTGAATAAAATTATGGAAAATAAATACCGAGGAGGAATTTTCGATGCGTGCAAGTGGAGTATTGCTTCCAATCAGCAGCCTGCCATCTAAATATGGCATTGGCTGCTTTTCCAAAGAAGCGTATAAATTTGTAGACTTTCTCAAAAAAAACGGACAAAGCTATTGGCAGATCCTGCCACTGGGCCAGACGAGCTATGGGGATTCCCCGTACCAGTCGTTTTCGACTTTTGCGGGCAATCCATACTTTATCAGCCTGGAGGCGCTGATCAAGAAAGGGCTGTTAAAAAAGAGGGATTGCGATGCCTGCGATTTTGGCAGCGATCCGGCGGATATTGACTATGGGAAGCTGTACCGGTCACGTTATAAAGTATTGAAACAGGCATTTAAGCGTTTTGATGAAAAAGCGGAACCTGGTTTTCGTGCATTTAAAGTACAAGAATCTGTTTGGCTTTCCAATTATGCATTTTTTATGGCGTTAAAAGACCATTTTAAGGGGAAAAGCTGGGTGGAATGGCCGGACGAGATACGTCTCCGTAATCCGGAAGCATTAGAGGAATACCAGGAAAAATTAAAAGAACCTATCCGGTTTTATGAATTTTTGCAGTACGAATTTTACAGCGAATGGGAAGCATTAAAAGCATACGCGAATGAGCAGGGGATACGTATTATTGGGGACATTCCGATTTATGTAGCTTTGGACAGTGCGGATGCTTGGGCGGAACCGGAGCTGTTCCAGTTTGGCCAAGACCGCAAACCGACGGCGGTTGCCGGATGCCCGCCAGATGGGTTTTCTGCAACAGGGCAGCTTTGGGGCAACCCGCTTTATGATTGGGATTACCATAAGCAGACAAAATATGAATGGTGGATACGCCGTGTCTCGGCCTGCTATAAAATGTATGATGTCGTGCGTATTGACCATTTCCGTGGTTTTGATGAGTATTATGCAATCCCTGCAGGAGATGAAACAGCAGAATTCGGCGAATGGGAAAAAGGGCCTGGCATTGGGCTGTTTAAAGCATTGAAAGATGCGCTGGGCGATCTGAATATTATTGTGGAAGATTTGGGCTATATTACCGATTCTGTGCGGGAGCTGGTACGTGCCAGCGGCTTCCCAAATATGAAAGTGCTGGAATTTGCTTTTGATGTGCGTGATTCCAGCGGGCCAAGCGACTACCTGCCGTTTAATTATGATAAAAACTGCGTGGTCTATACCGGTACGCATGACAATGAAACGCTGCGTGGTTGGCTGAATACGATCCCACAGGCGGCTTACGGGCTGATTGAACGCTATCTTGGGCGCAAAATACCGGAAAAAAATGATATGGTAGTTGAAATTATCCGCCTTGCACAGGCCAGTACGGCAGACTTATGTATTATCCCAATGCAGGACTACTTGGGTTTGGATAACCGGGCAAGGATCAACGAGCCTTCTACACTTGGAAAAAATTGGAGGTGGCGCCTGCTGCCGGAACAGCCAATGACGCAGGCTGGGATACTGATGAAAAATATGGCAAAGACCTATGCCCGGATCCCCGCGCAGCCACCTGTTTCTAAAACAAAGGAAACAAAAGCGGCAAAAGAAACAAAAACAGGGAAAGAAACAAAAACAGAAATGAAAACAGAAGCGAAAGCAGAGGCAGAAAAACCAGAAGCAAAAGCAACGGAAACCAACGCTATTTTATAATTGGCATAAATAAAAACCGGTTCGGCCACCGGCAGCAAGGAAGCCCCGCCGCATATAGGTATTCTAGCGGGGCTTTTTGGCGTGTAGGCCATAGCATTCATTTATGACCGCCTGCGCCGCTTTCCTTTATATTTTGCTTCACAGTATTTGCAGCGGTATATTTGTTTTTCTGTGTCGGTCAGCATAAAGATCTGTTCCAGCCCCTGTTCGATGGATGTGATGCAACGCGGGTTTTTACAACGGATTACATTTTTTATCTCTTTTGGCAAGGACAGCTGGCGTTTTTCTACTATGCTGTCATTTTTAATAATGTTGACCGTTATCCGGCAGTCAATAAATCCAAGGATGTCCAAATCCAGGGCATCGATCGGGCATTCCACTTTGATAATGTCTTTTTTGCCCATTTTATTGCTTTTCGCATTTTTGATAATCGCAACACAGCAGTCCAGCGTGTCTAATTTTAAGTCGTCATAAATTTGAAGGCTCATGCCTGCCTGGATATGGTCCAATACAAAACCTTCGTGGATTCCGCTGATATTTAGCATACATTTGCCCTCCTTAAGCAACCTGGATATTTAACAGTGTCAAGATAAGCGCCATACGTACATAGACCCCATACTGTGCCTGTTTAAAGTATACGGCCCTTGGGTCGTCGTCTACTTCCACAGCGATTTCATTTACCCGGGGCAGCGGATGCAGCACGAGCATATCCTGTGGGGCCAGTTCCATTTTTGCCTTGTCCAAGATATAGAAATCTTTCATACGGATATAGTCTTCTTCATTGAAGAACCGTTCCCTTTGTACCCGTGTCATATACAGCAGGTCAAGCTGCGGCAAGGCGTCTTCTAGGCGTTCCACTTCCTTGTATGGAACTTGGTGCGCATCTAGGACATCTTCCCTGATATAGCCAGGCACACGCAGTTCTTCCGGTGAAATTAGGATAAATTCCACACCAGGATAGCGTATTAAAGCGTCAATCAGGGAATGTACGGTACGGCCGAATTTTAGGTCGCCGCAGAGGCCGACTTTTAAATGGTCAAAATGGCCTTTCAGAGAATAGATAGTCAGTAGATCAGTAAGGGTCTGTGTTGGATGTTGGTGGCCGCCGTCGCCAGCATTGATAACCGGTATGGAAGAATGGCTGCTGGCAACGAGCGCAGCGCCTTCTTTTGGATGGCGTATCGCACAAATATCAGCGTAACAGGAAATAACACGGATCGTATCGGAAACGCTTTCGCCTTTGGAAGCAGAGCTGCTGTCTGCGCTGGCAAATCCGATTACGCTGCCGCCTAAGTTTAACATGGCCGATTCAAAGCTTAAACGGGTACGTGTGCTTGGTTCATAAAAACAGGTCGCCAGTTTTTTCCCCTCGCATGCATGCGCATACTTTGCTGGGTGTGCTTCGATGTCATTTGCCAGTTTCAACAGGTTTTCCAGCTCTGTTACGGTAAAATCCAACGGATTAAGTAAGTGCTTCATAAGTTGACCTCCTTGAATTTTGACATTTCTACAATCATATACTAAGAAATGCCAAAATTCAAGTCTGAAAAAATTAATTTCCGTTTGAAATTGTCAGAATTGTTACTATTCACGGGCCAGGAATGCGCATAAACTGCGCATTCCATGAGGACATGATTCAGGAGTGAGGGGCGATTTTGCGAAGCAAACTTCCAATATCGCCCCGAATGGTTACTATGAGCGGCCCCCAGGCCGTGAATAGTAACTCAGAATTTTTTCAAAAGTAAGGCCGGCACACATCCAAAGCGGTGCGTAGTCTAGACGGATAATGCCATTGATATTTGATTTTGCACGGCTGTAGTCCCAAGGGCACATTTTATGCTTTTTTAAAAAACTGCCGCTGACATATTCGCCGGTAAAAATACCCACACTGTAAATAGCCCCGCGCAGCAGCGTAGGGCAGTGCGTCAAACAGCGCGAAACCGGGGCGATCACTGCCGCCATGCCATAGATTGGAAACATCCAAAGCGAAGTCTGCCCCATTAGGCGCCGGTCATGCTTCCAAAAGCTGCCGGTTGAAGTAAACAGTATTTCCATGCACCAGCCAGTAAGGCCGCAGATAAAAAAGTTGTGTAATCGTCTCATGGACATAGGATGTGCAGAATCATGCGATTTATGCAGCTTGCCTTGCATTTTGGAGGATGATTGGATATACTGTATATCAAAATGCAACTGGTTGTTACTATTCACAGCCAATTTGCTCTTGACAAATATTCTAAGTTATGAGGCT